>JAJDUT010000104.1 GCA_022826515.1 Candidatus Latescibacterota bacterium
CCGGCAAGGTCGCGGTGGTCGCGGTGATGCGCAAGCTGCTCCTGCTGCTCAACGCCATTGCCCATCGACGAACCCCTTGGGTGCAACACCAAGCCAAAGCAGGATAAAAAAGGCTTGACACACAACACAGATACTCCCGCAAAAGCTCTTTGAGCGTGTCACCTTCGGTATGAATGCCATATCCCAGCGCACTTGTAGAATATCCACCGTCAATTTCGTCTTCCGTGACTTCAAAGATGATCTCGGACATTTCGCTGCTGAATTCAACTCTCATCTCAAAAGTATTCCACATGGCCCATCATCTCGTCCGCTTCCAATACCCCATGGATTAACATCAAACCAGAGATGATCTCGCCGATCGTACTTTCTTGATTTGTGTAAACAATCCCGGTATGATCTGCACCTGCTGCTGCCAAGCGGAGGAAATCATCATCTTGGGTAAAGATGACACGTCCTTCTTCTCGTGCCCTTCTCAAATGTGCCTCGTCAGATGCTCCCAGTGTTCCCGCCTCTGGAACAGTCAATACATCCACACCTCTTCGACGGAGGCCCATCACCACAGCTTTTGAGACATGCTCGTCCGTGTAGAATTTAATCTTCGCCACGTTGCATCTTTTCTCGCAGCTTCTCAGAGAGCTTTGAAAAAGTCTGCTGGCGTAGCGTTTTTACAAATACCTTACTCTCCTCAATCGATTGGTCAATCTCAGCGCGGTGATCGAAATAGTAGGCCAATGCCGCATACACATCCGCCAGCGTCAAATCGTATTCAGTGGCAATCTCATCCGCACTCTTGCCCATGCGCTCATGCCATATAGCGATGTTCTCCACTGTAATCCGATGTCCAGCAATGCGCGGCTTTCCACCAGATATGCCAGGAGTAATCTCAATATGCTGTTCCAAAGTTTTCATTGTCATCTAGATTCCTCACTCGGCTTTCGACGCCAGTAGGTCATACTGCCGTAGCCCGATCCTTGGCGCGACGGCGAACCCTTGAACGAATCTCCTCGCCATTCTCGACCAACGCTCTCGATAATTCATAAATCTTCTGGGCATTCATCCAGAACTCTGGAGTCTGGCCGAAGTACTCGCCAAGGGCAATCGCCGTCTCAGCCGTCACGCCGCGTCGTTCGTGAACGATTTCATGGAGCCTCGTGGCAGGCAGGTCAATGTCCCGCGCCAATCCATTGACAGTCAGCCCCATCTCCTCGATCTGCTCTAGAAGAAAAGCACCGGGATGAGTGGCAACTCGATTTGTGGGTACATTCATCATATTACCTCTCCGTTCCTCATTCATAGTGGTTACTCAATTCAACCTCGAAGGCGTCCCCATCCTTCCATACGAAGCATATCCGCCAGCCGCGCGAAACGCGGATGCTGTACTGCTCCTGCCGATCCCCCTTGAGCCGTTCGAGCCGATTCCCTAGCGGTACCCGAAGATCGTGAAGGCTAGCCACAGAGTTGATGCGATCCAGCTTCCCTCGCGCTCGTTGCAAGAGTTGCATAGGAAAGGATCCGTCGCGTACACCGTGGAAAACGTTCGCAGTACGCTTATCAGCAAAAGATACGATCATGGCATAATATTACGAATGACGTAATACGTCAAGAGTAAGTCAATTACGCATCCTAGACCAGAAAAAACTGCATGGCGAATCGTTCTATCACTTGCCTCACTGCACCCGAAAGCGCAGCGGCTGGGTTGTCCTTGCCCTCCCTACCGCGCCCCGTATTTTACCCTACATGATCCGCAAAGTACAGTCCACTGCCATCGCCCTGCTCTTGGCGACCAATGCCAGTTGTCTATCCCCGTCTGACGACGGCGCTGAACCCGCTGCCCTCCAGCCGCAACAGCCCTCTGAAATCCTCACGTATTCCTACCGAGTCATCCGTTCCTTCCCCCACGACCCCACAGCCTTCACCCAAGGGCTGCTCTACGACAACGGCTTTCTCTACGAAAGCACCGGCCAGTACGGCCAGTCGTCCCTGCGCAAGGTCGAGCTCGAAACAGGAACTGTCGTACAACTCCACCAGCTAGACGACCGCTTCTTCGCCGAGGGACTCGCCCTCTTCGGCAATCGCCTCCTCCAGCTAACGTGGCGGGCCAACAAGGGCTTTGCCTATCGCCTCGATTCTTTCGAGCCGCTAGCGGAATTCGCCTATCCCACCGAGGGCTGGGGGCTGACGTACGACGGCGAATTACTCGTTATGAGCGATGGCAGCGCGACCCTGTACTTCCGCGACCCATTTACCTTTGCCGAGGTGAGCCGAATCGCCGTTGTGGCCCAAGGCCGACCCGTATCTCAGCTCAACGAACTGGAGTGGATCGCCGGCGAGGTCTTTGCCAATATCTGGCAGACCGACACCATTGCCCGCATCGACCCAGCGACAGGCCAAGTCGCGGGGTGGATCGACCTGACCGGGCTGTTGAACAATGAAGACCGCCGTGGCTCTAACGCCGAGGTGCTCAATGGCATTGCCTACGACTCCGAGGGCGGGCGGCTCTTCGTCACCGGCAAGCGGTGGCCCAAGCTCTACCAGATCGAACTCGTATCCCCTTCACCGAAAGGTACACCATGACTCAAGACCGCGTCCCTGTGTGCATCGCCGTGCTCACGGTCTCCGACACCCGCGACGAAGCAACCGACAAATCCGGCAAACTGCTGGTCGAGCGCCTCGAAGCGGCCGGCCACGTCCTGCACGAAAAGCAAATCCTGCCCGACGACATCTATCAGCTCCGCGCCCAAGTCTCGCAGTGGATCGCCGAGCCCCGCGTCCAAGCCATCGTCACTACCGGCGGCACTGGCCTCACGGGCCGCGACGGCACACCCGAGGCCGTCAGCGTACTCTTCGACAAGGAAATCGAGGGCTTTGGCGAGGTCTTTCGCGTGCTGTCCTACGAGGAAATCGGCACCGCGACCTTGCAATCGCGCTGCGTGGCCGGCGTCGCCAACAGCACCTACATCTTCTGCTTGCCTGGTTCCTCGGGGGCGTGCGCCACTGGCTGGGACAAGCTCATCGGGCCGCAGCTAGATTCCACCAACCAGCCCTGCAACCTCGTCGATCTGATGCCGAGATTGTCCGAAATTTGACGAGAGGTGTTACACACCGGCCCCTCGGGTAGGAGATACTTCGCTGCGCTCAGTATGACGTCATGCCGAGTGCAGCGGAGCGGAGTCGAAGCATCCCATACCTAAGACTCTGTGCAAAGTTAGGTTAGAAGAGAAACCGCGTACCTAGCTCAGTTCAAGAAGTTCTTGAGGAATTGCCCAGTGTACGACTCGCTCACTTCGGCGAGTTCCTCTGGAGTGCCCTGCCCGACGATCTGGCCGCCGTTGTGGCCGCCCTCGGGACCTAAGTCGATGATGTAGTCCGCGGTCTTGATGACATCGAGGTGGTGCTCAATGACCAAGACCGTATGGCCAGCCTCGACTAGGCGGTTGAGGCTGTCGAGCAGGCGCTGAATATCTGCTAGGTGTAGCCCGGTGGTAGGCTCGTCGAGCAAATAGAGGTTGCTCTTGCCGCGCTTGAGCTTGCCCAACTCGTCGGCCAGCTTGACCCGCTGGGCCTCGCCGCCCGACAGCAGGGGGGCCGGGTGGCCAATTTGCAAATAGCCCAGCCCCAAATCGTTGAGTACGCCTAGCTTGTGGGCGATGAGCCGCTGGTCGGCGAAGAAATCCACCCCATCCTCTATGGTCATCGCCAAGACCTCGGCGATGTTCTTGTCCTGATAGGTAACGTCGAGCGTGTCCTGATTGTAGCGCGCGCCCTTGCAGGTGGGGCAGGGCACCTCCACGTCGGCCATCAGATGCAGCTTGGTAGTGACCGTGCCCTCGCCGCCACACTCCTCGCAGCGGCCTCCCTTGACGTTGAAGCTAAAGCGCGAGGCCGTATAGCGGCGCTTCTTGGCCTCGGGCGTCTCGGCGAAGAGGCGGCGGATGTTGTCGTAGAAGCCGATGTACGTGGCCGGGTTGGAGCGGGGCGAGCGGCCGATGGGGGATTGGTCGATATTGATCACATCGCTTACGTGCTCGATCCCGTCGAGGCGGTCGTGTGCGCCCGACAGCACGCGGCTGTCGTGGAAGATGGAATAGAGCTTCTTGTAGAGAATGTCGTGGACGAGCGTGCTCTTGCCCGAGCCAGAGGCTCCACTGACGCAGACGAAGACTCCCAAGGGAATTTTGACGTCGAGGTCGTCGAGGTTGTTGGCGCGGGCACCTCGAACATACAGGTTGCAGCCGTTGAGCGGGCGGCGCTCAACCGGCACGTCAATGCGCTGACGACCCGTGAGAAACTGGCCGGTTAGGGAATCTGAATTTTTCAATATCTGGCGAATGGTACCCTCGGCGGCAATGCGGCCACCGTGTACGCCCGGGCCGGGGCCGAGCTCGATGACGTGATCGGCCGCCCGAATGGTCTCCTCGTCGTGCTCCACCACAATGACCGTGTTGCCGACGTCGCGCAGGCGGCGCAGCGTCTCAATCATCTTGACGTTGTCTTTGGGATGGAGGCCAATGGAAGGCTCGTCGAGCACGTAGAGCATGCCCATCAGGCCGGAGCCGATCTGCGTAGAAAGGCGAATGCGCTGGGCCTCGCCGCCAGAGAGGGTCCCCGCCCGGCGCGTGAGGCTGAGGTAATCCAAGCCAATGCCCATGATGAGGTCGAGCCGCAGCACCAACTCGCGCACGATCTGCTCGCCGGCCTGCTTCCTCTGCACGGGCATGGGAACGTCGCTGAGAAAATCGCGCAGCTCTTGCAGGTGCATCTCGCACAAATCGTGGATGGTGCGGTCGGCCACAGTGACGAGCATGCGCGTGGCTTTGAGCCGCGTGCCGCCGCAGTCCGGGCAGTCGTACTCGACCATGACCTTGCGCAGGTAATCCTCCATCCCCGAATGCGCCACCCCTTGACGGCGATAACGGCGATAGCGGCGCTCGATTTGGTTGATGACCCCATCGAAAGCAACCTTGCGCCCTTTGTAGCGCCGCCCCTCGGTCGCGCCCGGCGGCAGGACAATAGTGAAGCGCTTGCCCCTGGTGCCGTAGAACAGCACATCGACGATGCGGTCGGACAACTCGGCAAAGGGCGTGTCCAAGTCGAAGCCGTAGTGCTCGGCCAAGCTGTAGAAGATGCGGCCGCCCCATCCATTGCGGTCGCAGTTAATCGCCTCGCGCACAAAAGCACCGTCGAGAATACTCCGGCTCTTGTCGGGTACCAGCAGATCGGGATGGACCTGTAGATAGGTACCCAAGCCCGAACAGGTGACGCAGGCCGAGAGCGGCTCGTTGAAGGTGAAGTAACCCTGAGTCAGCTCGGCCATGCTGAGGCGGTGCTCGGGACAGCCAAAGCCTTCGTAGAAAGCCTCCACCTCCTGGTCGGAAGCGATTTCAGGGTTTAGCAAGTGGAAGCTGAGAAAATTCTCACCCACCACCAAGCCGTGCTCAATGGAGGCGAGGAGTTGCTTTTGCAGATCGCCGCGGATGACGAAGCGGTCGATAACCGCCTCAATGTGGAAATCCTCGTTCTCGTCGAGTTCGAGTTCCTCGCTCAGGTCGCATAGCTCTCCTTCGATACGCACCCGCCGATACCCCTTGGTGCGAATGTCGTCAAAGAGAAACGCGTAGTCCTCGCCGTAGATCTTAAAAACCGGCGCACGGATTTCCACCTCGGCCCCGTCCGGCAGGGACAGCAAGTGCTCGGCCATCTGGTAGGGCGTGCGGTAGGCGATGGGGCGGCGGCAATAGGGGCAGTGGGCTTGACCCACCGTGGAGTAGAGCATCCGCAGGTATTCGTACAAATCGGTCATAGTACCGACGGTCGAGCGTGGATTGTTGAAGATGGTCTTCTGCTCAATGGAAATGACCGGCGAAAGCCCGGTGACAAAATCGACATCCGGCTTCTTCATCTGCTCGACAAAGCGCTTGGCATAGGTGGACATGGACTCCATGAAGCGCCGCTGGCCCTCAGCGTACACCGTGTCAAAGGCCAGCGAGGATTTGCCCGAGCCGCTAATGCCGGTGATGACGACCAGTTTATCGCGCGGAATGCTGACGTCGATGTTTTGCAGGTTGTTCTCGCGTGCGCCCTTAATGGCGATCGAGTCTCGTATAGCCATAATGTGTCCTGTTGTGCTAGTGCAGCCTCCCAATTCCTAATTCACGCTAATGCAGCCCCCAATCGGCCCCATCGTCGTCGTAGTAATAGGCCGCTTCCTGCATCTCTACGCGGCTCTTTTCAGTGAGGCGCAGCGGCGCTGACATCTTTTGCAGCAAGCCCTTTTCAACCAGCCACTCGCAGGCGAAGTCCGCGCCTTCCATCTTGAAGTGCTCTTCTATTTCCGACACCGTGCGCATGGACTCGGCCTCCTCCAAATAGTCGAGTAGGGGACGGAACAGGTCCCAGAGGTGGTCGTCGAGGTAGGTCTCTACGCGCTGGAGAGCGGCCTTGATGGTGCGGGCGTTTTTGGGAGCGGCGATCAAATCCGTGTAGATCGCGTTGAAGAACTCGGGATTAAAGGCGAGGGCTTGGTGAATGACCTCGCGGCCCGGGGCTTGGCCGTTGAGGATGCACTCGACACTGGCGAGTTGGTCGGCCACGTTGAGCAGCCACAGGAAGCTGTAGTCGTAGTCCTTCTTCACCTGGTACCACTTCTGGGCTTTGGTCAAGGTGGCCAACAGCGGCAGGGCGCGCCGCAGCAACTGGTAGTCGCGGTCGCGCGCGCCAATGCGCTCGGCGTCTTTGTACCACGCGGCAATGGACTCGTCTTTGGAGAACAGGAGGGTGCTGTGGGCGAAGGTAAAGTCGAGCCAACCGCCCTGGCGCGAGCCTTCGATGTTCAACTGGAAACGCTTGCGCGGGATGAGATTGGCGTGGATGATGACCCCTTCTTCGGTGAGGCAGTGGTCCTCGTAGCGCCGCACCTTGGGGTCGTCGGCCATGACGATCCACAAGTCAATGTCCGACTTCTCCCAAACTTGGTCGTACGAGTATGAGCCATAGACGATGGCGGCCAAAACCGTGCGGTCTTGTTGGAGCTTTTGGGTCAAGGCGTCGAGTGCTCGGCGATAGCGCTCTTGGACGGCTTGCTGAGACCGAGACATGGCAGTTCCTGACGAGGAGATCTAACGTGCGAGCGGCCCAAAATATACTGAACATACGTGTAGTTGTCAAGGTGTCGTGCAGCCTAGCTGTGTGGCGTCTTCCGAAGGCGTCCGTGAGCCGCTATATATACAAGGAAAGAGAAGCTGTTTTTCTGTGCCGCCGCTTTCGAGAGTAGGCGGCTTTTTCTCTGCGAGACGAACGTCGCTTGTTGACAATGGGAATGGCTACTCTATCTTTGTCCGTGTGTCCATCAGACAGAGTACCCGCCACGTCGGGTTATCTGTTGAATAAAATAGCCTGTATTCGGCACAGGGTAGCTCCCTGAAGCCCGGCGAATAGGCAGAACTTCCCGCCTTACTCTGCGAGATGGACACATGGCCCGGCACCTGGCTGAGCCGTTGCATCCTTATAATATCTAGCGGAGAGCGGCGAAGAAGTTCTGACTCAAAGAATTATCCCCATACAACTAAGCATCTTTTTTCATAGCCGTTTTTAGGTCTATCCAAAAACGTGTTCATGGAGTTCTTTGATTGCTGCCACGCTTAACCCTCACGAATCAAGGAAGGGGAAACATCATCGCCATGTGGAAAATATGTCTCATTAGTATGGTGCTTATTCTCAGTGCCTGTGAAGGGCCTATGGGACCGCAAGGACCTGTGGGGCCACAAGGGCCAGCAGGGCCGCAAGGCGAGCGAGGTGTCCAAGGACCGAGAGGTCCCCAAGGCGAGCGAGGTTCCCAAGGACCGTCAGGTGTCGATTTATCCGTGCAGGTCGAGACCGGGACGATTTTGAATCGGAATTACACGGATGGAAATCCCCATTGGGCTTCGATCCCGCTCGGCAATGCTTTCGGCGAACCAACTATCCTTTTTTTAGGAATTGAAAACGAAAATGGGGTTTACAACGCGATCGATTTTGAATCAGTAATTTGGGGTGGCAGCAACAGTGACTATTCAGTTCCGGGCACCAGTGGCTGGTATGTCATGGTCTATGATAGATATAAAAATCGCGTCGGCTCCAACTACCAAGTGAAGTTCCTCCAGTAGCCGCCCGTCCAGACCTGTTGGTAGTCAACCAACATAATCTCACCTCGGCGGCGGGCCGAACCGTCATCCAATAGCCGCAGCAACGGCTAGTCGGGGGATGGTAAGCTATTCGGTTAGCCGCTCGTTTTCATCGGCCAGCCAGTCCCACAGATGAGTATCCAGAATAATCACTTCAACAGTTCCCAGTCCTCTTCAGCTATCGGCTCCGTCGGATCCAGATATTCAATGACCTTGCCCCGCAGCGACGACATCACAGAATGGGGGCCGGTTTCGTCCAACAATATAATTACCTCTACCTTATCCCCTTCTTTGAAAGGAAGGCCGCTCAGCTTTAGTTCCCCGTTTGCGGCAATCTGTTTCTCGACGCGATAGGCTTTCATCATTCACCTCGCTAATTCCTCGCGGATCACTCTGCGCAAGGTTTCCTCTAGCACAGCATCCTGAACTTGGATATGTTGACGCAATGCCTCGTTAATCAAGGTCTGGTAATTGCCTCCGCCGGCCTCGTGTACCTGGTTTCTAAACCAATTCAACACATCGTTATCCAAGCGTATGGTGATGCGCGTCTTATTGGGAGCAGCCGGGACGAGTGCTCCTTGTTTGGCCTGAGTAAAATCAAATTCTTCCTTGTTCATAGTGTTTCCTTTCGCGCGGCGTGGCTGGTCGGGCCGAGATCAAACGGATATCCTTGGATCGTATATACAGGGCAGTCGCTGGGAAGTGGTCAAGACATAGGTAGTCCCACCTATATACAGCACCAAGCGACGGATCAGGTCGATACGGTGGCGCGCGAGGAGGATCGGCCCTTGCGCGAGGGCTTTTCTCCTCGTATGAATAAACATGATGCAATGCTTGGATGCAGGATTTAGTTGCAAGCTGCATCACAACTTATACTGCTGTCGTGTAGAGGTGTTTCCCTTTAAGCAGTCGTGCTTAGGAGCCTAATAACAATGTCTTCTACCGTCCCTATAGAAATACCGCGTGAAATACTCAATATAACGCATATGACCCCAGCGGAATTGAAGCGAGAGCTAGCAGTCTATCTGTTCCAGCAAGGCAAGTTGTCTTTCGGCAAAGCGCGAGAAATGGCCGACATGAGCGCGTGGGATTTCCAGTTTGTGCTAGGGAGCAGAAATATCCCTGTCCACTATGACTTAGAGGATTACGAGGAAGATCGGACGACCTTAAAGGAGCTTGGTCGTCTGTGAGTGTGGTGAGCAACGCTTCTCCACTCATCGGCCTAGCCCGGATAGGCGAACTGGAACTTCTACAACAACTCTACGGAGAGCTCGTCATCCCGGAGGCTGTAGAGCACGAAGTTGTCGTAGAAGGCGCAGAATTGCCAGCCGCCGACCAAGTCGGAAAAGCGGCTTGGATTAAAACTCGGATCGTTTCCAACAACATTATAACAGTTCCCAGTCCTCTTCAGCTACCGACTCTGTCGGACCCAGATATTCAATGACCTTGCCGCGCAGCGGCGACGGCGTCACGGGATGAGAGCCGGTTTCATGCGATAATATAATTACTTCTACCGTATCCCCTTCTTTGAAAGGAAGGGCACTCAGCTTTAGTTCCCCATTTGCGGCAATCTGTTTCTCGACGCGGTAGGCTTTCATCTGTTCGGGGTGTTTAGCTAGGCAAGCGGGTCAGGATCAGCGTACCGAGCGCGATAAGACTGGCAACCTGCATCCCAACCAACCAGCGAATCAGCGAATCTATGCGCCCGTTGATCTGGCGACCTTGCTCGGCGATGGCTTGCTCGATGCGGTCAAGGCGGGCGTTGGTCTGGCGGTTTTGCTCGGTCAACTGCTCGGCGATGCCTTCCAGCCGTCCAATGCGGCGGTCGTGGTCTTGCGCTTGGGTAATCGGTTCGCTCATGGCATTTTCTCGTGGTGGGTCAATATGGCCTCGACCCACGGCTGGGCATGACTATTCCTCAAAATAGCGCGTGGGTGTGGTTGGGCGCAAATCGTGTTTGAACAATACGGCTGCTGGTCGCTCAAGCATTGCCCAGGGAGTATTCGCCGCCGGATTCTGGTATTTTTTAAATCTTGCGGCTGAGTGCGCTGCGCCGCCGCCGAGCATCAACAAAGCGTATCGCATTTCTTTGCACGGGTTGGCCCTGTCGCCTATCTTGTCGGCTGTAGGCCCTATACTTCAGTTGGCCGGGATATGGAGTAAGACCCATGCTAAAGAAGGACCCCGAAGCGGGACAGACGGCCAAGCGCAAATTGCCCATCGGCATTCAGACCTTTCGCAAAATCCGCGAGGATCACTGCTACTACGTCGATAAGACCGCCTACATCGGGCGGTTGGTTGCCGAGGGCACCCATTACTTCCTGTCGCGCCCCCGCCGCTTTGGCAAAAGCCTGTTCTTAGATACGCTCAAGGAACTGTTCGAGGGCAACGAGCCGCTGTTTCAGGGGCTGACCATCCACGACCAGTGGGACTGGTCGGTGCGCCATCCCGTGCTACGGCTGAGCTTTGGCAGCGGCAATTTCAAGGAGCCAGGCTTCCTGCACGAGAACTTGATGGATCAGCTAACCGCCATCGAACGCCGGGCAGGAGTGGTTGCCGAGTCCGCCACGGCACCGGGGCGGTTCGCCCGCTTGTTGGAGGCACTGCACGACGAAGTCGGCCAGCCGGTGGCTGTGCTGGTTGACGAGTACGACAAGCCCATTCTCGACGCACTGGAGGAACCAGAGATCGCCCGGGCCAACCGCGACTACTTGCGCGGCTTGTACGCAACGATCAAAGATAGCGACGCGCATATCGCGTTTACTTTTCTCACCGGGGTGAGCAAGTTCTCCAAGGTCAGCTTGTTCTCCGGCCTCAACAATCTCATCGACATCACCTTGGACCCGCACTACTCGGCCATTTGCGGCTATACCGAGGTGGACTTGGACGCAGTGTTCGCGCCAGAACTGTCCGGCTTGGACCGCGACGCCATCCGCGCTTGGTACAACGGCTACAACTGGCTGGGCGACGAACAGGTGTACAACCCGTTTGATGTCCTGCTGCTGTTTCGTCGCCGCGCCTTCGCCGCCTACTGGTTTGAGACGGGTACGCCGACATTCCTGCTCGATACGTTGTTGGCGCGTGGGATCAGTGCCCTCGCCTTGGACGACATGCCCAGCAGCGACGAATTGCTATCGACGTTTGACGTAGATCACATTGCGACCGAGGCCCTGCTGTTCCAGACCGGCTACCTGACCATTCGCCGCACCGAGTCGCGCGGCGGAGAGCTATACTACCGGCTGGGCTACCCCAACCGGGAGGTCCAGCAGAGCCTGAACAAGAGCCTGCTGAACCACCTGACGGGCAACCCCGCACGCCAAGTCGAGCACAACGCCCGGTTGTACGACCTGCTGCTGGTCAACGACTTCGACAGCTTGAAAATGCTGTTCGAGGCATTCTTTGCCAGCATCCCCTACCAGTGGCATACCAACAACGAGATTGCCAACTACGAAGGCTACTACGCCAGCGTGTTCTACTCGTACTTCGCGTCGTTGGGGCTGGATATTACGGTGGAGGACAGTAGCAGTAAAGGGCGTCTCGATATGGCGGTGGAGTTCAACGGGAACGTGTATCTGTTCGAGTTCAAGGTAGTGGAACAGGCGTCGGAGGGAGCGGCGCTGCGGCAGTTGCAGGCGCGGGACTACGCGGCCAAGTATCGCAGTCGAGGCGAGCCGATTTACCTGATCGGAGTGGAGTTTAGCCGACAGACCCGCACGTTGGCAGCTTTCGAGGCCGAGTGTATGTGAATATCGTTCGGATCGTCTTGTTCCTACTATTCTGCGTCCATCTGCGTCCATCTGCGGATCGCACCCGTTGCGCTGCCGCCTCTGAGCCCTTATCGTAGCCCCCCATGTCCACCCCACCTGCCATCCAAACCACGACCGTCGGCTCCTATCCCATCCCGGACTGGCTCCAAGCCCTGCCCTCCGAGCAGAGCCTCGTCGATGCCACCCGCGTGGTATTCGACACCCAGCGCCAAGCCGGCATCGACCTACCCACCGACGGCGAGCTGTACCGCTTCGACATCAACCACCCAGACACCAACGGCATGATCGAGTACTTCGTCCGGCCCATGGGTGGCATCCGCGCGGAATTTGGCCGCCGCGAGGCCGAGGAGTTCGCCGCCAAACAAAGCATGGGCTTCCGGGCCAAGCCCGCGGCCGTGGTGGAAGCCGAACTCGGCGCGGGCAGCCTCGACCTGCTCGCCGACTGCGCCCGCGCCGCAGCCGTGGCCGGCGGCCCCTTCAAGTTCACTCTAACCAGCCCCTACATGCTGGCCCGCACCCTCCTCGATCACCACTACGGCGACTTTGCCGCGCTCCTGATGGCCGTTGCCCACGTCCTCGCCGACCAAGTCCGCGGCCTGCCCTGCGCCTGCGTCCAAATCGACGAGGCCAACATCCCCGGCAACCCAGCCGATGGCCCCCTCGCAGCCCGCGCCATCAACGCCGTCCTCGACAGCATTGACGCGGGTACCCAAAAGGCCGTCCACTTCTGCTTTGGCAACTACGGCGGCCAGACCATCCAGCAGGGCGAGTGGCGCGCCCTGCTCGACTTTCTCAACGAACTGCGCACCGATCACTTAGTGCTCGAACTCGCCCACCGCCCGGCGAGCGACTTGGATGCCCTGCAACAAATCGACCCGCGCATCGGCATCGGCATCGGCGTAATCGACATCAAGGTCAACCACATCGAGACAGCCGAAGAGGTCGCCCGCCGCATAGAAGCCGCCGCCACCGCCGCCGGACCCGATCGCATCCACTTCATCCACCCAGACTGCGGCTTTTGGATGCTCAAACGCTCTATCGCCGACCGCAAAATCGCGGCACTGGCTGAGGGACGGGACCTGTACTTGGGGATCTAGAAGCTGCGGCTCAGTTAGCACTCGGCGCTGACTAAGGACATGGTCTTCTTCATCCGAGGGCACAGCCTGCCTTTGGCTTGCTTGCAACCTATAGCCTTCACTTTTTGCGTGGCCTTGGGCCTGCTGTCCTGCGATCTAGACTCTAAGACAGTGCAATTCGTGGAGGCGCAATCCGGGATTTCCTTTACCCACACCAATGGCGCTGCCGGGGAGTACTTTCTGATAGAAACGACCGGAGCAGGCGGGGCCTTCTTCGACTATGACAACGACGGCGACTTGGATATTTACTTGGTCGATGGATTCGCTCTGCAAGGAATCCGCTCGGTTCCCATCAACCTCGTGTACCAAGAGCGCGATCACTACTGGGTAAGGGAGCCGAACCAAGATGAGGAGACGCGTTCAAGAGACGCCGCACATTACGCGGTCGCTCTCTCGCCCGACTCCACCGCCGTCCCGCCCCGCAATGTGCTGTACCAAAACAATGGCGACGGCACCTTTACCGATACCGGCCAAGAGTCCAACACGGGCGATACGGGCTATGGCATGGGATGCGCGGTCGCTGACTACGACAACGACGGCGATCAGGATCTCTACGTGACTAACTACGGGCCGAATGTGCTGTACCAGAACAATGGCGACGGCACCTTTGCCAATGCCACGGAGCAAGCGGCCGTGGGCGCATCCCAGTGGAGTACAAGCGTCGCTTTCCTAGACTACGACAACGACGGAGAGCTCGATTTCTACGTGACTAACTACGTGGATTTCACCGTCGAAACCAACAAAGTATGCGGCGGATATGTGAGGACGAATTCCCAAGGGCACCGGGCCATCGTCGAGGCTACCCGTTCGTATTGCGCGCCGCTGGAGTACGGAGGGGTGCCGGATGTATTGTATCACAACAACGGGGATGGGACCTTTGCCGATGTCTCGGTCGCGGCCGGGATCAATGATCCATCCGGCAAGGGATTGGGCGTGATCGCCTTAGACTACGATAGCGACGGGGATCAGGATTTGTTCGTCGCCAACGATGGGACGCCGAACTTTCTCTACCAGAACTTAGGGGATGGAAAGTTTGGCAACGCGGCCTTAGCAAAAGGTGTAGCCCTCAACGGGATCGGCGAGTCAGAGGCCGGCATGGGAGTGGATTTTGGGGATTACGACAACGACGGCGATTTTGATCTCTTTGTCACCAACTTTTCCTACGAGACCAATACCCTCTACCGCAATGAAGGGGTTTTCTTCAAGGACGTGACGGCGGTGGCTGGGCTAGCCGATCCGAGCCACCGCTTCCTCGGCTTTGGGACGAACTTCCTCGACTACGACAACGACGGCGACCTAGATCTATACGTGGCCAACGGGCACGTACTGGACAAGATTGCCCTGTTCCAATCGGGGGTCGAGTACATGCAGGAACACCAACTCTTTCGCAACGACAACGGTGGGAGTTATACTGAGGCTTCTTCGATCTCGGGCGAGTGGTTTTTGCACAAGCAAATCAGCCGTGGTGCCGCCTTCGGAGATTACGACGAGGACGGGGATGTGGATATCTTAGTCAACAATTGCGGCGGGGAAACCAAACTGGTCCGCAACGACGGCGGCAGTCGGGAGAATTGGCTGATGGTGCGGACCGTAGGCACCCAGAGCAACCGGGACGGGATAGGAGCTAAAGTGCGGGTGGTGGCGGAAGGGCTGGAACAGATCCGTCAGGTGCGAAGCGGTTCCAGTTACCTGACGGCGAGCGATCCACGGCTCCACTTTGGTCTGGGCGCTAGGACAAAGGTCGATCTAGTAGAAGTGAGATGGCCCAGTGGTCTGGTACAGCGATTAGAACAGGTCTCAGTAAACGAAGTGCTAATCATCAAGGAAAAGGTCGATTCGCAATAGGGTTCGCACCTCAATACGCGATACTGAATTTACGTTGCCGTACAGCTCGGCGTTAGGTTTATTGGTATTGCAAAGTGCCCCTCGCTGATTGCGCCCAAACGACCTATGCCCATATCTATTCCCGAACATTACTTAGCTCCCAAATCCGCTACTCGCGAATCCTCCTCCGGTTTTACGATCAGAGCATTCATTATCGGAACCGCGCTCGCGTTCTTTATTGGTGTGGCAGCTCCGTACGGCAATATGATCATCCGCGGATCGTACATGGCGCTGAATATCAGCACCCCTATCGCCTTTTTTATTTTTTTTGTGCTGGTGGGCGGCGTAAATGTGGCGCTGCGCCTGCTGCGGGTGCGCTGGGCGCTACAGCCGGCCGAACTAGTGCTCATCTACATCATGATGATCATCGCCGCTACAGTCCCTACCAAGGGCTTTACCGAAGCCTGGCTTCCCAAAATCACGGGTCCTTACTACTACGCTACACCCGAGAACGATTGGGCCACGCTGGCCCATCCGCATATCAGAGACTGGCTGACGCCCCGCGACCCAGAGATGATCAAGTATTTTTTTGAGGGGCTTCCCGAAGGCATGGGAATCCCTTGGGGGGTTTGGCTCGAACCTCTTTTTCACTGGAGCTTGTTTTTCTTAGTCCTCTGCTTTGTGATGGTCTGCATATCGGTCATTCTGCATCGGCAATGGGCCAACAATGAGCGACTGATCTATCCCTTGATCCAGGTCCCCTTGGACATGATCAAAGAGGGTCCAAAAGGTTCTCTGATAAATCCCTTTTTTAAGAACGCGGTAATGTGGGTGGGGTTTGCCATTCCCTTCTTTATCACCAGCGTAAATGGTTTTCACAACTATTATGAAACCCTCCCCACAATTGAACTAGCCACCACTTTCAGCGCCTTTCGCGAGACCATGTCAATACCCATCCACCTGAGCTTTTCCATGGTTGGGTTTTCGTATCTCATCAGTCTAGATATCGCCTTCGGGATCTGGTTGTTCTACCTGCTAGGCACGCTGGAGCAGGGAATATTTAACATCTTGGGGATCGCCAGTACGGAGAAGCTAGATATATTCGCTACGGCTTCGCCCATTATTGCGCATCAAGGTATGGGAGCCTTCATCGTCTTGGTGCTGGCGAGCCTGTGGGGCGCTCGAAGACATCTGAAGGATGTATTTAACAAGGCTTTCGGGCGAAATTCGACCGTCGATGATTCCCAAGAACTGCTGTCGTACCGCACCGCGGTGTTCGGCTTGATCGCCGGCTTGGGATTCATGGGGGTCTGGCTGTACAAAGGTGGCCTAGCTGCTTGGCTGATACCTATATTTCTCTTTGCCGTTTTCGTCCTCTTTATCGCGCTGACCCGAGTGGTTGCCGAGGCCGGCTTGGCCGCGGTGCGGGCCCCCCTAACACCCGTCTCATTTCTGATCTCTGGAGTCGGTTCATCGGCCATCGGTCCGGCCGGTCTGGTCTTCTTGGGACTCAGCTTTTCCTGGGCAGTCAACTTCAGAACCTTTGTGATGGCCTCTGCCGCCAACGGGATGAAGCTGAGCGACGAAGTTGGCGCGGGACAGCGGAAAAGACCTCTATTCTGGGCCATGATGCTGGCCGTAGTGGTCAGTCTGGTGGGTTCGACCTATATCATACTCGCCATGTGCTATAAGTATGGGGGCATCAATCTGGACCAGTGGTTTTTCGTTGGTGGAGCCTCGACTCCCTTTGATTTTGTGGTTCCGTATTTAACCACGCCTGTCGAGGCCAATCTAAGCGGCTGGTTGTGGACGGGCATAGGAGGAGGGATCATGAATATATTGATCGTCATCCGACAAAAATTACTCTGGTGGCCGTTTCATCCACTCGGGTTCTTGATCAGTACCACATGGATGGCGCAGTTCGTCTGGTTCAATGTATTTCTGGCATGGCTCGTAAAACTCTTGGTCCTGCGCTACGGAGGGGCGCGGTTGTACCAAGCTAGCCGGCCGTTTTTTCTAGGCTTGATCCTAGGGCACTTTACCGTTGCAGGAGTGTGGCTGATCGTAGATCACTTTACCGGCATGACGGACAATCAACTGATGTGGTTGTAAACGAAGTCGCGGATGGAGCCATAAGCGTCCGGCACCAGAAGCGGCAGAAAAACTTGACATCTCTGATCTTATTTGTTATATCGCAACTTGCGAGAGTTACAAAACCAAAAAATATATAACTTGTTGATCTTCAGTAAGTTAGGAAAGTGGCGATTTCTGACAGGACAAAATCGCAAAAAGTGTCCGAACTATTGAACATGAGGGCCTCTTTTCGGCTTGTGATGAAAGGGAAATCGCGGCGGTTATCCACTCTGGTCGCAGGCCTTTTACTGGCCGGTCTTTGCGCCGCGTGCGGGTATAGGTACTACGCCGGGCCCTTGCAACCTCTCCCCGACGCCCAGCAACACACCGGCATGCAGGTTAGCGATGATGGGACCGTGCTGTTCGTTCAGGAGCGATTTGAAGTCGGAGTGCGTCCCCAGACGGACGCAGAACTAAACCGGTTATATCCTGCTTACTCCAAGGGCGGCATGGAGTCTATAAATCCCTACACCTACGGCGACTGGAAAGATCCCGAAACCGGCTCGACGCCGCAGCGCTTCACGATCTTCCTTTTAAAAGTTAAAAATTACAGCTATCCCAAAGTGCAAATCGACCCTTTGAAGATCTCGCTCATCGCTTCGAACGGCCGCGAATACCCGGCGCTGGATCCGCTCGAATTCGACGAGTACTATCGCCCGTATGCCACTGCTTATTCCGGGAATCTGTACGACCGCTACGAAGAGCGCAAAGACCTATTCGCCTCTTCTAGATATGCATCCGAACCCGTATTCAGCGGTCAGGAAGCCCAGGGATTCCTAGTCTTTCCCGCCCTACATCCAGACGTGCGGGAACTGCGCCTCAAGCTCGAGGATGTGGCGATCCGATTCGACTTTCGGGGCGATCCGATAGAGGTCCTCGACCTCGAGTATCTTTTTTTTCGGGAAATCGGCCGGATTTATCCCGATGGGACGACGAAGATGTCTTCGGGATAATCGGCTTGTAACGAGAAGACCGACGCGTTAGGTAGTAGGCAGGCGTTTTTTGCGAGAAAGGAGGTGATTAAATGAGGTGAGTTTTCCCGGGCAAGTGTGGACGGGAAGATTGCTTGTTTTCGATTCTACAGCAGGAATGGATAGATCCTGCTGGTTTTGCAATTTTGTTTCCATATCGTCATTCCGAATTGAGGAGTCAATTCAATGAAAAAATTAGCAATGCCTTTCATGGCGCTGGCCCTGATAGCCATGCTATCGAGCAGTTCCTGGGGCCACAAGCCCGAGGGCGTAGAGTTCTTCGCGCCCCATATTCCGGATGAATTGATCCCGGAGATAGACGGAAATTCCGCCGACTGGACAAACTGGTTCCCCTCGGATCTGGTCATTACCCACGACATGCTGCTGTCGCGTGCTGGCAATGACCCACGGGACATCGCGGACGTCGATGTGAGTATGATGATCGCTTGGAACGAGACCACCCAGAAGCTCTACCTCGGTCTCGAAGCCTTCGACAATTTTATCCACCGCGATTCAGAAAACCAAGTGGATATATACACAGAAGATGGCTGGACCATCAGCACCGATCCCGACCACAGTGGCGGTTTCTTCCACGCCGGAGATTTGGATCAGAACGTGATGGGTACCCAAGGGCAACAGTGGGTAGTCCATCCGCCCGCGCAAGGACCGGCGACTATGTGGGTTTTCAATTTCGGTGAGAACTTCTTTGAGAAGATTGAGACTCGCGAGTGGGACGCTATGTGGTTTGGCCATCCGCCGTGGGGCCATCTCGGCGTAGGTCCGCCCGAGGCCGTGCCGGTTAACGAAGGGGATACCAACGTCACCTTGTTCTACGAGATAGCTTGGTCCCTGTTCGATCATCTCGATTACGACGGCCCCGACTCCAGTATTCCCCACGTATTCGAAGAAGAGCAGATCATCCACCTGAACATCCACTATCAGGATCACGACGAAAACGGCGATGATTGGGATTCCCAGTGGGGCCTGAACGACGAAACCCACGCGACCCGGGACGGGTCCGCAGCACCTGACTGGGTGATGGTGAAGGTCCCCATCGAAGCCACCACGGGCATAGAGGGAGAAACTTGGGGGAGGATCAAAGCCTCTTTCCGCTAAAGACCTAGCGCTTTTTAGACTGGTCTTCAGATGGATTGAAGGGATGGGATTTTTCTCATCCCTTCAATCTATACAATGGGAGAACAGCCGTGAAGATCTACGCACTTGCCATCGCGGCGTTGACGAGCATCTGCGCTTTAGTCGCCTGCGAAGAAGTCGATCTTTCTACTGGGCCTTCGGGATCCACCGGCAGGACTGAACTAGTCAGATTCGACAACAAGTCGAACTTTGATCTCCAGATTACCATTGGCGCGTGCTTTCAGGATTTCGTCTTGGACGCTGGGCGCGAACGGACCATTGAATGCAATCCGACAGATGGCTCCGTAAGCTTTGACGTCGGCATCGTTCGGACAGAGAGAGAAGACGCCAATTGGGCTGGCTCTGTTTCAAAGGGGCAGTCCCTCCTCATCCTCACCAATCCCTGGCACGGCGGCTTCTTCACCGTAGAGGTTGAAGAATAAGCTAAGCGGGCGGATTTTCCGCCCAGCGGGAATGCAAAGCATGGAGCCGATTGGGCGAAAAGTCCTGCTGGTATCCACTTGGGTTTTGCTGGCACTGATCTCTGCCAAAAGCACCTATGGCGTGGAAGTTTTGGTCATCGGCAACCAGCAGAACCCCTGGGAAGCTATGGGTACCATGGAGAGCATTGATACCACCACGGATCCGGGGTGGATTCAGCCCCGGCGCACCGAAGCTACGGAAAATCTGAGCCTCGGTGCCCAAGGGAGAGGGGGAGGCATGTCCACGCCCCAGCCATCCGTGCGCCAAGCCGGCAACCTCAACAACATGATAGACGGGGATGCAAACACGGTTTTCGACGGGAGCAGGGCCCGGCAAGTGGGGGGCAGGATGGATCTAGATCTGGGCTCAATTTTCGGCGGGGTCGAGAGAATTCGCTTCTACCCCAGCCCGACCTTCAGCGACAAGTTCCTGAAGGGGTACGAGGTGTACATCAACGATGGTAGCGCGGAAATGCAGGTTGGCGGGGTGCTGCAGTGGGCTTTGGTGGAAAAGGTCGAGAAAAACACCGACAGCACCGTACAGGTGAGAATTCCGTCCCAGTACGTGCGCCATGTCCGAATTGTGTTCACCACGCCATTGCCCTGGGAAATTGCCGAGTTGGAGGTGTACAGCCGCGGCTTTGTGCCCCAGGCAAACTACACTTCACAGGTGATTGACTTGGGCGAACTGGCCAATTTTGGCCTGTTGAAGTGGGCCGCAGAAGAGCAACCTCGAGCCTCGGTGCAGATCTTTACCCGCACCGGAGCCACGCCCGATCCCCTTAAATACTACCAAATACAAGAAAAGGGACTCGAGACCGAACGGATCGAGGTTTCCGAAGATGATTACAACAGCCTGAAAGAGGCCGAGCGGGAAAAAGCTCCAGACGCAGAAAACTGGAGTCCTTGGTCCCCGGTGTACACCCGTGCATCTGGAGAACAGGTGGTCTTCGCCGAACCTCGGCGCTACTTCCAGTTCAAGTGTGATTTTGCCAGTGATTTTTTTACCCAAGGAGCGCGGCTCGACTCGCTGGCGTTTGAGTTTTCCACCCCTCCAGTGGCGCGTTTCGTCTGGGGCGAAGTTGACCCGCTAGAGGTAAACGCCGGAGAACCCACCCTATTTACCTATGTGGTACGGGCCAAAGTCGAGGAAAGCGATACAGGATTCGATGCCTTGGAGATTGCTACTCCTTCTCGGGTCACAATTGAGGAACTGAAAATCGGTGGTGCATCGGTGGCGGATTTCACCGAGGAAATCGCAGACGACCGCATGGTGATCCGCTTCCCCAATCATCGGGTCGTGGATACCACTCCGGTGGAGTTGAGTTTTGAGGGGGCGGTTCTGGTGTACGGGACGCGTTTTACCGGCAAGGTCTTCGATACCCAGACAGCAGAATTGCCGCAGCCCATTACCGCCGGGGATACGTCCCCGGATTTGCCCAACAACGACTTGGCAGTGGCCGTATCGCTCGGAGAGACCATTGTTGCAGGCGGGCGCATTGTCCCCAATCCGTTCACCCCCAACGGCGACGGCGTGAACGATCTGGCCTCCATCCACTACCAGATTCTCAAGTTGACCAAGGAGGTTCCGGTCACTGTGTCGATCTACGATCTTTCGGGCCGGCTGGTCCGCAATTTGTACTCGGGTACAGAAGTGAGCGGAATTTATGCCTTGGATTGGAACGGTCTGGATGACAGTGGGCAATTGGTAGTTCCGGGACTGTACCTCAGCCGCATATCAGTTGACGCCGATAGGGGCGCAGGAGACATGGTTGCACTCATTGCGGTGATCTACTGATCGCCTAACCAATTGAGGTGAGCGATATGATGGGATCGCATATATGGGCGAGTCTCGTGGCAATTGTCGTCCTTTCAACCGGCCTAGCCCACGCCGACACTATAGCATTCGGGTCCAAAGCCGATTGGGAGAAGTGGGTCTTTCCCGTCGGGACATTGGAACTGTCGAGGGATGGCCTCGTAAAGCCCAAATTCATCCAAAAGAATATCAATGCAAGTCTCAACGCCGGTGAGTTTGTCGTCGAGCGCGAGGGCAATAAACCGACCAAATGGGGAGGGATATCCGGTGTCGGCTCCAATCCCGCCCGAGCGACCAATATCTTTGACGGCGAGGTGGACACTTGGTGGGCACCCAACCCAGATGACGATATGGATACCTGGTGGGTTGAACTCGACTTGGGCCGATTGGTTTCTGCTACCAAGATCGTGTTGAAATTTTCACCTCAGGGCGAGCCGTTCAAGATGTTCAAGGTCTATACCTCCACCGGCGAGGAGGCCCTCTACTCTGGGTCGGGCAAAAAAGAGTACTTGGTCGTCGGACAGACCACTCAGCCGAATTTTGCCTACGAGTTGGAATATCCCTTGGGTCAGCTTGGCACAGCGCTCAGCACGGCAGCAGACCCTAGACAACTAGTCGGCTTTGTACTGATCCAAGTCACAGCCCCGTTCGGAGACGCGCGTCTAGGCGAAGTTGAAGTCCACACCCTCGGCGACAACGTAGTACTGGGCACGGTGGAGCGCGGCGGTCTGGCCATCCAAGCGAGCCCCGGCGGCGATCGCCGCATATTGACTAATAACGAGGTTCTGGACGGGCGCTTTGACACCTACTGGAACTCAAGTGCCGGGTTTCTCGACTGGACCGAGAAAGGCTGGGTCAACATGAACCTCGGGGCGCTGTTCTGGGTGGATACCATTCGGATTGTATCGGCCCGAGTACACCAAGGTTCCAGAGTAGACCCGCTGTTTGGCTACAAGCTATTCATCTCCGACGGCACCCTAGGGCCAACAGCCCAACTCGGCACGGAAAATGTCATGGGGAGTTTCGTGTGGGAAGAGGTGGGATCGCTCGATGATAACTCCGTGGGATTTCTCACGTTTGAAGATACTTTTTCTCCCCGCCCAGTACAACACATCTTCTTTTCACACAGAAACAACGTCAGGGACACGGGCACCTATGGACGCTTCAAAACCCTAGAAATTCAGGCCTATGGCGAAGGATATATTCCAGGCGTGTCCATGACTTCGGGCTTGCTCAACCTCGGTCGCTCCAAAAACATGTTGTCGATCGCGTGGGAAGCGGATATCCCGCCGGGAACTAAGCTGGAGATCAGCACGCGAACGGGCGATCAGTTGGGCGAGAAATTGCACTACTTCGACAAAAAGGGTAATGAACTTACCAAAGAAAAATGGGAGAGTCTGCCCAAATTCCGCAAAGAAGCCGACCCCGTAGTGGAGTTAGTTCCCGACCCCCAAACCTGGAGCCCGTGGAGCAAACCCTATGTCCATTCTGGTGACCCCTTTGCCTCTCCTAGTCCGCGTCAGTACCTAGAGATACGGGCCAAGCTTTTGAGCACGCTACCGGATCAGGCCGTTAGCTTAGACCGAATAGTGCTTTCTTTCGATAACCCACTGGCCAAAACCCTGACCGCCGAGGTCTGGCCGGATACAGCCATCGCGGCAAAGCCCCAAGAATTCAAATACTTTATCCGTCCTTCGTTTGCGGCTAGAGACCTTGGTTTTGATCAGGTACTCATCAGGACTCCTGCCCAGGCTGAATTGATAGGGGTAAAAGTCGCCTCTGACCCGCTGGCGCTGGAGGACCTGTCCGTATATTCGACGGCAGATTCTCTGCTAATCCAGCTTCCCTCGACGATCAAGTCTCCGGAACTGGTAGAGGTCGAGTTCAAAAGCCAAGTCTTTTTGAACAACACAGTATTCGAGGGGTTGGTCGGGAACTCTGCTAGAAAGCTGTGGCAGACCGTAGATCCCGGAGACGCCGCCTCAGAGGCCATGAGCGATGTTCTAGTCGTAACCGTACCAATCCAAGACCGACTGGTTGGCGATGTGCAGATTGCTCCGGCAATTATTACTCCCAATGGGGATGGTCTAAACGATCAGATGAACATTGACTTTTTGATATTCCAGATCGACCGGGCCCAGCCCATCACAGTAAAAGTACACGATCTGTCTGGCAGAATTGTCAGGGAAGTGATGGCCCAGCGCGGTATTAGCGGTGCACACCGGGCCGTCTGGGATGGCACGGATGAGGCCGGAGTTCTCGTTCCTCCCGGTCTCTACATATGTCGGGTCGAGGTAGAAGCTAGCCAAGACGCCGCGGCCATTGTTCAGACCGTCGGGGTCGCCTTTTGACATACATGTCGATAATCTGCCTATCTGAAGTCTTGGCAGGGAGTTCGCGATGACTATTCGATGCAGAGGTGCGTGGGGCTTGGCACTCCTCTTCACTTGTCTGAGTACATCCACAGGAGACGCTCAGCGGCCGGTCTCGTCTAGCCCGGAGCCGGTAGTCGAAGCGCTAGATCCAACCTTGATGAAATGGTACCAGCGTCAGGAACTTTACTATCAGTATAGATGGTCGTGGTGGAAGTACAGCAATTACGCAAGAGAGCCGTACAAGCGTTACGTGGATGTGGGCTTAGAGGGTACTAGGTGGTACGATCTGTACGGGAAATACCTCACCAAAGGTTGGAAGATTTACGAATGGACCCAGGAAGTCCCCACCTCGTTCGGCAGCAATATTTTCAAGAGCGGCAGGTACGCTAATTGGTTCAACAATGTCGTGATTGGGCGGACCTCCCAAGGGCAGTACAACTTGGCAGTCACGCTAGGCGATGAGATCAGAACGACCCTGACGCCGATGACGTTTTCAAAACCAGCTTTCAACGGTATCCAAGCGGATTTTCGCTCCGACAAATACGCCCTCACCTTCCTGAGTTCCAGAATCAATTTTCCGACGCGGGGACAAAGTGTAGATGTTCCCGAAACTCGGATGACGGACTTTAACAACCTCTTTGGCTTCAGGGGCACCGTCCAAGTCGGCGACTTCGTAAATCTAGGGGCCACCTATGTGAACTCTCATTTCAGCCGCACCTCTACGGACCTGCCGCTCAGCGGCTTTCAGGAAGGCCAGCTCACTTCGGTGCAAAACCAAGATGTCATCCGCTGGATCGCCATCCGCATCACCGATGATTCGCCCGAAGACGGGGAGGGAGGCGGAGTACTGTTCTCCGAACAGATATTCATCAACAGGGGCAATGAAATGGAACCCGCGGCCATTGAACCCCGCATAGAGGGGGGATTGCCGGTGCGAGGCGCTTTGGCTGCGGATGGGGTCGAAGCCATCACCCTGACCTATGTGATTCCCGACCCCGAGTTAAAAAGAAAAATAGGATTTGAACTGGTGCTAGCCAACGATTACCGCGTCGAAACCACGTCGAACTTGCAGACCAATGCCCTCGGCGAGCCAGTCTTTTTGCCGGTCGTGCGAGCGGCTGGAAATGTCGACGACGGCTCAAACCAGCGAGTAGTCAAGTTCGATTACGGCCTGCCCACCGGAAACGAGATCATCGGATTTACCTTAGAAGTACACGACCTGATGGGATTCACCGTGTGGGGCGAATTCGATATCAACAATCGCTGGCGGCGATTCCCCAATATCAACTTTGAGCGTCACGCTCACGCTGCTACGCGTTCGGAGGCCTTTTTTCTGGCCGCGCGCAAGGTCGCCTATCCCTGGTTTGGCTTTGGCGAAGTATTCAGTATCGACGAAGGATATTCCACCTCCATGTTCATCCTAGACCGGACCGGCGAGATCGACTATTCAAATGCGGAACGCAACCGCTACGAGTTCGTCGATGACAACGACGACCAAGACCGGTGGCCGGACTGGCAGCGGGCCAACCAGCCGCTCGAAGGGGAGGGCTTGGCTCGGGGCGGCCCCCCTGCCGGAGGCATCTTTCCCGGACTGGACGAAAACAACGATTTCATCTCGGATTTCAACCAGAACAACAATCTGCGGCCCGACTACGACGAACCCTTTTGGCGCTATGAGGTAGATCCCCCAGAGTTTCTGTTTGGGATGGACCTAGATCACAACACCATTATTGATCGCTTTGAAGACGACGATGAGCCGGATTATCCCTACCAACGGGACCACCGTGGGTACAATGGCTATGTGGGGCGACGTCTCACCCCCGAATCAAAAGTCCTAATCGGATATGCCAAGGAATGGTTGTGGTCCGATGAACGAGAAAGCAACGATCTTTATGGATTGGTGACCTTTGACAAAGATTATGCCAAGCTAGGCCGGTTGCAGATATTCGATAACCTGCGAATCGTCAAAGACAATCTCATCGACGACCAGCTTATCTGGACGCACCCGCCTGGTACATTCGGGGGAATACAAACCTTTCAGGATCGCCTAGTGGCGCAGGATGTGGTGATCAACACGGCCTTTCTGCGCTTCGATTACAAGGGACTGCCCAATTTCAATGTGACCAATAAGGTCAAGTACGAGATTTACAATCAGCAGGGCGAGAATTTCGCCAGACCGCTCAGAACCGGAGGCGTGCTCGAGGAGTTGAAGGATTCTTACTTCCTCGGGATTGTCAATAAATGCGACTATGCCTTCTGGATCGGCGATTTCAAAATTCACCCCAAATTTAGGAGCTTGTACCGCCGCAGCACGGCCTTCATCAAAGGCGACGCAGACGTCCACAATCTAACTGAAATGGGTATCTTGACAGTCAGAACCCAACCCATGCCAAAACTCTGGATCGAAGTAGGAACCGAATTGGCCCAGTTCTACGACCTCGAGGAAGCACTGGGTAGCACAGGAGACTTTTTCGGCAGCGTCGTCACGTCGCAGGTTTCTATCAATAACAACTATCTAGGCTATGAGGTCATCATGAACATCGGGCACCAGTGGGAGAGAAGGAAGTTTGAAAACAGAGATTCTCCAGAGACCATCACCAGTGCTTTCATCGTGGTGTTTGCCGGGCTCGGCTCCAGTTAGGCGCAAGAGATGAACGTGAACAGGCGAAAATACAGCCTGTTGCTGCCGCTGGGCTGTGCCTTACTGCTCTTTGCAGAATCAGCTCTCGGAGCGGATAGATGGACGGTTGGAACCGCGGACCACCCGTGGAGCGCCGCGGGTAGTTTTGAGGGGCTGGACGACACCGCAGAAGAGGGTTGGCTGCAACCCATCTTCGTGTCGAACCAAAATTTGTCCCTCAGCTCCATGGACAGGGGAGGGTGGATAAACTCCGACTTCCGCATAGGGGTGGAATTGTTGCCCAAGCTCATCAACGGCGACCACAGTGCGGCTTTCCCAGATCTTTCAGACAGGAACGTAGAGCGCCGAGTAAACAAAGCCGATCTCCCCGTAACTCTGATCTTGGACCTCGGAGGGCCTTTCGGCGTGGACAGCCTCAGCTTCTATCCCCGAGCAGGGTTAGAACAGGCCTTTATGAGAGGATACCAAGTCTGGGTCCACGATGGGGTCGGTCTCGACGAACTCAAACTACCCCTGCGAGGACACTGGTTCAGTGTCGTAAAAGACTGGAAGCTGGTAGCGGAAAAGGCCCAGACGGACAACCCTTTCGCCCGTATAAAGCTCCCCTTGCAGGTGGTGCGCTACGTAGCCATCTCAGACACCATCAGCTTGCCCGATCCCACCTTGTGGGAGATTGACGAACTCGAGGTCTGGGGCAATGGCTACGCCCTCGTCGGGCACTACGAGTCAGACGTGATCGATCTGGGCAACCGGGCCAGTCTCGGAAACCTGACGTGGTCGGCTTTGAGTGATTCGGGCAGTGCCCTGCTAATCCGCACGCGCACCGGGCAAACAGAAGATCCCTTTGTATATAATCGTCTGACTGGCCTAGGGCTGGAAGGAGAAGAACGAGTAACGCAAGCCCAGTACAAAAAACTCAGGCCGACGGAAAAGGGATCCATCCAGCCCGATACCGAGAATTGGAGTGGCTGGTCGGCTCCCTATCCTTCCACCGGGAAGGAGCCCCTCATCGCTTTGGCTCCGGCGCAGTACGTTCAATTCAGAATTGATTTTCAATCCTTCTCTCCGCTGTTTAGGAGCCGGATTGATTCTCTATCAGTGGAATTTTCCACGCCTTTATTCGGCCGGGAATTCATAGCCGAGTTGACGCCTCAACAAGTCGTTCCCGGAAAAAAGACGGCCTTCACTTATGCGGTGCGCGCCATCCTAGAGCCCGAGGATGGCGGCATTGACGGCCTGCAAGTAGCTACGCCTTTGCCAGCGGAAATCAAGGAAGTCAGGATCAATGGCAATCCAGTCGAATACTCCGAGGATGTGGGACTAGATGGTTTCGCGGTCTCGTTTCCAGAGAGCCGGATAACTGAACACGCAACCTTGCTCGAAGTGGACTTTGCAACCGAAGTACTGGTGTACGGCACGCGCTTCACCGGCAGAGTGTTCGATACCGAGAGGGAGGGAGCTATACCGCAGATCATCGTGCCGGGAGATGCCACGCCGGACATTGACACAGATGACCTGCTGGTGAAATGGGATCTGGACAGATCCCTGCTTGCATCCGTGGATATTTCGCAGCGCCATCTAACACCCAATGGCGATGGAGTGAATGATGCAGTAGAAATATCCTATAGTCTGCTACAAGTCATCCGCTCCATTCAGGTGTCTGTTGAGATCTTTGATCTTTCCGGCCAGCGGATTTGGCACCGGTCCGCAGAGCAGGCCAACGGGCAATACGCTGTATCCTGGCAGGGTCTTGACGATGCCGGGCAGGTGGTACCTCCGGGCCTGTACGTTTACCAACTAGTCGCCGATGCCGACCAGGGAAGCAACGTGTACGTAGGAACCCTAGCGGTCGTATATTAGAAAAATGCGAAGACTCAGTACGGGAAGTGGGTGGGGTCTGTTCTCTCGCCTTTTTATAGTTGGTCTATTCACTGCGTGTACTACAACATCCGAGGAGCCTCCCCAAGCCGAACCCGGTGTGGTGGCGCGGATCGGAGATACGGTCCTCCAAGCCAACGAACTGCGCGACTTCGCCATTTCCACTCCTCAGAACCTGCGTTCCAAGCAGGAGGGAGCGGCCGCACGCGAGGACTATCTGCACAGCTTGCTGGTCAAGCACCTGCTCTACCTAGAGGCCCAAGTTTGGGAATTGCAGGAATCGATGGAGGTCCAAAAGCGGGTTGCAGCGAGCTGGCACCAGCACCTCATCGAGATTTATCGCAACGAGCAGCCACCCATCCAAGTAGAAGTTGACGAAGAGGAGCTCCGCAGGTATTTCGAGGAAAATGATCTAGGGCGTCAGCGCCAACTAGCCGGCATTCTGGTCGAGGAAGAATCCCAAGCCCAAGAGGTGCTCGCAAAGCTCGCCGCTGGCGAAAGTTTCGCGGATTTGGCCAGACAATACTCCGTTCACAAGGGGTCGGCTGCCCAAGGTGGAGTATGGGGATACATCTCGCGGCAGCAAGCGCGCCGCTTAAAAATTCCAGATGAGGTCTTCCGCGAACTGCCGGTGGGTGTCGTGTCCGATATCCTCCCCATCAATAAACGCTACTTGGTAATGCGCTTTCTCCAAGACCGGCCCGGAAGTATAGAGGAACACCGATCCCGCATTCGCTCCGTACTCCATGCAGGAAAGCTCAAAGAGGCTAAAAGAGAACAGGTCCGGTCTCTGGCTCGAGAGTTTGACTGGAAAATCGAATCCGCAGGACTGGCGCTTCTCCTAAAAAAAGCGGCCGCGTACCCCGCTGTACATCGCCAGCATTTTTCGCCTAGGGAGGCGATCCAGCCCCTCTTCACCTACCAAGGCGGTCAGGTAACCGTGGAAGAATACGTGGATGCGCTGTGGGAAGATGCCGGGCGGGCGCGCTCTGGCTGGGGGATGAAGGACAGTGCCGCAGTGGTTGCAGCCGCTGAATCCACAGTCATGGAATCAGCCATTCTGCTGGCGGCGGCAAAGAGGGCAGGCATTCCCGAGCGACCCGCAGAACAGAATTGGCTAGAGCAAACGCGCTGGGAGTTCATGGTTCGGCAGGTCCGCAAAGAAGAAGTGGAAGACAAGGCCGCAGCCAGCGAAGAGGAGGCCAAGGAGTTCTACCGGTCGCACGAGGATTTGTTTCGCAAATCCGACCAGTTCGATCTGATCGAAGTACTGGTCGCAACCGAGGAAAAGGCACAGAGTCTTCTCGCAACATTGGGACGCGGGGATGCAACCCTTCTCGACCTAGCCCAAGAACACACCATCCGCACCGAATCGCAGGAAGAGCCGGGCAAGGTCCACCTGCACGGCCGCGACCGCTACGTCAATCCGCAACTCTACGAGGCCGTGCAGGCAGCCGAAATAGGGGAAATCGTTGGCCCCGTCCAGGTCAAGGGTGGGTACAGCCTGTTCAAAGTACTCCGCCGCACAGAAGGAGAACTCCCACCGTTTTCCAGAATGGCACGACGGGCGCACTCACTGCTGCGTCGGCAGAAGGAAGACCGGATATTCGCGGAATTAGTTGACGAGTTGCTGGAGAAGTACCAGGACCGCATAACAATATATCAAGACGAGTTGGCAGCGGCTTTGCCCGACACCTTGATACAACGACTATCTGCTACAGAGGGAGATTGAGGAATCTATGCGGAAGTTATCTGTCCGCACACTCGTCGGGATTCTCTTCGCAATTCGACCGCTTTACCAACTGCCCTTTTTCCCACACATCCTGCCTTATTTTCTTTCCCTGGACATCAAAGACTATAAAAATCCCATCGGGATTTCCGTCTGTGTAGGATCCCTCCCATTTTTTTTGCCCGTTTTCGTAGTAGAAGACAAGGGGCCCGTTTGTCTTTTCTGCTGATTCGTCGTAATGGGTCCAGACCCCGCTCTCGCGACCGTTTGTATAGAACCCTTCCAGCCATTTGTTTCCGTTGCTGTAGTAACTGATATAAGGGCCGTGCCATTGACCGTCTTTAAAGACTATGGATAATTCTATTTGCCCGTTTGCATAGTACTTGGTATAGGCCCCGTGGAACTGCCCCGCTTTATAGGTTCCTTCCGAACGTTTGGCTCCATCCTCATAATAGTCTGTAAAGGAGCCGTGGAGTTTACCTTCCCTGTAGGTCTCTGCCGATTTTCTGGTCCCATCTTCAAAGTAATAGACAATTTTTCCATCTTTCTCATTGTCCTTGTACATGCCCTGTGCCTGCAGATTGCCGCTCGTATAATACGCTGTATAGGGACCGTGTTTGACTAACTCGTTTACTTCGTTTTTGTAGTACTGGTATTGAACTTTGACCTGCCCATCGGGATATGTTTCGGTTTTAACTTTTGGGCCACAGCCATACAGTGCGATTGCCGCACCGATAACAATCGTCATCCATTTCACGATTGAAATCCCTCGTTAGAGGTTAGACGCCCTTAAGGGCTAGTCCTACGCATGATGCTGAGTATCTGGCCGGTCATGCCGCTGGCCGGGGGTTGTGCGGCGAGGAAAAGCGCCGAGGCAACGACCTGTTCTGGCTCCTTCCACGGGTCGCTTGCAGCGCGAAAGCTGCTGGCCTGTTGCCAAGAAGGTTTTGACAACTCCGTCTTGACCGGGCCGGGTATGAGGACGTTGGCGATGATGCCCTCGTCCCACACTTCTTCTGCAATGGCTTGGGTCAACCCGTGCAAGGCCGCTTTGGACGCGCAATAGACGCTCAGATCCGCGTGGCCGACCTGACCCATGCCAGAGCCGACGTTGATGATATTCCCGCTGCCCTGTCGCTGCATAATAGGCAATACCGCGCGGCAACAGCGAACGACGCCCATGACGTTAATTTGCCACGCCTGCTCCCACTCTTCATCCGTCGCGTCTAAAAACAGCCCGCGCGGATTGACGCCGGCGTTGTTGACGAGAATATCGATCCGACCGAACTGCGCTACTGTTTGCTGCACGAGGTGTTCCACCTCTGCACTTACCCGCAAATCAGTCGGCACAGCGAGGGCTTCGCCGCCCTGCGCGGCAATCGCCGCAGCTACTTCGTCGAGCTGCGCCGTGCTGCGTGCGGCAATGGCAATCTGCGCGCCCTCGGCAGCATAGCCCACAGCGATAGCGCGACCAATGCCGCGACCCCTGCCCGTGACGAGGGCGACTTTGTCTTTGAGTTGCATAGCTGAGTTAGTCTCGCAAGTACCCGGCGACCTCTTTGGCGAAATAAGTCAAGATCATGTCCGCGCCAGCCCGCTTAATCCCGGTCAACACTTCCATAACGGCCTGCTCGCGCTGGACCCACCCCCGCTCCACAGCCGCCATAATCATCCCGTACTCGCCGGAGACATTGTACGCGGCAATCGGCACGTCAAAGGCTTGGCGAGCGGCGGCGATCACATCGAGATAGGCCAGCGCCGGCTTGACCATCACCACATCGGCCCCTTCCTCAATGTCGAGTGCGATTTCTTTGAGCGCCTCGCGGCCATTGGCCGGGTCCATCTGATAGGTCTTCTTGTCGCCCTTTTTGGGTGCCGACTGGAGCGCGTCGCGAAACGGGCCGTAAAAGCACGAGGCGTATTTAGCCGAATACGCCAAGATGCCAACATTTTTATAACCAGCCGCGTCAAGCGCCCGGCGGATGCCGCCGACCCGGCCATCCATCATGTCGGAAGGCGCGACCCAATCGACGCCCGCTTCGGCGTGCGACAGGGCCATCTTGCACAGCACCTCTATGGTCTCGTCGTTTACTACCTCGCCATCGACGACCAAGCCGTCGTGGCCGTGGTGGGTATAGGGGTCGAGGGCCACGTCGGTCTGCACGCAGAGTTCGGGCACCGCGGCTTTGAGGCTGCGGATTGCTCGTTGGATCAAGCCCTGCGGGTCGTAGGACTGAGTGGCCTGATCGTCTTTTTCGGTCGAGTAGCCGAAGAGATTGACCGCCGGGATGCCCAAGTCCCACAGCTCGCGGCACTCATCGACCAGCTCGTCAACCGAGAAGCGATATTGGCCGGGCATGTCGTCGATGGGTGCGCGCGTTTTTTCGCCTTCGGTGACAAACAGCGGATGGATCAGATCATCGACGCGCAAATGGGTCTCGCGCACCAAACTGCGCACCGCTTCCGAGCGCCTGAGTCGTCGGGGCCTTTTCGTCAATTCCACAGCAGTCTCCTAGTTAAATTTCTCTTTAGTCAGACGGATCAAATCGGGGTTACCACACAGACCATAATGTTAAAAAATCGCCTAGCGGATGGAAAATTCATCGCCTAGCAACAAGTGTTCACAGACAAAACCTCAAAAACTCATCCTCTGTCTTTTCGCACCATGCTCGCAGGCGACGGCGATGGTCGTCGAGTTCGTCCTTAAACCGCGCGTTGACGGCGAGGTTGACCATTTCGCCCGGGTCTGCTTGCAAATCGACGAGCTGTTCGCGGTAGCGGCCCATGGGATAGGCGCTGTATTTGTAGCGGTCGGTGAGCACGGCGCGCGAAGCACCGCCACCGCCTGGACCTGAGCCAATGTCCATGATGGTTTCAACGACGAGCTCCCTGCGCCATTCGTCGGGCGCGTCGCCCTCGGCAAGCGGTCGCAAGCTCAGCCCTTCGAGGCCATCGGGGACGCTCGCACCGCCGACGTCGCACAGCGTGGGCAGCAGATCGAGGCCGAGGGAAACCAGATGAGTGTTGTCAACGCTACCGGCCCGCGTGATCCCTTTGTGACTAATGATAAACGGAACGTTGATGACTTCCTCATAGAGGCTGGTTTTTTGATTCCATTGGTGCGCGCCGTGCCCGTCGCCGTGATCTGAGGTAAATACGATATAGGTCTCTCCTTCAAGACCGAGGTCGCGCAGGCCATTGAGCAGCACGCCGATTTCAGCATCGACTTTTTCGCACAGGCGATAGTAGTAAAATCGCAGCCGTCGCCAGTCGTCTTCCGTGTATTCGATGGTGGGATAGACGCGGCAGTTGGCCTGCCGCAACATCTGCAAGATGTCTGGTGAATAAGGTGGAATGGCGAAGTTTGCGGGCAGATTCGGGCATTCTTCCACAGTGGCCGGTTCCGGCACGGGGCCTTGCGGCAGCGGCTGATTGCGGGCGACTTGGCAGATGTCGTGGGGGTTGAGGAATGACGCGAAGAGGAAGAAGGGATTGTCGCGGTCGCGCTGCATGAATTCGATGGAGCGCAGCGGCACCTCGTCGTCGCGACTGCCGCAGATAACTTCGAGGCCGCTTTCTTCGGGCGTGGTGCCAGGGACATGCCATTTTCCCGACAGGGCGCAGTCATACCCCGCATTGGAGAGAAAGTTGCCGAGCGTCCGGCCTTTGTATTCGGGATTGATTGGTGTGTTGTTGCTGATCGCGCCATTTTGATGGGGAAAAAGACCGGTCATAAAGCTGGCGCGCTGGGGGGCGCATAAGGGATGCGTGCAATAGGCGCGGGTGAATCGCACCCCCGTTGCGGCGAGGCGGTCCATATTGGGAGTGTACACGTCGGGGTTGCCGGCGCAGGACATGGCCCCGGCGTATTGCTGATCCGTGATGATGAAGAGAATATTGGGACGACGATCTGGCATACTTGATCTTTGCTCCTATCTAGTCTTCAGGCGGAAGGCGAAAATACGAATCAGCAGATGGAACGTCCAACGCCGAAGTAACAAAACGCCCTCAGCATCGTTCTATAAGCGTGTGCACACGAGAATTGTTCAACACCTGACATCATGGAGATGCAATGCACGCGGAACAGGCGATTGAAAGATACGGTCCGCTGGTCATGAGTCTGATCTGGCGGATCAACGGAAACCACGACGAGACAGCCGACCTCTACCAAGAAGTATTCGTGAAGTTCCACGAGACCACGAGCGAGCGCGGCCCACTGCAACAGCCCAAGGCGTGGTTGTGCCGCACGGCGATCAATGCCGCCCTCGACTTCAACCGTCAGCGAGCGCGATTTGTCCCTTGGAGCGAGTCCGCGGAGCAACCTCACAACTGGGAGGCGAACGATGTGGTCGAAAATGGTCTGATGGTTGAAAAAATTCGCCAACTCACGGTGGATTTGCCCGAGCGCCGCAGAGAAGTCTTCGTCCTCCGCTACTTCCAAGGCTGTTCCTTCGCGCAGATCGCCCAGTTGCTAAATTGCTCTGCGGGAGCAGCGCGAGCCGCAGCGTTCCAAGCCGCAAAACAGATTCGCGCGTGGCTCGCCTGCGACAGTCCATCCGCAACGACATCAAACCCCAAGGAAGCTAACCGATGATTACGACTGAGCAGTTTGAACACAAACTCATCGAATACCTCGACGGCGAACTGTCCGACGCCGAAAAGCGGGAAGTCGAGGAGTACCTACAAGCCCACCCCGAAGCCATCGAGCTCAAAGGCGATTTCTCCCTGCTGTGCGCCGCAGGAAAATCAATCCGCGAGTCCACCTTCCCCGCAGATTTGCTCTTGGAGGCCAATCGCAAGCTCGCCGCTCGCTTGGACGATTCGCGTCAAGGGCATGTGGCACCCATCCCCGTCGCGTCCAGCAACGGATCGCCAGAAACCGTCCCCAGCCGGACCTGGCTGCCGAACCTCCGGCGGCGGTTCCGTCCGCCCGTACTCGCTGCCGCACTCGCCGCGCTGGCACTCCTCCTAGTAGGTGCTGTCACTCAGAGAGCGGCCCTCGCCAACATTGCCAGTAGCCTACTGCAAATCGTGGTGACCTTCAACGACGAGCCCCTATCCGATAGCCAACAGCAGGCGTTCGACGAGGTTGTTGAGATCACGGAAACCTTGGATGAGAATGGCGATCCGGTCGTCACCGTCAACATGGACGGCGATCAGCTATTTCAAGAGTTCAGAGACGGTGTCCTGGAAGTGATGGTCAGCGGCGATGAAAACAATGAAGCAGTAAGCTCCAATCTAGTCGATTCACTGCTCACCGAGCTTGGCACAGACGCAGATCAGGCCATTATCGTGGTAGGGCCACCCGGGGCCCACACGGCCTTTGAAATAAGCCTCGATGAAAAGCCTACTGTAGTTGAAAAAAATGTAGTAAACCTCGGTTCCTTCGATTCGCTGCACACCGCGCTTGATTCGCTGCGCGCTGCGAAGATCGGCTCTCAGTCTCCGGGCGTCGTCGAGGATAAAAGCTGGGGCGACATCAAGAAAGCCGCTGGTTCCACCACGGACGACTCTCCCTAATCAAGCGGTATCGACGAAGACGCTCACCTGCGGTAGGCTTTCTGCAGGTGAGCGTCATGTTGTGCAGCTCCATCACCGCCGCCGGATCGGAATTGACCGGCTACCGAGATTGCGCGTTCGATGCGCTCGTCATCGGTCGCGGCTGTCTCCGCCGATCGCAGTAGGAGATCAACCCCCTCGCGAATCACCGTCGCCATCGACACCTGCCGTTCGGCGGCGAGCCTCTTAACGCACCGCACCTGCTTATCGGTCAACCGAATCTGCGTACGAATCACTCAGATATCTCCATCGTTCTTGATTTTCCTTGACGGGTTTATGTCCTTCCTCTAGCCTCTGGAAGATACGGCGAAAGAACCCCAGTTTTAGGAAATCACGAAAAAAGTCCGCACAAAAGACAATGAGTCATTCCGTCCGACGCCATCTGCGCCTTGAAATCGAGGCGTACGATAAGACCATCCGCGCCTTCATTCCCGCGTACGAGGAAATGCTGGCGCGAGCCGCAGATGCCGTTGCCGAAACCAAGCCGAAAAAAGTAATCGACCTCGGCGCTGGCACAGGCGCATTGGCGCAAGCCGTATTGCAGCGATGCGAGGGAGCCACGGTCGAGCTGATCGACGCCGACGCCGAGATGCTCGATCAAGCCCGCGAGCGGCTCGCACCCTTTGCTGCACGAGTGCAGTACACCGTGCGAGCGTTCCAAGGCCCACTACCTGCCTGCGACGCGGCAGTCGCCTCCCTCGCACTGCACCACGTTCCCACCCTAGCCGAAAAACGGACGATCTTCAGCGCAATTCACGCCGCGTTGCGTCCGGGCGGCATATTCGTCAACGCGGATGCGACCATGCCCGCCGCCCCATCCGCTCGCCAAGCCGAATACGAAACTTGGGCGGCCCACCTCGTCTCCTGCGGCATCGCCGAGGAGCGCGCCTATAGCCATTTCGCAGAATGGGCCGACGAAGACACCTACTTTCCCTTGGAAGACGAACTCGCCGCGCTGACAGACACCGGTTTTGCCGCAACCTGCCTATGGCGCGTCGTACCCGTCACCGTCATAAAAGCGGCTAAATCACGCAGCACCTAGTGCGTGACGAGTTGCAGGAAGGCTACATCAGCTTGGGCAGCAGCAAGGCGAGAGCGACGCTGACGAGGAGGCCAGCAAATATCTTCGCCAAATCGGATAGCACCAGCCGGGACACCTCCTGACGGCTGCGGTGCTTCTCGTTCCAAGCGATGGCGATCTCGCGTCCAGCCAGCAGACCGACGAAGACCCACGTCGTGCTCATCGGGAGGTTGCTGACCTCCTTGAACAGGAACAGTACGATGCCGTAGATCAAGTCCACAAACGTCGCCGAGCGGATGTCAGTGGTGTTGGTCTTGGTCAGCACCACCTTCTGGATGGTACCGCCGTGGTTGTAAAAGATGAAGGCGAGTAAAGCCAACATGACGACGATGCTCGCCGCGAACCATTCCACGGCCAGGTCGCGCGGCAGGAAAACATAGATATTGGCCAAGTCCTGTATCAGCCACTGGCTCCAGAGAAAACCGGTCGAGCACCACTGCGCCACGGTCCACCAAGGACTCGTCGGCCCATCCGTCCGGTTGAAGCGGGACTCAAGACCTCGGGTGACCAGTCTGTAAATGAGAATAGCAGCCACGAAGGCGGTCGCGTACCCCGACAACGATTTAATCAGCATGCTCGGCAGCGCCTTGGGTGCGAAAATCGTCAGGGTCAGGAAGGTGGTGCTGACCGGGATGCCCCAGCGGGTCAGCAAGAGCAGGACGAAAGGTGGGACGCAGTAAATCCAGGAGAAGTGATCCGGCACCGGGATCGCCTGAAGTCTGCCGTAAGAGACGTCGCTGTGGACGATCCACCCATACACGAGAACCACCGTCAGGATACTACCGGCAAAGAGCCAGAGCACCCACCACGGACGGTGGGAATTGGAACTGAGAAAGGTCCCCAAAGTCTGAATTGCATCATTGCCGACAATCGAATACGAGCCGAGCAAGAACCCGACGATCATCAGTGCTTCTGGACTCATTTTTTGATATCCCTTGAGAGTTTTCGCTAATACGCAGAAAGTGAAGATCAGCCGCCTCGCTGAGCAAAGGTATTTACTCGGCCACAGCCGAGCAATGGCCGAGCTACACCTCTTCTGCACGGCCAAGCAATTTGGCCTCAGCCCATTGCACCATTATTTTCTCAGGTCACCATTCACCACAGCCCCGAGACTTTATGACCGCTAAAATCCTCGCCGTCCTCCTCCTCTTCGCCCTACCCATTCAAGCCAAAACTCGGATCGAAGCGGCCTATGAAGCAGGCGAACTCGACTTAGAGACGGCCCTGATCTACCAAGTTCTCAGCATCCGCGCTCCCGACCAACTGCCAGCCATTTATCGAGAATCCGGCGGGCTAGCGGTTTGCGGGACCCCGCATCTAGTCCAAGCCATGAGCGCGGCTCCCAACCTGAGCGCCGACTTCCAAGCGCGCTTGGGCAAACTGGTGGCGCGACGGACGGACGCCCAGTACAATCTCCTCTCGCCATCCGGGCGCTTTCGCGTCCACTACGATACTGAGGGACGCCACGCGGTTGCGCCTACGGACGACGACGCCAACAACATCCCGGACTACATCGACCTCACCATGGCCGTTCTCGACAGCGTTTGGACCCTCGCAATCGACCAACTCGGCTACAATCCGCCTCCTTCGGACAACGGCTTGGGCGGGGGAGACGAATACGACGTTTACATTATTGATATAGGCGGCAGCTATTATGGGTATGCCTATCCTGAGACCTCCGGCGCGACCACCTATAGCCGTCTCGAAATCGACAACAACTTTACCGACCCAGGTTACAAGCAAACGCGCGGGTTGGACGCCCTGCGGGTGACCATCGCCCACGAATTTCACCACGCCATCCAGTTCGGCTATTACGCGACATTCGACGGTAGTTGGTGGCAGGAATCAACCTCGACATGGATGGAGGAAGTGGCCTATCCGCAGATTGACGATTATCTCCAGTACTTGACCTACTTCCTCAGCGAACCCCAACGCGCCCTCAACTCCGGCGTTTATCGCAGCCTCCACACCTACGGTTCCGCGATCTTTTCTCTCTTCCTCGATCAGCGCTACGGCCGCGAGCTCAACCGCCTGATCTGGGAAGAAATAGGCCGGCGCAAAAGCGTCCATCTCGATCACTTCGACCGCGTCATCCGCCAAGTCGAGCCGGGGGGGTTAGGTGTCGCTATGGGCGAATTTGCCGTGTGGAACTATTTCACCAACAACCGCTACCGAGGCGAATACTATGCCGAAGCAGACAAGTATCCCACTGTCCCCACCCGCGACATCGCCGTCGATGCCGAAACCGTCGTCCGCGACACCATCTTGGTAGATGCCACCGGCAGCGTCTATCTGCGTCTGGAGCCGCAACTGCGAGCGGGCGGAGTCGATCTGTTCTTTGACGCCAACCAAGGGACGTGGCGTCGCCACTTGCTCTTAGTCGGTCCAGACAGCGTCTCCGTGCAGCTAGTTTCCGAGCCGACGATCCGCGTCAGCGGCTGGGACCAGTTCGACGAGGTCGTCCTCGTCGCCACCTCGGCCGAGCGCACCGGTTTGGCCTACCAGCACCTCTTCACCGCACAGTTCGATCCCGACCTAACCGACGCGCCGGCCGCTTTGGCCACCAATTACCCCAATCCGTTCCACCCAGCCGCTTTGGCCGCCAACTACCCCAACCCATTCCGCCCCGGCCAACACCCGTATACTCGGTTGGCGTTTGCGCTAGCTGTCCCCAGCAGAAAAACCCACCTGTCGATCTTTAGCACCAACGGTACGCTCATATGGGAGCAAGACTTAGGCCCGCGCCGGGCGGACGAATACGACGATGTGGTGTGGGATGGACGCAACCTCGCCGGCAACCTCGTAGCCAGCGGCATCTATCACCTGCTCCTCGAAACCGACGGCACGGCGGCCAAGCGCACGCTGGCGGTGGTGCGCGATTGAAGGACTCAAACGGCGCTGCTCGCCCCGCCAGCGACACCAAAGGGGCGTTTCTTTATATGACTTTGACGCTAGCTATCGGAATACTGCTATCTATAGCACGTAATAGTCATGCAGAGACACCGACACAGCACGCCTCGGCCGCACTGCGCTGCGGCACCCCCTATGTGCTCCAAGCCATGGACGCGAGCACCCAAGACCAGCGTCTAAAACTCGTGCAGCGCCCCCGGCCTAGCACTCAACACAGCTTGATAACGCCCTCCGGTCTTTTCCGCGTCCACTACGACACCGAGGGTCGCAATGCGGTTAATCCCGACGACGACGACGGCAACGGCGTCCCGGATTACATCGACCTAGCCGCTACCATCCTCGACAGCATCTGGGTGTTGGAAGTCGAGCAACTCGGCTACAACCCACCTCCTTCAGACAACGGCCTAGGCGGTGGCGACGAATACGACGTTTATGTTATAGACTTAAGTCTCGGGGGCTGTTTAGGCTCAGTGTCCGTTTACGGCTGCGCCTACCCCGGAACGTCCGGCGCGACCACCACCCATAGCTACCTCGAAATCGACAACAACTTCACCGACCCAAGCTATCAGCAGACCAGCGGACTAGACGCCCTGCGCGTGACTATCGCCCACGAATTTCATCACGCCATTCAGTTTGGCTACTACGCACCCGGAGCTGGTAACTGGTGGCAGGAATCAACCGCGACATGGATGGAGGAAGTAGCCTATCCGCACATCGACGATTATCTCCAATACTTGACCTACTTCCTCGGCGAACCCCAACGCGCCCTCAACTCCGGCCTTCCCGGCAAGAACCACACCTACGGCAGTGCGATCTTTTCCCACTTCCTCGATCAACGCTACAACCGCGAGCTCAACCGCTTGATCTGGGAAGAACTGAGTCAGCGCAAAAGCGTCCATCTCGATCACTTCGACCGCGTCATCCGCCAAGTCGAGCCGGGAGGACTCGGTGTCGCTATGGGCGAATTTGCCGTGTGGAACTATTTCACCAACAACCGCTACCGCGACCCATACTATGCCGAGGGGAACTTATACCCCACCGTCCCCACCCGCGACATCGCCGTCGCCGCCGAAACCGTCGTCCGCGACACCAGCTTGGTAGATGCCACCGGCAGCGTCTATCTGCGTCTGGAGCCACAACTACGCCCGGGCGGAGTCGATCTGTTCTTCGACGCCAACCAAGGGGCATGGCGTCGGCACTTGCTCTTAATCGGCCCGGACAGCACCTCCGTACAGCTCGCTTCCGAATCGCCAATCCGCATCGCGGGCTGGGACCAGTTCGACGAAATCGTCCTCGTCGCCACCGCCGCCGAGCGCACCGGCTTGGCCTACCAGCACTTCTTGGCCGCGCAATTCGATCCCAGTCTGATCGACGCCGACCGGCCAGCCGCCCTCGCCACCCAACTCGAACCCAGCTACCCCAATCCCTTCCGCCCCAGCCAACACCAGACGGCCCAGTTGGTGTTCGACTTGGCCGCTCCCAGCACCCAGACCCGCCTGTCGATCTTTTCGGCTAATGGCGATCTGGTCTGGCGAGAGGAGTTGGGGCCCCGCGCTGCCCGCGAAAACCATGCTGAGGAATGGGACGGCCGCAACCTCGCCGGCAACCTCGTAGCCAGCGGCATCTATCACCTGCTCCTCGAAGCCGACGGTACCGCAGCCAAGCGCACCATAGCGGTGGTGCGCGATTGAGTAGCCGTCTGCAAGTTCCAGCGTTGACAATCGCGCTGTGATGACGTATGATAATGGCCAAATTATACGTCATCTGTGGAGGCGACTCATGCAGACCAAGCTCACTCTACGCCTAGAGGAGCAATTGATCGAACGGGCTAAAGCTCATGCCAAAAAGCGCGGCAAATCCGTATCGCAGATGGTGGCCGACTATTTTGCCCTGCTGGACCGAGACGATCAATCCGAGACCCTGGCACCGCTCACTCGTTCTTTATACGGCACCTTGGGGAACACTGCGGTCAATGAGGATACATACCGAAAACATCTCGAGGAAAAATACCTGTGAAAGTGATGGTCGATACCAATGTCGTACTCGACTTGTTGCTAGACCGGACGCCACACGCAGTGAACGCAGCGCAGATTTTCTCTTTGATAGAGCGCAATGTCCTCGTCGGCTGCCTCGGTGCTACCACATTAACCACCATACACTACTTGGCCACAAAAACCGTCGGCGCGCAAAAAGCACGGCGGGAAATCCGCAAATTGCTTCGCCTTTTTGAAGTAGCTCCCGTCAACCGGGCAGTGCTAGAAGCGGCACTGGCGGCAGAGGGCTTCCGCGACTTTGAAGATGCTGTTCTCCACGAGGCGGCACGCCAAGCCGACGCCGATGCCTTGGTGACGCGCAACCAAAGCGATTTCAAAGCGGCACTATTGGCGGTTTACGAACCGCGCGAATTGATCAATATCGTCCAAGCCCGCCTTGCGGATCCACTGGACGAGTGACCTTGCTGATAAATTCCATTTTGGGGCATAGTCTCCTCGTCAACACAGAGGTCTAAGTCTTGTCCGCACCCCCGCGCCGCGTCTCCCTCCGCGCCGTTGCCATCGGGGCCATCGGCTGCCTCGCCATCGCCGTAGGCGAGCCTTTTAGCGTCTTGGTGATGCGCAGCTCACCCATGGCTGCCGACTACTCGACCGGCGCAGCCCTGTTCTTGTTTTTTCTTTTCACCTTACTCATCAACCCACTCGCCAAATTGCTCACCGGCACCAGCCTGCACACCGGCGAGTTGGCCACTGTGTACATCATGATGATCGTGGGGGCCGCCATTCCCTCTTGGGGCCTGACCATGAACCTAATCCCGCTCCTCGGCGGGTTCTTTTACTACGCCACCCCGGAAAACGACTGGGCCAATACCATCCAGCCCTACATATCGCATCTCTTCGTGCCGGAAGACAGTGCAGCCATCCAAAAGCTGTTCGAAGGTAATGCCCAAGGCGAACGCATCCCTTGGGGGGTTTGGGCGACGCCACTGATGGCGTGGAGCCTGTTTGCCGTCAATATGTACTTCACCACGCTGTGCGTGCTCGTGGTGCTGCGCAAGCAGTGGGTCGAGCGCGAGCGGCTCAACTTCCCGCTGGCCACCTTGCCCATAGAAATGAGCGCCCGCGACAAGGACCAAGCCATCGCGCCTTTTTACCGCAATTATCTGACTTGGATCGGCTTTGCCATTCCCGCGCTCATCAGCTCGGTCAACGCCCTGCACCGCTATTTCAACTTCGTCCCCTGGATTGACCTCAACCTCTGGGTGCCCTTTTTGCGCAACTCCATCTGGGTCAACTTTCGCCCGCACTTCGAGGTCGTCGGCCTCTCCTACTTGCTCAACCTCGACATCTCCATGGGTATATGGGTCTTTGCCCTGCTCAACATGTTGGCCATCGGCTTGTGCCGCATGACGGGGTGGAACATCGGCCCGGAGCAGCCCTACTCCTCGCCCTCCCCGCCCAGCATCGCCCACATTGCCCTCGGTGCGTTGTTCTTTTTAGTGCTGTCCAGCTTGTGGGGCGGGCGGCAGCACTTGCGCCAAGTCTGGCGCAAGGCCCTGCGCGGCGACGACTCCATCGACGACAGCGGAGAATTGCTCCCGTATCGAGTCGCGGTCTTTGGCTTTATCGCGAGCTTTTTCCTCGGCCTGTTCGCGCTCTACGCCACCAACATGAACCTGCCGACCGCCTTTGTCTTTCAGCTCTCGGCCCTCGTGATCTTTGTCGGTTTGGCGCGCATCATCTCGCAGGCCGGGCTGGCCTATTGCCGCGCTCCAGTAGCTCCGGCCGTGTTCACCGTCAACACCCTCGGGTCGTCGTCAGTGGGTGCCCCGGGCCTAACGGCGCTGGCGCTCAATTTCCCCTGGTCGGCCGACATCCGCACCTTTGTCATGGCCTCAGCCGCTACGGGCCTCAAGCTGGCAGAAGTGACGCGCCTCGAATACCGGCGCGTGTTCTGGGCTATTGCCGCGGCCATTGTCGTCACCCTCGCCGGCTCAATCACCGCGGTCATCCACCTCGCGTACACCTATGGGGGCATCAACCTGAGCAGTTGGCAGTTCGGCTATATGACGACCTATACCGGCAACTGGATCACCAACAACCTCAACAACATGCAGCCCACTCACGTTTGGCATTTGTCCTTTGCCGGCCTCGGCGCGTTCTTGATGGGCCTGTTGACCTTTGTCAAAAACCGCTTCGTCGGCTTTCCCATCCACCCCATCGGCTTGGCCATCGGGCTGCCGCATCCCGTGCAGCTAATCTGGCCGTCGGTCTTTTTCGCTTGGCTGCTCAAGGCGTTCATTCTCAAATACGGCGGTCCCCGGCTCTACACGCGCTTGCGCCCGTTCTTTTTAGGGCTGGTGCTGGGCGCGTTTGGCTCAGCCGGGTTGTGGCTTCTCATCGATATCTGCACCGGCATGACGGGCAACCGGCTGATTAATATCGGCTAACCGTGGTCAATGCCGAGCTTGATCGAACGCTCGGGATGCTGATTGATCTCCATGTAGGCGTCAGCGGCTTCAGCAAAGGGCACAATCGGGTCAATCAGATCGTCGGCTTGCAAACGGCCTGCGACCAACAGGGCCAACGACTCCGCGCGGATGCGGGCGAAATCCCAACTCGCCTGCGGCAATGGCTCGCTGTTGGCCCGGCTGGAGATGACCTGAATGCGGTTGCGGTGCCACTCGCCGGCCAAGCGCAAGCCCTGCTCGCCGTGGTAATACGCGGTCGAGACTAAGGTGCCAGCGTAGCAGGTCGCGCGCATGGCGTCCTCAAACGCGCAGTAGGAACCGCTCGTCTCAAAGGCGATGTCCGCGCCGATTTTGTCGGTGCGCTGCTTGATCTCCACGCCGGCGTCCACGGCCACCGGATCCAGCGCCAAGTCGGCGTTGTGGCGCAGGGCTGCGGCGCGGCGGCGCTCAATGGGATCTACCACCGCCACCCAGCGCGCCCCGCACAGCCGCGCGGCCTGCGCGACCATCAGCCCAATGGCACCGAGTCCAAACACGGCGACGCGATCCCCCAAGTGCACTGCGCCATCGCGCACCGCGCCGACGGCAAAGTCGGCCGGGTCCCAATACATAATGGCTTGCGGCGAGATTCCGTCGGGGGCCTTTTGCACACGCGTCGCCGCAACGGTGTGCGTCGCGCGGATGGGCAAATGCGCGAAGACCCGGTCGCCTTCGCGCAGCGTGGTGACCTCGGCACCCACTTCGACAACCTCACCCAAGCACATGTTGCCGAGGCGGCGTGGGAAGCCACTGGACGCGGATTCGCCGCGGCGGTGCAGGCGCAGTTCACCGTCCCAGCGGTCGGAAGCGTCGGGTGTGTCGGCGCGGAAACCGCGCAGTTCTGTGCCGTGCTTGACCGAACTGAAGAGGCTTTGGACGCGGATTTCGTCTGGGGCTAAGGGCGGTTCTTGGTACGAGCTGAGGACGGCGTGGCCGGGGCGGTCGGCAATCAATTCGAGCGGCATGGGGTAAACTCCTATGAGAGAGGTTAAGTCGCGTTGACATGGACGGGCGTTTGCAAGCATGGCACACTTCGACAAGCTCAGTGTGCGTTAGGTTTAGTGTGCGCTGAGCTTGTCGAAGCGCATGTAGGGGCGTCCCTACGGATGCACTAGGAAACGAACTAGTTGACACCGACGGCGTTTGCAACCCACCCCTCCAAATGCGTATCCTGATTATAGCAATGAACGCATACCAACGCTTCGTCCGCCCCCTCCTGTTCCGCTGCGATCCAGAGCGCATCCACGAGCAGACCCTCGCGCTTGGCGAGCGGGTAGGTTCTTCCGCACTTGGTCGCCATCTGCTTTCCAGTCTCTTTGCCTTCGCAGATGCGCGATTGGCAACCCAAGTGGGCGGCTTGCACTTTGCCAATCCGCTGGGCATGGCCGCGGGGTTCGACAAAAACGGCCGGGTGATCCAGGCGCTTGCAGCCATGGGCTTTGGGTTCGTGGAGGTGGGATCGGTATCGGCGCATCCTTCGGCTGGAAATCCGCGGCCGCGCTTGTTCCGCCTGCCGTTGGACGAGGCCGTTGTAGTCAACTATGGAGTGCCCAATGACGGGGCCGCGGTCGTGGCGGACCGCGTGGCCCAGCGGCCAATCGCCGTGCCCTTGGGGATCAACCTCGTCGAAACCAATACCGGGCACCCCATTGAGCCAGATGCAGTCGTAGCGGAGCTAGCCGCAGCCCTAGTCCCCTTCGTCGGGCGGGCCTCCTACATCGCGTTCAACCTCAATTGCCCAAACACCACCGGCGGCGTCAGCCCATTCAGCGGAGGGAATCACTTGCGCGACTTGCTGCGCGAATGCGCTGCCATCGACGACCTGCCCCCGATCTTTCTCAAGCTCACGGCGCACACCGACCCGGCGCGGCTGGACTGGATGCTGGAAGTGGTCGATCCTTTTGCCTTCGTCAAGGGCTTCATCTTCAACCTGCCGCCGGGAACGAACTATCCGCTCAAATCGTCAGCCCATCTTGTGGGTCCGCTGCCCGGAACCTTGTGCGGTCGGCCCGTTCAGGCCCTAATCGACGAAACCGTGCGCTTCTGGTACGGGCGCATCGACCGCCAGCGGCACGCGATCATCGGCGTGGGGGGCATTTCATCGGCCCGCGACGCATACCGCAAAATTCGCCTCGGGGCCTCGCTGGTGCAGCTATACTCAGCACTAATTTTCAGGGGTCCAGGTATCGTGCGACAAATCAACGCGGGGCTAGCACACCTGTTGGAGCGCGATGGGTTCGCCCGGGTGGCAGACGCAGTCGGCATCGACAACGGAATTAGGAATTAAAAATTAGGAATTAGGAATTGCCCCGCCCGTCCCTTCCGCCGCTTGGGGGGTGGGTAATTCTTAATTCTTAATTCTTAATTCCTAATTCTAGGATTGATCTGCAAATCCCACGCGCGCCAGTAGTACTTGAGCGGGTCGTCCGCGTCCCACTTGGCGTAAAGGTCTTCCCAATCCGTAAAGTGCATGTGCGGCTCCAGCGAGTCTTCGCGCACCGGGTGGCTCATGGGCTGGTAGCGATAGTCGAGTGAGATGCGCAGGCGGTCGCCGCTTTGGTTGTCTTGGCCCTGATGCGCGGTGAGGCTGTGGCATATCAGCACATCGCCAGCGACAAAATCGCCGCCCGCCCACAGCGTATCTTCGGGCAACTCGACGGCGTGGCCGCCCGCGCCGGTCGCCTTTGTAACGTCTAGCTTGCCTAACTTGTGGCTGCCCGGCGCTACCGCCAAACTGCCCAGCGCAGCCGGACAGTCGCCAGCCGGAATCCACGCGGTCCACGTCTCGTCAGTGCCGCCGATGTAGAAATTGTCTTGGTGCGGCGGCGTGGTGTGCGTCAGGGCGTTGGGAAAAATTACCCGGCAGATATTGCGGCTGTGGGGCAGAGCCTCCTCGCCGAAGAGCGTGGCGAACATCGCCATAATCGCCGGATGCAAAGCCAAGGCGTTGAAGGCGCGCAACCGCTGGACATCGATGTAAAAGGCGATCCACTCGGGCGCGTTCCCTTCGATGAAAAGCTCCCCGTCGTGCGCGATTCCCTCCATCAAGGGCGCGTCGTCATCGAGCCAGCCGTGCTTTTGACAAACTTCGAGGATCTGGCGGCGCAGATCGAGCACTGACTCTGAATCTAACAGCAAGCGGAAGAACAAATAGCCCTGCTCGGCCGCGCGCTCGCGCAAGGCGTCGGGTGCTTCGAGCAGGGGGGTGGAATCGACGAAAGGTTCGAGGTTAATCATGGTTTGCTGGGCCATTAACTCACTCCTCTTCTTTGTCCCAAAAAGCGTGTAAGATAGCAATATACTCGTCGGAAAGTCCGTGCTCAGTCGCCCCCTGAATGACGGCGTTGAGGTATTCCTCCGAAGGCGGGTAGTGATGTCCGGCGTCGAGGCGGGGGAGATACGTCCAAACTTCGCCGAGCTCAGGTATGGTTATCATGTCCCGCCGGTACTTGGTGCCCTCGCTTTCGTAGTGGTCGAGGCGTCTGAAGTCGTCCTCGGTCACTGCATAGATGACGCCTTCGACGTACGCGTCTTCGTTGGGCCGGATGCTGGCCACGCCCATGCCGCTGCGCGTGAAGGAGATCATCGGAAAACACAGCTCGTAGCCTACCAAGCGCACCACAGAGTGAACGCGAGCACCTGGGCAGCGAGCCTGCATCTGACTCCAGAGCAAATTGGACCCGTAGGCAAAGTAGAGCATTTCAGCCATTACCCGATCTCCTGTGGATTTTGACAAGAAGTGCGGATATAGTACCATTCAGACTCGCCGCACGCAAACTTTGCATCTCCCTATACCCAAACCCAACTCTTAGAAGCAACGCAGATGCTGGATGGGTAATTTCGACGGAGAATGGTCCATGAACAAACGCAAACTGCCTATCGGCATTCAGACCTTCCGCAAAATCCGCGCCGAGGACTACTACTACGTCGATAAAACCCCCTACATCCGCCAATTACTCGACGAGGACACGCATTATTTCCTGTCGCGTCCGCGGCGCTTCGGCAAGAGCCTATTCCTAGACACGCTCAAGGAGCTGTTCGAGGGCAACCAAGTACTTTTCGCCGGGCTGCACATCCACGACCACTGGGATTGGTCGGTGCGCCATCCGGTCCTGCGGCTCAGCTTTGGCCGCGGCAACTTCAAGGAGCCCGGCTACGTGGAGGCCAACCTTATGGCGCAATTGGATGCCGTCGAACGCCAGACTGGTGTAGCGTCGGATTACGGCACCGGGCCTGAACGGTTTGCTCATCTACTAGAGGTGCTGCATGACCAGACCGGGCAGACGGTGGCGGTACTGGTCGACGAATACGACAAGCCGATTCTCGACGCGCTAGAGGTGCCGGACATAGCCCGCGCCAACCGCGACTTTCTGCGCGGCCTCTACGCAGCCATCAAGGACAGCGACGCGCATGTCCGCTTCACGTTCCTCACCGGGGTGAGCAAGTTTTCCAAGGTCAGCCTGTTTTCTGGCCTCAACAACCTCACCGATATCACCCTCGAACCGTCCTACTCGGCGATCTGCGGCTACACCGAGACGGATCTAGATACCGTGTTCGCGCCGGAACTGCCCGGCTTGGACCGAGACCAAATCCGCGCCTGGTACAACGGCTACAGTTGGCTGGGCGACGAGAAAGTGTATAACCCCTTCGACATCCTCCTGCTGTTGCGCCGCCGCCGTTTCGCCGCCTATTGGTTTGAGACCGGCACGCCGACGTTTCTGATCGAAACGCTTTGCAAGCGCCACATCAGTTCCTTAGAACTCGGCGAAATGGTCGGCAGCGATGAGTTGTTATCGACCTTCGACGTAGAAGACATCGCCATTGAGGCGCTGCTGTTCCAGACCGGCTACCTGACGATAACCGACGAGGAAGACGTGGGCGGCAAGGCCCTCTACCGCTTGGGCTATCCTAACCGGGAGGTGCGACAGAGCCTTAACGAGAGCCTGCTGCGCTATCTCGTGCGGGATTCGACGCGGCAGATGGCCAACAGCGTACAGCTCTACCGGCTGCTGGAGGCCAACAACTTCACCGGGCTGGAGACGCTATTCCACGCTTTCTTCGCCAGCATTCCCTACGAGTGGTATGTCAACAACGACATCGCTAATTACGAGGGCTACTACGCCAGCGTATTCTACTCCTACTTCGCGGCACTCGGCCTAGACATTACAGTGGAGGACAGCAGCAGCCACGGACGGCTGGACATGGCGGTTCTGTTCAACGCTCACGTCTATCTGTTCGAGTTTAAGGTAGTAGAACTGTCGTCGTCGGGCGCGGCATTGACGCAGTTGCAGGAACGGTGCTACGCGGACAAATATCGCGCCTTAGAGCAGCCGATGTACTTGATTGGTGTGGAGTTCAGTAAGGACGAGCGCAATGTCACGGCGTTTGCGGTGGAGCAGGCATGATATAGCAACCCCTGAGTACATGACACCTGGCTTGAATCTGGCGCGAGGCCAGACGATATTCAGAATGTTGCCCCGATTTCTAGCGGATTGAAACCACGACCCACGTCGTGCCGGCAGTTACAAAAAACCTAAAAGCACCATCCAACATCCAAGCGAGAGGATCACCATGAGCTTTGAACAAGCCGTAGCCAAAGTGCTGGACCACGAAGGCGGCTTTGTAGATGACCCCGCCGACCGGGGCGGCATGACCTTTATGGGCATTTCGCGCCGGTGGTTCCCCGACGAATCCCTTTGGGAGAAGATCGACGCCTTGTTGGACGAAGGTCGAAACCCCAATGAAGCAATGGACGAACTACGCCCCGACGTGACGGGCTTTTACCGGCGCGAGTTTTGGGACAAGCACGGTTGCGAAACCTTGCCCGAAAGCATCAAGGAGCGCCACTTTGATTTTACCATCAATGCCGGCGCAGGATCATCTACCAAGATCATCCAGATTCTTGGCAATGTCTTTTGCCAAGAGGAACTCGGCGGCGTCATCGACGAAGATGGCCTTACCGGTCCCGCCACCCGTCGAGCCATCGAGGCACTAGGCAACCTCGACGAGAATATGCAAGAGATTCTGCCGATTGCGTACCGCTCCCTGCAGGGCGTCCACTTTCTCGACATCTACAAGTCCAATCGCAGTCAAAGCCGATTCATTCGCGGCTGGCTACTCAATCGAGCCAGCTAACGCCTACCCTTGTTCCCGTAATCTCTTGCAAGACAAGAAGAACTGTGGCATACTGTTTTGGGCTTAGGATCCGAATAGAGCAAAGAGTCCATGCGCAGACGCAAACTACCCATAGGCATTCAAACCTTCCGCGAGCTCCGCGAAGATAACTGCTACTACGTCGATAAAACCGCCTATATCCGCCAGTTACTCGACGAGGGTAAGCACTATTTTCTGTCGCGCCCACGGCGTTTCGGCAAGAGCCTGTTCCTCGACACGCTCAAGGAACTGTTCGAGGGCAACGAGCCGCTGTTCGAGGGGCTTTGCATCCACGACCGCTGGGACTGGTCGGTGCGTCATCCCGTCCTGCGCCTCGACTTCAGCAGCGGCACCTACCAAGGGCCGGACGACTTGCGGGAGGAAGTGGCGGCGCAACTGAACGCCTTGGAGGAGGAAGCGGCGATCACTCCTCGCGCCGACGAGACCGCCCCGGCCCGCTTCCGCTACTTGATGAAGGTGCTACACGAGCGCAGCGGGCAGCGCGTGGCGGTGCTGGTTGATGAATACGACAAGCCGATTCTCGACGCGCTGGAAGTGCCAGAAATAGCCCGTGCCAACCGCGACTTGCTGCGCGGCCTGTATTCTACCGTGAAGTTTGCCGACGCCCACATCCGCTTCAGCTTCCTCACCGGAGTAAGCAAGTTCTCCAAGGTCAGCCTGTTCTCCGGCCTCAACAACCTGATCGACCTCACCCTCGACCCGCGTTACTCGGCCATTTGCGGCTATACCGAGACTGATCTAGACACCGTGTTCGCGCCGGAGCTTCCGGGCCTCGACCGGGACGCGATCGGCACTTGGTACAACGGCTACAACTGGCTCGGCGAGGAGAAGGTGTACAACCCCTTCGACGTGTTGCTGCTGTTCCGCAATCGCGAGTTCGGTGCCTACTGGTTCGAGACCGGCACGCCAGCGTTCCTAGTCGAGACGCTGTTCAAGCGGCGGGTAAGCTCCCTAGCGTTGGATAACATGATAGGCAGCAGCGATCTGTTGTCGGCCTTTGACGTGGACGCCATCGCCCCCGAAGCACTCTTGTTCCAGACCGGCTACCTCACCATTCGCCGCACCGAGCGGCGCGGGAGTAGGACATACTATCGGCTCGGCTACCCCAACTTGGAGGTGCGGCAGAGCCTGAACGAGAGCTTGCTGAATCACCTGATCGGGGATGCCTCGCGCCGGGCGGCGCACAGTGCCCAGCTCTACGACCTGCTGGAGGCCAACGACTTCGCCGGGCTTAAGACCCTGTTCCATGCCTTCTTCGCCAGCATCCCCTACGAGTGGTACACCAACAACGACATCGCCCGCTACGAAGGCTACTACGCCAGCGTGTTCTACTCCTATTTCGCGGGATTGGGATTGGACATCGCGGTCGAAGATAGCAGCAGCCACGGCCGGCTGGACATGGCGGTTCTGTTCAACAACAATGTCTATCTGTTTGAGTTCAAGGTGGTCGAACTTTCGTCAGCAGGGGCGGCGATGGCGCAGTTAAAAGAGCGGCGCTACGCAGATAAGTACCGCGCCTTGGGCCAGCCGATTCACCTGATCGCCGTCGAGTTCAGCAAGGACGAGCGCAACTTGGTGGCGTTTGCAGTGGAACGCACCTGATAGCCAACCGAAACAAAGGAAAACACCCGTGAAAGCCTGGCGTTTCTATGCCTTCGGCGACATGCGGCTCGACGATATTGAGCTAGCGGCCTGCCCACCCGACCACGTGCTAGTCGAGCCGCTGGTAGTCCAACCCAGTGCCACCGAAGCCCAGCTCGCCTTTGGGATTCCAACCCTAGCCTACGACCACGTCAAGAACCGGCTGGAGACAGACGCGCCGATCCAGCTCTTCGGCCACGAGTTTTGCGCCCGAATCGTAGAAGTCGGCTCAGCCGTTACTGGTTACGCACCCGGCGACCGCGTGGCGGCCCGCGCCAAGCTGCCCTGCGGCGACTGCTCCCTGTGCCACTCTCAGCGCAGCGACGACTGCCGCCGCGGCCCGATCATCGGCTTCCAACTACCCGGCTGCTTTGCCGAGCGCGCCCTGCTCCCGGCCATCGCGCTGGTCAAGGTCGATGACCGCATCTCCGACAGCGAGGCCGCCACCCTGCAATCGCTGAGCGACAGCATCGCCGGAGTCGAGACCGCGCAGATCCGGCCGGGCGATTCGGTCGCCGTCTTTGGCCAAGGCAGCATGGGCATCGAGAGTATGCAGGCCGCACGCGCCTGCGGCGCTGGCCAGCTCATCACCGTAGATGTGCGGCCCGAGGCGTGTGAAATCTCGCTCGCACTGGGTGCCGATCACGCCATCAACGCCAGCGAGGACGATCCAGTCGAAGCAATCCACGACCTGACCGGCGGCGAGGGTGCCGACGTGGTATTCGAGTGCGCCGGCGGCAGCGTCAAGCTGGGACTAGCCGGCGACCGGGCGCTCAAACAGGCCATGCACGCGGTGCGCTCCGGCGGCAAGCTAGTGGGCGTCTCTTGGTTTGGGGGACCCCTAGAACTGGACGTGGACCTGATGCGAGAGCGCAGCTTGCGCTACCTCTTCCCGGACATCAGCTCGCAGGCCCATCTGGAGTACACAGTGCGGCTGGTCGCCTCGGGACGCATCAGCATGAAACCCACCATCCGACACGTATTAGAGGGAATCGACAAGGTACCAGAGGCATTTGAAATCACGGCCCACAAAGCCCAGTACCAAGCCATTAATCCCGCGCAAGTCGTGATCGCCACTTAGAGACTTGAACGATTTGAGCTGCTGATCGTCTCGTGCATCCTATTCTGCGTCCATCTGCGTCCATCTGCGGATTATCTAGATCGCTATATCTGGATAGTTCAACGGCATCCCCGTCTTGCCCAAATCGTATTGCGCTATGTGCCAACGCCCCAAGTTGGCGCTGAGGAAGAGCGACCGATCCGGGCCGCAAAAGGCGATATTGGTCGGGGCCGCCATAGCAGTGCCCTCGTAATCGTCGGCCAAAACGTCGAGCTGGCCGTCGGCATACTGATAGATGCGGTCCGGGCGATAACAGGAGCAGTACAGAGTGCCTTCGTCGTCGAAAGCAAGACCATCGGGAACGGTCTGCGGAAGTTCGAACACGGTCTCGGCAGCACCAGCGCGGCCGTCGGCCTCAATTTTGATGCGGGCCACGCGCGGGTTGATGCTCATGGCCACATAGAGGTATTCGCCCGTCGCATCCAGCGCCGTGCCATTAGGGAAATCTGCCAGGGCGCGGCTCCACACCTCGCCTTGGCCCCCCGGAGCGATCTTGCAAATCCAACCGTCGTTTTGGTGCCAGCCCCCGGAATTAGACACATACAGATTGCCAGCCGCGTCAAAGACCGGGTAGTTGGCCACAGTCAGCGGCACCTCACCCGCGCGGTCGCAATACGTGCTAACCGCGCCATCCGGCTCGACGCGCTTGACGTCGCCATTACAGACGTACAAACGATGCTGGGCATCCTGACAGATGCCGCCGACAAAGCCATCAACTCGGGCGAACTCTTCGAACTCGCGCCGGGCCAAGTCAATGCGGTAAATCTGACCCGCTTCGCCGCCGGCATAGGCATAGCCATCGCAGCCCCAAGCAATGCACTCGGGGTGATCGAGGCCGCTGCCAAAGTCGCCGATAATCGCTGAAATTTGGGTGTGGGTATCGAGAAGAGCCATAACGTTCCTTTCGCAATAGAGGTATCAGGTCGGCCTCGACGGTAATTCAAAGTCGCCGCGCCGACAAGCCCCTTATTGACAGCCACCCACGGGTGCGCTATGGTCTGCTCTCCCAACATTCACCCCGCGAGGTCCCGTGCAATTTTCACGACTAACGCCAGAACAACGCGAATCCTTCGACGCCAACGGCTATCTCATCGTCCCCAACGCGCTCGATCAGGAAACCATTGCCCAAGTCGCCGCAGCCGCCGACCGCTTGATGGACGACTTCGCCTACGAGGGCTACTACCAGCACCGCCGCGACGGTATCGTCCAAGATCCCACCCTCGCCAAACTAGCTACCTCCTCAGCGCTCGTTCCACTCGTCATCCAACTCCTCGGCACCCACATCCACATCACCAACACAGCCCTGATCTACAAACACCCCCAGCCCGCCGACGACCCCGGCGACTGCACTTGGCACCGCGACGTCGGCGTCCACCTCGACTTGGGCCACGTCCATCTCCCGCGCGTTGGCCTCAAGGTCGGCTACTGCCTCACCGACATGGACGGACCTCACACCGGTGCCACGCTCTTTGCACCCGGCAGCAATCGCCTCGCCGAACCTATCGTCATTCCCAAAGACCAAATCCATCCCGCAGAATACCTCGAACCCCGCCTCAAAGCCGGCGACGCCTTTCTCTTTGAAAGCCGCATCTACCACGGCGCGGAGATCAACAGCCAAGACCACGTCTCCAAAGTCGCGATGTTCGGCTATCACTATAGCTGGATCCGCCCCGACTACTACCTGCGCTACTATGCCGACGAGGTCCAGCCGAGCGCGACCGTAGTCGCCAATCTCGACGACGTCGGTCGCCAGCTCCTAGGGGCTACCGCCGACGCCCAAGGGCGCGAAGACCCCAACGGCATCCACTGGTCCATTGCCGAATGGGCCGCCGAGCACGGCTTGTCTTTGGAAAGGGCACCGCAGCGAATCGACGCGGTGTGAGGTTAGCACGGCATGCTATGCAAGAGGAAAAAATCTCCGCGTCGAGAAAATAGGACTAACGCTCGCTCTCGTCCCCTGCAAAATCTAGATTAGCCACCCTAACTCCCCGCTGGTATTCATACGACTCATCCACCGGCGCAATGATCCAAGCATTTTCCGGCTGCAAATCGCCGACCAACTCAAAAAACCCCCGCGACGGCCTAGGCGCTTTTGAGAACTTGCATTCAAAGACCACCGTCCTGTCCCCGCGCTCCATTACTATATCTATCTCCGCTCCGTTGCCCGTGCGGATAAACGACGGTCGCCAGCGGGGCAGCGCAGCAATCAGATGCTCCAGCACCAAACCCTCCCATGAAGCGCCGGCTATCGGGTGTCCGAGCAATTGGTCGTACCTTTCGATTTCGAGCAACGCATGCAAGATGCCGCTGTCCCTTACATACACTTTGTGAGAACTGACCAAGCGTTTCTTCAGATTCGCTTCGCAGGGAGGCAATAGGCGAATCATATACGTTTGCTCGAGAATAGCTAGGTACTTCTTTAGAGTCGCCACCGACACATCAACCGCTCCGGCCAGCTTGCTATAGTTGATCGTCTGGCCGTGGTAATGCGCCAGCATCTGCCATAGCCGCCGCACCACGGGCACCGGCAGGCTCAGGCCGAGCGCGGGAATATCTCGCTCCAAAAAGGTCTGAATAAAATCCTGCCGCCAAGCAAAGCTATCCTCCGCATCCCCGGCGAGCAGGCTATCGGGAAACCCTCCGCGCACCCACAGAGTTTGCCAATCGGCGACTTGCTTAGTCTCCGAGCGCAAAAATGGCGTCAACTGCAAATAGGCGATCCGGCCAGCCAGCGATTCGCTCGACTGCTGGATCAACTCCCGCGATGCCGATCCGAGAATCAAAAAGCGCCCCGGACGCCGGTCGCGATCAATCTCGGAGCGCAACACGGCGAAGAATTCCGGCAGACGCTGAATCTCATCCAGACACACCAGTTCCTGGCGATGTTGTTCGAGAAAAAGTTCGGGTTCGGCGAGTCTGTTGAGATCAATGCGGTTCTGCAAATCCAAAAAGGCCACTAACTGGCCTTTTAAATACTGACGGGCCAGTGTTGATTTACCGCATTGACGAGGACCAAGGATCGCAACAGCCGGGGAACGCCCCAAGGCTCGTTTTAACTCAGATTCTGCCTTTCTCGGCAAATATCCATGCAAATTGATAACTCCCTTTATCATTTTACATGGATAATAGCCAAATTGAGACGAATTTTCAAATTGAGCCGTTGCAAATTCTCCTTGTCGCTGTCGTCTCTTATATTTAGTCGCATCTTTCTTTATCAGAACTCACGCGAAGGTGTTCGCCTTTTGTTGACAGTCTATACGCACAACGGTCATCCATGACTCCGCCTCTATCCCACCGCACTAAACTCGGCTACGGGGCCGCTGATTGGGGCTTGGCCGCCGTAGAGTCGATGGTGCAGATCTACCTGTTCAAATTCTACAACGTCGTCGTCGGCCTACCCGCACTCTACACCGGCCTAGCGTTGGCTTTGGCCATTATCTGGGACGCCATCACCGACCCCCTCATGGGCGGCATCTCCGACCGCTCCCGCTGGTCCGGCGGGCGACGGCGGCCCTACTTGCTGCCCGGGGCCGGGCTGTTGGCCGTTTCCTTCATCTGGATTTTCAACCCGCCACCCCTCGACAGCAACGCCGCCCGCTTCGCCTTTTTGCTGATCTCGTTCATCCTGCTCAACACCGCTATGACCGTAGTCGGCGTACCGCATTCGGCCCTCGGCAGCGAACTGAGCTTTGACCGCGACCAGCGCACCCAACTTTTCGCCTACAAGCGGCTTTTCGGCACTGTAGGTGCCCTAGTCGGCCTGTGGCTGCCCGGACTCATCTTGACCCAAATGGACGGCCACGCCGACCCGACTGGTGCCCAGGCGCGCGGCTTGGCCAGTTGGTGGTTGGCCGCCCCCATCGTGTTGGGTGCTTGGATCACGGTCCGAGCCACCCGCGGCCTCGACCGACCCGCCGACCATGCCCAATCCAAAAAGCCGCTCCATCTCTGGCGTCTATTCGCCGACCAGCGAAGCACTTGGGCTAACCCCTTTTTCCGCGTCCTGTTGCTGGCCTTTCTAGTCGCCACAATCGGCCGCACGTTCAACGCCTCCACCGCGCTCTACTACTACGAATACCGCTTGCAGCTAACCGAGCAAGAAACCATCGGCTGGATCTTATTGCCCTTTTTCTTGAGCTTCCTCGCCTCTTTGCCGGGCTGGATCTGGGCAGCTCGCCGCTGGGGCAAGAAAACAGCCGGAGTCATCGGCGTCTGCGGCCTAGGAGTCTCCACCGCCGTGGCCTATCCGCTCTTTCCCATCGGAGAATTAGCTGCGCCCCTACTCTACGCGCTGGTGGGCGGGGGCTTGGCCGGAGCCGTCGTCTTGCTCGACGCCTTAGTCGCCGATACCATTGACTACGACAAACTCAAGACGGGCCTCGACCGCGAGGGACTCTACTTTGGCGTCTGGCGCATGGGCACCAAGCTGGCCCGCGCATTGGGGCTGGGACTCAATGGTGTCTCGCTCTGGCTGATCGGTTTCTCCGCCGCGACAGCAACACAAACCCCCGAGACAAGTTGGCGCTTAGCTTTGCTCTTTGGACCGATGGTGGGTATCCTGTTCTTCGGAGCCGGACTCATCCTGTGGCGCTTGCCTTTGACCGTCGAGCGGCACCAGCGCATTCAGCGCCTATTGCGCCGCCGCCGTCAAAGACTGCACATTTCACAAGGGGATTAAGGGGCACCCACCGTTGAGGTTGCGCGGAGACTTAAACTCAGTGCCGCGTGTCGCGTACTGCGAAATCGCACCCCAATAAGGAAGGACTAAGTTTCCCCATGAAAATCTGCCCCTTCAGCGCGAGTCACCTTTCGCGTTGCATCCTAGTCACCCTCGTCACCATTATAACCTCCATGACCCACGCCCAAGCCGATTCTGACCGCATCCAGCCCTACGCCGCCAATCCGCGCTACTGGCAGTACAACGGCCAACCCGTGCTCCTCCTAGGCGGCACAATCAAAGACTGCCTCTTCCAAATACCCGATCTCGAAGCCCATCTCGACCTGCTGCAATCAGTCGGCGGCAACTACGTGCGCAATACCATGAGCGACCGCCGCGTTTACGGCTATGAGATCCCAGCCTTCCACCAAAATGCCGATGGCCTATACGACCTCAACCGCTGGAATCCGGTTTATTGGCAGCGCTTTGCCGACCTTTTGCGCTGGACCGCCGAACGCGACATCATCGTCCAGATAGAAATGTGGGACCGCTTTGACCACAGCCGGGAACATTGGGAAAAGAGCCCCCTCAATCCGGCCAACAACATCAACTATACCGTCGAGGAATCGGGCCTCGAAACAGAATATCCCGCCCACCCCGGCGGCAATTGGCAGCCCTTTTTCTACACCGTCCCCACCTTGCGCAACAACCAAGTCGTGCTGCCCTACCAACAAGCCTTCGTCGATCAAGTCCTCAAGCACTCCCTCGCCTACGACCACGTGCTCTACTGCATGGACAACGAGACCAGCGGCGACCCAGCGTGGGGTGCCTATTGGAACGACTACATCAAGGAGCGGGCGCAGCAAGCGGGCAAGACCGTTGAAACCACTGAAATGTGGGACGAATGGGACGTGCGAGGGGAAACCCATCGCGCCACCTTCGACCACCCAGAGCAGTACTCTTTCATCGACATTTCGCAGAATAGCTGGCAGCGCGAGCAAACCAATTGGGATCGCGCCCAGTGGGTGTGGCAATACATCGCCGCACAGCCCCGACCGATCAATTCGACCAAAATCTACGGTGCCCAGACGCATCGGGACCAAAGCCGCGGCATCGACGACCGCCACGCCACCCAGTGCTTTTGGCGTAACCTCATCGGCGGCTTTGCCTCCAGCCGCTTTCACCGACCGGATTCCGGCATCGGGCTAAGCCCCCAAGCCCAAGCCCACATTCGCAGCGGTCGCCTGCTGTCCGAGGTCTTCGACTTTTTCAACGCCGAGCCAGATTCCGATAGCGCCCTATTGAGCGACCACGCCGCCAACGAAGCCTATCTCAGCCGAATCCCCGGTCGCCAGTACGCGCTCTACTTTACCGACGGCGGCGCTGTCGGTCTCGATTTAACCAGAACAGAAGGCACCTTCCAAGTCCAATGGCTCGACATTGCCGCCAGCACTTGGACCTCCGCCGACGATTTGGACGGTGGCACCGTAGCGCAACTAGCCCCTCCCCGAGGCGGCCCCTGGGTCGCCCTGCTGACGAGGCGCTAACAGGAGGGCAATATATCAACCCTGCTTGAACGATTCGAGATACGGATCGTCTTGTGAATTATATCTGCGTCCATCTGCGGATAATTGTATAAATTGGAGCAACAATGAACCTTAGCGACCGCGTCTTCTTCGGCCAGACCAATCTCCACGTCTCGCGCCTGTGCCAAGGCACTGCCTTCCGCCACCTGCCTCGCGCCGACAGCCCCCAATCCCTAGCCGTGCTCCACCACTGCTTGGACCAAGGCGTCAACTTCTTCGACACAGCACAAGCCTACGGGTGGGGTGGTGCTGAGGAGGTGCTGGGGCGGGCAATCGCAGGTCGCCGCGACGAGGTAGTCATCTGCACCAAGGTTCCCGCCTCGCTGGCCCCCGCAAGCGACGGAGATCCTGGCGAGCGCGTCCGCTACACCCGCTCCCATCTCACCGACCGCCTCGAAGAAAGCCTCCGCCGCCTGCGCACCGACTATGTTGACCTCTACCTTTTGCACCACCGCGACGAGGACACGCCGCCGGAGGCCATCGTCGAGGTCATGGAGGATCTAGTGCAGGCCGGCAAAACTCGCTACTGGGGCGTCTCCAACCATCGCGCCGCCGAAGTCGAAGCCTTTCTCGCCCTAGCCCCCATCGCTGGCGTCGAGGACTACTACAACATCGCCGGCAGCCACTGCGACGAAACGGGACGCTCGCGAGTGGAAATCTATGAGGAAGAAATGCTGCCCCTGCTGCGGCGCACCGGCCTAGGCTGCCTAGCCTTCAGCCCGATGGATACCGGCCTGCTGGCCCGGCCCAACGACCCCGCTATCTCCACCTTAGTCGCCGCCATTGACCAAGTCGCCGCTGACCTGGGCACCTCCCGCGCTACCGTCTGCGTCGCTTGGGTCTTGCATCAGGGCATCACCTGCGTACTCGCTGGTGCCGAGAGCGCCGCACACGTCGACGCCAATCTCCAAGGCACCCGCCTCCAACTTCCCGCGGACGCCCTCGCCGCCCTCGACCAAGCGCGCCAAACCTATCGCGCCAGCCAACAGGAGCAACTCCCGTGAACATCGTCGACGCCCACATCCACGTCTGGACCTCCGACTTCGACCGGTATCCCCTAGCCCCCGGCTTTACGCCCGCCGACCTGTGGCTGCCCTCTTTTACCCCCGACGATCACTTTGCGTATAGCCGCAAGGTCGGCAAGGTCCGCCTCAACCTAGTACAGATGACCTGGTACGGCCTCGACCATAGCTACATCCTCGATCTGATCGCCTCTGATCCTGAGACCTACACGGGCACCGGCATCGTCCCCGGGGTCTCCGACGTGTCGCTGGCCGACCCGGGCAAGACCATGATCGCCCTAGCCGAGGGAGGCATTCGCGCTTTCCGTGTGCGCGGCGGCAGTACCGGTCGCCCAACCGCCTTTGGCCGTTCGGACCGCTGGCTCGACTATCCGGGCTATGAATCGATGTTCCGCACCGGAGCCGAGCACAACCTGGCCCTCAGCTTCCTCATGGGGCTCGCAGACCTGCCCGGCCTGATCCGCCTCTGCCGCCGCTTCCCGGAGACCCCCGTAATCCTCGACCATATCTGCGGAGTGCGCATCCGCGATGGCGTCTGGCCCGAAGGCGATATCCGCACCCTCTGCAACATGGCCCGCTACCCGCGCGTCATGGTCAAGCTCGGCCCGTTCCAAGCCCTCGGCAACGGCGAGGCCCCTTATTTTGATCTCCTGCCCCTCATCGAGCGCATCGTCGATGCCTTTGGCCCCGAACGCCTCATGTGGGAAAGCGACAGCGGCGGCCCCGTCCGCATGAAAAATCCCGCCAATGACTTTGCCGCGGCAATCGCCCTAATCCGCGACCACGCCGATTTCCTCAGCCAAAGCGACAAGGAATACATCCTAGGAAAGACGGCCGAGGACTTCTTCTTCAACCGCTAGGAAAGGACCGCCATGGAACTCACCGACGCCCATCTCGACGAATTAGACCAACGAGGTTTTATCATCCTGCCCGGCTTCCGCCACGGCGAGGACCTAAAAGCAATGCAGCAAGCCCAGCGTCGCGTCCTGCCATCGTGGGATGAAGTAAAGGACGACCCGCCCCCCGGCCGCGCCATCCTCACCGAATTCCCGCCCCCCGAAATGGCGCTGCTGCGCGGCATCGTCCATCACCAAGCCTGGGACTTCGCCAGAAAGTGGTTTGGCAGCGAGCATATCCACTTCCGCGCCGGCTGCATGATCGCCCGCTATCCAGGTTTCACAGGCGGCGGTACCGGCTCGGACGCCTCCGCGTTGCATCTCGACAATGGCAACAACTCGCTGCTGCCGCCCTCCGACTCAGCCCGCGCCTTCGGCCAACTCGTCTTCTGGCATCACCTCGAAGCAGTCGGCGAGGACCAGGCACCGCTGCGCTTGATCCCCAAAGAACATGGCCGCGACATGAGCAAAGCCGAGCCGCTCGTCTGCGAAGCCGGCACCCTCTGCGTCTTCACCAATTACACCATGCACTCCGCCAGCGACTATCTGCGCGCCGACGGCCAGCGCTACACCTGGGGCTTTGGCCTCGGCCGCGCCGACCACTACTGGGAGGGTTTCCGCCATTACACCGACAAGGGCCAAAACCCGATCTTCCGCGAGTTCATCGGCACCCTCACCGCCGCCGAAAGAGAAGTCTTCCGCTTCCCGCCCGCTGGCCACGCTTATTACACACCGCAAACCCTCGCCGCCCTCGAAGACCAGTACCCCGGCTGGAACGCCCGCAATGAGTACTAACGTGGACCGCCAGCAAACCCATCTTTCGTTCTAAGCGCTACATGCCGATCGGTCTATTGCTGGAGGTGGGCGATAGTTCGGTGGAGGGTCTGCCTGCGGATATACCTTGATGCACCCTCCCCCATTCCGTACACTCCCCCGCAACTAGCCCACCCTACCTTACCCAAAGGAGTCCCCATCGTGAAAATCGGCCTCTACGCCTCCATGTTCGGCAAAGACGATCCGCCCACCCTGCAAAGCATCGAAAGCTACATCGATCACGCCTACGACCTCCGCCTCGACTTAATCGACTTCCGCCGCGACCGAGGCTTCAGCTCCGAAGACGCCTCCTACCTCATCAAGACCAAACTCGCCTGCATCGAAAAGGGCCTTGCCATCGGCTACTTAGCTTCCGGTGGACACTTTGTCGGCAGCGACGAGGATCTGCGCGACAAGGTCGCCACGGCCAAGGCCGACATGGACATCGCGCTGATTTTGGGCGCACCCATGATCCGCCTGTTCTGCGGCCAGCCCCTCACCGACCCAGAGGAGCGCGCCCGCGAAATCCGCTGCTTTCAAGAGGTCGCCGACTACGGCCTCGAAGTAGGCATCGCCATGGGCCTGCAAAACCATCCCTCCACTGGCGACGACGTCATACGCATCATCGAGGAAACCGACCGGCCCAACTTTAGCTTTCTGCTCGACACCGGCCAGTGGTGCGGTTCACCAGCCCGCAACCGAGGCATCCCCGACCCAGACCACGACATCTACGCCTACATGCAGCAGACCGCCCATCTAGCCACCCACGTCCGCGCCAAATTCTACAAGATCGACAGCGGCAAAGAGGAGTGGATCGACTACGAGCGCATCGTCCCCATCCTCGCCGAGGCCGGATACAACGGGCCGCTCTCCGTCGTCTTTGAAGGCAAGGATATCAACGATTGCGATGACAAAGAGGTCATGCGTTTGGCAGCCGAACAACTGCGAGATTTGGTCTCCCGGCTCTAACCTCTAAACATAAAAAAAGGGGACGGCCAACAGGGCCATCCCCCTTTGTACTCATATCATCCGCCGAATCAGAAGGCGTAGCTCAGCGCCACGCTTGGCGTCCCCGCCCGCGCGCCCGCTTGCAGCTTGAGCCGCTTGCCGTACTTAAACCGCACTCGGTCGCGCTTGGCCTCAATCACTTGGATGCCGTGCAAGAAGTCGTAGATCATACTGCCGGCGATGGTAATCACTCCCAGCGCAACCAGTGCTCCGCCCGCTCCGCCATCGCGCCGGAGCTCGCGCAGGCGGTATTTTGGCGTCTCGCCTTCTAGCGAAACGGGAATTTTCTCATAGCGTTTTTCTTTGCCGCTGTCCCCGGCGTTGATCGTCAACACATCAAAATCCGTATCCGCGAATTCACCATCTTCCCAGAGTGCCGCCCCAGCAATAATCGAGGCGACGCCCGCAAGACCCGTCGCCAAAAGCCACTTCCCCGTCGTCGGTTCCCCCGCGTAAAAGTGCATCATCCCCGGCACCGGAATCGCGCTTCGCATCAATCCGGTGGAGATGCGGCGGTTCATGTCTTGGTACTCCTCATAGGTCATGTCCTGCGGTATGGGTATTAGCGGTGCCTCGTTCAGCACATCGCCCGTTCCCTGCGCCACAGTTGACGACGGTACGACGAGTGCCAGCGCAAACGCTACGATCCCTAGCACATATTTTCTCATGATTAATCCTCCTATTGTTAGATTGGCAATTTAAGCGCGAAAAAGGACGACCAAATCGTCCAGCTAGCCATCAGTTATGACTTATAACACCTGAGCACGGCAATGGTGTTACCCCTATCGGCGAGCCTTCCCGCTCCTTGCCCCAAGACCGGGGGCGGCCTACTTTCCTTGGGTATCCGGCCAGACTCCTCCGCTGTGAAGCCGAGCGGGAATTGAACTTTTTTGACGCCTTCGGTCCGACGTTTTCTCTGTTGGGACCGACCCCGTTCCACTGCAAATCAGTCAATAATATCGCCTTCTTATCTTCCCAAGCAGGGTGCGTGGCCGCAACGCCCATCTTTCACGCGGAGAAATCTCATGAAGATAGCACGTCTGCTAGGGGTAGGTTATACCTCGCTCGTCCTGCTCGCCTGCAACGGCCAAGCGGTCAAAACCGACACCCCGGCCAAAGTGGAAACCGAAGAAGAAAAGGTCCTCTACGCCTTGGGCCTAGCCATCGCGCAAAACTCCCTAGAGCCGTTCCGGGGTCAATTCAGCGACGCGGAAATAGCCGTGGTCATGCAGGGCTTTGCCGACGCCGTCAAGGGCGGCGAGCCCATCGTCTCCCTGCAGGAATTCGGCCCCAAGATCAACCCCATGTTGCAGGAGCGCATGCAAAAAGTTCAGGCCCAAGCTGCGGAAGAGGGCACGGCCTTCAGGGAAAAGGCCGCCCAAGAAGAAGGTGCCGTGCAGACGGCTTCCGGCCTCATCTTCAAAGAGCTGACGGCTGGCACTGGGGCCTCGCCCAAAGCCACCGACCGAGTCAAAGTTCACTACCACGGCTCGCTGATTGATGGCACGGTCTTCGACAGTTCAGTGGAGCGCGGCGAGCCCGTCACCTTCGCCCTCGACCAAGTGGTCAAAGGCTGGACTGAGGGACTGCAAATGATGAAAGTGGGCGGCAAGGCCAAGCTGACCATCCCGCCCGAGCTAGCCTATGGTCCGGGGGGCCGCGCAGGGATTCCGGCTAACGCCACCCTGATTTTTGAAGTCGAACTGCTGGGCATTGAGTGAGGTTCACGTCTCCCACTCCGCGTAAATATCCGCGATCACTTCGTCAATCGGCGCTCGGTGCGTCTCCGCGTCGAGCACCGATGCCTGCGCCGCAGCTTCGGCGAGCAAGGTCGGCAATTTAACCTGTTCCGCGTCAAAAACGTATTCGTGCCAGCCGGCCTCTGTCGTCAGGAGTTCGGCGCGACTCAGGTCAGGTGCCTCCTCCCCACTCGTCTGCAAGCGCAACCGCCGCCTGTCCCCAAAGTGATTGCGCAGCTCGTCAAAGGGTCCGTCAAAGGCGATGCGGCCCCGGTCTATCATCACAATCCGACCAGCTAGCTGTTCCAACTCGTCCATGTCGTGGCTGGTGATCATCACCGTTACCCCCTGCTCGCGGTTCAGATCCTTGATAAAGTCGAGGATATGGCGTCTAGCCAGCACATCGACGCCGATCGTCGGCTCGTCCAAGAAGAGAATCTCCGGCTCATGCATGAGCATCAGCCCGAGGTCTGCCCGCATCTTCTGCCCTAGGCTCAACTGCCGCGCCAGACTATCCATGAACTCGTCGAGACCCAGCAATTCGCGCACAAAGCCGAGCATCCGCTCGTAGCGCTCGTGCGGAATATCCCACACGACCCGTTTCCATTCAAAACTCGCCGACACGGGCTGGTCCCACCACAGTTCCGTGCGCTGGCCAAAGACCACGCCAATGCGGTTGACATAGGCCACCCGATCCCGCATCGGGTCCATTCCCAAAGCTCGCACGCTTCCCGACGTCGGCACCAGCACGCTCGACAGTAGCTTGACCGTCGTCGACTTGCCCGCGCCATTGGGGCCAGCGTAGGCGACGATCTCGCCCCGGCGCACAACAAGATCCACATCCTGCAGAGCGCGAATCTCGCGCACCCGGGGCCGAAAGAGATTCTTGAACACATCGCGCATATATGCCGAGCGCTGGCGCTGATAGAAGGTCTTGTTGACCCCCTGCAACTCAACTGCGATGTCCCCAGCGCAAGTAGCGCTGCGATCCCGTGTGTCCATAGTGATTCATTCCTTTCTTAATAGCTATCAGCGCCACAAAGCTCAGGGCGCAGGCGAATATCGGCGTCGTCCACAACGATCCAGCACCTTGGTCAATCCCGAGCAAAACCCGACACGGATACCAAGCGACAAAACCTACCGGCAGCACGCTCAACAGACCGTTGACCAAGAGCGGATGCAGCCCATCGAGCGGAAACGACTTCAACTGCCAAGCGAAACTAATCGTACGGGAGCTGATCTCCTCGGCACCCACCGGCGACCAAAACGCCAGCACGCTCCACAAATAGGAAAAGGCCAAAACCACCACGCAGGAAGACAGCAGGTGGACTCCATAGCACAGCCACCAGCCGGGTTCCACAGCCATATCCAGCCGCCCCCAAGACCAAGCGCTAATCCCCAACCCGACGATGGCTCCCCAGCAGCCGGAAAAGGGTATAAAGCCTTCCGTGAGCAGGGCCATCCACAAGGGCTGCGGCTGCACCAGCGTATGGTCGAGCTGGCCGCGGCCGATGCGGCGACTGATGGCCAGCACGTTGTAGCGAAAGAACATTTCGAGCAGTCCCTGGACCAAGGCGGCGTAGCCGAGCATGAAGAGAATCTGGTCCCGGCTCCACGCCCCGATCCCCGCAAAGCGCTCAGCCAGCAAGAATACCGCCATCACCCCCGAGAGGCTGAGGACGATGTCGGAGACGACGTTGATGAGAAAAAACTTGAAGTCCCGGGTCATCCACATGAAGTCGAGATACGCCTGCACCCGCCAGCGTCTGATAACCTGGACTACGGGGTTGCGGTTAGCCGCCATGAGACACTAGCCTTTCGCGATTGTGGCACCAGAGTGCGTGCGCACTAACCCACAGCACTACAGCCCAGATTACCTGCAAAGGGATGAGATCCTGTGGATCGCCCGTGCCGGTGTAGAGTCGCAGTGGTGCCGACGCCAACGAGGCAAAGGGCAGCCACTCGAGATAGTCCCCCAGACCCCAAGGCAAAAGCGCCAGCGGCACCAGCCGGCCCGACAACAGCACCGTCAATGTGGTGCGGATCCGTTGCAGCGCGTACACACTGTGCTCCAAGAATACCATGCACGCGGCAAAAAACAGATCTAACGCCGTGCCCACCGCCACGCCCAGCGCCAAACTGAGCAGGAACCACAGCCCGGCCGTCCACGTCGCCGGCAAGGGGTCAACTCCCAGCAGCGGCGCAATGAGCAACAACGGCAGCGCAAAGAACAGCAGGCCGGGGATCCAGCCGCCGACCATCTCCGCCAGCATCTGCCCGTAGATCCCCATCGGCCGCAAGAAGCGGTTGGCTATATTTCCGCTCCACAGATCGTCGTCGATCCGGGTGCGGCCCGCTAGCTGGTCGGCAAAAATTGCCGCGACCATGGTATAGGTCAGCACCGCCTCCAAGCTCATCCCCGCAACCACGCCTTGACCCGCCATCACCGTGCGCCAGAGCGAGAGCAAGATCGCCACGTGGAATAGCCGCAACGCGAAATCGCCAATCAGGCCCCAAAGCGCGTCGTTGAGCGACTGTGTCGCGACGATGGCGATGGTTTTCCCGTATTTGTGCAGCAGTGTTATCATTTGGTTATCTCCAAAAAAAGACCGCGAACAATAAGCCCGCGGTCTCTAAAAGTCATAAAAAAGCCGGAAACGAGGCTCCCGGCTAAATTATATAAATAATTGTTTATAAAAGTCTTAGCTTGGCCTCTTCAGAGCGGCGTGGGCACACTTATCCTGTGCGAGGCCCCAGTGGAACCTCTCATGCGGCTCAATTCGATGCCCACGCGCAGGGCAATGGATAAGAGGCAGTTGTTCGCTTGCATGGCAGGCCAATTTATGGAGGGGGGTTTATCATGTCAAAACAATCTCATCCCAACCCCGTCGGCAATGAATGGTACTTCACCTCGACTTCCACATCTGTGACTTTCAGCGGACTCACCAAATCGTCCGGTCGCTCCACCAGCGCAATCTCCAAGCGGTTCGCCCCCTGCTGTGGCCGCACCTGCTGCAAGTCGAAAATCAGCCACATGCCCTGATATGGGACGACCTTATAACCGAACTCGCGGCGGCATATCTCCCCTTGCAGCGACTGGCCGTTGAGCGCGATCTCCAAGCGGTCATCCGAGACCAAATCGACGATCCTGATCCGCAAGAGCACCTGACTGACGCGGCCTCCTTGCGCGTCGTCGGCTAAGTAAAAGGGGATGGTATGCTGCGCCCGGTCGTCGGCTGCGATCTCCACCGGCAGCGCCACTGGGTATTGGTTTTCCTCACCTGCTGCCCGCCGCGCCAGCACGTAGTGCTTGTCCTTCTCCTGCATCAGATCCCGTCTGCCCAGTTCGCTCAGCGCGCTGCGCTCCCGGTCTCCTAAGGGCCAAGGCATAAACCACGCGTACAGCCCATCGCAGCCCCGATCCAACAGATTCACCGCCGCCGCCCGCAGTTGGGCCGGAGAGGGGCAAACCCGCTCGGCCCCAACCGACTCATCAGATACGTAGGGCTGCAAGGTGCCATAGACCGCCGCGTCGGCCGCGTGCGCCGCCTCGACCAGCCAATCTATCGGCATGTCTCCGTCGAGGATCATATAGCCGTAGCGAATCGGCACCAAGAAATCCACCAACCCGCGCTCTAGCCAAGTCCGCACGTCCAAGCCCTGCGCTAGGTTCATCTCCTCGGTGGGCAACACCCGCGCTCCAACCACACCCGACCGCTGCCCGCGCACCCGCTCGGCGAGCTGCTCTACGTAATCGGTCAAAATAGGCGTCGTCGCCTCCACATCCTCTTCCCGCAAAATGCGCGGTGCTCCGCCTGGCAGGGCAAAGTCCAGCTCAACGCCATCGGTTTCGTACTCGGTCGCCAGCTCCTCAACCACTTGCAATATGTGCGCTCGCACCTCCGCGTGCGCCAGCCCGCCACCGCCGTCGGCCAGCCTGTGGGCCGGATCCATATTCCCATAGGCGGCCATCCGCAAGCTGGCCCAAAAGTCCATGCTATGGTCGTGCGCCCGGTCGATGAGCACCGTCAGCGGGTCGAGTCCGCGCTCGATCAGGCTCTGCATATTGTGCCACGTGCGCCAATAGGCCGCCTGCTCAAAGGGCTGAATATCCGCTCCGAACATCATCCCCACCCGCGATGGATAAAAAAGCCCGTCGCCGCGCTCGACTCCGTAGGCAAAAGTATCCACCCCCGTGCCTGCGACTTCGTCTATTGGTACCCAAGCGTCTTCGAGCGCCATCGGCGGCTCAAAGGCAAAAAGGTAGTAGTGCCGAGCGTCGTTAAAGTAGATGGTGCGCTGCTGTCGCATGGCGTATCCTCCTCGTTTTAAAGGGAATTATATGCCTGAGTGCCCAAAAACCATGTTCGCGGCTAATAAGCATTAATTATTAACTATTGACAATTGTGAGGAGTAAAAAGAAAAACTTGACGATGTGAAGGGGCTGTACGTTAAATGAGAATGCCCCTTGCACTTCCCCAGCGGAGGTGAATCGCCTTCGGCTTCTAACACGCGGAGGTCTGCAGGATGGGATTCCCAAATATGTGGGGTGGCCGGATTCCGAGCTCATGGAAGAACCACTGCAGACCCGTCCATATTTCCTTCAAGAAAGGCGAGCAGAATGTCTTCAGCCTTCGATACTCCGCGCGTTTATATAGGTGCCTATGGGTTTTGCCGTGATCCGTCAGGTCGGCTTCTCTTGGTTCGCATGGCTAGCGGACTGGACCAAGGAAGATGGACTATGCCAGGCGGCGGGATTGAGTGGGGAGAGCATCCAAAGGCTGCCCTGCTCCGCGAATTGGAAGAGGAAACGGGCATCGCTGACGTTGAGGCGATTGGAGTCGCTGAGGTGTATTCACATACTTATCCCAAAAGTGTGGAGCGTCCGTACGACTCGGTTCACCACGTCGGTATCATCTACAATGTTACGGTTGGCTTCCTCGACCTCAGATTCGAGCAAGACGGCTCAACGGATCGTTGCGAGTGGTACACCGAGCATCAAGCCCGGTCTCTTCCACTCACTGCGGTCGGGGCATTCGCAGTTGACTTGGCGTGGCCTGCGTCTTAGCCACGCGTTCTATTCGGTGAAGTGGAGGCACCGCCCAACATGCAGTACCCGGCTTCGGGCTTCTCCCTTCGCGCAACCGCTGCGCGGTTAGGGCACGGCGAAAACGTCAAACGCCATTCTCAGTCTCGGAGATTATGAAGACAAAAAGGACAACCATCGCCGCAGTGGCTCACAATTGCTCCACGGGCGATTCGGACAAGAACCTAGCGCTGATGGAGGAGGTCCTCGCTGGTGGAGAAACCTCTGAGACAGACATATACGTCTTTCCGGAGCTGAACATCTCCGGCGGTGTAATTAAAACCGATCTTGTCGATCTCGGAGAAACAGTTCCCGACGGCTCCCAAGTGGGGGAAGTCTGTGCCTTGGCGAAGAGATACCGAACAGCCATCTGCGCTGGACTAGTTGAGTCTGCAACAGACGGTATGTTCCTAACGCATTTCATTGCGACTCCGGCTGGGTACGCGGGAAGCCAGAGGAAACTAATTCCCCAGAACCCAACTAAGGCAGGTCCATTCAAATCAGGCCAAACCCTCACTCCCATTGACCTAGACGGAACCAAAGTAGCGATTTTAGCCTGCGCTGATTTCCTACTTCCCGAGCCAAGCATCGCTGCGGCCTTGGAGTCGATTGACCTGATCCTTTCTCCAACCGATTCTTTTGCCGCGTCTATGAGCAGCAAACTGAAAACCTTGCAGGCGGCAAGGGCAATGGACTGCAATGCCCACGTCATCGCCGCTTTCCGTATCGACGCACAAACACAGTCTGAGCAGATTGCAGTCTTAGCATCGGATCCTGAGGGTAGGACGCTTCTACATAGAACAACTTCGCACCCCGGAACGCACATCTTCCGGCTTGATGTGGATCTTCAGCGGACGCCACCTCGCTGGGGTGGGCTACCAGCGAGGGCTCAACTGCTGGAGAAGATGCTGGGTCCCTACTCGCGTTGAAGTTCAAGACCGTGGTTGCCGCGCACTCGCGCCTCTAAACCGACCTAGCTTCACCACATATCTCGATAGCCTACGACGATCGGAGAATCAAGGGAATGGATGATCGAGGACAAGGCGGTTACTGTTCAAGGAGCTATGCCTATACTACATGTTGCCCGGCTGTTGGCTGGCGTCGTGTAGTTTGGGCTAAGGTACGTCCCCAAGCTTGTGCGGCTAATGGCACAGTATTACTCCCAGGGGCATTCAAAGCAATGCGCTGCGACAGAGACTGGATACTGAGGTGGATCGCCTTACGACTTCGATGGTATAGGGCCTGAACCAACAGGACGCATAGCTTATACGCTACGTATAGTATCAGAATGGGAGCACCGGTTGTGATATGCCAAAATACCGATAGCATCATGCGTTGATAAATGTCCTGCACGAACTCCCTGTATTCTTCGTTGTGCAAGGCCGCCAATTGGTCCTCCAAATCATCGGAAAAAGGTCGTTCTTCTTGCGGGTATTTCCTTAACCCCCAATAGGCTGCCAGCACTCCCCAAATACTCACCCGATGACCGTGACGCAATAACCCATTGAGGGTTTGACGCATCGTCACATACGAGGGAGTATCAAAGGGAACGCCCATACTGTAGGTCTTTCTGAAAAGCGAATCTCGCAACACAAACAGCTTGTGTCGCAGTAGATCAATCCGAAACTTGCGGTATCCCCAAAAGTAGATTATCCACCCAATTAATACATAAATCACCAGCCTGATACCGGCGATTGCTTCCATTTCGGCATTCATGGCTCGTCCTCCGGGTGTGTGTCTCCTGTTTCTGTCAGGTTACTAGATGTGCGGTTGGGATCGATATGTTCCTCAAGTTCTTTTTTTTGTGCGGTTATATGCTTTATGGTCTTTTTCCGCAGTTTTCTCTCTCTTATAGCCCAAAGAGTTGTACCACCTGTGAGCAAGTATAAAATGCGCTCATCAAGTTTCAAGTCGGTAATAGCTTTGAGGACAATATCTGCAGCAGTAGTTTTGCCGGCTAGGGCATCTATCATCAGATACAAGCAATAGCAACATGCAACGATACCTCCCCAGCGTATCAGTCCATTAAAAATCCCCCCAATAATATCCCATTTTTTTCCGTACTTGGCCCATTCAAGTTCGGCAGCGATTCGCTCCCTTTCTGAAACACCTTCACCCCTGCGCCGACGGCCTTTCGCCATGTCTGCTCCTAATCATAATATATAGATATGTCATTAATACGTAATATGTTGAACACTATCAACCCTAGGTCGCTGTCTTGCAGAAGCTCACCCCCCAACCAATCCCTGGTGGGCGTAGTGCCAATCCTCCAAGTGATTGAGCAACACCCCTGAAGTCCAAGTCGGAGGACGCTGCAAGGTGGCGTGTATCTCGGCCTGCTTGGCGGCGTTGTGCTCGCGTTCGAGCAGGCGCTGATTGAAGGCCGCCACCGCTTCTTCCTCGATAGTGCCCTGACGCCGCACCCAGTCCTCAAATGCGAGATACGTCGGCATCTCCTCGCGGAGAAACGCAAGGGCTGCGTCCTGATCCACCTGCAAAGTCTGCAAGCAGCGCTGGTCGAGGCTGCCCTCGGCGCAGTCGGGGTAGTCGAGATGCAGCCAGCCCCTGGCGCGCAGGCAGGTCTTGAGCCAAGTGCGCGGTAGCTGGCAGATGCCCAACGGGCCTCGGTCGATGCTGCTGAGAGTAGGGGCCACAGGCCCGGGCAGGCCCGGAGCATCGGGGGTGAGGACGCGAGCGAAGACGCGGCTGTGAAAGAGGTGCCAGTCCTGCAGGCAGTTGAGCAGCACGGCCGATACTTCGGTCGTCTCCTCCGGCGACCAGCCTATATCCCCATAGGTCTCGTCGATTTTGTCCGGCCTATAGTGGGTGCGCGGCACCAACGACTTGTTCCAGCGCGCAATGCGATTGGGCTCGTACGTACCTTCGGCAGTCACCCATTCCTCGAACTGTAGGTAGTTAGGCCGCTGATCCCATAAAAAACGCAAGGCACTGTCTTGGTCAATGCGCAGCACCTCCAGCACGTATTTGTCGAGACCGCCGCTGCAAAAGGGATAGTCCTCGTCGAGCTGCCCGGCTTGGTGGAGGAGGTTTTTCCACCACAGACGCGGTAGCTGGGCCACGCCTAACGGCCCTTGACAGAGAGTGCTGACCAATGGAATCACAATCTGCTCCTTTCAGGTAGCTGCCAACTCAAACAGCGGCGAGTTCCCCTCGGCGCGGACCCGCAAGCCCTCCACCTCGGCATCCGTAAGCGGCGCGAGACGGTCGGCCATATCCAAGGCCATTTCAAAGAGGGATGCCTCGCCGGGCGGCAGGGCAGCCGTAATGGGCTGCGATAGGGCGAAGCGCAGGGCTAGCTCGGCTAGCTCCGGCTCGTCAATCGGATCGTACCAGCATTTGGCGTAGCGTTTAGGCGCTCCTTGGGGTAGGAGCGAGCGGGCCATGGCTTTGAGGGCTAGGCAGGCGGTGCCGCGTTCCTGTGCCTTGGCCACGACTTGGGGGCCGAAGTCGGCCTGGAAGTAATTGACCCAGTTGACGGGGAACAGCACCGAGTCAAAGGAAAAATAGTCCAGCAATTGCAAGGCAATTTCAGCCGAGTGAGCTGAGAAACCTATGTAGCGCACCAAACCCTGGTCGCGGGCCTCCACAAACGCCGCCAAGGCTCCGTCGGGAGCAGTAGCCGCGGCAAAATCCTCATCCGTGGTCATGGCGTGCAATTGGTACAGATCGAAGTGATCAGTGCGCATGGTCTTGAGCGATTGGCGCAACTCAGCGGCGGCACCATCCCGCGTGCGCTGGGTCGTCTTGCAGGCCAAGAACACATCGCTGCGATACGGTTCCAAAGCCGGTCCCAGACGCTCCTCGGCATTGCCGTAGGACGGAGCCACGTCAAAGTAATTGACGCCGCGCTCAACGGCTTGCCCCACCAAGCGGGCAGCCTCGCTCGCTTCCACTTGGCTAACGACAATGCCGCCAAAGCCGATTACAGAGAGGGATTCACCAGTGGTGCCATAGGGACGTCGCTGCATGGATATTCTCCTATTTTGATGTGGATCGTCTTGTGCGTCCTATTCTGCGTCTATCTGCGTCTATCTGCGGATGTTATTGTGCGGCAACCTACTCAAACACCATCTCGCCGCGCTTGTGCCCTTCAATGTAATCCCAATCCATCTCCACACCCAAACCCGGCCCCTGCGGCACGGGCACGTGGCCGTGGGCATCGACGTTTTCCAGCTCGTCGGTGAATTCGGGGGGATAGACGGACGGCTTGGTATTTTTGACTAGAGGATGGAGAAGACCCAATTCGTAGTAATTGGTGTTGCGGATGGCGGCAATGCAGTGGCGGTGCGCCAAGCCGCCGCCGTGGAACTCGCAGTCGAGACCAAAGCCCTCGGCCGCGTGGGCGACCTTTATTGCGCCCGTGATGCCGCCGTCCTCAAAAGTTCCGACGCGAACAAAGTCCGTGCCGCCGTGGGCGATGAAGTCCACGTGCTGTTCGAGACCAAAGATATGCTCGGTCTGCAAAAGCGGCGTTTTGAGCAGCTCGCGCAACTTCTTGTGGGCAAAAATCGACACGCCGCCGTCCTTATAGGGATCCTCCAGCCAGAAGTAGCCCGCCTCGTCGCAGGCGCGACCCACGCGCAGAGCGTCCGCCCACGTCTCGTATTCGCAGGCCGGGTCGATCATTAGGTCCATGCGGTCGCCCACGCGCTCGCCCACCGCGAGCACATTGGCCACCTCGCGGGCGATGGGCGCGTTGCCCCAGCCGTGAATCTTGAACGCGGGATAGCCGATTCCCACGCACTGTTCGGCAAAGTCGGCAAAAGCTTCCGGTGTACTCAGGCCGCCATTCTCGTCGCCGTGATAGGTCGAAGCATAGGCGGGGATGGTCTTTCTCCAGCCGCCCAAAAGCTGCCAGATCGGCGCGTCGTACACCTTGCCGGCAAAATCCCACAGCGCCACGTCAACAGCGCAGATGTCAGTGCGGGCGGAGTGGCGCAGACCGCGCTTGAGATCGTTGTAAATCCGCTCGCGGGCAAATGGATTCCGACCGAGCAGGTAGCGGGCGACGTTTTCGGGCACCGGAGGGCCGAGGCATTCGCCAGTGACGCCAATGCTGGTGTGGATGCGCACCGCGCACGGCGTCATCGACAGCGTCGCGCCCTTTTGGTAAACCTGATTAAAACCGTTATAGTCCGTGCCCATGTTTTCGATCTGATGGGCGAAGAAAATATTTTCGATCTTGGTGATTTTGGGATTGGGCATGGGGTTCAGTTCCTTTCAGGAAAAGGGAATTAGCCAAAAAGTTTTGGCATTTGATCCCAAGTTTTGTTGTCCAGCGTCCGGCCCGTCTTTTTCTTGAATACGCCGCCCCATTGTTTGAAAAAGAACGGCACATCACTCCGCAGACAGAGGTCGCGGATAGATCGCACCCAGTCGGCTTCCATCGGTCGGGCACCCGGTCCAGATTCGCCACCGACGATAACCCAGTCAATTCCCGTCAAGTCCATATCATACAAAGGACCGAGCAGAGGTTCGAGAGACAGAAACTTCGTCTTTGCCCCGGTCTCCTTGAGCCGTGTCATCCGCCCCAACCATCTTGAAGATTCAATGCTTGTGCCGAGCCAGATGTTCGGCGTCCAATTCAGCCTTCCATCGAGCTGGACAACGCGATCCGGACGTTTGGTAAGCACTTGGAACGTATGCTGAGACGCCTCGTTCATGGTTGCAAATACCGACTCTATAAAGGCCGAGGGAACGGACTTATGGAACAGATCGGACATGGAATTGACGAATACCAAGCTAGGTTTCTTCCAGCTAATCGGCTCGTGCAAGGCTTCTGGGTGGACCGTAACCACAAAGCCGTGTTTGTACTTTTTGGCTCCCATCGCTTGCAGCCTTTGCGACATCCTTTCGGCATAGCAATGCTTGCAGCCATGGCTGATTTTCGTGCAACCGGTCACCGGATTCCACGTAGTCTCGGTCCATTCGATTTTGGAGCGCGTGGACATATTTACAAGTCCTTTAGAATATGCTCCGCTATACGTCTTGCAGGGCCGATTCCTTTCGGATTCCCAACGCAGAACAAAAATTCAAACAACGCTGAATTCTTTGAGTTCTTTAGCGTTCGGGATCTCTTGAGAAATCTGTTACCGAACAATTGGCCCAGTTTACTCTTGTATATTTCAATAAGTCCATCGATCCCTTCTGGACGCTGCTGGTCTTCATCTCCAAATAAGCTGATTTGAGGATTAACGCTGTACAGATTTCTCCAACTTTCATCGCCATATATACGATTCAAACGATTGACCCACTTTTGAGAGATATTATCCGGCTCACGTTTCTTAGGCAACATCCGTGCGATTGCCGATGTGGGAAAAAGTATCCAAGTATCCAAGGCTTCGAATGAGGCTATTTTTTCGATTGTCGCCCATTTTACCTCAGTGGCAAATGGATCGAGGAATAGAACACCTCGATAGCGTCGCCAATCTTTTTGTAAGTCCTGCAAGAATCCGTTGGCATCCTCGTTTTCTATTTGAATATTTTTACATTGATTGGCTTCCCTTAACGAATTCAGTTGTATACAACGGTCTTGGTTCTTCTCGACAAAGATGTATTCGTCAAATGGCTTGTTATCAACATCCACAGCTATTTTTGCGGAGCCTTCTATAAATTCTTTTTTCTCCTCGTCCGCCGAAGTTAATTCTACTCCTCCTGTACCCGCAAAAGCATCGATGTAAATAAGACGGAATGGCTGATTTTTCAGTGCTGTGGTATAGGCATCTAGATATTTTTTAAGAATGGCTAATTTCTCTTCTGTCCATGGTCCTCCAAAACCCGTATTGGCACTGCTCATAGGTTTTCTATCCCCACAATTTTTAGGTTCTCGGTTCCACAGTCATTCACGACCTTGACTTCTGCTCGTCTGTAATTGCAGTCCCGCTTTTAGCATGGTAGAGTCCATGCCCTCTTTGGATGGTCGAATATCAATCGAACCGAGTCAACCCTATTTCTGACTAGGACATCGCTATGCCGGCGGTAAGACTTGAGCTAGGCGTTTGCGCCGTCGGCAGCGCCGAGTAACACGCAAAAGTCACCGAGTTTTCAGGCCGCCGCATCTGATCCCAAAATCTCGGCGTTGACATAAGCACGAAAAGCTTCAGCCTCCGTGAAGCATCGATATCCGGCTGCGCTAGCCTTTGAGAGTACTTCAGCCGGTTCGTTCAGCAGAACTGCCACCGGAGCACTCAGTTCAGGTTGGAGACCGTCGGGCCAAGCGAGGTCGAGTACGGCGAGCTGGGTGCCGGTGGTTTCATCAGACAAGTCGAAATTGATCTGGCCCCGTGGCAGCCCTTGTCTTTCTACCCAGTCATTAATGGCCTCAATCTCTCTTTCTTCCTCTTCCGCTTCAAGGTCAGCTATTTGCTTCTCCATGCGGCGCACTAAGTCCGATTTGTCGATGCCGCTGGGCGGGACTTCAGTGGCGGCAACAGTGTCAGCCGCAACCGGCTCCGTTGCAGTTGCCTCCGATGAAATATCTACCCACTCCGTATCGCCGTGCAGAAGTTGCGCGAACTGACGGTTCGCTTCTCTGGCCAAAAGCTCTCTTCGCGCCGCAAGAAAGTCGGAATAATGCTCGATTTCCCAGAGGTTTTGGTCGTCGGGAATCCACTGCGATGCCAATGCGCCCGGATGCCGCTCCTCGATCTCGACGAAATACTCCTCGGGCAGGCGGTCACGAATGGAGAGATTCGAGCCCTTCGTTAGAAAGCAGTAATTAGCCAGTGAGTTGACCTTTTCTTTTTTTAGCCCATACTTATACAGCCGAGACTTGGGAAAAATGTGATGTACTTCAAGCCTACTCATCTTGCCGAGAAGGTTCGCACGCAACGGAAGTCCATTGCCCCAGTCCCGAGACCCGCCCATGCGCGTCAGCATATAAAGCACGGGATAGAACCGCGCTCCAAGACCCCAAGATGCGAAGTGTTCGGGGTCAATACGGAGCGCACCATGCCATGACTTTAATTCCTTCAACAGCGCGTCAAGGTCGCCCCTAGACTCTTCAAGTGCCGCTAGATCCCGGTCAAGACTGGCCTCCGTCGATCCAGAGTAACGACCCCACATCCCGGCCTGAGCAAACCAGAACAACAATTTATCGCGCTCTTTTTCGTCGAGCGTTCCTTGTTTCTGGTTCAAGTAGCGTACCATGATCGGTACGGCTAAGCGTCCGAAAAAGACCCGCTTGTGATCGATTCCAAGCCGCCCGGCAATCATGTTCAAGCAGTCATCTATATATTTAGTGGCGCGTTGCAGACCTTCTTGGATGTCCAGAAAATCGCGATCGTGCAGATAACTGAACTGCGCTTCGCCAGTGAGTAACGTGTTGACCGAACGCAGCAGCCAGTCGAGCGTAAACTCGTACCCGGCTTCCTCCCACTCCCTCAGCTTAGCCTTCATAATGTCGCGGGCGTCAGGCCATTCAGCGCAAACTTTGGCGAGAGCAAGATCGCCCTGGGACAGTTTGGTTCCGCCGCTATTGACGCGATTGAAAATGTCCACGACGACGTTGAGGGTCTTGTCCGCACCGGTGACCTCCTCGTCATGTAATTCAATGTCGGCAATGCCGAGCAAATTGTTCAGGCGACCCGCAAAGTCACCGACCTTTTCGACATGTTCAGAACTCGAACTGAGCTTGGCAATGAATGCTCCAAGACCATCGTTACCCTCCTGCATGAGCTTGGTCACGTCCACCCACAAAGGATCGTCCCTCATCTTTGCTGGCTGGTAGAACTGGAAGACCTCTTCCTCCAAGTGAAACCGAAGTCCAGTGAATCTCGACTCGTTGCCGTCGAAGAACTTCGGTGGACGGCCACGTATCACGCCATACAGCGAGGTCACGCGCTGCTGGCCGTCAAGCAGCAACTTCACGATTCCAGCCGCTAGCGGACCTTCGCCCCGATGCGCCGCCCCCTTCGCTTCGGTCGCCCAGACCAGCAAGCCGCCTACTGGATGCCGTCGGTAGAGCGAGTGAAAGAGTCCACGCACCTGCTCGCGGCTCCAGACATAGCCTCGCTGAAATTCGGGCAAGGCGATATGGCCGGAATCGATGTGGTCGAGAATAGTCGAAATCTTCATATCAGCTCCTTAAATTATTTTGCTCCCACTTATCTTCTGAAAAATTCGTGCAAATATCGTCAGGCATGCGGAATCGGCGGGATTGACGGCCCATAGTTACGCTAGATCACAAACGCGCACCGCTATCGGTGCCCCTCTGAGTTGAAGCACGCGATTAGCGCGGCAAGATGTTATAGGCGATAAACCCGCCCCCGTCAATACGCAACCGCCACAGTGCGCAGAACGGTCTTATCCTTGACTTGAGCTCCCACCGTATTGGTACGGATCTGCAAGCGCACGCAGTACAGGCCCGGCGGCACCAAGTCTCCGCCCTCATCCCGTCCATCCCAGCCAATCTCATACGAGCCGGCACTCAGGGCCCGCCGTTCGCCGAGGACGCGCACCCGGCGGCCATCGAGATGGTACACCGCCGCCTCCACCGGACTATCGTCTTCCACCCTCACTACATTGAAAAGAAAGAAAGTCCGGTCGTTGATCCCGTCCCCATTGGGCGAAAACACCGCAGGGCGCACGGCCACATCCGTAAGTAGAGCTTGGGACTCAAAGGAACTAACCACCGTAGTGGTATTGCCGGGGATATGCGCCAGCACATCGCCTGGGTCCACCCGCTGCCAAGTACCCCCGTCGGCCGCATCGCTGTTGCGCAGGGCCGCCTGTAAGACGGCACCCGTGGTGAAGAGCGCGGCAGTAAAATCGAGCCGCAGAATCTCTATCGCGCTGTCGGGGCCAACGCGGGGAAAGCGCACTAACAGCGAGTCCGGTGCCGTCGGCACCACTTCCACGCGTTCCAGCGCTGGCACCTCATCCGCCTCCGCGTTGAACTCATCCGCCCGCCCGCCAAAAACCCCGCCTAGGCTCAGCGCCATATTAGCCGGGGCCGTGAGGAGCAACTCGTCAAAGCCGGGGTCTAAACGCTCAAAATGGGGCTGTACATAGAGCGAAAAGGGGCGCTCGACGCCGAGCCGATCCACTTGGAAGGGCGCAACCTCCCCCTGCAAGCTCTGCGCCACGGGGTCGGCGAAGTGCAGCCGGATTGAGCGCAGGATCGGCGTGAGATTCGGGTCGGCTGACAGCAAAGTCGCCCGAATTGTGAGGAATTCCCGTGGTGACGGCGAGGTAATAGGGCTACCCTCGGCTCGGGCATATGGCTCGCTCCAGTCGCCCCAGTCGCCCAGCGGCACTTCCTCGGCGACGACATCGCCCTTGAAGATAGAGAGCAGCTTGCCGTACTGCTCCTCGGTCACTTCCGTGCCATCGTTTTTGAAGTAGTGGAGTACTTGGCCCAACTCGTCGCCGGTGCGAGTCTGAATCAGGACGCGCGTGCCCGGTGGTTCGTCGGCGTCCCACTCAATAGAGTGCAGATTGCGGCTGCCGCCCAGCCGGATCAGATCGGACTCTAGGCTCACTTCCGGCTGGAAACCCTCCCCGTATAGCTGCATCTCCGCCATGGTGGCGATTTGGGTACCGATCCGCTCCATGTTCCACTGAATGCGAGCGAAGCGCGCTTTGATCGGCTCGAATTGGGTGCCTTCAAGGCGGGCGTTCGGTGCCCGGCCGTAAACGGTTTGACCCCGGTCCAAGATGGCCCGGGTGATCCATTTGAGTTTGCCATCGGCGGCTAGGGAGCCGTCGGAAAAGTCGAGCCGATAGTTGCGAAAAGAGCCGAAACGACCCCCCCCGAGTCCGCTATAAGCCAGCCGATAGGTATCGATCCAGTAAAAAGCCCCTAGATCAAAGACCAGCTCCTTTACGGGATCGGGTACCGCGGATTCGACGCCGAAGTAGATGCCGCTGAAACTGTCTAAGTTGCCATCGACCAAACTCTTAAGGGCTAAGGTCTGCGCGGCCGTAGTGGCAATGGTACCGCCGCGGTCCAGTAGGCCGGCGACGAGCTCGTCCCCTTCGTTCCACACCTCTAATTCGGCTAGGCGGGGCCGCTCCCGGCGGAAGTAGCGAATGCGGCCCTGACGCTCCTCGTCGAGGAGCTCGTACACTCTTTGCGCGACGGGCATCTCGCGGCCGTCTAATTGCCGCTTGAAGTACTGGATAGCTCCCTGATCTGCGGTCAGTGCTTCGTACTCCGCACGGGTGATTTCCGTGCCCAACGGGCCATCGGTACCCGTCACCAGAATCTGTACAAAGCGCACAGGAGCGGCTTCTATTGTGGGCAAGTCAACTTCAAAGACCCGCTGGCTCTTATTTTTGCTCAAGGTGCGCAGCACAGTCTCAAAGGCTCGCGCTCCACTCCCCTGCACGCGACTCGGTTCACGGCCGTTAGAGACTAGAACATCAAAGAGGAGAAAGGGGTCGCCTAGATCCTCCTCGACAAAGCGCACGACGAGTTTCTTGGCGAAGACCAAGCGGCCCAGATCGACGATAAACCACCACTGCAAAGCCAGATCAACCTCGTCGCTGGGAGGGGCAGGTTCCCAGTAGGTGGTCATATCGCCGTCGAAGACCTTGGCCACATCGGCGACATTAGAGCGACCCTCAATAGCGTCAGCCAAGGTGATTGTCTCGGGAGCCTTGTCGCCTAGCGAAGGGGGAGGATTGAAGCGCAGGTAATCGACGATATCTAAGGCCGCATTGGTGTTTTTCTCAATGCGCTGCGCCTGTACCGCTCCTCCGGGAGAAATGACCAAGGTTCCGGGGGGAAAGGTCCAGTTTTGCCAGTGGTTGCGACTGTTTATGACGACTTGATTGTCTCTGACCCGATGGCCGGCGTTCTGGGCCCATACCTCTGGGATGTCGGTCAGTACTAGGACTAACCCGAGGAGGCTTGCGAACAGGAGGCGTCCAAATCCCGTCATGTGAATGCCTTTTGCAAAATCTAGTAAACCAGCGAAACGATCCGGCTGACGCGGTCCCTTCCCTTATCTGTCTCCACCTCTAAGCGCAACAGGTAAATCCCCGGCGGCAACAGCAAGCCGCTGTCGTCGCGGCCGTCCCAAGCCACCGCAAAGCGGCCGCTCGAGTGAGCAGTCCGGTCAATGGCCCACAGTTTTCGGCCGCTCAGATCGCACACGTCAATATACACCAGCGCCGCGCCAGCCAGATTGAGCAGGTCGTATTCGAGGCGCACCTCGTCGTTGACTCCGTCGCTGTTGGGCGTGCAAATAGCCGAGCCCAATTCCACCCGACCAATGGACTCAATGCCGACATCCGCTAGCGCCACCTGCAACGTCGCGCTATCATTTTGCACATCCGCGTCCCCTGCGACTACCGCTTGGGCCACCTCCTGAAGCTGGGTACTGTCGGAAATCCGCCCTGAGAAAACGGTGCCGTACTGAAATACCTGAGCCTTGAAGTCGATCTCGATAAGATCTAGGGATCGCCGCACATCGATGTGGGGAATCTGCACGGCAAAGCCCGACTGATCCAGCCTCGCCACGGCAAAGGCCTCGTCGCGCCCGTCAATGCGCACGGCATCAACGCTCACGGTGAGCCCGGGCGTGTCGATCTCCACTTGGTCGAATCCCGCTTCATCGCCGGTGAAATGAGGCAGGAGCTTGTAGGTGAAAGACACGGTTTGGCCGGGACGGACCTGTGTCGGCTCGATCTCCGCAATAATGTGCGCCGCCCGGGGCGGGGAAGCGGCGAATTGCAGATAATTTAGGCGACCGCCAGCCTCGGGCCGCGAGTGGAAATCGGCCCGCACCTGAGCAAAGCGCCGCGGCCGGTCCCCAATCGGGTTCCCGGTCTCGGCGGCCAAGGCGATGGGGGCACTCCAATCGCTCCAGTTGCGGGTATCGTAGGTCGTGCCAGCGCGTTCCCCCAATTGCAGGGCCGCGTACGTCTCCCGCGTCAGGAGCTTGCCTTGGCGATCGAAAAGAGTCTTCTCGTCGCCGCGAAACGTGGTGCGCCAATACAAGTTGGGATCGGGGTCATCACCCAGCCGGGTCCGCACTTCAATGCTCGCTCCCAGAGGCTGGTCGCCGGCCCAGACCAAGGGACCCAGTACGAGGGATTGGCCCAGATCGATGATAGTGGATTCGTAGCGGGCAAAGGCGCTGAAGCCGGCCCCGTACATTTCGACTTCGGCGATCTCCCAGATACTGCGGATATTGCGGCCCACCGCAAACAAGATCTGGCGCACCGGTTGTTGGGGGAATTCCAGTTCGACCACGGCGTTTGTGTTCTCGCGGATATTGTGAACCGGGTCAAAGTCCGATTCTTCGGTGACCCTGAGATCCCGAGTCCCGTCCTTGGCGGGGTCGCCGTCGCTGACGCCGACGATGAAACTTTCCGCAAAGCGCTCAAAGCGGAAGCGGTCCCTCGGATAGAAACGGATCTTTTGGATAGCGAAGCGTCCCCCGAGATCGAAAACCCAGTACTTGAAGGGCCTGTACGACCTGTTTTCCCGACGGTTGAAAATCCCCCCCCACGTGGCTGACTCGTCCCCTTGGTAAGCAGTCTCAATGTCACCATCCCAAGCCACCAACTCGCTCTCGCTGGGCGCAATCAAGCTATCGTAGCGGTTGGTAGTGAGGATCAAACCGCCGTTTTCAACAATGGACGGGAGGAGATTGACAGAGCCATTTAGTTGTTTCGGCTCGATATATTCCGCCTGTAATTGCAGGGATTGGGTCTGGTCGCCGGCGGTCGCGACAATTGCACTCCAAGGTACGCGTATGAATTCATAGGGCACCTCCAGCGCCGGCGGCGGTTGATCGTCCCCACCAATGCGGTAAATGGTCAGCCCCTGCACGTCGGGCGGGCAGAGACCGAGTAGGAGCAACAGAGGATACGATCTCGCCATTTTCATTTTTTGCCCTGCTGGATAATACCTCCGCCCGTCGCAGAATGCCGCCTTGGCGATTCTGGAATTCCTCTCAGGCAAAAACCGTCAGACGGGCGGGATTGGCGGGATTGACGGCCCATAGTTCCGCTGGATCGTAAACGCGCGCGGCCTTCGGAGGGTGCGCCGGTAGTGCCCACTCTGGGTTGAAGCGCTCGATTAGCGCAGCGAGATTTTTGTAGGCGATGCGGTCCTTGAGGTCGTCGTCACCCGGGGCTTCCTCAATGACCTGCTGCAATATCCTATAGTCGTAATAAGGCAAGTCGGCACCAAAAATCAGCCGCTCGCGGCCCACCTTGTCGGCCAACCACGCGAAATCCCACTCAGAGCCTGGCCCGTCCGGGTACTGGACGACCTCGAAAAACACATTGTCGTACTTGGCCAGATGCTCGGCGGCCCAAGTGCTGGCATGGGCGATGAACGTGCAGTGCGGAAACATCGCGGCGATGCGGTCCATGAGCGGGTTGTGCATATGCAGGTTGACCAAGCCCTCGCGGGCAGCCGCGGCCTCTACGAAGGGGATGCACCACTCGGCAATGGGCGGATGGCCGACGATGCCGACCAAGCCCAACTCGCTCATGGCCTTCTCGGCCTCTTCAATGCCCAGCTTGCCAAAGCGCTCCTCAATCAAGGCCAAGCCAATGGGAAAGACGCCGGGAAAATCGCGGCAGGCGCGGGCGATAACCTCGTTCTGATGGCGGATATCCACGACACCGCGGGCGATCGGACTGCCGACAGCCGTAGGCATAGAGATGGCGGCGTGAATGTGGGTCTCGGCGAAGCGCGTGAGGCACATGGCGGTGTTTTGGCCGACCGGCGGCACGCGGTCGATGGTGCGGCCAATGTGGTTGTGGCAGTCGATATAGGGACGCATTTAGAGCTCCGTCAGGTCAATGGCGCGGCGCTCTTGCGTGGCACGGCGCGCCGCCTCGATAATGCTGAGGTTGTGATAGGCCCGCGCGGCGGTGATCGGCGGAGGATCCCCCGCAGCTAGGGCGGCAAATGTAGCAGTGAGATAGTCGGCGTGGCCGGTGACATTGCGCTCCGTGACGTCGAGGGGGATCTCGGACCAAGCGCCCGTCTCCCGCGAGAAGCGATGCAGCGCCCGGCCGCGACCGACGACGCGCAGACAGTCGCCGCGAGTGTGCACTTCGCAAAGCCCGCTCAGCTCGCCAGCCCCACCGCCGACCATGCCCCACGAGGTCGAGACCGTGGAGATGGCTCCGTTTTCGTGTTCGAGGAGCAAGAGCGCCACATCATCGACGTCGATGTCGAAAAAGCGCGTCTGCACCCTCGCCTCGACATAGCGCACCGGCGAGCACATCAAGGTTTCGAGCGAATAGATCTCGTGGTACCCCGTATCGCCGATGCAGCCGCCACCCGCCGCTTTGGAGGCCCGCCAGATCCGGGCCGGGCTGGCGCGGTGATGGGCCTCGGTCATGGGGAAGATCGATTTGGCGCGCCCAACTTGCGGTTCGGGCAACTCGTCCCCTTGCAAAAGGGCGATAGCGTGCAAGGTGCCAGGGGTAAAGACGGCGTTGTGGACGACGGTATAAATGACGTCGTGGCGCGCAACAGCGTCTAGCGCGGCCGAGCCTTCTTCCAGCGAGGTAGCCATCGGCTTTTCGCTGATGACGGTACAGCCAGCCTCAGCCGAGGCAATGACTTGTTCGGCGTGGAGGTGGTGCGGCGTGGCGATGAGAACCGCATCTATGGCAGCTTGCTCCAGCATGTTGCGATAGTCGGCGTAGCGCTGGGCGGGCGGGACGCCGGTCGTCGCGCCGACTTTGGCCAGATTGTCATCGTCGGGATCAGCCAGCGCGACAATGCGTACCGTATCGAGTTCGCACAACGTCGGCAAGTGCTGCAGTTGGACGATGCCACCGCAGCCAATTAGTCCGAGGCGAATGGGAGTTTGCATAGGCTTAGGAATTACGAATTAGGAATTAAGAATTAGGAATTGGGGTGGGGCAATTCGTAATTCCTAATTCGCAGGAAGGGGCTAGGGGTAGGTCCCATCAGTTCTTAATACGGCGTATCCTTGGTGGTGATGGGGCACCAGCGGGCGGCAAACAAATAGTCGAACAATATCTCCGTCGCCTCCGGCGTTCCAATGCGCTCCAAGGTCTTGGCCGCCTTGGCGCTGACGTAGCGGTTCGGATCGTCTAGAGCCGCTGCCACGGCCGGCTGCACAGCCTCGGCGGCCGGGCCAAGCCGCGCCAAGCCCAAGGCGGCATTGCGCCGCACCCATTCGTCGTCGTCGCGCAAAATTCCGGCCAGTTCTTCCAACACTACTGAGGGCAATGTGCCCATGGCCCCCAAGGCTTCGGCGGCGTGGCCCCGCACCTCGTCTGACGCATCGCCCAACGCCCGCTGCAATGCCGACACTGCTGCGGCACCCTCCCGACCCATATCGCCCAAACTATCAACCGCGGTTAGCCGCACAGCCGGATCGTCGTCCACGCAGGCTTGCGCTAGCGCCTCGACCGCAGCCGGGCCAACAGCGGCCAAACCATAGCCAGCGTTGCGCCGCACGTGCTCTGATCCTTGGCGCAAACAGTCCATCAGCGGCCCCACGGCTGGCTCCCCAGTGCGACCGAGGGCATAGGCCGCCGCTTGACTCGCCGCCTCGGAATCGCCCATCAGCGCCTGCAGCAACGCCGACTGCTCACCGTCGCCAGCAAGACCCGCGGACTGCCCGCCGTACCATTCCCACATACTGTGCCACATGGGTGCCTCGGCGTGACCGTTCCCGGCCCAAGGCTCCCCGCTCGCATCCCAACTAGGCCCGTCCGGCTCTTCGAGACGAACAAAAAGGAACTTGACCATATAGCGAGCCTGCTCGGTGCTATTGGGCGTGGCTCGATGCCACAGATCGTAGTGGACAATACCGACCGTTCCGGCCTCCCCCGCGAGCGCGACTTGTCGCTCCTCATCCTCTTGGTCGAGGTGGTTGCGATAGTGACTGCCGGGGACCACGCCCGTGGGGCCGCGCTCGGCCGGCGTGTCCTGCGGATAGTAAAAGGCCATGGCCCAGCGCAGCCGGTGGTGCCGCCGGCTCCAGCTATCCTTGTGCAGCCGCTGCCCTTCCGAGCCCGGCTTGTTGAAATGGCAGAACCGGTGCGGATGTAAATAGTACCCCGGCCCCAAAATACTGGTCAGAGCACCCGCCACCTCGGGGTGGTCAAACACCTGCTGCAAGTCGGGGATGCGAGGCAATAGGTTGTTGCCCGGATTGCCCTCGGCAGCCAAGACCTCCTCTATTTGCCCGTAAACGGATTGGTGAAATTCCGCGGGCAAATCCGTTTTGACCACTGTATAGCCGTCGGCGATGAAAGACTGCATGCGGCTGTCGTCCAACAAGATCGAGTCCATAGCAAGGCTCCTCGTTTAGTGCGTGAGCGCCTCGCCCGGCATCCGATTCCAAGGCACGGGTTCGGCGGCACCCTCATAGGAGGGCAGAAGATCGGCAACTTGTGCTCTAGCTTCGTCGTCCCAGCCGACCCATTCGCGGGGGCGGGCGATGGCGGCGCGGAGGCCATCGGAGAGCAGATCGAAGTACGGGAAATACCACAGGGTAATGACGGTGCGGCGCTGGGCCGACTTGTTGGCGTGAGCCGAGTGCAACAGCCGCGCGTCGCCGATGACCACATCGCCCGCCGCCACGGGCACATCCACTTCTTCGGGAATCGACCGATAAGCCGGATGATCGGGATCGACCACTCGGCGGAGTTCGTCGGTGTGGGCATCGGGCACCTCGTCGTGCATGCGGTGGCGCTGCAGATGCGAGCCGCGCAACAGGCGCAGGCAGCCGTTGTGCGGCGTAGTATCGACGAGATAGTACATCAGAAAAAGCTGCTGGGGCAGGGGCGTATAACTCGAAGGATCGTCCCAACCCCACCAGTCCTGATGCCAGAACAGCGCCGGGCTATTGGGCGGTTTGCTGATGACGTAGCCAGACATCCACCGAGGGCGCAGAAAGCCCAAGGTTTCGAGCGCGGCACGGGCGGGCGGGTAGGCGACGAGTTCGGCGAAGATGGAGTGGACACCGACATCGATCATGCTGCCGGTGGAGCGCTGCTGAGCGCGGATTTCGTGGCTTTGAGCGTTGAGGAGCTGGTCGGTGACTTGGCGCAGGCGGTGGAGCATGTCGGAATCGAGGACGTCTTCTATCAAGCAGTAGCCATCGCGGATGAGCTGGTCGAAGTTCTCTTTAGGGCCTTGTTGGGACATCGGCGGCGTTCCTGTCGGTTGTCGATAAAAGTTACTACGTTAGCCAACGTAAGATATGCGTCAAACGCTGTCCAGAAAGAAGCCAACTCTACTACACTACATTGCACAGAATGAGTCGCGTTATGAAATCGATGAAAGAGTACGTTGCTTACATATTTCTATCCATATCGATTCTTTTTTTTCGATCCACGCTTGAGGCTCAAGTTGGCATAGAAGCCGAAGTTCTACCTTGGCCCTCAGCGTCTAAAGCGGCAGTTAGTATCACCTTTGACGATGCCTACATCTCTCATGTCCGTCGGGCGATGCCTCTTTTGGAAAGCTACGGATTCCGCGGGACGTTCTTTTTAATTGTTGATAAGTTATTTCGCCAAGGCAAATTCATAAACGTCAGACCTTCCGCTCCTATCTCCGAGTGGCAAGCCGCCGCCGCAAGGGGACACGAAATGGCCAGTCACACTGTTAGTCACGCATCATTAGACACGATAGAAGTCCGTCAAATGAGGGCTGAACTCATCAATTCTAAAGCTATATTAGATTCGCTGTTTTTAGGCCAACCGATCGTTAGCTTGGCCTATCCATTTTCGCGAACCAATGCTGTCGTCTCCGCAGTAGCCAGTTCAATCTACCAGAGTGGTAGGGCCGGGCCACCCACGGACGGAAGTGCCGTGTATAACGATCCCGCTACGGTCGATTTGATGTCGATAAAAGCGTTTTTTCCGTGTAGCACGGTTGAACAATGGCATAGCGCAGTCGAGCTTACAATCGCTGGCAAAGGCTGGTTAGTTGAAGCATTACACCCGATTGACGAACCGGGCTTTTGCCGAGTAGCCACCGAGAATTTTGCCGAGCATTTGCACTACCTATCCCAGCAGCATCCAGCACTATGGGTCGCGCCGGTGCGAGACGTCGTTGAGCGGATTCAGCAGTGGCGCACTGTAGAAATAGAAATAAAAAGCATTTCTGAACGAGTGTATCAATTAAGTGTTATAGGACCACACAGCGACCAGCCCGACTGGCAGGTAGCACTATACCTAGACGACGCTCATCTATGGAGGGTTGAAGAAGAAAATGGACAGATCGTATCCAGCACTATAGAAGAAGATGCTCTTGTTTTCTCTTGGCCTCAACAGCGGGCGAATGACCTATTGTTTTTGCGACCTAAAGACCAGACCCACATAGCCCAATACAGTTGGGGGGCATTGAAACATGCTATCCGCAAACGACCGGAGCATTGAGAGAGCGCCATTGAGTCCTGCGCTACCTAACCAGCCACCATCTCCCCTTGGCGCGAGCGCTCTTGCAAGTCGTAGAGCGAGGAAATGGCGTCCTTGTACAGCGGGATGGGAAAGGTGCGGTCCTCGAAACGCGCTGTGTGTGCGAACCGGCCGCGCACTAGGTGCGCATTCGCCTCGGTCTTATACGTCATTTCGCCAGTGTAAATCGGGAACGCATCGGCGGCGCGGTAGCTGAGGATCAGCGTGCGCCGCGGCTTGTCGGAGACGTTGGCGATGGAGGCATGGGGAGTCATCGCATGCATGAAGATGACCGTGCCCGCTTCGCCGGGGGTCGGCACGGCCAGCGATTGATCGACCACTTCCGTAACCCGACCTTGAAAAAACCCATCAGTGCTGTGCGACAGTAGGTCGCTCTGATGGCGGCGGGGGATAACTTGCAAACAGCCGTTTTCAACGGTGGCATCGTCGAGGTAAAAAAGAATACTCACCGAGCCGCGATGAGTCAGCGGGTAGTAGGAAAGGTCTTGGTGCCACTCGACGGGCGAGCCGACGCCAGCCGGTTTCATATTGATCTTGCTGTAGTGAAAGACCAAGTCCGGGCCGAGCAGAGCCTCGACCGCGTCGAGGAGGCGCTCCGATGCGGAGAATTCCCGGAAGACCTCGTAATGGCTGCAAGGCTCGTACAGGCGGCGCACCTGCGCGCCATCGGGAGGCTGGTTAGGCTCCATTTCCATCCGGGTGACGTCGTGGTTGGCGAGCGTATTGCCGGCGCTGACAGCGTCCATCTCGCGCAGGAAGGCCGCAACCTCCTCGGCGTTGAGGAAGCCGGGGACGGCGACGTAGCCTTCGGTGTGGTAGTGTTCAACTTGTGCAGTGTTTAACATGGTTGGTTCCTCCTTACCATTTTTCGATAGCGCCCATCAGCATTTTCTGCTGGTCGGTACCCGTTTCGCGGATTTTCTGCGCAAAGGGGCCGTCGAAGGGCTCGCGGGATTTCATCCAAGCGGTCTGGTAGCACATCAGGCAGACGCGGCGGCGCACCGCCGAACGGTTGGCCGCGCCTCGGTGGTAGAGGCAGCCGTCGAACATCACCGCCTGACCCGGCCGGGCGAAAACCCACTTCTCCTCCGGGAAGCGCGGATGACCTTCGGGCGGGCGAAAGGGGGCGCGGTGGCTGCCGGGAACGATGACAATGGCACCGTTGTCCTCGTCTAATTCGTCTAAGTAATAACCGCAGTTGATCTGACCGGGCAGCGCGCCGTAGGGCGTGCCGTCGGGATCAATGGGCCAAGGCACGTCGCGGTGCCAGTTCTGGTCCTCCTGTCCCGATTCAGTAATGCGGGCCGTGGCACTGTGAAGCTGGACGCAGGTGCCCAGAATGGCCTGCATCCTCGCCAGCACAGGCGGATTATCAAGCAGGAAGGCAAAGTCCTCGTCCTCTTCGAGAAGCTGGTGGATAAACTGCCTGCTGTCCCCGCGCGCGCAGGCCGCGTCGAGGGCCGTGCACAGGATCTCAACCTGCGCCTCAGTAATGGCATCCTCGACGACGAGGTAGCCCCACTTGCGGAAGAAAGCCACATCCTCGGCGATTTCGGGGGTCAGCTTGGGATTGAGGTGCTGAGGATAGGGCGGTTGCGCCATGGTTTGGGTAGTGTTGTAAGGTATGTCCGACTGGTCTTGCTGATGATGAGACGGTTTCTTATATAAACAGCATTCTTAGCATCCACTGCAAGGAAGACCACATCCAAGCTACGCGGGACAGGTCTCCGCACCGGTCCCAAGCAGGAAGGAGCATTACGTATGATTGTTCGAGGTCATATCAAAGACAATCAAATTCTCATTGACGAAAATATCCAGCTTCCCGATGGAACCCAAGTCGAAATTCGAGTCCCTGATGAAGCCGTGACACAGGGATCCGGGTTGTGCGGTATTTGGCAGGATTCTCGAGAAGCCAAAGAAATTGTCGAGGAAGTAATTTCGTCGAGAACGCTCGGAAGAGATACAACATTTCGCCAATAACTTCACGCTGGTGACGAACAACCTGAAGCACTTTGCAAGGATTCACAACCTTACGACTGAAAACTGGATTTGATTTTAGCCGATCGCTTCGCTCTTCGCTCACTGTCGATTCGTCAATCCACAATTAACAAAGGAACCATCCATGAGCTATCTAAATCCCCGCGCCATCGCCATTGACACGCCAATGCCGCCGCCTGCTTGGGCGCTGCTGGAGTGGGAACTAATTCGGGCGCAAACCAGAGGATGCACGGAATTTTTCGCCAAGTACTTCGACGAGCGGGGCTATTTGGAGTGCATCCCGCGCTGGGGCGGCAACGACGGGCCGGACGACGCCATCGAGAATCTGGTCCACTGGCCGGTTCTCTACGTACTGGGAGGTGGGGCCCATCTGTACGATATGTGCCAGTTGGCATGGGAGGGGCATCTCAAGCAATACACCGAGGCCAAAACCACGGAAGTCCCCTTTACTCGGGACGGGATGTACTACCGCGAATTTCCAGTGATGTTCGACTGGGTCCACAACGGGGAAGGACTGACGACGTTCAACCTGCACGGCTTGATGAACCCACGCGAGCAAGCCTTTGAGCAACGAGTGCGGCGCTTCGCCGGATTTTACATGGGCGACGATCCCCAGGCTCCCAACTACGATCCCGAACGCAAAATCATCAAGAGCCTGTTCAACGGCAGCCGCGGACCGCTGCTGCGCAAGGCCACGGCGCTCGACTGGGTCGGCGATCCGCTCGACGAGGTGCAGGAGCGCTTCATTCCCCTGCACGGAGAGCGCAACTTCGAGGAGATGCTGGCCCACTTCAAAGACTACACCGATGTCGTCGGCGACCATCCGCAGAACATGGTGGCAACGGCCTTGGGGCTGAACGCGTACGCGCTGACGGGCGAAGGCCAGTATAAGAACTGGGTACTCGAATACGTCGAAGCCTGGCGGCAGCGCACGCTGGCCAACGACGGGATCATCCCGACTAATATCGGACTCGATGGGACCATTGGCGGCGAGTGCGACGGCAAGTGGTACGGAGGATGTTACGGATGGGCCTTTACCGTTGAAGTGCCCCAGACCGGGGCAATGTCCAGCCGCAACACGCACGGGCTGGGGATTTCGGGCTTTGGCAATGCGCTATTGCTGTCGGGCGAGCAGCAATTCGTCGATGTGTGGCGGCAGATGATCGACAAAATCAACGCCAACGGAAAAGAAATCGACGGGCAAATGATGTACCCGCATATGCACGGAGACGAGGGCTGGTACGAGTTTCAGCCAAGCCGCTACGCGCAGGGAGCACAAGAGGTGTACTACTGGTCGATGGACCGAGCCGATCTAAGCCGACTAAACGCAGAAAGCGGCTGGTTCGGCTTCTTGGAGGGACGCGACTCCACCTATCCAGAAGCGGCGCTACAGGCCGACTTTGCCCGCCTCCGCACGCAAATGGAGAAGGTGCGCCGCGATCCAACGACGCCAGACACCCGGCTCTCGGACAATCCCAACCCATTCAACCCAGCCATCCCCGGCGGACTAACCCAACTCATGTTGGGCGGGCTGACGCCGCGCCACGGCTCGCCGCTGCACTGCCGGGTGCGCTACTTCGATCCGCAAGCCGGGCGGGCGGGAATGCCCGAAGGCGTAGGGGCGCTAGTGGAACGGCTCGGCGCGGACTCCATGACGCTGACGCTGGTAAACACAGACCCAGTAGCCGGGCGCGCAGTAATCGTCCAGGGCGGAGCCTACGCCGAGCACCAGTTCACCAGCGTGCGCGTGGGGGGAAAGGAAACTGCAATAGATGACTCGTCCTTCGCCGTGGAGCTAGCGCCGGGGGCTGGGGAGACCTTGGAGATCGGGATGCGGCGCTATGCTAATGGGCCGACGTTTGCGTTTCCGTGGGACCGGTAGTACTTGCAAGCTGGCCTTGCTTTCGTCTATGTTCCTTAAAAGCAAGGAGACATAGATGGCGCACATTCATACTGCCAAAATCGAGGACCCGGACTTTGCCGAAACCTATACGGCCTGCATCCAACAAAACGGCGATGGTTGGATAGGATGGATACGGGATGTCCCAGAGGTAAAGTGCGAAGAAAGGACGAGAGAGGGTCTGCTGAAAACCCTCGAACACGAGCTTCACAAAATCTTGGTCGCCGAGTGGGAAGCATGGAGTACGCAGTTTGAGCAAGACGTGAAGGCAGGCAAGCTCAATTCGCTGCGCGATGAAGCCCTTGATGATTTGCGGGCAGGCAGGTGCAGCGATTTATAAAGCTAGCCACACATTTTGGGCCTGCTATCGAAAACTTCCACGAGAAATTCAACAACTCGCCGACAAGAAATTTGTACTACTAAAGGGCTTTGGTGCATGAATCGGTGTTTTTTTGGGTAGCTCGGTTGAATAAAAACAGGCTCCTCAGTAGATTGAGCACGACTTTCGCCAAAAAAACCCATGCTTTCTCGTCCAAGGAACCTGTCATGGCCAACCTATCGT
>JAJDUT010000004.1 GCA_022826515.1 Candidatus Latescibacterota bacterium
TACCGCCTACTGTCGTGTACTTAGGCCGGGTTGTAACTATGTACGTGCTTAAATTTTATAAAATCCTACTGCTCGCTCTCATCGCTTGGGGATGCGAGCCGGAAACAGCGGCGGAGCGACCCGCGCTGGTGGCCGAACTACCGGATGGGGTCGAGATGGCCTTCGTCTGGATTGATCCGGGCACCTTTGTCATGGGCTCGCCTCCGACCGAACCGGGACGGGACGACGACGAGGCACCGCAACGCGAGGTGCAAATTACTCGGGGTTTCTATCTGGCGCAGACCGAGATCACTCAGCAACAGTGGACTGCGGTCATGGATACGCAGCCGTGGGCTGGCCTGGATTTCGTCCTCCAAGGACCGGACTATCCGGCCGCGGGCCTGTCGTGGCTCGACGTCGAGCAATTCGCCGCGGCTCTCAACGCTAGCGCCGGTGCTGAACTCTATCGCCTGCCCACGGAAGCCGAGTGGGAGTACGCCTGCCGGGCTGGTACCACTACCCGCTGGTCTTTTGGCGACGACGAGGTGCTGCTGGACGACTTTGCTTGGCACACTGGCAATACTTGGGACGTCGGCCTGCGACACAGCCAGTTAGTGGCCACGAAAAAACCCAATCCTTGGGGCTTGTACGATATGCACGGGAATCTGTGGGAGTGGGTGCATGACTGGTACAGTCCCGAGTACTACGGCAGTGCTCCCAAAGTGGATCCTTCCGGTCCCACAGCCGGGATACAGCGCGTTCTCCGGGGTGGTTATTTCCACAACAACGGAGCCCGTCGCCTGCGCTCGGCCAACCGCCTCAGCCAAGTGCCGCACGGGCGCTATGCCTCGGTGGGAGCGCGGCTGCTGAGGGAGGGGCCGCCATGACCAACCGTCAACGAGCGTGGCTCCCTATTCTGCGTCCATCTGCGTCATCTGCGGATGCGGGGCCGCCATGACCAGCCGTCAACAAGCGTGGCTCTTCCGCCTCGCTGGACTGGGACTGGGGTTGGTCCTCGTCGTGGTTGCGGAACTGCTGTTGCACTTGGTCCCGGCGTTGGCTCCCGAGCCTTTTCTCGTCAACTTGGTCGAGCGCGATGAGCGGCGCTTGCGCAGCATCAACCCCCTCTATGCCAAGCGCTTTTTCTTTCAACGTTATCAAGGCAAACTCATCGGCAGCGGCCGCATGGGGGGCCAGCCCTTTTTCGAGCCGGCCCCCCGCCAGCGCCTTCGCGTGGTCTTCGCCGGTGCCTCCACGGTCCAGGGCTATCCCTACATCCAATCCCTGGCGGCTCCGTCCTTTTTGGCGGCCATGCTGCGGGACATCTGGCCTGATAAAGAGGTCCAGGTGTTCAACCTAGGGATCACGTCAATCGCCAGTTTTGCCGTTGCCAGAGTGGTCGAAGACGCCTTGCAACTGGAGCCGGACCTAGTGGTGGTGTACACCGGCCACAATGAATTCAATGGGATCTACGGGGTTGATGAACACCATTCGCCCTGGCGCAACCGGCTGCACTACTTTCTCATGCAGAGACGGCTCACTGCTTTGGTGCAGACGGGACTGGACTATTTTCGCGGCAGCGAGGTCTCCTCCACGGCCTTGGCGCGGATTATGGCCGAGCGCGGCCAAGTCGCGCTGGACAGCCCGCGCCGCCGGGCCGCTCCCGAGCATTTGTGCGCCAACCTGCTAAGTGTGGCCGCTGCCTGTAGCAAAGCCGAGGTCCCGCTAATCCTATGCACCTTGGCGGCCAATGAGGCTGGCTTCGCGCCCGGCGCTGGGGCCGCCCCTCCTTTAGAGGAGCATCTAGCCCGGCAGTGGCAGCAACAGGTGGCCAAGGCCGCCGAGGTTCTGGTGATGGAAACCCCGCCCTTAGAGGCTGTCCAGGAGGCGTTGGAGAATTTGACCGCGGCGGCTCAGTTGTGGGAAAAACACGCCTATCTATGGTATCTCAGGGGCCGGGGCTTAGTCCACTTGCAGCGTCCTGCGGCGGCCCGCCAAGCCTTTGCCAAGGGTCGCCAACTCGACACCATGCCCTGGCGGGCACCGCGCTCTTTCAACGCGGTGATCGACAGCGTGGCGCGCCAGAGCAGGGCTGGGTTGGCCGATGTGCAAGCGGCCTTTGATCGGGCTGCTCCTCCCGAGGGCGTGGGCTGGGAGTTGATGGCCGATCACCTGCATCCTTCGGTGGCGGGACAGGCCCTGTTGGCTCGCACGGTCGTCGAAGCTGTGCCGCAAGTCGTGGAAGAACCTGTCGAGTTGGAACGCCTGCGCAGCGATGCTCAGTACCGAAACCTGCTGGGCGATCTGCCCGTCGGCCGCCTGCGGGTCTTCCAAGCCATGGCCGAATTGTTCAGTCGGCCGCCTATGGATCGGTACAACGCCCACAATGCCACGCGCTACCGGCGATTGGCCAAGCAGCTATGGGAAGGACTCTCCGCGGCTGAGCAGCGCGGCGCTGAACAGTGGATGCGCCACCGGGAACAGGGGCTGCTGGCCCTGCAAGTGGCAGAGCAACTTTTTGCTGTGCGCGATTTTCCAACGGCTCGTTCGTACTACAGAGCGGCCCGCTGGGAAGCGCCCTTTACTCTGCGGGGCGATCTGTGGGCTGCGGTGCAGTGGGGGCGGACCTTTGCGATGAGCGGCGAGGCCATCTCCGGCGACCGGGCCGCGGTCCTGCAACGCGCCCTGCAGCGCTTTCCCTTCATCGTCGGCTCTGCCCCGGCCGATCCGGGATTCGCTGCGCTGATCAAAGGCCAGCTTCACTTTCTGTTGGAGCAGTACCAGCAGGCCCTGCCGCCTCTTTTGCAGGCCCTCGAAGCGCCCCAGATCCGGCGCGAATACATCTTTGTGCTCTTCCCGGCTCTGGCGCAGACCTTGATCCACAACGACCGCTTGGAGGACGCTCGCCGCCTAGCGCGCCAGTTTGCCGTCAAAGGATCGCACACTCAGTATTTTATTCCCCTAGTGGAAACGCTGGCGCAACCAGACCTAGGGGACCGCGCCCAAAGAGGAGACTTGTGAAACGCGTAGTAGTCCTGTTGCTCAGTGTCGGTCTAAGCGCCTGCGATAAGGGCTCGGGGCCGACGGACTCTGAGGACCCGCCGGGCATGGTGAAAATCCCGGCCGGTCCCTTCATCATGGGCTCCGACTCCGGTGCCAGTGACGAGCGCCCCGCACATTCTGTGCATCTCAATGGCTTCTGGATTGACCGCCACGAAGTGAGTACAGCCGAGTGGAATGCCTATGCCCAAGCCATGAACCTGCCGATCCGATCGGCCCCGGACGACCATCCGATCATCTCGGTGGGCTGGCCCGATGCCCTAGCCTATTGCCAGTGGGTCGGCAAGCGCCTGCCCACGGAGGCAGAGTGGGAAAAAGCCGCCCGGGGGACCGATGGACGCACCTATCCCTGGGGTGAAGGCATCGATCGCACTAGGGCCAACTACGGAACGGATTTTTGCTGTGACGTCGACGCCAGCGATGGGTACTCCTTTACTTCGCCGGTGGGTCATTACCCACAAGGGGAATCGCCCTATGGGGTCCGCGATATGGCCGGCAATGTCTGGGAGTGGGTGGCAGACTGGTATCACAGCGAGTATTATACCGGCGAACACGAGCGCAATCCCCTTGGACCGGCGGACGGAACGCTGAAAGTGGTGCGCGGGGGCTCGTGGTCCAATGCTCCCAATCTGTTGCGCGCCTCGTACCGCCGGGCCTGCAGCCCGTTCAGCGCCGATGGCAATGTCGGCTTTCGCTGCGCGGTGGACGAATGATCCCCACGATTCTGAGAAGTTGTCTTAAAGCCCTTATGGCGGCCCCCCGACGGCAAGGATCCGCAGATGAACGCAGATGAACGCGGATGTGAAATGAGGTTGAGTGGAGCGCACGTAGAATGTTGAGACGGCTTCTGCAAGAACGGGTCCTGCTCGCCGTTGTCGGCCTAGTCGCAGTATGCTCCACCGTCCAGACCGAGGAACTCACTTGGGAGCAGACCGCATGGCGCAGCGCGCTCTACTACCGCACCACCTTTGAGGCCCCCGAAGCTGGCGAGGGCTTGCTGCATATAGCTGCAGCCGACAGCTTGGCCGCGTACTTCAACGGCGAACTGGTCGGCAGTGATTCCAGCGTGGTGCAGCCGCGAGTTTTTGCCGTGCCGGTGGTGCGCGGCGACAACCACATCGCCGCGCTGGTGGTCAATCGCGGTCGCGGTCACGGCAATGGTTTGGCCGCGACCTTGGCCGTGGAATTTGCTGCGGGAGATACCTCGACAGTGCAAACGACGACCGATCGCACCCGCCAGCCTTGGTACTGGAGTGACCAGTTGCAGACCGATGAGGGGTGGACGACTGCTGAGGTGGCGCGGGACGAGGCTTGGCATCTGGTGCAAGAAGGCACGCTAGAGCCGGCTTTGTCCATCGGCCAGCCCATCGCCGGCTTTTTAGGTGGGACGGATATTGGCTCGCTAGCCGGCGGCATTGTCCTCAAACAAGTGCGCGGCCAAAATTTGGCCAAGGACCGGATCTCCAACCGCCCGGAGGTGCTCGACGGCGATTTGAATACCTCGTGGAATCCGCCGATCAACGCCCTGAATTTCAATGCCGATATCGACTTGGGGACGCGGCGCAAAATCCACGCTGTGCGGGTTCTGACCCGGGGCCGCACCCAAGAGCAGTTCTTCGACCGCTCCCTGCGCGGTTACTCCATTCAGGTCAGCGACGACCAGATCCGCTGGACCGAAGTGGCCATCCTGCGCGACATCGTCGATTTCATCCGCAGTGAGGTGCGCTTTCCGCCGCTGTGGACGCGCCATTTGCGCTTGGTCATCGTCGATATCAACGCCATCACCCAGCCCAATGTGGCCGAAATAGAGGTGTACGGCAGCCTGCACGCAGAGCGGGGAACGTTTATTTCGGCACCGCTCGACCTCGGCGCTCCGAACGTGGTCAAGAACGTAGGTCGGGTGCGCTGGCAGGCCACGGTTCCCGCTGGCACGGAACTCACCGTGCAGTTCCGCAGCGCCGACCAAGCCGCCGCGCTAGCTGATCCGACAGGGGGATGGAGTGCGCCTCTAACCAACGGGGACATCTGGTTCCCAGCTGAGGAACCGCGTGCGTTCTTGCAATACCGGGTCAACATGGCGACCCGCTCCCCCGAGAAAACCCCTGTTTTCGAGCATCTAGAGATCGATTTTGATCTCGACCAAGTGCCCGTCTCTAAGGCGTGGGGCCGCATTGTCCCCAATCGCGTCTCCATGGGCCGGGATACCTCCTTTACCTACACGCTCGATGTGGAATTCGCCGACACCGACGCGGGCTTGGCCCAGATTCGCATCGACGTGCCTGCGCCGGCCGTGCTCGAAGAAATCACCGGCTTGGAAGGTAGTGCGATCGAGACTTGGGACTCGACTCGCGACCAGCTCACCATCTCCTTGGCCGAGCCGCTACGGCAAGACGCCCAGTTGCAAATTCGCTTTAGGACGCGAACGCACGCGGCGATCCATGCGTTTCGCGCCCGCCTCTTTGCGCCCAATTCTGACAACCCGCTCAACGCGGCCGAAAACGCGGCTGTTGACCCGCAGAGCAATGCACCTTATTCGTGGGTGCTGTCGGCTGCGACCTCGGAGGAGCGGGCGCTCTCCCAAGTGCGCGTCCACCCGCCGGTCTTCAGCCCCAACGCCGATGGGATCAACGATTTTGCCACTATCGAATTCGCCCTCTCCAAGGTCGAGGCCCCGCGACAGGTGGGTATCCGCATCTTTGATCTGAGTGGACGCTTGGTGCGCGATCTCAGTCCGCCGCCGCTGTCGGCCGGTGCCTATGTGCGGCTGCCAACTGACAGCCGGCCCCCGGGTTTGTGGGATGGGCGCAATGCCACGGGTTCGCTAGTGGCCCCGGGCCTGTACCTCTACCGGGTGGAAGTTGAGGTGGATACGGGTGCTGAACGCGTCGCCGGGGTCGTCGGAGTTGTGTACTAGGAGTGTACGATAATGGGTCATTCGTAGGGGCGGTTCGCGAACCGCCCTTACAGGGGAACAATCTATGATTCCGCTAGTCATCCTATCTCTACTGACCCTCGCCGCGGCTGCGACCCGCTTTGTGCCCACGGCCGAGGAGATGCAGGCCCGCTTTGAGCACGGCCAGAACTTCTACGCCTCTGGGGCCTACGATCAGGCCATTGAAAACTACCGCCACATCATGCGCAGTCGGCACAAACTGCTCGCGATGGAGGCCATTCGAGTTTCTGTCGGCCAGATAGACGCGCCCCTGCAAGAAGTGGCCGCGTACCAAATTGGCAATGCCTATTTCAAGATGGGCGAAGAAGAACTCAAAAGGGCGGCGCAGGCTCGCAGCGACAAAGAGCGCGTCCAGCACCAGGGCCGGGCCGACGACTTATTGGGACAGGCCGTGGAGGCGTTTGTCGCCGCCGAGACCCTCTCCGCTACCCCGACGCTCCAGGCCCTCGCCCGCAGCCGGGCCGTGGCCTGCGCGTACCGCATGGGAGAGTATCGCCGCACCATCGACGAAGCGCGGCAACTGGTCGCCAGCTATCCCACTAGTCCTTACGTGGCTCATGCGTTGTATGATATTGGCTGGTCGCACTATCAACTGGGCGAATACGCCCAGAGTATTGCGGTTTTCGAGGATTTGGTCGGGCGTTTTCCCTCGGGGTATCGCACTAGCAGGGCGCTCTTTCAAATTGGCGAATGCTACTTTGCGCTGGAGCGCTTTGCCGAAGCCATTCCCAGCTACCAACGGCTGGTCGACTCACAGCGCCTCGACCGCATGTCCGAGCGCGAGATCCTGCGCATGCAGCGCAACAAACTTGCCGGCCTAGTCGACGAGACCGAGCTGGAGATTGCCGCCAAGGCCCTGCTGCGCATTGGCGAGTGCCGCGAGCGCACCGGGGAGTACGCGCTGGCCGTGGAGGCATACTCCTTGGTGGCCGCGCGCTTTGCCGACGAGCGCCGTCTGTCCGAGGAAGCCTATTTGCGCCAGGCTCAGTTGCACTACCAGCGCGGCGATGTGGCCGCCAGTATCGCGGTGTACCAGCGCGCCCTAGAAGCGCAACAGGACGATTTTGGCCGGGCGCGGCTGCAATTGCTGCTGGCCAACCGCTACTTTGAAACTGGGAACTACTTAGAGGCCGTGCACGAATACAGCGCGTACCGCGACGACTATGCCGCCTTTGCGGCCCAAGCTGGTCTGCCCCTCGAAGGGGTGGGACTGCAAATTGCCCGGGCTTGGTTCGGTCGCGCTGAAGCGGAAGAGGTCGCGCCCGAGGAGCGGGCCGATCTTTTCCGCCGCGCCGAATCGGAATTGCGCCGCAACTTGGAAGCCTTCCCCAGTTCGACCTACGAAGTGGACCTGCGCTTCAATTTGGGGCTGGCCCTGCAGCGCCAGCACGAGGCGGTCACCACCGCGCAGGCCCTCGACATTTTCGAGGCGTTAGCGGCCTCGCCGCAGGCTGGTGGGTATCGGCACAGCGCCCTTTTCCAGTGCGCCCGCATCCTCCACGGCCGTGGCGAGTACGCGGATGCCATCCAGATCTATCAGAGCTTAGACGAAGAGCTGGGCGACAAACCCGAAGCCGATATCGCCCGCTTTGAAGCGGCCATAGTCCAGCGCGATGCTGGCGCTTGGGATGAGGCGGTCGCCTCCTTTCTTCAGGTCCGCGGCGAGGCGGAAATTCACTCGCGCTCCCGACTCGAAGCTGGCCGCCTCCTGCTGCAGCAGGGGCGCACCCAAAGGGCGCTGGCAGTCCTGCGGGAGGGTGCTCAAACCGAGACTGATGGGGCCTCGCAAACGCTGTTCAATTACCTCATCGCCACGGCTCTGTCCCGCGCCGGCGACCTCGATGCGGCTCTGCCCTACTTTGACCTAACCCTAGCCGCTGCGGATTCGTCCTTTGTCCACCAAGCCTTTTACGGCCGGGGCATGGCCTATTTCAGACTCGGCCAGCACGCCCAAGCCATCGCCGATTTGGAGCGCGCCGCCGCAGATTCGTCCCTCACCGCGGCTTCCCGCCTGTTGGCTGCGGCTTATATCGCCGGTGGGCGCATTGAACAAGGGTTGCAGCTATACCGGCGTTTGCTGCAGACGGCTTCCTCTCCGCTCCAACGCGGCGAGTACTCGCTAGCCTTGGCCGAAATCGCCTATCGCCAAGAGCGCTATGGCGAGGCCATTGCCACCTGCCGGGAGCTGCTCGCCCTCGATTTTGCCGAAGAAGAGCGGCCCTTAGAGCGCACCTACTATCTGCGCGAAAAAGGCCACTGGCTCATAGCCGATGCCGCCTTACGCTTGGAAGACTACCAAGCTGTGGCCGACGCCGCGGCTGCGGGTCTGACAGAGTACCCGAGCGGATTTTACGCGCCCGATTTCCTCTTTTTGGGCGGGCTGGCCGCCCTGCAACTGGACCGCTACGAAGAGGCGGTTGGCCGCTTGCAGGACTCGATCACTCGCTACCCAGAACACCCCAACGCCGCGGAAGCCCACTACTACTTGGGATACGCGTACTTCAATCAGACCCTTTTTGCCCAGGCCGTGGCTGCCTTTGAGTTCGTCGTGGTCCAGGCTCCGGACCGCAACATTGCCCCGGATGCTCTCTTTCGCCTAGCCGAATGCCGCTATAATCTGCAGCAGTACGATCAGGCCCAGGACCAGTACCAGCAGCTCATTGACCGCTATCCCCATAGCCCCTTGGCCGAGGAAGCTCTCTACAACATTGGCTGGTGTCTGATGAATTCCCTTTCTGGGGATGCGGACCAGAAAAATAAAGAGGTGCAACGGGCTTTTGCGGCGTACCTCGAAAACTTTCCCGAGGGTCGCTATGCGTCCATTGCCCGCTATACCCTCGGCGAGTTGTTGTACAATCAAGGCGACCACCAAGCGGCGTACGACATCTTTCGCCAAATCGAAGACCAATACCCCGATACTCCGGCGGCCTCCCAGGCTGCCGCCATGTTACCCGAGTTGCGCGAGGCCGTGGCCTACGGAGATTACGCGGCGTTGACCGACAGCCTCAAAGCCGCGTCCGAACTCAGCGATGCCGAGGCGATTCGCGCTCTAATTCCCCGCTTTGAACAGGTTTGGCGTCAATTCCCCCACACTTCGAGTGGTATAGCCGCCCGGGCCAATATCGGGGTTTGCCATCAAAAGTTAGGGGAATGGCAGCGGGCCGTGGATGTGTTTGACGCCATTCTGAGCGCGGCCCAAGCAGACAGCAGCCTGCTCGCCCCCAACATCCGCGCCTTTGTCGAACGCCGCCGCGCCACCATTGCGAGGAAACACCTGTGAAAGCCGTGCGCTCCTCGGACCCGCTCGCCGTTCTTGCGGCCAATCGGCGCTTGCTCTACTGGGGGCTGCTGATCTCCCTAGTGTTGCACCTGATCTTTGTCGCCTGGTACTTTCGACCCGTTGAACAGGCCGAGGAAGAGGTGGTCGTCCGCCTCGAATGGCAAGAATTGGATACGCCGCTGCTGATTCCGCCCCCCCAGTTGAGCCGGGAATTCGCCTTTAAAAAGCAGGTTATCCCCGAGGGCACTCCCATTATATCTGTGCAGCGGGATCAGACGGCCACTGTGGTGGGCGGCTTCAGTGGTTTGGGTGCTCAACTGGACCAGGCTGTCGCGGGCCGGCGTTGGAGTCGCACCCGCAGTGGCCACGACTTTATCGCCGACATGGGTGCCCAAGGTATGGGACTTGGCGTGGTGGGCGTTCCCCAGTTCGAAGCCGTTGAAATGACCAGTTTGAAGGAGCCGGAAAAGCGCATTGACATGCAGGCGGAATTCCTAGATCTGGACGCCATTGACACCGGCAAGTACCGGGGCATGGTCATCCAGGATCCGGCCGACAAGCGCAATATCCAAGGCTTTGTGTACTTGGGGTTGGCTTGGGGCAGCATCCTCCAGCCCTCGCGGCAGCGCTCGATTTCCCAGTTGGTGCGGGCCATCAACCAGTACACTCGCATTGAGGCCCGGGTCATCGACCAGATGTTCATCGACTCCCAGGATCTGTTCAAGGCCCCCTTTGTGTACATCACCACCCGCAGCGCGTTTGAACTGACCGAGCACGAAATTGACAATCTGGGCAAGTACCTGCGCAACGGCGGCTTTCTGGTAGCCGACAACGACCGGCCCGAGCTGGAATACGGCCCGGCCGAAGCCTCGCTGCGGGACATGTTTAAGCAGGCCCTAGGCCGCGACGCCCGCTTTGTCCCCATCCCCAACGAGCATCCGCTCTACCACGTATTTTTCGACTTTGACGATGGGCCGCCCCCGGGAGGCGAGGAATTGTCCGGGGGCAATTTCCGCAGTTCGGTGTACTACTTGGAGGGCATTTTCCTCGGCGACCGACTGGTGGCGGTGTATTCCGACAAGGGGTACGGTGCCTTCTGGGAGCGCGAAAGCGAAAACGAACCGCACCTGAAATTAGGAGTCAATATGGTGGTCTTTGCTCTGACGCAGAAGGGCTCCATCGCCCAGCAGCAAATCGATTTTTACAATCAGGCGCGCTGAGCACATGCGTATTTCGCTCGCCGTCCACGCGCTATGGAGCGCCTTGCTGCTCGCCGGTTGCACCATCCTCTATCCGCCGCGCTACGAGCGCGTCTCGCTGCTGGTGCCCAGTCCCGATATAGGGCCGGGCTATACTCTGGGAGAGGACGAGACTGTCACCTATGCCGTGGAGGGACTGCGGGTCGAGGTCCGCTACATGACCGACCGCGCCCTAAATGCCTTGTGGCCGCAGGAGTCCTCGCAGGGGCCGCACTCGTACAATGCCTATACGTACGGCGACTACGTCGATCCCCAGACGGGGTACGTGCGCAATCGCTTTACGGTTTTTGCGGTCTCCGTGTACAATCTGGGCTTTCCCAAGGTGGAGCTACAACCGCTGCAGAGTCGGCTCACGACCAACCGCCGGGGAGAGGAACTGACTCCCTACGGCATAGCGACCGGCTCGGCGGCCCATAGTTTTGAATCTTACTACCGCGCTCGGAAAGGCGTCACTGGCAATGAGGACTACCGCTTTGATATGCGCATGGGGCAGGTGCGCACCAGCAATTACGGCGTCGGGGAGAAAATCTACAAAGGCGAAAACTACAGCGGCTTTATCGTCTTTGAGCCGCTGGCCGACGAGGTGGAAGAGGTGCGTTTATACCTCCGGGATTTCATCCTCAAATTCAATGCCTTTGATCAGCCTTTGCAGACCTTTGACATGGATTTTCGCTTCGTCCGCCAAATCGAGCAGACGGCGTTGGTCAATCAGACCCGAGCAGAAGCCGCACTCGCCACCACGCAGGCGCGCTTGCAGTCATCCAGCGAGGTGAGTGGCTATGCCCCGGACGATCTGGCGCGTGCACCCGAGACCATCGATGCGTTTGTCCGCTCCCAACTCGACGCGTTCAACCGCTGCTTTGCCGGTGAATTCCAAGCTGGCCGAGCTCTGCCGGGCAGTGCAACTATCCGCTTTGTCATCTTGGCCAGCGGTCTGGTCGAAAGTGCCCAGCTTCTCGCTTCGACCGTGGACAGCGACTCTGTGGGCGATTGTCTAGTCGAGCAGGTCAAACGCTGGCGCCTGCGGCCCTCGGCTAGCCTTGCCCTGCGTGCGGTTGCGGATTCGGTCGCTGGAGTTCAGACTCCTACCCCTGGGCACGACAAGGTTGTGGCGACCTGTTTTGTCGAATTTGCGGAGGCGGAGCCCGACTGAGCTTACTCTAAGATTTCCACCCCGGTGGCTATCCTCCCCAGCACATAGGTCCGACCCTCGGTAGGTGCCTCCAACTCTATCTCGTGACCGGGCCAGACTTCTAGCTCTAAACGGGCCGCGCCTTCTCCCTGGCTGAACAGCCGCACTACGGCCTGTTCCTCCAAGCGCAAACCCGACCACAGTACTCCCTCGTCCTGCACAGCCGGCTCCGCTAGATTCATCACTTGGCCGGCGTCGAGAAAGTCGCGGTAGCCGAGCATTTCGTCGTACACGGCGACTGCATCGAGCACTTCAAACAGCGCGATTTCCTCGTACTCCTCGCGCCAAGCATTGAAAAGCTGCATGCCGTCGATGCCGCGCAGCCACATGTGCCGCAGGGCCTCGCGGTACGCCTCTCGGCTCATGTACGGGGCCTCGTCCTCCCGATGGTTCACAATCGGGCACCAGCGCGCCACCCAGGGGAAACTGGCGACTTCCGGTCCATAGGCTAGGCGGTTGGCCGTGTCGCCGGAAATTTGCCGCAGCAGATTGTGCATGTGGAGTTGGTTGACGTGGCGCTGGTCTAGGGGGTAGTCGTCTTGCCACGCTGTTTGCCAGAATTTGTCGTTGCCGTACGCCACGGGATTGGTGGCCGTGAACAACGGGGCAATGCCCGGCGGCAATGCCCGGTTGTTGACAAAGTAGAGCAAGGGTCTGGTCTGAGTGGAATACACGGTGTGCCAGTTGGTGATGGAGCACATGGGGAAAATTTCGCGCGCCGGCCCGGCCAGGTACGCTCCGTAGAGCTGCTGGTAGTGCCGCCAATAATAGGCCCAGTACTGGTCTTCGTCCGCCAGCACTTCCGGCGGCAATTGCACTCGGCAGCGCTTGCAGTGTGCGAGTTGTTTGAACAGGTGGCTCCAGGGATAGGGGTCTCCTTCCCAATCCATCCACACCGCATCGACAGTAACCCCAGCCGCCCGAAAGGCACCGAGTGTATCGCGCACTTGGTCGGCCATGATCTCCCAGCCCGCGATCATCTTGGGACAGGCCCCGTGCCACGATCCCAAGGCTCCTCGTCCCGCCATTTCGTAGTGATAGCCGGCGTCGAATTGGTGCGCCCAAGCACTGGAATCAGCGGCCAGAGAATAGGGCCAGGCCCCGGCATTGCCCTGCATGAAAATCACTGGCGACCCGGCCTCCTGCAGAGCTTTGGCCGCGTCGATCATGCCTTCGTCCAACCGCAGATGCTGCGTCAAGCCGCGCGCCAACAGCATCTGGATCTGATCCGCGGCTAGGGGCGCAAAACCTACGCCGTGCCACATGATCATGGGCCAGCGGTCCGCCCGTGCATGTTGGAGAGGCGGCACCTCTTTTTCGACTACTTCCAGCCAAGGCGTCGAAGTCAGATACGCGGTTCTGTCTGGGGCGGTCGGCTCCACGCGCCCTGGGGCATCGGCACCTAGGGCGAGTGCGCCAGCCGCCGCCGCTAGTAGGGCTGGCAGGATTTCTCGATTGATTTTTCTCATGGTGTTTTCTCCCGTGGGGAAAGTCTAGCGAGAGCTAAGGAGTATTGTTGTATATTAACAAAAGCTACAAAGAGACACCTTGATATTGGTCTTCCGTTGTGAGTAAATTTAATTCGAGTCCAGCACAAAAAAAATTTCCCCGACTCGTCTCCGCATGGCTCCCCTTCTTTATTTGGAGCGGCACTTGCCTCCTTGCCCAACAGGCCGACGCCTATGTCGGTCCTGGCGCTGGCTTTGTCCTAGCCAGCGGTTTTTGGACCCTCGCCGCCCTCGTTCTCGCCGCGCTCGCCATCCTGATCCTGCCCTTCCGCTTGCTGCTTAGCTGGCGTCGCGGCAAAAAAATTGCAGCCCAAGCAAGCGCCGAGCGCGTGGTGGTCATCGGCCTTGATGGTCTCGATCCTCAGCTAGTGGCCCGCTGGATGGAGGAAGGCCGGCTGCCGGCGTTTAAAAAGCTGGCCGAGCAGGGGACCTTTTGCCCTTTGCAGACTACCTTGCCCGCCATTACGCCGTCGGCGTGGTCGACCTTTGCCACGGGGGTGGACGCTTCTAGGCACCGCATCTATGACTTTATCACTCGCGATCCCCACACGTACCAGCCCGTGCTGTCTTCGGCGCGGATCAGTGCCTCGCGCCGAAGATTGGGGGTCGGCCCGTACCGTCTGCCTCTGGGCAGATCGCAGGTGCGCAATTTGCGGCGGAGCCAGCCTTTTTGGAAGGTGCTGGGGGACAATCACATCCCCAGTTCCATCGTCCGGGTGCCGATCAGTTTTCCTCCAGAAAAATTCGCGGGGCTTCTGCTCGCGGGCATGTGCACGCCAGACCTGCGCGGCACTCAGGGCGAGTGTACCTATTTTTTTACCGGACCCAGACCTCAAGACACCTCTGTGGGCCGCTGCATCCGCCTCGAACTTGAGTGCGGCAAAGTAAGCACCAATATCCCCGGTCCCGCCAACCCGCTGCGCCCAGACGGCAAAAGACTAACAGCCGCCATGGATCTGGCCGTAAATCCGGCCGCCGAGTCGGCTACGTTGGTGATCGGAGGCCAAAAAATAGTCCTGCAAAAGCGAGTTTATTCCCCCTGGATAACGCTCGCCTTTGCCGCTGGACTTGGGGTCCGAGTGCGCGGCTTGTGTCGCTTCTACCTGATTGAAGCCGAACCGCTCAAACTGTATGTCACCCCCATTCAAATCGACCCTACTCATCCCCACCTGCCCCTTTCCCACCCTCCGTCCTATGCCCCTTACCTCGCCCGACGCTTGGGCAAGTTCGCCACCGTGGGCTTGGCGGAAGACACGGATGCACTCAATGCCGATTTAATTGACGAGCGGGCCTTTCTCGACCAGACCTACTTACTCGACGACGAGCGCCAAGCCATGTTTTTCCACGCGCTCGACAAAACTCCCAAGGGCCTTGCAGCCTGCGTCTTTGACAGCCCCGACCGCATCCAGCACATGTTTTTCCGCACCCTAGATCCCGACCATCCGGCCAATCGGGGCCGGGAAGTCAACGGCTTGGCTGATACCATTCCCGATATGTACGCGCGCATGGACGACCTAGTGGGCCGCACGCTAGAAAAGATCGACTGCGCCAAGACCGTGTTGATGGTCATTTCCGACCACGGCTTTTGCTCCTTTAAACGCGGCGTCAATCTCAATACGTGGTTGTGGCAAAATGGGTACCTGTGTTTGCACGAGGGCTACACGCACAGCGCCGAGTGGCTGGCCCAAGTCGATTGGAGCCGCACCCGGGCTTTTGCCCTCGGCCTCACCGGACTATTCATCAATCTCAGGGGCCGCGAAGTTAGTGGGATTGTCGCCCCTGGGACGGAATCGCGCCAACTCAAGGCCGAACTGTGCTCCCGCCTCACCGGTCTGGTGGACCAAGAGACGGGCGAGATGGCCATCAACAAGGCTTGGGATACGGCGGCTTCTTTCAGCGGGCCTTATACGGACGATGGCCCGGATTTACTCATCGGGTACAACGCCGGATACCGCGCTTCTTGGAGCGGGGCCAGCGGCCAAGTGACCGAGGCCGTCTTTGAGACCAATACCCGGCCTTGGAGCGGCGACCACTGCGTGGACCCACGACTGGTGCCCGGCGTGTTTTTCTGCAACCGCAAAATAGACATTCGCAATCCCCACTTGCTCGATATCCCCCCTTCCATTCTGGGCCTGTTTGGCATCGAGCCGCCGTCTTACATGCAGGGCCGAGATGTATTCGCCCCGGCCGCTGAGTCCGATGTCTAACGCTGCTCTTGCTATCATCTGCGCTCATCTGCGCTATCTGCGGATAAATATGTCTAACGCCGTTCTTGCCATCGTTCTGATCGGCCTTCTGTCCTGGACTTGGGGCTGCCGCTCTGGTCCTCCACCGGACCGCCTGCTGGTGCTGGGCATCGACGGCATGGACCCGCAGATTCTGCGGACGTTGATGACCGAAGGCCGGATGCCGCACTTTGAGGCTCTGGCCCAGCGCGGGGGTTTTGCACCTTTGCAAACTAGTGCGCCGCCGCAGAGTCCGGTGGCGTGGGCGAGCTTTATTACCGGCTTGGACCCACAGGATCACGGCATTTTCGACTTTGTCCACCGCGACCCGGCCTCCTTGACCCCCTTTCTGTCTATCGCGCGCCGGGGGGAATCCGGCGAGCTGGCGTTGCAGCGCCGGGGTCGGCCCTTTTGGGAAATCCTCGCCGAACAAGGTGTTCCCACGACTATTTTCAAAGTGCCGGCCAATTTCCCTCCCTCCCAGCCAGCGGAGAGTTTTGCCGACCTGCCGTTTTTCCGTCCCTGTGCCGTGCGCGCTTTCTCGGGTATGGGCACGCCGGATATGTTGGGGACCTACGGAACTTTTACCTATTACACTGAGGGGCCGTACACTGTACCGGCGTACCTTGAAGGCGGGGGCACCAGCCTAGTGGCCGGAGGGGAATTGGCCGTTCCCGGCGGCAAGATAATCAGCGTCCAGTTGGAAAACAGTTGGGCGCAACTGCCCATCCACGGTCCGACGCTCGACGAAGAGCCGGTGCAAAGTCATTTTGCGATTTACCTAGATCGGCAGCACCGGACCGCCGAAATCGTCCTCGGCCAACAGCGCTTGGTCCTCCAGTCCGGCGAGTGGAGTCCGTGGATTACCATAGACTACGGGCGCAAGCCCTACAGCTTGGAACGCCTGCAGGGCATTGCCCGCTTTTACTTGCGAGCCGCAGCTCCTTCTCTGCAACTCTACCTGACGCCGATCAATATCCATCCCGGCAATCCGGCCATGCCCATTTCTACCCCTCCAGAGGCCAGCGAAGAATTGCACCAAGCTCTTGGCCCACACTATACCCAAGGCATGCCCGACGATACCAAAGCCCTCGAAGCAGACGTTTTTGACTACGGAGAATTCTTGCGTCAGGACGCCTTGACCCTCGAAGAACGCCGCCGCCAACTGCGCTATGAGCTGGGACGCTTTGCGACCGGCGTGCTCTTTTTTTACGTCCACAGTCTCGATCAGGTCTGCCACATGCTCTGGCGCGCTTGGGCACCCGATCACCCGGGCCACCGAGCGGAATTCGCCCCGTACCAACATGCCATTACCGATCAGTACGTCGCCATGGACGATTTACTCGGCGAGGCCGTCGCCATGCTGGGGGCAGACGCGGATATCATCGTCCTTTCGGACCACGGCTTTGCCGCGTACGAGCGCTCTTTCAATCTCAATTCTTGGCTGGCCCAGGAGGGCTATCTCGCCTTGGCTCCCCAAGTGTCGCTCGATCAGGCCCATATCCTCAACGAGCGCCACGTGCGCTGGGAACAAACTCGGGCCTATGGCTTGGGGCTCAATGCCCTGTACCTCAATCTCAGGGGCCGCGAACAGCATGGGACGGTGCGGCCCGAGGCTCGGGAAAGTTTGCTCAGTGAACTGAGCCAGAATTTGCTCAACCTGCGGGATCCGGCCGATGGTCGGCAGGTGGTAAAAAGAGTCTATCGTACAGACCCTGGGGCCGATTCGGACTTAGCACCGGACTTGATCATCGGCTATGCGAGGGGGTATCGCGCTTCGGGCGCCACGGCCATTGGCCAACTGGAGAGTGCGGTTTTGCAGGACAATCTCTCTCCTTGGAGTGGGGATCACTGCATGGCGGCCGAGGAGGTGCCCGGCGTTCTCTTGAGCAATAGACCGCTGAAGCCCATCCCACACCATCTGCGGGATATTCCGGTGAGTATCCTCGCGCACTACGGTGTGACGCCGCCGGCCGCTATGTCGGGACATTCGATCTGGGAGGATTAGATGGCGCTTTTTAAACGAAAAGTTGTCTTGGAGGACGAGCTTTGGCAGCGCGCCCAAGCCCACGTCGAGAAGGTAGGGTACAGCAGTGTGGAAGAGTTTGTCATCCACTGCATTGAGAAAGAACTCAATGTCCCGTCGGCTGCGGACCAGGAACGAATCGACGAGCGTCTCAGGGGTTTGGGCTATCTGGAGTAGGACATGCAAGCCCTCATTCTCTACTACAACCGCTTGGTCAACTATGCGTTCGACGCCTGTATGGTGCCCTTGGCAGCGCTGGGGAGTTGGGCGGAGATCCTCGGTGTAGCGGCTGTCTTGGGGATAGTGGTCGCGCTGATATTCGCCGCGCTGGTCCGCAGAGAACGCCTGCGCCAGGCCCGCGACGAGTTGTGGGCCGCCCTTTTCGAGATCTGGCTCTACCGGCGCGAGCCCTTGTTGGTCTGGCAGGCGCAACTAGCATTGTTCAAGGCCAATTTGCGCTATAGCAGCATTCTTTTAGTGCCGGTCGTCCTTTCTTTGCTGGCGAGCGCTCCCTTGTTGATACAGGCCCACTACCGCTTTGCCCTTGCGCCCATCCCGAGCGGCGCTGAAACGCTGCTGACTGCGGTTCTAGCCCAGCCTGCTGACGATACGGCCCAAATGGACTGCAAACTCGAATGGGTCCAGGGAGCGGGTGTGCTGAGTCCCTCGGTGCGGGAGCCGGTCCTCCACCGTCTGGTATGGCGTCTCCGACCGGAGGGATCGGGCGAACACGTACTTCGCCTCACGGGCTGTGGGCAGATCGTGGAATTTCCTCTGTACGTCGGTGGATTTGCGGGGAGTATAGCTCCGGCGCGTCAGACGGGCGTCTTGGCCCATCTCTTTGCTCCACGCGCGCTGCCTCTAAAAGACGATTCTGGTTGGGGCCGCATTTACGTCGAGTATCCCCGCGCTGGAGTCGAACGGCTGGTCTGGCTGACGGTATTTTCTCTGCTTTGCGCCTTTGTGGTCAGCCGGTTGGTGAGTAGGTATCGAGCCGGTCGCAGTCTGTGCCCTTGACAACAAAGGGGTTTTGTGCATTTTATGACCATAGTCATAACTGTGGTCATAATACATCAAAAAGGAGGAGAAATGCCTTCTATTTCAAAAAGTAAATTGAAAGCCAATATGCTTCGCATCTTTCGCGAGATTGAAGAAACCGGCGAAGAATGGGTGGTCACAGATCACAATCGCCCTGTTTTGCGCATTCAGCCGATTGCACAAAAAAAGACCGTGGAAGAGGTGTTCGGAGCGATTCAGGGCAAAGTTGTCTATCGCGCAGACATCAATACGCCGACCACTGACGAATGGGGAGCGCTGGCGTGATCGTCTTGGATACTTCGGCCCTCGTATTCTGGACGCTAAATCGAGATCGGCTATCTCGAACCGCAGCACAAGCGATCTCGGACGCCGACCGCATTGCTCTTAGTTCGATCTCTATCTGGGAAATTGGCATTAAAGTAAAAAAAGAACAGCTCTCCATACCGATTTCCATTCAGGAATTTACCGATAAACTGGAGCAAATTGATCGCCTCGATATTCTCCCGGTAGACGTCCAGACTTGGATCAAAAATCTCGAACTCGACTGGGATCATCGCGACCCTGCTGACCGCACCATTGTCGCTCTGGCCAGTCTGCATGCCTGCCCGCTCGTCACCTCGGATTCCGCTATCCGCGCATTTTATTCACAGGCTGTTTGGTAATTCAACTTTTGACTTTGGCAGATGCAGTAATTCGCCAAGTTTTCCGCAGAGAATCTCCATGAAATACGTGGCCACCCTGTTGTCGGTCCTGTGCTGTCTCGCCATCCCGGTCTCAGCCCAGATAGTCCACGTGTGGGATCTAGCCGACACCGCTCAGACGGGCCAATTCACAGTGTACAACCCCGACGTCAACGATGCTGAATTCGGCACTCCTATTACCGCCGGCGATATCGATGGCGACGGGCGCGATGATTTGGTGATTTCGGCCATGGCCGGCGATGGCCCTGCCAACGATCGCTCCAATGCCGGCGAAGTGGCCATTTGCTTTGACACCATACCCTCGGGGGGTGGCTTGGACTTGGCTGCCGACTCCGGCGATGTGGTTACTCTATATGGCGAGGCCCGGCGCGATCTTTTCGGTATTAAGACCCATGTGGCCGACCTCGTGGGCGACGGGCGCGCCGATCTTTTGGTGGGCGCTTTTTACGCCGATGCCCCCGACCGCGCCAACGCTGGCAAGCTCTATATTTTCTCGGCCGAACTCATCGCTCAGTTGCGGGCCGCAGGGAGGCGCTTGGATTTGGTGCAACGACCTTGGCCGGAGGGGTTGATTACCGTTATCGGCGCTGAACGCGACGACCGCTTGGGGGTGTGGATGACCGCCGGGGATTTCGACGGCGATGGCTACCGGGATGCGGTGGTGGGGGCGGACCGGGCTTCGGGGGCTTCGGGGGCTGTTGAGGTAGGGCGGGTGTACGTCCTCTACGGCCCGCTAGATTCGGGCGCTACTATCGATCTGGCGGCTGCGGAACACCCTTTGAGTATCATCTACGGCATCGATGCCCTAGACCACGCTGGTTCGACTGTGGCTGCTGGCGACTTTGACGGCGACGGGTACGACGATATCGCCATTGGCGCGGCGGCTTTTGGCACCTTGCGCAATGCGTATCATCGCACTGGCGGCGCTGGGGATGGCCCGGAAAACCAGCGCGGAAACGCCGGGGAAATGTACGTGGTGTACGGCGGTCCCCAGCGGCGCGCAGCCATTGATTTAGCCGGGGAGCCGCCCGCCGATCTGACCGTCATTTACGGTGCCGATGGTGGCGGGAATTCGCCCGACCGGCTAGGCGAGGAAATCGTCTTGGCCGATATCGACGGCGACGGCATCCAAGACCTATTCATTGGCGCGTACCGGGCCGATGGTCCGGGCAATAGCCGCACCGACGCTGGCGAGGTGTACGTGGTGTATGGCGGTCCTCAGCGGCGCGGACAGCGGCTGGATATGGCTGACCCACCGGCCGACATTACCGTTATCTACGGTGCCCGCCCCGATGCCATTACTGGCGACGCCGTAGCTGCCGGCGATATCCACGGCGACGGGTACGACGATCTTTTTGTTGGCGTGCCTGGCGACGAAGGGCCACTCAAGCGGCGCTTTGCTGGCGGTTTCGCGGTGTTGGCTGGCGGCCCTGATCTGCCGCACGAGGTTGATTTGGCCGATCCCGTGGTACCCGTCGTGTGGATTCAAGCACCCGATCCGATTGATTTTTCGGCCTATTGGGGGGCTAGCGGCGATATGGATGGCGACGGGCGGGTGGACGCCATCCCCAACGGCATGGCCGGCGACGGGCCCGACAATCGACGCGAAAACGCGGGGGAAGCCCACATCATCAGCGGTGCTGCACTGTCCCGATATTTGCCCGGCGCAGTCCCCACGGCTGTGGAGGAGGTGGAACAGACCACCCCCGACAAGGCCGCTCTGCTGGCCAATTACCCCAATCCGTTCAACAGTTTTACGCGAATTCCCTTTGTGCTGCCGGTTGAGGCGGATTACGCCTTGGCTATTTACGGGGTCGATGGCCAATTGGTGCGTCAACTGACCAGTGGTCGGGGGATGGGTCGCTACCTAGCCGGGTGGAATGGCCGCAACGACGAGGGGCGTTCGGTGGCCTCGGGGGTTTATTGGGCGCGTTTGCGCGTCGGCTCCCAACTGTACCAGCGGCCGCTGGTGTACCTCAAATAACCCCTTCCCTCGACGGATCGGCGCTCCGAGGCATTAGGTACATCATTTGGAGTGCATCATGGCGCGATCGGGGTCAGTATTGGTTCTACTGTTGACAGATTACCAGCAAGAGCGTAGTTTACGCAGTATGCAATCTACTGCTCAGTCAAATTCTCCGTGGGTTCAGTTGTCGGAACTCGTCCACATTCAGCCTGGCTATCTGAGCCGCGGTCGCGTTCACTCCGTTCCCGATGGGACTCACCGCTTGCTCCAAGCTAGGGATTTCTCCGCAGATGGCGGTGTGAGCCTAGAGAACTCCGTCTGGTTCCACCCTGAGCGAAATCCTGAGCTTTATCAGGTCTGTCGTGGAGATGTGCTCGTCGTAGCCAGAGGCCAAGAGCATCGAGCGTACTGTATCGACACAGATATTCCGAACACTCTCGTCTCTGCCACTTTTTATATACTGCGCCCAGACCCCAGCTACATTCTGCCCGGCTACCTCGCGTGGTGGTTAAACCTGCCCTCAGTTCAGGCTCAGATCGATGCGGAGTCGCGTGGTACGGGCATTAGCTACATCAGCCGTCAGGCCCTCGAAAAACTGAGCGTCCAGGTCCCAACGCTCGCTGTGCAGCATGATATTGATCAAACTTTGGAGCTCTGGCATAAGATAAAGTCCATTCGGCGGCGACTTGACGAAAAGCGCGAGCAGTATATCCAACTAGTATGTCAACGTGCAGCCCAGCAAGCGAAGGAGTAAGGAGTAGAGGTCATGGCAACAGGCATCGACCAGCAGGAAATCAACGACATCGTCTGGCAGGCGTGCGACACGTTTCGCGGTACGCTCGATCCTACCCAGTACAAGGACTATATATTGGTGATGCTCTTCATCAAGTACTTGTCCGACCTTTGGAAAGACAGGCAAGAACAGTACCGCGAGCGCTACCAAGGAGACGAGCGGCGCGTCAAACGAGCCCTCAGTCGGGAGCGGTTCGTCATGCCCGAGGTTGAGTTAAAGGATCAGGATGGCAATGTTGAGGAATCCTTTCCGGCTAGCTTCGACAGCCTCTACGAGCGGCGCACGCGCTCCAATATCGGCGCGTTGATCAACATCACCCTAGAAAAGATCGAGGATGCCAACAAGTCAAAACTAGAAAACGTCTTCCGCAACATCGACTTCAACTCCGAGCCGAACCTTGGCCAGACTAGGGATCGCAACCGCCGGCTCAGCCACCTTCTTGAGGACTTCGCCAAGCCGCAACTCGACCTTCGTCCGAGTCGCATCGGCGACGAGGACATCATTGGCAACGCCTACGAGTATTTGATCGGTCGATTTGCTGCGGATGCGGGCAAGAAGGGAGGGGAGTTCTATACACCCGGCGAGGTTGCAATGCTCTTAGCGAAGCTGTTGAACGCCCAGCACGGCGATACGATTTGCGACCCGGCCTGTGGATCGGGCTCGTTGCTGATTCGCGTTGCCAAAAACGTAGGTTCGGACAACTTCGCGCTTTACGGCCAAGAATCGAATGGCAGCACTTGGGCGCTGTGCCGGATGAATATGTTCTTGCACGAGATGGACAACGCCCGTATCGAGTGGTGCAACACGATCACCAGCACCCGCCTAGTCGAGGGCGACCGGCTGATGAAGTTCAACGTCGTCGTCGCCAATCCGCCGTTCAGTCTAGACAAGTGGGGGCAGGATCACGCCGAGAATGACCCCTACAACCGCTTTTGGCGTGGCATCCCACCCAAGAGCAAGGGGGACTATGCCTTTATAAGCCATATGATTGAGACGGCGCTCGAAGACGAGGGGCGCGTTGGCGTCATTGTTCCTCATGGAGTGCTGTTCCGTGGGGGTGCCGAGGGCAAAATTCGGCAGAAGCTCGTCGAGGATAATATGCTCGAAGCGGTCATTGGATTGCCTGTCAATCTCTTTTTCGGCACTGGTATTCCGGCGGCCATCGTGATTTTCAATAAGGCAAGGAGGCCGTGGAGCGAAGCTGACACCGATCGCGAGAAGCACGTGCTCTTCATTGACGCTAGTCGGGAGTTCCAGGACGACAAGAATCAGAATCGGCTCCGTGCGCAGGACATCGACAAGATCGTCAAGGTGTTCGGTGCCTTCCAGGTGGTGGATAAGTACTCCTATGCGGCTACATTCGACGAGATCGTAGAGAATGATTTCAACCTCAACATTCCTCGCTATGTGGATACTTACGAGCCTGAGCCGGAGGTGGATATCGTGGCTGTGCGGCAGGAGATCGCGGACCTTGAGACCGAGCTTGCTGAAGCCGAGGCCGAGTTGGAAGGGTATCTGAAGGAGTTGGAGCTATGAAGGACATACTGAATGCGCTTTCTGCGCTCGAAGCCGACGCCAGAGTCAAAGAGCGAATGGCTCGCTGGATCGCCGAGTCTCGCTCGCTAGGTATCGACATTCGAAACCTCACCGATGAGCACGTTCGTCTCTTTGAACGCTTGGCGGATTTGGAGGCGGCGATTGCGGAATGGCACGAGCGGCGCGAAGGCATGAAGAGCGCTGACGACGAACGACTCTGGAGGAAACTCAGACTCGAATGGAACTATAACAGCAACCATATCGAGGGTAACACGCTGACCTACCACGAGACCGAACTGCTGCTCATCCACGGCCGCACGGCTGGCGGGCATCCGATGCGGGACTACGAGGAGATGAAGGCGCACGATGTTGCGATTGACTATACGCGGTCGCTCGCAGGCGAGGAACAGGTTATTGGGGAGAGCGATATAAGGCAGCTAAACAAAATCATCCTCAAGGAACCCTTCTTGAAATGCGCGGAGACGCCGGATGGCCAACCGACGCAGAAGCGCATTGTTCCGGGCCAATACAAGACACAGCCTAATCACGTGCGGACGGCGACCGGAGAACTTCATCGGTTTGCCGAACCCGAGGAAACGCCCCCATTAATGGAGGAATGGACCCGTGACTTTCGGCGCGACCTAGAGCGGAGCGCCTATCCTCTGCCGTTGTTTTTAGCTGAGTCGCACTGGAGTTTTATCCATATCCATCCATTCGACGACGGGAACGGGCGCACCGCACGGCTACTCACCAACTACGCTTTGCTTCGGAACAACCTGCCGCCTATTGTGATCAAGAGCGATGACCGGGACCGTTATATAAGCGGGCTACAGAACGCCGATCTAGGCCGCATATTGCCACTCGCCGAGTTTATGCTGGAAAACGTCTCATGGTCGCTTGAACTGGCGATTCGGGCTGCGAAGGGAGAATCGGTCCGCGAACCCGATGATATGGATAAAGAAATGGATGTCTTTATTCAAAAGAGAAGAGGGCCGGCACCGAATAACTCTGACGTTGAAGTGCTGGATCAGGTATTCTTCCGTCATGTTAGTCCAATTATGGAGAAGCTGGACAGGCTATGCGAACGGCAAGGCTCTGAGTTGTTTAGAAGTTACGTGACGGCCAAGTACGCACGACCTAGCGGGAGCGGAGGCATATCCGATAGCGTATTCGGGACAGACCTATGGGAATGGGCAAAGAAACAGTACTTAGTGAGGCCGGGTTTTGAACTTAGCGACGAGCAGCAAGTCGAGATAGGAGCGGATTATCGCTTCAACGAATACATAGGGATGGGGAACCATGGTTTCCCTTTGAGGCTGTCAGTTGAATGGAAGCTGAGCGGAGAAAAATTCTCGTTTGAGGCAGAGATCAACGGAAAGCGCATTACGGACATAAACCGCCATATCCCTTATTCGGAACTCAACGATCGAGACGCTGAAGTGGACTATATAGTCGAGACTATATGTCGTTACATGATGGATGAAATCGACAGTTGGTCACAGAAGCCGGAATAGGAGCAATGACAATATGGGTACGAATTCTCTCATAAACTTGGGCAATCTGTCGAAACCGGCTGATACTCTGATCAAGAAGGTATCGGACGCAGTCGGCGGTCTCTTTGCGCCGTACCAAGTCAAGAGAATGGCCAAGGCAGAGGCCGAGGCTGCAATGATAAAGGAGCAATCTAAAACTGAGATCACCGACCTGCATTGACGAGCTCGTGGAGAACGATTTCAACCTCAACATCCTCCGCTCCTTCTCATACGGAACCGAAAAAGCGACAAGTGCATCGTCCATATTTAGTAGAACAAGATACTTTTATGAACACTAAATCCGCATATCCAAGCAGTGTTGTTAAAGGTATCCCTCGGCTTGGACGGAAACCAGAGGGTTGGCGTGAGGTTGCTTTTGGGGATGTGCTCGAAGTTGTCAAGCGGCCGGCGACAATCGATCCAGATCAGAGCTACCAACTCATCAACGTCAAGCGGAATCGTGGAGGGGTTATCCCCCGTGAAACGAAGCGTGGTAGTGAAATCAAGACCCAAACGCAGTTCTATGTTGCGGCTGACGATTTTGTGATTTCTCGAAGACAGATAGTGCATGGAGCCTGCGGTATTGTCCCGCCGGAGTTGGATGGAGCGTTAGTATCTAATGAATACTCGACACTTGTTCCCAAGAACGGTCTGTGTCTGAAGTTCTTGGCTTATTTCTCCCACACGAGTCATTTCCAGAAGACTTGTTTCCACGCCAGTGTAGGTGTTGTGATCGAGAAAATGATCTTCAACCTCGATGCCTGGCTGAGACACCGGTTCTACTTACCGCCTTTGGAAGAACAGGAGCGCATCGTACGAATTATCGCAGCAGCCGATCGAGCAATTGCGCGTACTGAAGACCTGATAGCTGCGAAGCGAAAGCTCAAGAAGGAGCTTGCCGAGCGACTACTGACGGATAAATGTCGATTGTCAGGTAACAGTCCTGAAAAGTGGCGGCACGTTCGGTTAGCAGATATAGCTACAATCATCGTGAGCGGAGTAGATAAGAAAAGTAGATCATCAGAGACAAAAATTCGTCTCTGCAATTACACGGATGTCTATTACAAAGATCGTATAGGATTGGACTGTGAGTTCATGATTGCGACTGCGAGCGCCGCTGAGATAGAAAACTATTCCCTACGAAAGGGAGATGTAATTATCACCAAGGATTCCGAAACGCCAAGTGACATTGCTAAGCCGGCGGTGGTGGTTGAAGACATGCCTAGAGTGCTCTGTGGATACCACTTAGCAATTCTGCGACCCCAAAAAGTGCATGGTCCGTTCCTCGCTCAACTCCTTCGTCTCTCTCGCATCCGGCACGAATTTTATCGAGTCGCCAACGGCGTCACTCGCTATGGACTTGGCCGACATGCCATAGCAAGTCTGCTTCTGAGGTTGCCGAGTCATGGAGAGCAACTACGAATCGCTGCCGTTCTTGGTTGTCTTGATCGGCATGTCGAATTGCTCCAAACGAAACTTACTGCTCTTCGGGAGATCAAGAGAGGATTGATGCAAAGGCTCTTTGCCGACAGCACAAGTGAAGTCAGATTAGCAAGAGGGGAGAATCGTAATGCACCTTGAGGACCTAATTCAACGAATAGATCAACTCATCGAAAAGGCCGACGAGGTTATTCAGACCAAAGAGGCAAGGCTGCTAATGGGTACCTCTGACCCTGATCCAATACAAACCTACGTCAATAAAGGGTTGTTTCATCCCTTTCGGTCGGCCTCTCTTTCGTTCCTTTCCAGGACTTTCGGCAAGGACCACATTTACTATGTTGAATTCAATTCAAAGGTCGATCAACCAAAGCTAGACTGTGCCGAGACAGGCCGTGGTATCTTATCTTTTGCGCGGGAGGAATTGGTAGGTGGTTGGCTTACTACAACAAAGGGCTTGATTTCCGCTGAGATCTTCTCTGACTTCCTCGAAATGGCGCAGCATTTGCTCGACGAAGGATATAAGGATCCCGCTGCGGTTATGGCCGGCAGCGTTCTGGAAGAGCATTTACGGCAGCTTTGCCAGAAACACGGTATCTCGACGGAAGCGACTAGACAGGGCCGCCCGCACCCTAAAAAAGCAGATACGCTCAATGCAGACCTTACCAAAAAACAGGTATACAACAGGCTTGATCAGAAGAATGTGACCGCATGGCTGGATCTTCGGAATAAAGCCGCCCACGGGAAATATCAGGAGTACACAGAGGAGCAGGTCTCACTAATGCTCCAGAGTCTCTCAGATTTCATGGTTCGCATACCTCTTTAGCTGTGAGAAAATCTCTTTCGCGTCCTATAACATGGATTCTGAACTCATCCAATCCGATCCCGCAGTCCTGAGGGGTAAACCCGTCGTCGCGGGAACGCGCATTACTGTTGAGTCGATTCTGGAGAAACTCTCCGCAGGTGAGTCAGTGGATCAAATCCTTGAAGCCCATCCTCGTTTGACTAGGGAAGGCGTCCTAGCGGCCTTGAATTTCGCCGCTCAAGCCCCGCGCCGCTAGACAAAGGAGTGCCGTATGCTACACGACGTTGTTTCTGCTATCTATCAGGGTGGCTACCTAATCGAGCTAGAGTTCGATGACGGCTAGTGCGGAACCCGAACCTAATCGAGGTGCCTGATGGCCCTACCCTCCTTCCAAGAAAAGCTCATCTCCCAACTTCCTGCGGTGGCGCTTCTGCAGAATCTCGGCTACGAGTACCTCAGCCCGAAAAAAGCGAACGAAGCTCGCGGCGGTCGGCTGGGCAGCGTACTCCTCGACAAGATACTGACGGATCAACTGCGCAATCAGAACACCATCCTCTTCAGAGGCCGCACGTATCCCTTCAGCGAGGGCAATATCCTTGCGGCAGTTCAGGCACTGAAGGACATAGTAGATGACGGCCTGCTGCCAACCAACGAGAAAGCGTATGACTTGCTGTGCATGGGGAAGAGCCTGCAACAATCGGTCGAAGGAGACACCAAGAGCTTTCAGCTCAATTACATCGACTGGGAACATCCCGAAAACAACGCCTACCACGTGACCGAGGAGTTCGTGGTCGAGCGCAGTGGTAGCCAGGAGACCCGCCGACCCGACATCGTGCTCTTCGTCAACGGGATTCCGCTGGTGGCCATCGAGTGCAAACGGCCCGACATGAAGGACCCAATCGGTCAGGCCATTAGCCAGCATATCCGCAACCAGCAACAAGACCAGATCCCCCGTCTTTTCTTTTACGCACAACTTCTCCTCGCCATCTCGAAGAACGAAGCCAAGTACGCCACGGTGGGTACGCCCGCCAAGTTCTGGTCGGTGTGGAAGGAGAATTTCAGCGAGAGCGATGCGGCTGACCTGAAGAAGAGGGTGAGCCTTCCGCTGAGCGAGGGCCAGATCGACAGAATTCTTGCTACGAAGGAGTTTTGGGGCCGAGAGCGGGAGAGCTATGGAAGCATAGAACGGCAGGTAACGCCACAGGACGAAGCGCTCTATGCTTTGTGTCGCAGGGAACGACTCCTCGAATTGATCTTCCGTTTCATGCTCTTCGACGGAGGCGAGAAAAAAATTACCCGCCATCAGCAGTACTTCTGCGTCAATAAGATCCTCGATCGAGTACGGGAAACCCAGAGCGACGGAACGCGCCAAGGCGGTGTGGTCTGGCATACCCAGGGCAGCGGCAAGAGCCTGACCATGGTGATGCTCGCCGAGGCCCTCGCCCTTGAACGAAGCCTCACTGACTTCAAGATCATCTTGGTGACGGATCGCGTCGATCTCGATGATCAGATCTACAAGACCTTCCACCACTGCGGCACGCAGCCTATTCAGGCGAAGACCGGCAGACACTTGGAGCAACTGCTCAAGGAAGACAAGGCGCGGATTATTACTACGGTCATCGACAAGTTTGAACTCGCAGTCAGCAGAGTCGGCGTGCGCAATGAGCATCCAGATATATTCGTCCTCGTCGATGAGAGCCACCGGGGCCAATTCGGAGAATTGCATGCGAAAATGAGACAGGCGCTCCCCAACGCCTGCTTCATCGGCTTCACCGGCACGCCCGTAATGAAGAAGGACAAGAGCACCATCGACCGCTTCGGTGGCCTGATCGACGCCTATACGCTAGAGCAGGCCGTACAGGACAAGGCCGTGGTACCGCTGCTCTACGAAGGGAGGCACGTCGATCAGAAAGTTGATTCCGAGGCACTGGACGACTGGTTCGAGCGGCTTACGGCCCGCTTGTCCGACGAGCAGAAAAGCGACTTGAAGAAGAAATTCTCGTCGAGCGACCAGTTGAACAAAGCCGAGCAAAAAGTGATGCGAATCGCTTGGGATGTAAGCGAACACTTCCGCGACAACTGGCACCAGACTCCCTACAAAGCGCAACTCGTGGCCCAAGACAAGGCCACGGCCTTGCTCTATAAGCGCTTCTTCGACGAGTTCGACATGGTCAGCAGCGAGGTGTTGATCTCGGGACCCGACGACCGCGAGGGTGAGGAGGACGTCCACGAGGAATCCAAGGACGTGGTCAAAGTTTTCTGGAAGAAGATGATGGCGAAATACGGTAGTGAGAAAGAATACAATCGCCAGATCATCAGCGCGTTCAAACAGGCTGAGGAGCCCGAGATCATCATTGTCGTTGACAAGCTGCTTACCGGTTTCGACGCACCGCGTAACACCGTGCTCTACCTCACGCGGCAGCTAAAGAGCCATTCCCTACTGCAAGCGATCGCCCGAGTCAATCGCCTCTTTGACGGCAAAGATTTCGGCTACATCATCGACTACCGGGGCGTCTTGCAGAACCTCGACGAAGCGTTCGACCTCTACGGCCAACTCGCCGAATTCGAAGAAGAGGGGATCGAAGATTTGGCCAGAGCGATAACGGATGTGAGTGCTGAATCCCACAAGCTGCGGCAGCGCTATTCGGACCTGTGGGATCTATTCAAGACCATCCAGAATAGGCAAGACGAGGAAGAATACGAGCAGCTTTTGGCGGACGAGGGGCTGCGCGACCGCTTCTACGAACGCTTGAGCGCCTTCTCACGGACGCTGGGGGTCGCGCTCTCCAGTGTGGATTTCCTCGATGCGACACCGGAAAAGAAAATCGCCGCGTACAAGGCTGATCTTCGCTTCTTCATGCGCTTGCGTAGTTCGGTAAGTCGCCGCTACGCCGAAGTGGTCGATTTCAAGGAGTACGAGCCACGCATTCAAAAGCTGGTCGATCAGCACGTGGGGACGGGAGAAGTGGAGCGGATCACGGACTTGGTGGACATCTTCAACGCCGACGCCTTCGCTAAGGAAGTTGACAGGCTCTCTAGCGCGTCGTCCAAGGCCGACACCATCGCCTTTCGCACGAAGCGCACGATTCAGGATCTCATGCGGAAGGATCCGGCCTTCTATCGCCAATTCTCAGAGTTGCTTGAAGACGCGATCCGGGCCTTTCGGGAACAGCGGCTTTCCGACGCGGAATACCTGCAGAAGGTGGAGCAAATTGCCGAGCGCGTGCGCAACCGCACGGGGGACGACATTCCTGCGGCCCTCGCCCACCGAGACGTGGCCAAGGCATTCTTTGGCGTGCTTCAAGAAGTGTTCTCGGACCACGCCAACCAAACGGCCAATGCCCGGGACATCGGTGCCACGATTAGTCTGGCCATCGACGACATCGTCCAAGAGCATCGCATCGTCCACTGGACCCGCAACACCGATGTCCAAAACCGGATGAAGTTGGCGATTGAAGACTATTTGTTTGAACTCATGGAGCGAGAAAATCTCGAACTAAGCTTCAAGGAGATCGACCGCATTTTGGACTCGGTGCTGGATATTGCGAGAGTGCGATATGCCTGACGAGCATATTCAGAACGTTGTCGTAGAGTATTCGGGTGAACAAATTCCGGTCGCGCTCAAATTCAAAAAGAGCCGGTACCTGTCAATCTCAGTTCATCCCGACTGCTCGGTGACAGCGTCAGCACCTGTGGGTTGTCCTCTAGAGGAGGTGCTAGCATATCTTGAGAGCCGACGGGCGTGGATTGCCAAGCAGCGTCGCCATTTCGAGACTTTCCATCCACTACCGGAAGCCAAACGGTTCGTCTCTGGAGAGACCCATCTCTATCTTGGGCGTCAGTATCGGCTGAAAGTTCGCCGCTCCCGCGACGTTGAGGTCAAGCTGATTGGCCGTTTCTTAAACGTCTCTGTCCCAGAGCCGGAAGAGCCTCGGTGTGTTCGCACAGCACTTGATGTTTGGTATCGCGCGCACGCTGAGCCCATCTTCCGGGAGCGAATGGCTCACTGCTTGGAGTCGGCACCGTCCTTACAGAAGGTGACACCCACCTTGAGAATCCGACGGATGACTAGGCGTTGGGGTAGCTGCACTAGGAGAGGAACCATTACTCTCAGCACAGAACTCATTAAGACGCCCTTGCACTGCATCGAATACGTCATTATGCACGAACTCTGTCACCTGCGCGTCTATGACCATAGCCCGGCGTTCTTCCGCCTGCTCGACCGCTGTATGCCCGATTGGGAGGCCAGGAAATCACAGCTTGACTCGGTGGTGTTGCAATAATTGAGGTCAGGGCTGCGTCGGTTTCAATCCCAACAGCACGATCAAGATGAAGATAGACCCGGACGCGAAGGATCGCGTGTTGCAATCGGAGAGGAAGATGAAAAATGAAACTAGATTTCCGGACGGTTGGAACGAGGAACGTGTCCAACGTCTCCTCCAACATTACGAATCACAAACGGAGGAAGAGGCCGTGGCGGAAGATGAGTCCGTTTGGGAGGACACAACGCAAACGGATTCGCCGCTAAGTCGAACCTAATCGAGGTGCCTGATGACCTCTGCGCCAACGGCATCCGCAACTTCATAACTGACGTTACGCAGTGCCCTACTCGGCTTTGTCTAACAGGTGCCTAAAGGCTTCGAGGCTGGGCACCTGTATGGCCGCGCGAAACAACTGCTTGAGGCTCTGCACATCGTCAATGGCCCCAAGGCGGGCGGCCAACGGATCCGACGCGGCCAGCGCAAAGCGAATCTCCAGCACGTCGAGCAGATCTTCAACGGCGCGTTCTCGGCCTCCTCGCTCGATGCCTTGCTCGATGCCTTGCTCGATGCCTTGCTCAAGGGCCTTTTCCGTGAAATACTGCACTACCGACGATTCGTACATGGTCGCCTCCGATATGATGGTCATTATTGTTTCATATTCATACACTAATCCGCTCAAAATGGCAAGATCGGCCAAGTAAGTCGCCTTGAGGGTCTCGTCCATGGGCACCGCTTGCGCCTGGTGAACACACTGACGCAACCACGCCTCGGCATCCACCCCGGTCGGCCGCTGCATCAACGGTGCAAACGGCAGCAAGCCCGAAGGCCCCTCGTCGAGGATGTGTTGCCCTTCTAGTTCAATCAGCCGAATCACCTTGTATTGCACCAGCACGCGGTAGCCGTGCCGCTCTTGGAGATAGTGCCCCGGATCGGTGCGGCCGGCATCGGGACGCAAATAGATGACGTTGGAGTAGATGGGTAGGCCGTGCTGCTCAATGCCGCGTCCGATATAGCCAGCCATGCGCTGCGGCATGGGCGGGCTACTATCGGTAGTTTGAAATTCGTGATGGACCAACGCCTCCTCGCCGCCGACTTGCACGTGGATGAGGCTGTCGGTGCGGTGGGCTTCGACGGTGGGTTGCTCGGTGTCAACGACGCCGAGGATTTCGACATCGTCTTGGTGGAGGGCGAAGCGGGCGAAGTCATGGGGATAGGTGTGGATGAGATGTTTGGCGATGGTATCGAATTCGGCCATGAGTCATGCCTTGGGTTGCGGGTGGAGTGGTACCCGCAACCCAAGGCAAGAATCGTGCCACAGCGGTGGCTCAGCGGAGAGAAGGGGATATGAGACGCTGGGGTGTAGCGGAAAGGATACAGGAATGGGAAGTTGGGGACAAAGACTGCGTAATGTCAGTTCATAACTCAATATCAAGGCTGCGCCGGTTCCAATCCCAACAGCACGATCAAGAACGAACGCACCCAATAGGCGCTGTTCATGTAGGGGTTTTCGGCCGAGGGCCAGTTTTTCCAGTAGGTCTGGTTGTGAGGAATGCGGTGGAACCACTGGAGGAGGGGAATGGCCGGTAATTCGGCCAGCCAGATCTCAAGGGCTTGGCGAAACAGCGGCACGAGCGCCGGGTCGTCGGGCGCGGTCTGGCCCATCTGATCGACCAAGTGGTCGAAATCCGCGTTGCGCCAGCGCCAGAAAGACGGAGTGGCCGTGCCGGTGGGCTGGACGTAGCGGCTGTGGTAGAGCCGCAGGGTGAAGTACGGGTCGCGCACTGAGCCGCCGTTGCCCATGACAAAGGCGCGGGCCGTGCCCTGAGTCATGCGGGTATAGGCGTCGGAAAACATGCGGAAGGAGGCGTCGAAACCCGCGCGGCGCAGTTGCTCGACGAGCACGGGCGTGAAGTCTTGGAAGAGGGAGGGAAAGACGACGACCGGGATTCTCAGGCGCTCGCCGTTCTGCTGCCACATACCTTCCGCATCCTTGCTCCAGCCCTTGCGCTCCATGATGGCGGCGGTCTGGGTGAGGTCGTGTTTTCCCACGGGATACTTTTCTAACAGGTCCTGAACTTGGTTGATGTAGTGCATCAGCGGCGGGAAGTGGGGGAACGGCAACAGGGTGTACTCGCCGGCTCCCTGCCAGCCGATGGCCACGAGTTGTTCGCGGTCAATGGCGTGGTTTACGGCCCAACGCATGTCTGGGTCGTCGAAGGGCGGCTCTAGGTTGTTGAAGCCGAGGGCCGGTGGCCACCAGTCCCGGTAGCCGTAGGGCAGTTGGCGGCCCGACCACGTGGTGACGTTGGGATTTTGGTCGAGGAGGGTCTTGATGTTGGAGGGCCGCAAGTCGATGCACTGATCCATCTGGTTGGCGAGGATGAGTTGAACCCATTTGTTCTCGTCGCCTTGGGGCAGGTAGATGATGCGCTCGACCCGAGGCAGGCGCTGGAAGCCGATTTGGGCGGCCCACCAGTCCTTGCGCAGATCCCAGAGCCGCTGCTGAGGCTCGGAGAGGGCGAGGCGGTAGGGGCCGCTGACGACCGGCAGGCCGCGCGCCAAGTCGAGGTTTTTGAACGAGGTCGGATCCTCGCCCTCCCAGATGTGCTTGGGCACGATGTGGATGCCGTTGCCGAAGTTGTAGGTAAAATAGGAGAATACAAAGCGGGGGTTGGGTGCCTTGAGCACGAACCGCGCCGTCAGCGAATCCGGGACTTGGACCTCGGCGACCCAAGTGTCCATGTCGGTGGAAAAGGCTAGCTCCGGGGCGTGGGCCTTGAGCATGTCAATGGTGAACTTGAGATCGTGGGCAGTCCAAGGCCGTCCGTCGCTCCACGTCACTCCCTGGCGAATGCGGATCGTCACTTCCGTGTAGTCTGCGTTGTACTCGTGGCTTTCGGCGATCCAGGGTATGACGTGGTCTTTTTCTACGTACGCGTTGTAGAAGTAGAGCGGCTCAAACAGGTAGTCGAAGCCCGGGGATTGGGTGCCGACGATAAAGGGGTTAAAAGAGTCGTAGTCCCGCATCTGCGGCAGGCCGAGGATGAGGGTGCGGTTGCGGGGGACGTGTTTTATGCCCCCTTCGTCGGAACCACAGGCGGCGAGCGCCAAGCTGCCGAGCAAGCCCCAAGCGGCGAGTTTTGTCTTTTGGAGGAATTTTCTCATACTTGTCTCGATCATGTCGGCGCTTGCAAAAGGTGCGCAACATCCGAATAATAGAGGTAACGACTTATATGGCGATGGTGAGGATTTTTTTGCTTATGGCAGCACTGCACAGCGCGAATGTAGCCCTAGCGGAGACCGAGGTCAAAGGTCGTGGCCTAGGACTCGAATTCGGCACTGCGGGCAATCGCGCCAAGGCTATAGAGGCTGCGGCAGGTGCTGTTGAACGAACGAATGCATATCTAGAGATGGAAATCGATGCGCTATTTATCGAGTAGGTTTTGCGGTGTACTGGCCCTGTTGTTGATGGGGTGCGGCGAGGACGAGACCATCGTCGCTCGGGTCGGCGAGGTGGAGATTGGGCAGGCGGAGTTTGCGGCTTTTGTCGAGCGCCTGCCGCCGGGGTTGCGCAGTCCCAAGGAAGGACGCGCAGCCGACCGGGAGCACTTGCAGTCGATGATCGACGAGGAACTGATGTTCGCCGAGGCGCGCTCGCTTGGGATCGACACCAGCACGGCGGTTGAGCACCAACTCCGCGAAATGGTGCGGCAGCGCCTCGTGGAGCGCTACCGCGCCCAAGTCATTGTGCCGCAGGTGGAGATTACAGCCGCAGATGTCGAGCGCGCCTTTGCAGAGATGGGGTTTGACCGCGAGCGGCTCTTCAGTCGCATCTTGGTGCGTACCCGTGAGGAGCTAGAGGCGGTCGGCCGCGCTCTGCGCGAGGGGCAGCCCTTTAAGGAAGTAGCTGCGCGCTTTGCCGCCAACGATCTCTTCGCCGCGCAAGGCGACGGCGTGGTCGGCTGGATCGGGCGCACGCAATCCGCGCGGCGGTTCTCCATACCACCCGCCGTCTTTACGGGTTTGCCCGTTGGAGAGGTGGCAGAGCCGGTCGCGCTGGCCGGCGGCTATCAGGTCTTTCGCTTTATCGAGGATCGCCCGGCCGCGCTCGGCGATTACAGCGAAGAAGTGGCCGAGCGGTTGCGCAAGGAACGGACGCGGGAGAAGGAGGAAGAGGAGTTCGAACGCCTCCATCTCCGCTACGACGTGCGCCTAGATCCAGAAGGCGAGGCCATCTTGCTCCAGAGTTTGGACCGGCCCCTGACGACAGACGAGTTGAATCACCCCTTCTACACGTACGAAGGTGGTACGATTAGCGTGGCCGAAGGTTTGGGTAGTCTGCAAGCGGTGGGAGCACAGAGCGCATTGCAGGACAAGGCCCAGGCCGCCGAGCGGATCGGGCGCTTGCTGCTGCCGGTGCGGCTCTTTGAGGCCGAGGCGCGCCAGCGCGGCTGGACCGAGGAGGCGACCTTTGTCGAGTGGCGCGAGCACCAGCGCCGGGCACTGATTCTCAATCAGCTTTTCCAACAGGCCACAGCCGGGGCCGCGCCCAACGAGGACGAGATCAGAGCGCATTACGAGGCCCACAAGGACCGCTACCGCACCCAAGAGGCCGTGGTCGTCCACGAGTTGTGGACCGCTGAGGAAGAAGACGCTGCGGCTTTGCGCGCCGAGTGGGAGGCTGGCGCGCCCGTTGCCGACCTGCTCGACCGGCCCGGAGTACGCTCGCACGCTGGCGTCGAGGGGCACGGGGTGCGCGAGCACGGTTGGGAGATGCGTCTGCTGCGCCTGTACGAGCCGCGCTATCCCGAGCTGGTAAAAGCGGCCTTTGTGGCTGAGGTCGGCGCGCTCGTCGGCCCGCTAGAGAGCATGGGCGGGTACGCGGTGTTCCGGGTGCTGCGGCGGGAGGGCGGCCAGATCCAGCCCTTTGCCGAGGCGCGCCGCCGGGTGACCGCGAGCTTGCGCCGCCAGCGGGAAAACGAGCGGATCGGCGCGTTTATCGGCCAGTTGCAGGATAAGTACAAAGATCAAGTCGTCGTCTTGGTGGATTGGTAGGGGCTATCTTGACAGTCCTGGGCTTTGGCCCTACCTAATAGTTTTTGTCTCCACTTATGCACAGGTCCCTAGGCATGAGGAGCTTCCGCGATGCGCTTTTTTAACACGACTGGTCCGGTCCGGCCCGACGACCACTACCACGTCCCGCCGTTGGACCGCTTGGCTCTCGACGATGTGCGGACCCTCATTCAGCAAAAAAAGTATTTCGTGCTGCACGCGCCGCGCCAGACGGGCAAAACCTCTTCGCTGCTGGCCCTGCGAGATATGCTCAACGCCGAAGGCGACTACCGCTGTGTGTACGTCAACGTGGAGGCCGCTCAAGCCCTGCGCGAAGATGTGGAACAGGCCACTCAGGTCATCTTGGGCGAACTGGCTTCGCGGGCGCGCTTGACGCTGGGCGACGAATTTCTAACCCAGACGTGGGCCGCCATTTTTGCCGAGTTTGGACCGGGGGCCTTGCGCGAGGCCCTGACGCGCTGGGCCGAGGCCAGCCCAGAGCCGCTGGTGCTGCTGATCGACGAAATCGATTCCTTAATCGGGGATTCGCTGTTGGCGGTGTTGCGTCAGTTGCGCGCTGGCTACGATTTGCGGCCGGAGGAATTCCCGCAGAGCGTGGTGTTGTGCGGAGTGCGGGACGTGCGCGATTACCGGATTCAATCGACGGCTGAGAATGCGATGATCGCCGGCGGCAGCGCATTCAACATCAAGGCCGAATCGCTACGACTGGGCGATTTCAGTGCCGAGGAGGTGCAGATCCTGTTGGCGCAACACGCGGCAGAGACGGGCCAAATGTTCACGGACGACGCGCTGGAGACGATTTGGGAACAGACCCAAGGGCAGCCGTGGCTAGTCAACGCCTTGGCCTACGAAACCTGCTTTAAGAGCGAGGTTGGACGAAATCGGAGCCATCCGGTGGTAGCTGAGGCCCTCCTCGCCGCGCAAGAGCAACTCATCCTTCGCCGCGAGACACATCTGGATCAGTTGGCCGACAAGCTCAAGGAGGAGCGGGTGCGGCGCGTGGTCGAGCCGCTGCTGAGCGGCGGCGAACAACGCCACTTTGCCGACCGCGACTTGGAGTACGTGCGGGATTTGGGTTTGATTGCCCAGGATCGTCCGTTGCGCGTGGCCAATCCGATCTACGCCGAGGTAGTGCCGCGCGAACTGACGTGGGTGGTGCAAGAGGAATTTGAGCAAGAAACGACGTGGTATATAGATGCCGAAGGGGGCTTGGACGTGGATAAACTGATGTCGGCCTTTCAGGTGTTTTTCCGCGAGCACTCCGAGCATTGGGTGGGTCGGTTTCAGTACCAAGAGGCAGGACCACAGCTTTTGCTTCAGGCGTTTTTGCAGCGCATTGTGAATAGCGGTGGGCGGATTGAGCGCGAGTATGGGTTGGGCCGAGGACGGACGGATTTGCTCATTGTATTGCCGCAGGGAGAACAGACGCGCAAGGTAGTAGTTGAGTGCAAAATTCTGCACAAGAGCTTGGAGCAGACAGTTGCCGAGGGAGTGGAACAGACTGTGGGGTACATGGATCGCTGCGGAGCTGAAGCGGGGCATCTGGTGATTTTTGACCGGCGAGAAAACAGGCGTTGGGCCGACAAGGTGTTTCACGACCGTCGGACATCGGCAGGTGGGGCGGTGATTGAGGTGTGGGGGATGTGAACCCCCTTCCGCATCGGCTAGGGTTTTATCACATTTGTAGGAAAGGGTCCGGGGGGATAGGTGTTCCGGTGCGGTTAGGGCGGGCCGCCAGCAAGCGAGGGAGAACGCGGAACTATGAAGAGCCACTTCGTCGTGCAGATCCTCGTCGGCCTAGCGCTGAGTTGGGCATTGGCCGAGGCCCAGTCGGGCTATCGGATTGCCGGTGACGAAGTCGTAGTCGAGCGGGCCAGCCACTGGCAGCAGTGGTCCATTCCCACCCATCTGGCGCGCATCCACGAGGACGGCTCGGTGCGGGCGCATTCGCTGCGGACGGTCTTCAACGTCCTAGACGATCCCGGATTCAAGCGTCCGGTCGTCATTAGCAAGCCCGATCCGCGCATCGGCACCATCGACAGCACCATGCAGTTCGACGTGTTTGGCGAGCCGATACGGAATACGCTCAACGAACTGGTCTTTGACTATTGGGTGCGGCCCGGGATCAGCCGGGTGGGATCCAATCCGCGGCTCGCGGCCAACATTCTCGACGGCGACCCCACCACGTTCTGGGAGCCGGATCCGCGCGACCCCATCGAGCAGTGGTGGATCGAGGTGGACTTGGGGCGGGTGGTGCCGGTGGAGCGGCTCAAGCTCCAGTTCGTCGATGAATCGCTCGGAGATCCCTTCCTGCGCTTTATCATGCTGCTGTCGGACCGGCAGAGTGCGCTGTTGCACGAGCCGAATAGCCGCATTGGTTTCCAACTCTTCATCCCGCAAGACGCGCCCAATACCACGCAGCGCGAATACATCTTCGAGAGCGAGCACAACAGCCCCGAACTGCCCCCGGCCACTGGCGTGGTTAGCGACAAGAAGCTCGTGGAGAGCTTGCACCGCTCGCCCGAGTGGACCGGGCGGAAGATCGAGACGATCCGCATTGTCATCACGGATACGCGCGGCGGGCGGGCCAAACAGATTGATCAAGAGGCGTGGGAGGCCCTGCCGGAAGCGGAGCGCGGGGATATCGTCTATTTTGCGCGCGATGTGGCCGGCCGCGAAGAGCCGGTAGAAGAGGCCACCTATCAGGCCCTCGAAGAGCAGCGCCAAGGGCGACGGGATTACTACCGCCGCGAGCTGCCGCGTCTAGCCGAGGTCGAAGCGCACGGCTGGGGCGACAACTTGGGCATCAACCTGATTGAAAACGGCGGCTCGTACGTGCTGACGACCGATGGGACCAATACGCTGCTTGCGTTCGACGGCGATGCCGGCACTGGATTCTCACACCAGATCCGCAACCCGAAAAACCCCACTGCCAATGTGCTGACCATAGATATGGGAGGTATTGTGCGCTTGGCGCAGACCCGCTTAGTGGGCAGCAGTCGGGGCTACATCATGCGCGCCTCCACGGGCGAGCGCGACGCCCAGGGCAATCTCAAGTGGCAGCGCATCAGCCCGGAGGAACGCGAGCGCAATATCTTCACCGGCAATTTTCGCGACATTGCCGACATTCAGGACCCGCCAGTTTTGACCCGCTTCCTCGACATGGTCACCATCGGCCACGTACCGCCGGGATTTAGGGCCACCGGCCCGGGCGGCACCGGCCACATGAACCAGTTCTGGTCGTATCAGAATGAGCTCATGCTGCTCGCTGAAGGAGCGCCGGCTGAGGTGGTGCTGGAGTCGGATCTGATTGAGCTGCCGGGGTTGGTGGCCTTGGGCGAGGTGCGCTGGGAAGCGGACACACCTCCGGCTACGGATGTGGAGATCCGCACTCGCACCGGCGACCAGCTCTTGCAGCAAATCCGCTATTTCGACAAGACCGGCAACCAGAAGACCGCGGATGAGTACAGGACGCTGGCCGGCTTTCTGAAGGGGCCTTCGGATACGACCGTGGTGGTAGGGCCGGGTTGGAGTCCGTGGAGCCAGCGCTACTTGCAGTCCGGGGACTTGGCCACTTCGCCGGGCTTGCGGCGTTTCATGCAGATTCAAGCGCGCCTCAAAAGCAGCGGCGAAAATGCGGCGGCCTTGCACCGCATTGCGGTTGCGTTCCACCAGCCGGTGGCCCAGCACCTGCGGGCCGAGGTGTGGCCGACCACGGCCGAGGCCGGGAAGCTCGACACCTTTGCGCTCTACGTGCAGCCCAACTTTTTGCAGCAGCCGGCCAATGTGCGCAGCCCGGGCTTCGATCAGTTGCTTTTGCACGCGGAGCCGTCGTTTGATCTGAAGTTCGTCGATGCGGCTATGGGCACCGAGGCCGAACTGTTGGCCGGAACGCCGCTCCAGTGGGACGACGAGTTGAGGGTACACGCCGAGGGCGACTCGCTGTGGTTGGAATTCCCGCAGACCGTGCAGGGCGCGCCAGACGATGTACTCACGCCCGTGTACTACCGGTCGGTCCTTCCCGGCGACGAGGTGCCGACCGGCTTGGATCGCAACCTGTTGACCTTTACCTCGCACAGCCTCTTGCCGGATGCCGAGCGGGGTGCCGTGCGCTATTTTCAGCGGCTGGCAGACGGTAGCTTGGCCGAAGTGGATGCCGCGACTTACGAAGCGCTCAGCGCGGACGAGCAGGGGCCGGTGCGCTATTTCCGCAAGGTGGTCGGGCTGGGCGATCAGGTGCCCTTTGACGCGGCCGGCGACAGCCTCGACGAGCGGAGCTATGGCCGGCTGGGCAGTCAGCGGGGCTGGATAGTGGGCCGCGGCCGGCTGTTGCGCGTGCGCTTTGCTGGGCGAGTGTATCTGCAAGGGACGCGGATGCAGGTCGCCGTGCGGCAGAGCCAGCCGGCGACGCCTTGGCAGGTAGCCGATGGGGGCGATGCGACCGCCTTGAGTCCTTCCAAGAATCTTTCGATTGGCGCACGGGGGGCGCAGGCTACCATCGACGATATTGCCATTGCGCCCAATCCGTTTACCCCCAATGGCGACGGGATCAACGAGACCGCGGAGATTGGTTTTTCCCTGTTCCGCGTGCAGGCCGCGCGGCCGTTGACCGTCCACCTGTACACGCTGGCCGGACAGCGGGTGCGGGAGCTAGCGGGGTTGGCGACCGGTGGGCCGCAGCAGTTTAGGTGGGACGGAAAGGACGAGGCCGGGCAGGTGGTGCCGCCGGGGTTGTACTTGTGTCAGATTACAGTGGAGGCGGATGCAGCAGGGGTCGGAGGGACGACCCGCACCCACCTCATTGCCTTGGTCTATTAACTGACGTTACGCAGCGTCTTCAGTACCCGCCACCGACCTTGCCCTCGCCGAGGGCGGGACGCCCTCTATCCCGGATGGGACTAGGCCAGCAGCCAACCACCGGCTACTGATACAAGCCTAGTGCATAACATCAGTTAGGATTTTTTGCTAAAGGGGTTACTTTATGAATCCAATCAGCGTGTTCAATCCGTTCCCAAACCAACAGAGTACAAAATGATGCAGCATGTCCTTCGTAGGGTCGGCGTTTTCTTTTTTCTAGGCTTTTTTGCTTTTCCGGTGCATTCGCAGGAACCGCCTGACCCGCCGGGGAGCTTGTCGGCGACGCCGGGCGATGGGCAGGTGACCCTTGATTGGACTATCCCCAACGACAATGGCTCGCCGATCACCCACTACGAGTATCGCCAGCGAGTCGATGAGGACGACGCTTCTTGGAATCCTGACTGGACGACGATAACAGACAGTGATGCCCAGACGACGAGTTACACCATCGCTGGGCTGACCAACGGCACGACCTACCGATTTCGGGTGCGGGCGGTCAACGAGGCGGGAGCCAGTCAGCCCGCCCGTACTAAGGCGACGCCGGCGACGACGCCCGACCCGCCGGGGAGCTTGTCGGCGACACCGGGCGATGGGCAGGTGACCCTTGATTGGACTATCCCCAACGACAACGGCTCGCCGATCACTCACTATGAGTATCGGCAGCGAGTCGATGAGGATGACGCCTCTTGGAATCCCGACTGGACGACGATACCAAGCAGTGATGCCGAGACGACGAGCTACACCATTGCCGGGCTAACCAACGACACGACCTACCGATTTCGGGTACGGGCGGTCAACGCGGTGGGCGCCAGCGGGACCGCCCGTACCAAGGCCACGCCGGTGTCGCCGAATCGTCCGCCGACAGTGGACGGCCCCCGCACGGTGACGGTAGAAGAAAACAGTACGGATGCCGTCGGCACCTACACCGCGACCGACCCCGATGGCGACTCGTTGACGTGGTTGCTGACGGGTACCGATGCCAGCGCCTTTGAGTTGCGAGAGACCGGCACGGGTCGCTCCCTCTACTTCCAGCAGGCTCCCGACTTTGAGACGCAGCCGACCTACATGGTGGAAGTGGTCGTCACAGATGACGAAGCGTTGTCGGCGACCATGCCGGTTTCCGTTACGGTGTCCAATGTCGATGAGCCGGGCACGGTGGCACTCTCAACGACGCAGCCTCGGGTGGGCGAGCCGATCACGGCTACGCTTGCAGACCCTGATGGCGGCGTGGCGAATGTTGGGTGGACTTGGTCGTCGGGATCCGGCACCTCGGCAGGGCTTTCTTCGACGTTGAATATCACGCTCGCGATGGTTGGGACCCGGCTGCAGGCGATGGCCACCTATGACGACGGGCAGGGTACCGGCAAATCGGCGCAGTCGGCGCAGACGGAGGCGGTCATCGGCCCGCCCGACCCGCCGGGGAGCCTGTCGGCGACGCCGGGCGATGGGCAGGTGACGCTCGGTTGGACTATCCCCAACGACAATGGCTCGCCGATCACCCACTACGAGTATCGGCAGCGAGTCGATGAAGACGACGCTTCTTGGAATCCCGACTGGACGACGATACCAAGCAGTGATGCCCAGACGACGAGCTACACCATCGGTGGGCTGACCAACGGCACGACCTACCGATTTCGGGTACGGGCGGTCAACGCAGCGGGAGAAGGCGAGGCTGCCCGTACCAAGGCGACGCCGGTGTCGCCCAATCGTCCGCCGACGTTGGACGGTCCGCGCGCGGTGACAGTAGAAGAAAACAGTACGGATGCCGTCGGCACCTACACCGCGACCGATCCTGATGGCGACTCGCTGACATGGTCGCTGACCGGCACCGATGCCAGCGCCTTCCAACTACAAGAGGTTGGCACGAGTCAATCCCTCTACTTCCAACAGGCTCCTGACTTTGAGACGCAGCCGACCTACGCGGTGGAAGTGGTCGTCACAGACGACGGCTTGTTGTCGGCGACCGTGCCGGTATCGGTAACGGTATCCAATGTCGATGAGCCGGGCACGATAGCACTGTCTTCAACGCAGCCTCGGATGGGCGAGCCGATCACGGCTACCCTTGCAGACCCTGATGGCAGTGTGACGAATGTTGGGTGGACTTGGTCGTCGGGGTCGGGCACCTCGGAAGGGCTTTCTTCGACGTTGACGCCGACGCTCGCTATGGTCGGGACTCGGCTGCAGGCGACCGCCACCTATGACGATGGGCAGGGCACGGGCAAATCGGCTCAGTCGGCTCAGACGGAGGCGGTCATCGGCTCGCCCGACTCGCCGGAGAGCCTGTCGGCGACACCAGGTGATGAGCAGGTAACGCTCGGTTGGAGTGCCGCCAACGACAACGGTTCGCCGATTACGCACTATGCGTATCGGCAGAGTGCCGACGGCGGCACCACATGGGACCCGGACTGGACGACGATACCAAGCAGTGATGCCGAGACGACAAGTTTCACCATAGAGGATTTAACCAACGGCACGGAATACACATTTGAAGTTCGCGCCGTCAACGCGGTAGGAGAAGGTCAGGCCGCCCGTACCAAGGCGACGCCGGTGTCGCCCAATCGTCCGCCGACGCTGGATGGTCCGCGTGCGGTGACAGTAAAAGAAAACAGTACGGATGCCGTCGGCACCTATACCGCTACGGACCCTGATGGCGACTCACTGACGTGGTCGCTGACCGGCACCGACGCCCGTGCTTTCCGATTGGACGATACGGGCACGAGCCGATCCCTCTACTTCCAGCAGGCTCCCGACTTTGAGACGCAGCCGACCTACGCGATGGAAGTGGTCGTCACAGACGACGGCTTGTTGTCGGCGACCGTGCCGGTTTCCGTTACCGTATCCAATGTCGATGAGCCGGGCACGGTGGTGCTCTCTACGACGCAGCCAACGGTGGGCAAGCCGCTCACGGCCACGCTGGCAGACCCTGATGGCGGCGTGACGAATGTTCGGTGGCGTTGGTCGTCGGGGTCGGGCACCTCGGCGGGGCTTGCTTCGACGTTGAATATCACACCCGCGCTGCTCGGGACCCGGCTCCAGGCGACGGCCACCTATGACGACGGGCACGGTGTCGGCCAATCGGCTCAGTCGGTTCAGACCGAGGCGGTCATCGACCGGCCGGCCGCGCCGGAGGACATAGCGGCGGCGCCGGACGATGAGCAGGTGCTGGTCGCTTGGACGGTCCCCCGCGACCACGGCGCACCGATTACCCACTATGAATATCGCCTCAGCGACGACGGGGGCACCACGTGGGACCCGGACTGGACGACGCTCCCCAACAGTGATGCCGAGACGGTCCGCTTCACCCGAACCGGGCTGACCAACGGCATCGAATACACGTTTGAGGTGCGCGCCGTCAACGCGGCGGGCCCGGGGCGGGCCGTCCGCACCAAGGCGACGCCCGAACGGCCCAATCGTCCGCCGGTGCTGGAGGGGCCCCGTGCGGGGACGGTCAAAGAAAACAGCGCCGAGGCCGTCGGCCCCTACACCGCCAGCGACCCCGAGGAGGACGCCCTACGGTGGTTGCTGAGGGGTACCGATGCCCGCGCCTTCCGATTGGACGGTACGGGCCCGAACCGATCGCTCCACTTCCAGCAGCCCCCCGACTTTGAGACGCAGCCGACCTACACGGTGGACGTGGTCGTCTCGGACGGCTCGTTGTCGGCGACCGTGCCGGTTTCCGTTACCGTATCCAATGTCGATGAGCCGGGCACGGTGGTGCTCTCTACGACGCAGCCTCGGGTGGGCAAGCCGCTCACGGCGACGCTTGAAGACCCGGATGGCCGCCTGGCGAATGTTGGGTGGACTTGGCGGTCGGATTCGGGTGCCTCGGAAGGGCAGACTTCGACGGTGACGCCGACGCCCGCGATGGTTGGGACTCGGCTGCAAGCGACGGCCACCTATGACGACGGCCACGGTACCGACAAATCGGCGCAGTCGGCTCAGACCGAGCCGGTCATCGGCCCGCCCGCCTCGCCGGGCAGCTTGGCGGCCACACCGGGTGATGCGCAGGTGCTGCTCGGTTGGACTCCTCCCGCCGACCACGGCGCGTCGATTACGCACTATGCATATCGCCTCAGCGACGACGGGGGCACCACGTGGGACCCGGACTGGACGACGATCCCAAGCAGTGATGCCGAGACAACAAGCTACACCCTATCCGGGCTAACTAACGGCACCGAATACACCTTTGCCGTCCGCGCCGTCAA
>JAJDUT010000131.1 GCA_022826515.1 Candidatus Latescibacterota bacterium
ACCGAAACACGGGTGGGATGTGCCATACTCAACCGGCTACTGCATTTGGCTAAACCCGAATCCTATCCCCTAACCGAGAAAGCCTAAACTACACACACAAGAAGCCAACACCCCGGCACGAGTTTTATGCACCAAAGCCGTACCTCGCCGTACTTTTTTTGTGCCATCAGAGCATTGGCCAGATGCTCAAGGGTGTCCACGTTTTGCGGGACAAGCACCAGAGCGCGGCGCAGGTGCGTTTCCGCTTGTGGGTGACGTCCTAGCTTGCCGAGCGTCATGCCAAGTGAAACATGCGTCTCGTACAAATCTGGGGCTTGCTCTATGGCGGCTTGGTATGCGGCGACGGCTTCCTCGTACCGCTGCTGACCGTACAGCGCATGGCCCAAGTGTAACTGCATCCTCAGTGTGGGCAGGTTGGCAGCAAGGGCGACCCGCAGAAACCTTTCGGCCTCTTCAAAGCGATCCAGCCTATTGAGCGACCGGCCCAGATACACAAACGTTTTAACGTTGTGCGGGTCTTGCTTTACGGCTTTTTGGTATGTGCTTACGGCTTCCTCGTACCGTTTTTGTTTGCGCAGGGCGTTGCCTAAGTTGGCGTGGGCATTGTAGGCTTGTGGGTTGAGCTTGATTACATGCCGCCAAAGAGTTTCGTCGTCTTGCCAGATGCCCGCCTGCTTCCACGTCAGCATCCCCAACACAACGATAACCGCGACCGCAACGGCCCACGCCCCCTTCTGCCACAAGTCCGATCGGCAACGCACACCCCACGTGGCCCCACCGCAGACAACGGCCATAACCCCGATGCCCGCCAAGTACACAAAGCGGTCGGCGACGAAGGAATAACGCATATAGCGATAATCGACAAAGCCCAACACCGGCGACAAGACAACGAGGAAAAATAGCACCCCCACCAGCGGGCCGCGTCCGATCCGGTGCCGCAGATGCCACAGGATAGTCACAAACGCGATAGCGGCTATGAGATACCCCCAAGCCAACGGGTCAGCCACCTGAACATCCCAACGCGGATAGACGACGGATAGGTTGGTCGGCCATAGCAACTTGCCCGCGTAAAACCACAGGGCGCGGGCGGCGATGAGTGCCCGCTCAATGAGCGAAAAGTCAAAGGATACGGCTTTTATGGCGTGGTGACGCACCACGTCCGCCAGCACAAGGGCCAGCCCCACGACGAAGAAAGCGCCCAGCCTGATCCAATCGGGCGGCTTTTTCTTCCACCAATGCCACAAAAGCAATGCGGCTGGCAACGTCACGGCCATCGACTTGCTCAACAGGGCCGCCACATACAAAAGAAGCGATCCGGCCCAGTACTGGGAGCGGGCTTTGTCCACAAAGCGCATCCATAAAAGGGCGGCTGCCAAAAAGAAAAAGCCCGACAGCATGTCCTTGCGCTCGATGATCCACGCCACCGACTCGACGTGTAAGGGATGGATGGCGAAAAAGGCGGCCACAGCCCATGCGCCCGGCACCGCCAGCCGACGCATCAGATGCCACACCAACAACGTGTTGGCTAAGTGCAAAAGCACGTTGACGGCCCGGTAGCCGGTCGGGTTGAACCCCCACAGCTTATGCTCGGCCCAGAAGGTCGTATAGGTCAAAGGCCAGTAGTAATCGCCCAAGGCGGCAGGCGATCCCCATATCTGCCATAGGCCTGACCAAGTACTTATGGGTTCGACCCCAACCAGATAGGAGTTGTCGTCCCACACAAACCCGCCCCATAGTATCGACGGCAAGAAGCAGCCGACCGCCAACAGAGCCAGCACCCCAGCGGCTCGGCCATCCTGCGGCGTATAGCCTACCGCTGGAGCGACTTGTCGCTGCGCTCTTTTACGGGCTTGGTACGCTTGGCGGCGACGCTGTTGGCGAGAGGTCTTCATAGGCCAGATAATGCTTAAATCCCTACTCTTCGTCCAGCCGTATCACCCGGACAATATCGCGGTGGTGTCAGGCCTCCACTCGCAGGAGGCGACCGCTTGCGCTCCTCGGTTGATAGCGCACGGCTCCGGCCTTAGATTTGCCGCTCAAAAAAGGGCCGAAGCAGAAGTCGATTAGTTTGGACAGGTACAACAAAGGACTGAAAACCGCTAAAGTCGCCATGCCTGCATCCTACCCCCGCATTCCCTACGGCTGGGCCGATTTCCGCGCCAGCCGCTTAAAAAATAAAAGTTGACCATGCCCAAGTGCCCAGCTCATCGCCCTCCCGACCCAAAAGCCTGCGCCGTCGCGCGCGCCGTTGGCGAGGCGGTCAACCCGGCCAAGGTCATCCTGTTCGGCTCGCGCGCCCGGGGCGACTTCAATCCAGATTCGGACATTGACCTGCTCATCATCACCGGCTCCGGCCCGGTGGACCAGCAGACGTACCAACGCACCAGCGCGGCAGCCCACCGCAAAGTCGAGGAACTGTACGGCGGCTCAATAGATGTCGATTTGGTCCGCATGAGTGAGGGGGCCTTCCACTATGGTCGTCGAGCGCGCAACCACGTGGCTGGCCAAGCCGTCCGCGATGGCTTTGAAGCGAATGGAGACAAAGTGACCTACGACAACCCAGAACCGACCAATTTGCCCGACATCCGGCAGCGCATCGCCAATGCCGAGCGCTACCTCAGCGATTTAGAAATTCTCGCAGAAAACCCCCGGTCTTCTCAAGAAGCCATTGGCTTTCACGCGCAGCAGGCGCTTGAAAATGCGCTCAAGGGCTGGATTTCCGCGCTCGACGCCGACTATCGCAACACCCACGACCTGACGAAGCTAATCGCAATCGTGCGCCAGCATCCGGCTGAAAACAACACCTCGGCGGGCGAGCGGCTGGCGTGGTTGACCGAGTATGCAGTGCGCTACCGCTATGCCGGTGCCGAGGTGGTCATGGACGACCGCTTTGCGCTGCTCGCGGCGGTGACCGAAACTGTCGCGGCGATAATCGCCCGCATCCGCGCGTTGACCGCCGCGGAAGAGTCCGGGGAACCGGATGAATTGACCGCAGAATAGCGCGATGTCACCTCACTAAATTTTCTCAAAGGAGCTAGACATGCTGAGCAAGGAACAAGTAGCGCAATACCGCAAGCAGGGCTATCTCAAAGTCCCCCAACTCTTCACGCCCGAGGAAACCGAAGAGTTGGCCTCGGAGATGGTGCGAGTGATCGAGCAGTGGGGACAGGAGTCCATCGGCTGGGTCGGCCCCTGGCGCGATCGCTACCTCGACGAAGAAGACCGCCTCAACACGCGGGCGGTCTTCATGCACAACCCGCACTTTTACTCGGCCGCTTGGGGCCGCGTCCTCTTTCACGAGGCCATGATCGCCTGCGTGCGGCAACTCATCGACGGCCCCGTGCAGTGGCACCACACGGTCCTGCACGCCAAGCCGCCGGAGAAAGGCACACCCTTCCCCATGCACCAAGACTATCCGTTTTACCCGCACGATGGGCCGGATTTCGTGGACTGCTTGTTGCACTTAGACGACACGCCGCTGGAGAGTGGTGCGCTGATGGTCGTGCCGGGCAGCCACAAGCAAGGGCCGCTGGAGCATGTGTTGGGGCCGGAAACAGCCCCACACCTGCCGCCCGCGCAGTACCATCCCGACCGCCTCGACAGCGTCGCTATACCAGCAGAGCGCGGCGACATGATCTTCTTCAGCTACCAGACGATCCACTGGTCGGATTGCAACCGCACGGATTCTTGGCGCAAGTCCGTGCGCTTTGGCTATCACAGCACGGCGCTGCGGCCGGTGGGACGCGCTGAGGACAACCCGCATCGCATCGACCAAGACAACGTGCTGGATCGCAACAACAACATCGTCGTGGCTGGATTTCGAGACAACGAGATGGAGCCAGCGGCCAGCTAAGGACGAGCCTGATGACAGCAAAAGACGCGAGTGAAGTCGGCCTGATGCAAGAGGCCAACGATGCCCTCGGCGACAGCGCCGAGCTGCGGCGGCGACTGGATGAACAAGGGTACATCTTCTTGCGGCAGATCATGGCCAAAGACAAGCTGCTATCTCTGCGGCAAGAGATGACGGAAGTGTTGATGGAGGCCGGGTTTTTAGTCGCCGGTACAGACCCCATGGACGGCATTGCGCGGATCGACGCCCAGTGTACCGAAGGCGATCCCGAATACGCCGACGTGTATCACCGAGTGTACAGCTTGGAGGCCTTCCACCAAGCCGGACATTGGCCGGAGGTCTTAGCCGTGATGGAGCAAGTAGTAGGTGGCCCGGTGTTGCCGCATCCCCAGAAAATCGCCCGGCTGTGGTTTCCCCAATACACCGAGCACACCACGCCCATGCACCAAGACTTCGTCCACTTCCAAGGCAGTTTTAACACCTATACCTTCTGGGCACCCGTGGGCGACTGTCCGCTGGAGCTGGGGGGATTGGCGGTGCTGCCCGGGTCGCACAAGATCGGCAAGGTGCGCGAGCACCACTTCTCATTGGGGGCCGGTGGCCTAACCGTGGACGAATCCGAGCTAACCGGACGCTGGCTGAGCGCGAATTACGAAGCTGGAGACGCGCTGATCTTTCCGAGCCTGACCGTCCACCAAGCCCTGCCCAACTACACGGAAGATCGCCTGCGCATTTCGCTCGACAACCGCTACCAGGCACAGGGCGAGCCGATTGCGCAGCACATGCTAGACCCGCACCTGATCGGCGTCACCGGCTTCAACTGGGAAGCCTGCTACGCGGGCTGGCAAAGCGAATCATTACAGTACTATTGGCAGGATCTAGACCTAGACGTGGTACCGCAGTCGTCCCAATGGGGGGATCAAGGGTTTACTGAAGCCCTGTCCCTAGCGTGCGACGGCGACGAGCGTGCCCTGTACCAATTGCGGCGCATTGCGCGGCGCGACCCCGAGTCCGAGCGCGGACAGCAAGCCCTCCAACTCCTACACGAGGTAAATATATGAAAGCAATTATGGTCATGTTCGACTCGCTCAACCGGCACATGTTGCCGCCCTACGGCTGCGATTGGACGCACGCGCCCAATTTCCAGCGGCTCGCCGAGCGGTCGCTCACCTTTGACACCAGCTACGTCTGCTCCATGCCATGTATGCCCGCCCGCCGCGATCTGCACACCGGTCGGCCCAACTTTCTCCATCGCTCCTGGGGGCCGCTGGAGCCGTTCGACGACTCCGTCCCCCGAATGCTACGCGACGCCGGAGTCTCGTCGCACCTCATCAGCGACCACTACCACTACTGGGAGGCCGGCGGAGCCACCTACCACACCCAGTACAACACTTGGCAGTTCTTCCGCGGCCAAGAAGGCGATCCGTGGATCGGACAGGTGGCCGATCCGCCGCCCGTAGAGGCGCACGCGAGCAATGCGGGCCGCAGTATGTGGCATCGCCAAGACCACGTCAACCGGCAATACATGCGCCGCGAGGAAGACCAGCCCCAAGCGCAGACCTTCAAGTCCGGCGTCGAATTCATCCGCCGCAACCACGCGCAAGACAACTGGTTTTTGCAGATCGAGACCTTTGACCCGCACGAGCCGTTTTTCACCCAGCGCCAATACCAAGACCTCTATCCAGAGCTTTTTAAGAACCGCTCGTCCGTGCTGTTCGACTGGCCGACCTACGGCCCCGTAACCGAAGAGCAAGCCCTCGTCGATCAATGCCGGGGCCACTACGCATCGCTGCTGAGCATGTGCGACGCCCGCCTCGGCGACATCCTCGACGAGATGGACCGGCTCGAACTGTGGGACGACACCATGCTCATCGTGTGGACCGACCACGGCTTCCTGCTCAGCGAACACGACCTGTGGGCCAAGATACAGATGCCTTGGTACCGCGAGCTGTCCAACACGCCGTTTTTCGTCTGGGATCCTCGCTGCGGCCAAGCGGGCCAGCGGCGGCAGAGCTTGGTGCAGCCGTCGATCGACTTGGGACCAACTCTGCTGGATCTCTTTGAGATGGAGCCGACCGCGGACATGCTGGGCCAGAGCTTGAGCGAAGTCTGCGCCAGCGACTCACCCGTGCGCGAGGCCGCGATTTTCGGCAACCACGGCGGGCAGGTGAACGTCACCGACGGCCGCTACGTGTACATGCGCGCCCCCGCCCAGCCTGACAACCAGCCCTTGTACAACTACACACTCATGCCCACGCACATGCGCGACCCATTCTCAGTCGATGAATTCGCCAACGTTGAGCTCGCCGAGCCGTTTGGTTTTAGCAAGGGCTGTCGGCTGCTGCGGACGCAGGGACACACGCGCAGCAAGCAGCACGAGTACGGGACCCTTCTTTTCGACTTGGAGCAAGACCCGCGACAGGAGACCCCGCTCTCCGATTCGACCCTAGAACAGCGCATGCAGAGGCTGTTGCGCGCACAAATGGAAGCGTGCGAAGCTCCGCCAGAGCAGTACGAACGCTTGGGAATCTAACTATAGGAGAAATCATGCAGAGTCCGGCGCAAAAAGCCATCGTCATCGGCATGGACGGGGCCGCCATGGAGTTGGTGCAACACATGGTGGACCAAGGTCACATGCCCCACTTAGGTCAACTCATGGCGCAGGGCGTCAAACGGCCCATGATCGGCGTCTTTCCAACCCTGACCCCACCCGGCTGGACGGCCACTTCGACCGGGGCTTGGGCGGGAACCCATCAGGTCATGGACTTCAATATCCGCAAGCTCGGCGGGCGTCTCGACGAGACAGTTTGGGGCATCAACACCCAGCTTTCGCAGGCCGAGTACTTGTGGAACACAGTCGAGCGGGCCGGCAAAAAGCCGATCTTAGTCAAGTGGGAAATGTCCTGGCCGCCGACCGTGCAAACCGGCATCCAAGTCGAGGGCACCGGCCCGGGCGTGTCCAACGTGCACCAAATCACCGGATATCATCTCTTTGTCGGCGGCGGCTGGACACCCCGACCGATCGGCGGCCCGCGCGACCCGGAGACTCTGGACCCAAGCGCCCTGCAAAAAGTGCGCAACGTCGATCCGGTAGAAATCGTCCCAGCCGAGGGGTGGCAAAATGCGCCCTCATCCGCACTGCCGCCCAAAGAAGTGGCGCTGGTCATCGAACCGCTCAAGCGCGGGCGGGCGGATATGCGCCGACAAGGCATAGAGGGAACGCCTAAGCATTTCTACGGCTTGATATACGCCTCGGCCGACCAAGGCTACGACCGGTTGCTCATTTGTCGCAGCCGCGATGCGAGTGACCGAGTCGCCGAGCTATCCGTAGGCCAATGGACCGATTGGTGGAAGGACAGCTTTGAGCTCGACGGCCAAGCGCTTGATGGCTATGTGCGCATGAAGCTCGTCAGCCTGAGCGCAGCAGGCGATGTCTTCGAACTCTTTGTGCCGCAGGTCTGGCCGGCGACCGGGTACACGCAGCCGGAAGAAGTGGCGCAGCAGATCGACGAAAACGTCGGCAATTTCCTGCAGAATCCAGCACGCGACGCTTTGGGCGTAGTCGATGACGACACCTATTTCGAGCTGTTGGACTTTCACCACCAGCGGCTGGCCGAGGTGGCTGCTTACCTGACGGAGAGCAACGACTGGGACGTGCTGTTCATCGAAACCCACGCCTCGGATTACACCAGCCACTTCTTCCTCTCACAAGCCGACGAATGCAGCGGGGCTGACGCGCACACGCTGGCGCGCTGCCAAGCGGGCGTCGCCCAAACCTACGCTTCCATAGATGACATGATCGGCCGCGTCGTCGAGCTGGCCGATGACGACACCGTCGTCGCGGTCGTCGCCGATCACGGCGGCACCCCCAACCAACACCGTCCGGTCGATGTCGCCGAGGTGCTGGAACAGGCGGGCTTTTTGGTCTATGCAGACGCCGAGAAAAAGCAAATCGACTGGCAGCGGACGCGGGCGGCCAATGTGGGGCTGGTCCACATCTTCGTCAATCTCAAGGGACGCGAGCCTACGGGGATCGTCGATCCCAGCGACTACGAGCAAACGCGGCTCGACCTCATCGAAGCCCTCCACGCCTATCGCCATCCGCAGACCGGGCGCGCTCCTTTTGCCCTCGCGCTGACGCGGGAAGACGCGGAGATGGTCAATCTGGCGGGCGAACTCGTCGGCGACGTGGTCTATGCGCTGCGGCCCGAATACGACGGCGCACACGGCAAACAGCTTCCCTCGGCCACCCTCGGCATCGGCGGCCAGCACTGCACGTTCGTGCTAGCTGGTGCCGGCGTCAAGCAAGGGCTGGCACTCGAGCGGCAGGTGCGAGCGGTGGACGTCGCCCCAACGCTGTGCTACTTGCTGGGCATCCCCATGCCCGCGCAGGTGGAAGGCGGCGTGATCTACGAGGCACTCGAAGACGCGGACTGGCATCTGCGATGAAGGCAGCCTACTACTGCGGCGACCGCACGGTCGAAATCGGCGAGTGCCGAGTGCAATCCCCTAGCGCAGATCAGGTGCGGATCGAAGTGGCCTATTGCGGCGTATGCGGCACGGACATCCACATTTACCTAGGCCATCAGGACCGCCGCATCGACATGCCGCAAGTCATTGGACACGAGATGTCGGGACAGATCGCGGAAGTCGGGGCCGGTGTCGAAGGCTGGGCCGTGGGCGATCCGGTCGTCGTGCGCCCCTTAGAGGCTTGTGGCGCGTGCGCGGCCTGCAACGCCGGCAATGGCCACATCTGCCAGAATCTAAACTTCATCGGCATCGACAGTCCGGGGGCCTTCCAAGGGTCGTGGACCGTGCCAGCCCACACACTGCACCGCCTGCCGGACGACATGCTGCTGACACTAGGTGCCCTAGTCGAGCCGCTGGCGGTCGCCTGCCACGACGTGCGCTTGGGTGAGGTAGCCCCGGGCGAGAAGGTGGTGGTGATAGGCGGCGGCCCGATCGGCCTACTCAATGCGCTAGTAGCACAGCACGCGGGAGCCGAGGTACGGGTGGCCGAGGTCAACGCCTATCGGCTGCAAGCGGCGCACGCGCTGGGACTGGAAACCGTCCATCCACTGGAAGAGGACTTGGTCTCCCACGTCGAAGCCTGGACCGACGGCGCGGGAGCCGACGCAGTATTTGAGGTCTCCGGCTCGTCGGCCGGGGCCGAGGTAATGACTGAGCTCGCCAAGGTCCGGGGACGGATCGTAGTAGTGGCGATTTTCGCTGACGCGCCCAAAGTCGATCTCTTTCAATTCTTCTGGCGCGAGTTAAAAATGTGCGGCGTGCGCGTGTACGAACCCGAAGACTACGACCGCGCCATCGAACTAGCGGCCAGCGGCGCGCTGCCGCTCGACCAACTGATTACCGAACACCTTCCCTTAGACGCGCTGCCCGACGCCTTCGCCCGGCTGGCAGCAGGCACGGACGCGGTCAAAATTTTAATCGACACCCAAGGGGAATAAATAGAATGAGCATCTTGGACCTTTTTAAGCTCGACGGCCAGACGGCGCTAGTCACCGGGTGCCGCCGAGGCATCGGGCGCGGGTTCGCGCAAGCATTGGCCGAGGCGGGAGCGGACATCGTCGGCGTCAGCGCCTCGCTGGAAGCAGACTCCGAAGTCGGCAAAGACATTGCCGAGCGCGGCAAGCGCTTCACGGGCTATGCCTGCGATTTCAGCGACCGGGAGGCGGTCCGCGCCTTCGTCGAGCAGGTCAATGCCGAGGTCGGCCCAATCGACATCCTCATCAACAACGCCGGTACGATTCGGCGCGCTCTGGCTGAGGAACATGGAGACGAAGATTGGGACCACGTCATCGAGGTCAACTTGAACGCGCAGTTCGTACTGGCGCGGGAATTCGGCAAGCAGATGCTCTCCCGCGGCCGGGGCAAGATCGTCTTCACCGCTTCGGTGCTGACCTTCCAAGGCGGCATCACCGTACCGGGCTATGCGGCGGCCAAGGGCGGGATCGGGCAGTTGACCATGGCGCTGGCCAACGAATGGGCCGGTCGCGGAGTCAACGTCAATGCCATTGCCCCCGGCTATATCGCCACCGATAACAATCAAGCCCTGCGCGACGACCCGGTGCGCAACGAGCAGCTACTAGTGAGAATCCCAGCCGGACGGTGGGGCACGCCGGACGACTTAAAAGGCGCGGTGGTGTGGCTGTCGTCGCAAGCAGCCGACTACGTGCATGGGGCCGTCGTGCTTGTCGATGGAGGGTGGATGGGGCGCTGAGATGGAAGAGGCTCGCCTGTTGGCGTTTTGGGGCAAGACGCCGCGTAATTCTGGCAATTCCTCGGAAACTGTATTCAATGATACCGCAGGTCAACGTAGCTATAAGCCTGTCTTACATCATTTAATGGATGTCGCCGCCGTTGCCCTGCAATGGCAGCGATTGAATCCTGCCCGTCTTGAGCGCGAGGCCGCTTTGTTGAAAGCGAGTCCAGAGTGCTTATCTAAGACCACAGCTTTTCTAGCTGGCATACACGATCTCGGCAAATTTTCACGTAGCTTTCAGGCAAAGGTGCCCGAATTATGGCCAGAGCAGAGCCTTGGCCAGAGCAGAGGGGTACCCGACCGCCCTCATTGGCGCAACACGGCTATCCTTCTCAGAGCCGAGCCAATCGCCCAAGAGTTTACTAGCCTGTTCCCTAACGTCTCTTATGATATACCACCGATCATTGCTGCCATTGCGGGACACCATGGACGACCACCCGAGGGGCAGGATGAAGTAAACGCCGATCCAAGCAAAGCTCGGCGCGACCAGCAGCTTGGTCAGGAATGCGTGGACGCGGCTCATACTGCCTTTTGTATTCTCCAGAACCTGATAAACCCTTCCCCGCTGTCGTCTCTCGAAAAGCAGACGCAGGCGGCGCAGTGGTCTTGGCGCTTGTCGGGGCTTATCACGCTGGCCGACTGGGTCGGTTCGGACTCCGATTACTTCTCTTTTGAATCGATCGATACGAAGCTAGAAGACTATTGGGACTGGGCGCTTACTCAGGCCGAAAAAGCCCTAGTGGACAAGGGGCTACGTCCTCAGTCCCCGGAGTCCTGTCCGAGTTATGATAGTTTCGCTCCACGAGCTGCCGCCCGTCCAAGACCCATGCAGAAACTGGCGGAAAAAGTACCGCTTTTAGACGGAGCTCAGCTATTCATCATAGAAGATACTACAGGTGCCGGTAAGACAGAGGCGGCCATTATGCTCGCGGCCCGGATGATGGCCGCGGGCAAGGGAGAGGGCCTGTACTTTGCGCTGCCGACTATGGCGACGGCCAACGCTATGTATGAGCGATTGGCAAAGACTTATAAAACACTATTTGAAACTTCAGCCGCCGATGACCTCTCACTCGTCTTGGCACACGGCAGGTCAGACCTGTCCAAGGCGTTCCGCGCCATCGTCAACCCTACTGACATGGCTAACGACAGCGAGGACGAAACCGCATCCGCCTTTTGCACCAAATGGATTGCAGATAACCGAAAGAAAGCCTTTTACGCAGATGTCGGAGCGGGGACCATTGACCAAGCCTTTCTCTCGATCCTCCCCAAAAAACATCTAACCTTGCGTCAATACGGGCTAGCTGGCCGCATCCTCATAGTTGATGAAGCCCATTGTTTTGATGCCTATATGGACGAGGAACTCTCCGCGCTGCTAAAACTTCACGCCCAAAACGGCGGCTCCGCCATCGTACTCTCGGCGACCTTATCTCCGGAGCATCGCCGCAATATGACAGAGGCGTTTGCCAAGGGACTCGGCCTGCGCGATCCAGAAGAGCGGAAGGGCGTCTTATTCCTTTGTGCTCCGACGACGATCCCAACAGGGCTTGGGCTTTGTCCGAAATCCGGGTGCGGAAAAAATTTCTCGCTGGAGCTTTGCCGCCGACCGAGGATCAGGCCCTGCACGAGCAGGCTAAACGCGACTGGCCGGAGTGGGAGCGCTGCGAGATACTTATTGCCGTAATAGAAAAAGATGGACGGGTGCGATTGGCAGGGGCGGATAACGATTTCACATATTCCAAAAAACGAGGCATGGTCTAAATTCCATCGGCGGTTGAAATCGGTTGCATCTATCTGTACTATGTGTACAATTAAGCAATAGCCTGTTCTTATACTATTTATTCTGAATCCAAGCTGAACCGCTAGAGGAGGCGACACATGAACGGACGACGAATCAGTAACGAGTTAGTCGGTATCTTGGCAGTCGGCGCAGCGCTAGCCGGTCTGACACTGACACTCAATGGCGGCCTTGAGGCGCAAATTGAACGGCTTGACGGGCACATTGATCGCATTGAAGTACAACTACACTCGACAAATGAGCGCTTAGCACGCCTCGAAGGTCGCATTGAGGGGCTAGGCTACTTGACGGCAAATCGGCCACCCGCCATCAATGCCGATCGGACGCCATAAGTAACCATCCAATTTTGTACATTCTCCGTCCATCCGATAACTTTTGGACCAAACAAAGCAAGCAGTGTTTCCCGCACACGCGGGAATGAGCCGAGCGCGAGGCCAACAGCACCAACGAGCCACAAATGTTCCCCGCAGGCGCGAGGATGAACCGCGTTAGAGCCGCTTGACCCCTTCGACGTGCTGATGTTCCCCGCAGGCGCGGGGATGAACCGGGTGGCAAAATCATCCTTTCGTTTGACAATTGATTTTCTTTGCATTTTGTAACGGCTTGGTCGCAGTGTGATCCGAGTCGTCGTGCCAAACCGCAGCCATCCACAAAACGATCAGTTACCGGCAGGGCGATTTGGACTTTTGGCGCAAACTTTATTTAATTGCAACGTGCATCCCGCCGCTCAACGAAGGCAAATGTCCTTAAAAAACAATGATTTATTTATTTAAAAGTAAGTGCATATTACAACAAAGGCCCTGATTTCCGCGGGCGGCTTGGATACGCGCCTGTCCTAGGAAACGACAACCCGTCCCAAACCGATTCACCAATGTTTTGGGTGTGATAGGCCAACGTTTGATCGGGTTTTGATTCTGGGCGCACTGCCGATATCTCGGATGTTAAAATCTCTTTTAAAAACAGTATCTTACGATGATTTTCAACGTTTGATCAGGTTTTGATTCCACCTTTCCGCGAGACCGTATGGCGCAAAGCGTCACCAAGCACGACGCACTGCCGACTAGACGGGACCGCAGGGAAATGAACGCATGAACGACACCCGCACCCTCGCGCTGATCGACGATTTGCTGGCGGCGTCTGCCGAGACTAGCTGTGTTGAATTCAAGGAAAACAACTTTGCGCCCCCCGTGATCGGCAAATACATCTCGGCTCTTTCCAATGCCGCTGCGCTGGCAGAGCAAAATTTCGCCTATCTACTTTGGGGGGTGCGGGATTCCGACCGCGCCATAACCGGCACGCACTTTGAGCCGGATGCCGTCAAACGTCATGGCCAGCCACTGGCATTTTGGCTGGCGCAGCGGCTCAGCCCAGATGTCGCCTTCACATTTCAGATCGTGGCGCATCCAGAGGGAAGGCTGGTTCTGCTTGAGATTCCCTCCGCAACCACAAGTCCAGTGGAGTTTGAGCGCACCGCGTATATCCGAATCGGTTCGGCAACACCGCGCTTATCCGATTATCCTGACCGTCAAAAAACTCTCTGGGGCAAACTCCAACCCTATCTCTGGGAAAGCGGCATCGCCGCACAGTTCCTCACAGACGATGACGTACTGGCCCGCATTGACTATGCGAGCTATTTCGCGCTTATGGACCAACCACTGATGGCCAATCCGCAAGCAATCTTGGAACGATTGAACCAGGACCAAATCATCACCCCAGATGTCGGTGACCGCTGGAATATCACCAATCTGGGCGCGATTCTGTTTGCCAATCGCCTCGATGAGTTCGACTCGCGGATTGCGCGTAAGGCGGTGCGCTTCACGGCCTACAATGGGATGGGACGTGCGGATGTGGTAACCCACCGACACGACGAACCACGCGGTTACGCCGTTGGCTTTGCCAAACTTGTTGAGTTTATCGACCGGCTGTTACCGAGGAACGAGCAGATTGACCAAGTTTTCCGAATCGAGCAGCCGCTGTTCCCGCCGATTGCCCTCCGCGAGTTGATCGCCAATGCGCTCATTCACCAAGACATGACCATCACTGGGGCCGGACCGTCAATCGAACTCTTCAGCAATCGGCTGGAGGTCACCAATCCGGGCAAGCCGCTGATTAGCCCCAATCGGTTTATCGACTCCCCGCCGCGCTCGAGAAACGAAGCACTTGCCGCTTTCATGCGGCGCATGAAGTTGTGCGAGGAGCAAGGTACAGGTATCGACAAGGTCGTGGCGGCTGTGGAGCTCTATCAGTTGCCGCCACCGGATTTTCGCGTCCAAGAAGGCGGGATAGAGGCGACTTGTGCGGTTCTTTTTGCGCCGCGCCGATTTGCTGCGATGACGGTCGAAGAGCGCGTCCGGGCGTGCTACCAGCACGCCGTGTTGAAGTTTGTGAATGGAGAATTGATGAAAAACAGCAGCCTGCGAGCACGTTTAGGTATAGATACGCGAAATGCCGCACAAGTGTCACAGGTGATCCGACGAGCGCGAGACCGGCAATTCATCAAAGTCGCCGACCCCAAGCGTCCGCAATCGGGCTACGTGCCGTTTTGGGCGTGAGAGGCCAAAGTTTGATCGGGTTTTGATTTTGGGCGCAAAGCGGACATTTCGGATGTTAAAATCTCTTGTAAAAACAGTATCTTACGACAATTTTCAACGTTTGATCGGGTTTTGATTCCCCCTTTTCCGCGAGGAGATCCCATGATCCGCATGGCGCAATACGGCACCAAGCACGGTCACGCCGCTGGCAAACTCAAGGCAATGCTCGACAATCCCGAGGTCGAAGTCGTCGGCCTGTACGAACCCGACGCCGAGCGCCGCCAGCAAGTCGCAGACGACGAACTCTATCGGCAGGTCCGCTTCTTGGACAGCGAAGAAGAGTTGCTCGGCGATAGTTCCATCGTCGCCATCGCCTCCGAGGGCCGCAACGACGAGAGCCTGGACCAAACCGAGCGCATCGTCCAAGCCGGCAAGCACGTGTGGTACGATAAGCCAGCCGGAGACGATTGGGCGCAGTGGCAGCGGGTCGTCGCAGAGGCGCGGGCCGCCGACCTGCAAGTGCAGATGGGCTTTATGCTGCGCTACCATCCCGGCTTCAGCCAGATTGCGGAGTGGGCGCGGTCGGGGTTTTTGGGCAATGTCTATTCAGTGCGCGCCCACATGTCCACCAACATCACCGAGGCCGGGCGCGAAGTAATCGCCGCCGGACACCACGGCGGCATCTTCTACGATCTAGCCGGGCACATGCTCGACCAAGTGGTGTGGATTTTGGGACGGCCAGAGAAAGTGACGACCTTTCTCCGCAACGACACTGGCGTCGTGCCCGCGTTTCAGGACAACACGCTCGGCGTTTTTGAATACGAGCGGGCCATGGCTTGGGTCGATATTGCGGCGATGGAGCCGCAGCCAATGGCACGGCGCTTTGAGGTCTATGGCGATCGCGGCAGCGCGATTTTGCTAGAGCCTTTTGAGCCGGGCCATACCATCCGGCTCTGTCTGACCGAATCCGCCGACGGCTATGCACAGGGCGAGCAGATGGTGCCTTTTACGGGAATTTCTCGACAGGGACTCTACGAACTCGAATTGGCGTCCCTCGTGCAAGTGCTCAAAGGCGAACACGGGCCAGATCGCTCGCTCGACCACGAACTCCTCGTACAGGAAACCTTGCTGCGCGGGACCGGGCTTATTGCGGGCTGAGCCACGCCTCGGCAAGCACGCGCTTGATCGGCGGGATCGCTAGCTGGAAGTTGCGGCCAACCGGGCGCGGATGCGGAAACCACTTCCACAGCAAAGCACCCACGACGCGCGGCTCAGCGGCGATGGCGTCAAGCGCGGCGCGCATACAAGCCACCTGAACGGGAAGCGCACCCTCGCCATCCACCGGATACGCCCACGGCTCAATCGGCGCTTGGTGCGACTGGTTGTAGCCCAACTCAGTGAAGAGGATGTTGCGGTTGTGTAGCTCGCCAAAGGCCCGTAGTTCCCCCATGCGCTCCGCCCAGCCAGCGCGGATATCCTCCTCGTCGTAATCGGGATCGTCAGTGAGGGGGAAATAGGCCTGGATGCCGATGACGTCGAGGGCATCCCAGAAAGGCACTTGGCGGTAGTCAGTCCAATTGGCCGCGTAGGTCAGCGGCGCGTCGGTGCGCTGGCGCACCTCGGCGATAAGTGTGCGCCATTCTTCCTCAAAGGCCAGCATGCGGTCCAACTCCGTGCCAACGACAAAGCCGTCGGCCTCCCGGCAGACGGTGGCCAACAGTGCGATCCACTCCCGATAGTCCCTCCAGAATCGCTGCCAATCCTCGGCGCGGTCAAAGGCGATTTCGCCCCGCCAAGAGAAAGGCGAACGCCAATAGGCAATATGGGGCTTAATGTAGATGCGCAATCCCAAGCGGTGGGCCTCGCGGATGGGGCGCACGATATGGGCCGGCGGGTCGTCTGGATCGATGTCCGACCACCGGAGTGAGCCGTCGGCGCGGATGCTGGCGTAGGGGTGGATCGCCACCCAGTTGGCACCGACAGCGCGAATGTCCTCTAAGGTCGGCACGATGGCGTCACTGCCCCAGTCGCGGCCAATGCCGTGCGTGGAGATCGTGATGCCGCGGACCTCGGCGTCATCGGCCAAGGTCGATCCGGCGAGAGCGAGGGTGAGAACGAGGGCATTGATAGCATTGGACATATTAGGGTAAATATAGCAATCCTAATCCGCAGATGGACGCAGATAGACGCAGAATAGGATGCACCAGACGATCCACCGCTCGAATCGTTCAAATCATGCCGCATTGATATATATGGAACCACGCATAAACCCGATGGGAGACCAAACCATGCATCCGAACATTCTCTGGATCTGCACCGACCAGCAGCGCTACGATACGATTGGCGCGCTGGGCAACGAGCACATCCGCACGCCGAACCTCGACCGCCTAGTCGGCGAGGGCACTGCGTTTACCCACGCCTTCTGCCAAAGCCCGATCTGCACCCCCAGCCGCGCCAGCTTCCTAACCGGCATGTATCCGAGCAGCGTCCACGGCTGCACCAATGGCAATGCCTACTGGGCCGGCGCAGCTCCGCTGGTCACCAAGCTGTTGGCAGACGCTGCGTCCTACGACTGCGGACTGGCCGGCAAGCTGCACCTAGCCGGTGCGCACGGCCGGATCGAGCCGCGCGGCGACGACGGCTATCGCGTCTTCCACTGGAGCCACGACTCGCGCGACCAGTGGCCCGAAGGCCACGCGTACGCCGATTGGGTCCGCACCCAAGGCCGCACCTTAGCCGAACTGCGCGAAGATCCAGCCCAGATGCCGCCCGCGCTGCACCAGACCACTTGGTGCGCCGACAAGGCCATTGAGTTCATGCGCGAGGAGCGCACCACGCCTTGGCTGATGAGCGTCAACATGTTCGACCCACATTCGCCCTTCGACCCGCCGCAAGCGTATTTAGACCGCTACGACCCAGCGGCCCTGCCCGATCCGCTGTGGAGCGAAAAGGACCTCCAGGCCCATGAGAAACTGGGACCGGTAGATGGAGCCGCGTCCATCAGCTTGGATCAAGCCAAGGAAGTCATGGCGGCCTATTACGCCATGATCGAATTGATCGACGACAATGTGGGACGCATGATTCAGACCCTAGAAGAAAGCGGCCAGCGCGAGAATACCCTAGTGATTTTCACGTCGGATCACGGCGAGCTGTTGGGCGATCACCAACTCGTGGGCAAGGGATGCCGGTTTTACGAGTGCTTGGTGCGGGTGCCGTTGATTTGCTCCTGGCCGGGGCACACACAAGAGGGGCGCGTCTCCGATGCGCTAGTCGAACTAATGGACATTGCCCCGACCCTGCTGGAACTAGCCGAAGTTCCCGCGCCCGAAAAAATGCAAGGACGCTCGCTGTGGCCGCTGCTAACCGGCCAAACCCAGACGCACCGCGCCTACGTCCGCAGCGAGTACTACCGCGCCCTAAACCCAGACGCACCAGGCCGGGAGCATCTCCAAGGCACCTACGGCACGATGATCCGCGACCCGCGCTACAAACTAGTCTGCTACCACGACCGCGCCCAAGGCGAACTGTTCGACTTGCAGGAAGACCCAGGCGAGTTCGACAACCGCTGGGACGACCCAGCCTACGCAGACGTGCGCTTCGCGCTGCTAAAACAAAACTTCGACGCGCTGGCCCAAGCCGTGGATATTGGCCCCGTGCAGGTTACGCAGTTTTAACAATCACCAGCGTCATGCGCGACCAGAAAAGGGCATATCTGTGCGGGTTGGCCTCGGTGCTGCTGTGGTCAACCGTGGCGTCGGCGTTCAAGCTCACTCTCCGCTACATGGACTTTGCCGAACTGCTGTTTTGGGCTAGCGGCACTTCGACATTGGCTTTGGGGATATTGGTCGTCGCGCAGGGGAAAGTGGGACAGGTGCTCAGGAGCCGACCAACTGACTACGCCCACTCGCTGGTGCTAGGAGCATTAAATCCCCTCCTCTACTATCTGATCCTCTTCAAAGCCTACCAGCTTCTACCTGCCCAAGAGGCGCAGGCGCTCAATTACACTTGGGCGCTCACCCTGACTTGGCTCTCCATCCCGCTCTTGGGTCAGCGAATCAGTAGGCGCGACTTGGCCGCGGGCCTAATTTGTTACGCAGGCGTGCTAGTCATCTCCACGCGCGGCGAAATCTGGACCTTGCGCTTTTCCGATCCGCTCGGCGTGACCTTGGCGCTGGGCAGCACCGTGATATGGGCTTTCTATTGGATCTACAACATCCGCGACAGGCGCGATCCCGTGGTGCGACTCTTCCTCAATTTCGCTCTGTCGCTGCCGTTGACGCTCGGCTGTGTCCTACTGATGGGACAGTGGCGGGCACCTGCTTGGCCGGGTTTGTTGGGGGCGGCTTACATCGGCCTCTTCGAGATGGGGATCACGTATGTCCTATGGCAGTGGGCGCTGCGCTACGCGGAAAACACCTCCAAAGTCGGCAACCTAATTTTCATCTCCCCGTTCTGCTCCCTAGTGCTGATTCACTTCGTGCTGGGAGAGGCAATTCGCTGGGCGACCCTAGCGGGCCTTGTACTCATCGTCGCCGGCTTGCTCTACCAGCAAAGGGGCGCAAGGGCTCGCACCTGATAGCACCGGCGTGTAGTGCGGTCCTATTGACAGGCCAAATGCCGCGTCCTTAGCTTCCTTTTTGTAGCGCGTACGCTACATTCTGCATATGAACACTTCTCTCAGGACGTTACGCAATTACGTTTCCCCACAAGGGAACGTGCCCTTTGATGATTGGTTGGAGTCTCTCAAAGACAGAAAAGCACGAGCGATCATCCGCAACCGAATTAATCGCGTGCGACAGGGCAATATGGGCGATGCCGACTCTCTAGGTGGAGGTGTGTTTGAACTGAGAATCCACTATGGTCCGGGGTATCGCGTGTATTATGGAGAACTGGGAAGGACGATTGTAATTTTGCTCTGCGGCGGTACTAAACGATCACAACGCCGCGACATTGAACGCGCCAAAGCATATTGGCAGGACTTGAGGAGCCACAGTGATGAATGAGAAACAGGTTTTGCAACGCACGGTCAGCTACGACGAAGGGCTGCTAAAGGCGCTCAAAGATCCCGAAGAAGCTCGGGCCTACTTGGAAGTCGCGCTGGATGAGTGCGAAGCAAGCGGCGAGATCGATGGGCTGCTATTGGCCCTGCGCGATGTCGCCCAAGCACAAGGGGGCGTTGGTGCATTAGCAGAGCGCTCTGGTCTCAACCGCGAACATCTCTACCGCGTGCTTTCAAGTCGCAGCAAGCCGAAGATAGACAATCTGATGGCCATTGTATCGGCCTTGGGGTTTCGGCTCAGATTGGATTTCGCCGAGCTATAGAGCTTTAACAGTTTGAGCAGACGCATAGAGTACTTCTGCGCTAGAAATTATCGCTTGGCGTATTTTGGGCTTCAGTCCTCCCTTGGGTACTAAATCTACCTTCCGGTTAAGTACAGCCGAAAATTCTCTCTGCATTCTGGCTAGCTTCATAAAGCCTACCTGTGCTTCTGGTTGAAATTCCACCAGAAAATCGAGGTCACTGTCTGGCCCGAAACTATCCCCGAGAGCCGATCCGAAAAGTGCAAGCTCCCGCACCTGATAGCGTTGGCATAATACATTGATTGACTCTATAGGTATATCTATATCTTGGCTTGTCATTATATCGTCTCCTCAAGGATAAAAGTCCCACTCCACCAGCCCGTAGCCCCCACCCTTTACTTCCCTACCAATTCGTATAAGACCCATCGTCGCGCAGATAGCCGGTGGGTGCTCCGTAGTTCTGTGTTGACACGGTGTCGAGCGCGGCCTCGTTGAATTCAATGCCAAGCCCAGGAGCTTCGGGCGGCAAGAGGTATCCAGATTCAAACGGCACCTGCACCGGGAACTCATCGGTGAGTGAAGACATCGGCGCACGCGGAAGTTCCTGAACACCGACGAGTGAAGACGCCAAACACAGATGTAAACAGGCGGCAGTGGAAACCGGCCCGAGCGGGTTGTGCGGTGCCAGATGGATGTAATGCGTTTCGCACCACCCGGCAATTTTGCGCGCCTCGGTCAATCCACCGGCAATGCACAAGTCAACGCGGCAGTAATCCATCAGATCCTCCTCAATGACTTCTCTGAACGTCCACTTGCTATCAAATTGTTCGCCGACAGCAAGCGGGACGGAGGTCTGTTGGCGCAGCCGCCGCAGACTAGCCGGGTTTTCACTGCGCAGCGGATCTTCAATGAAAAACGGATTGTACGGAGCGACCCGGTTGCAAAAATCGAGGCTATCCGCCGGGTCGAGACGGGTATGCACGTCAACTAATATGTTGACCTGATCGCCTAGTGCATTGCGCACGGCCTCCACCTGCTCAACGCCGTGCTGGATAGCGCGTCTGGGTTCAAACGTCCCTTTATCTGCACCATCAGCCAAACCCCAGCGGACGAATTTCCAACCGGCCGCATGGGTTTGGCGACAACTCTCGACGAGGTCATCAATCGTACCGCCACCATTGTGCGGATAGCAGACGACCTTGTCTCTCGTGCGCCCGCCCAAAAGTTCGTATACAGGCACATTAAGTGCTTTCCCTTTGATGTCCCAGAGTGCGATATCCACGGCACTCACGGCAGCGGATTGAACGACACCGCCAGGAAAAAAGCCACCGCGAAACATCACTTGCCACAGATGTTCAATTTGGAATGGGTCGGCACCGATGAGGAACGGTTCAAAAGAGCGAATGACTTCGGCCAAGGCGAGGGCGCGCCGTCTCAATCCCCCTTCACCGAGACCGTAGATGCCCGCATCGGTTTCTACCTTGACGAAAAAATAGCCGCTCGATCCGACAAAGGATTTGATCTTGGTGATTTTCATAAATTCCCCGTTGATGTTTTATATTGCTCACTCCACCGGCCCGTAGTGCGGCCCCCATTGACGGGCTATATTCCGCCCCTGCGCTAGCAGTGCCTGTTGTTCGCCAGCATCTAACGGCGCGTAGCGCCGCACCCATTCGATATTCTGCACTAATTCCTCTTCGTTATACATTCCAATGACCGCCAGACTCACCCCCGGCAATCCCAAGGCGTAGCGCAACGCCCGCTCGTGATCGTCAAAGCCGCTGTTGGTCAGCTCTGAGGACCGCGGCGTTTCGTACTCCATGTCGATGGCTCCGCCGTACACCTTCATCGCAGCGACGCCAGCGTTCTGGGCGCGAGCTAAGGGGAGGACCACTTCCTCAAAGTTGTAGATATGGCAATCGACGAAGCTGAGGGCGAACATGCAGGCGTCGATCTCGACCTCGCGCAGGACCTTGGCGGATTTCCACGGCGCGTGATGAGCGGTTATGCCGACATAGCGAGTCCAACCGCGCCGCTGCGCTTCGCGCAAGCCGGCGATGGCACCGTCTTTGGCCAGCACTTGTTCCACATCCAAGTGTCCCAGCGAGTGGACGTACACCAGATCCAAATGGTCGGTGCCCAAGGTTTCCAAGTTCTTTTCGACGATATCGAGCGCCTCTTGGTAGTGGGCCGTATGGGCCTTACTGACCAAGAACAGCTCGCTGCGGCAATGGGGGACGATCTGGGCAAGCTGACTCTGGGCACGGTCATAGCCGGGGGCCGTGTCGATGTAGGTAACGCCGAGGTCAATGGCCCGCTCAAACAGCGCGATGGCGTCCGCGTCTGCTAGGCCAAAGCCGCCGGGGGCCGTGCCCAAGCCGAGCAAGGGGACGCGTTCGCCGGTTTTGCCAAAGGTAGCTTGCGGCAGGGGGGCTATGTCGATAGAAGCGGTAGTCATAATATCTACTCTCTCGATTGGGGGGACGATTACTTAAAAATAAATCTAACCAAACGGCGTGCTGGCAACAGGGCGTTTGCCCGCGTCCTACCGTTTGGTATGTTAAGCCGACGAATTTCACTAGCACGATAAACGCGAGGAGGACATTATGGTCATTCGCAATTGGCGCAACGTCACACCCGTCGTCGGGCACGAATCCAAACTGATCTGGTCGGTCTTTCGCGCTCAGAGCGCCGAGGGGCGAGATGAGAACGAGGCAGTGCTCCTAGGATTTTCCGGACTAACGCTGCATCGCCTGCAAGGGGGACTGGAAGGCGATTACCACGAGCACGAGGCCACCGAGCAGGTGTACTACTTTCTCAGCGGCCAAGGGCAGATGAAGATCGACGGAGAGATATACGAGGTGCGCGAAGGCGACGCGGTACACATCCCGCCGAAGGTCAAGCACCAGCTTTCCAACACCGGGGACGATTGGGTCGAGCACTTGATCATCAGCGCCCAAGTCGCCGAGTAAACGTTGCCTGCAACTCCCCTGCTCATGGACGTCGATACAGGCGTTGACGACGCCCTCGCTCTGCTCTTGGCCCTGTCCTCGCCCGAGGTCGAGTTGGTCGGCGTCTCTACGGTGGCCGGCAATGTGCCGCTCCAGCGGACGACCGACAACACACTGCGCCTGTTGCAGTGGGCGGGGCGGGCTGACGTTCCGGTGTACGCCGGTGCAGAGCGTCCCTTGGTGCGGGATGCAGTCGCTGCGGACGACGTACACGGTGCGACTGGTCTAGGCGCGTCCCAGTTGCCCAAGGCGCGCACCTCGCCAGCGGGCGACGGGGTGGAATTTCTACTGAGCACCTTGCAGGCGCGGCCCGGAGAGGTGACTCTCGTCGCCACCGGGCCGTTGACCAACTTGGCACAGGCCGAGGCGCGGGTGCCGGGCGTGCTGCGACAGGCGCATCAAGTGGTGATCATGGGCGGAGCCGTGCGCGTGCCGGGCAATATCACGCCAACGGCCGAGTTCAATTTCTACGCCGACCCGCATGCCGCACGCCAAGTCCTCGCGTCCGAGGCCGAGCTGGTGTTGGTGGGGTTGGACGTCACCCATCAGGTCTGGCTAGAGCAGGCCGCCTTGCAAGCCTGCACCGGTGCGTACGCGGCGTTTTGCCGTGCAGCATGTGAGCCGGTGATCGCCTTTGAGTCCGCGCATTACGGATTTACTGGAATGCACGTGCATGATCCCGTGGCCTTGGGCGCGGCCTTGTGGCCGCAGCTCTTTCGCACACAGCAATTGTGGGTGGATGTGGAGACCACCGGCGAGTTGACTGCCGGTCAGGTAGTAGTTGACCAACGCGCCTTGGCGAGTGACCAAGAGCGGTTGGGGAGACCCGTAGCGTGCGCGATGGACGTGGATCAGGCGCGCTTTCTTGAGCTATTCACCGAGCGGGTATTACAGAATTAGACCGCGTCTTGGCGACCTAAAAAAAGCGGCAGAGGGCACCACTGTTCGAGTGGAGCAGCCGCAGCAGGCAAGGGCGACACGAGCGCGGGCGACAGGGGACCGCAGAGCAGGCGCATGGCCGTGAAGGTGTCCATCTGCAACGCGGGCGCGGCCTCGGTGCGAACGCACTGCACGTCGTCGCCTCGCACCTCCAGCGCAATCCGACCGTATCCCGCAATTTCCACGACTACCGCGCCGTCCATCAGGGGCACGAGCGCGGCGCGCGTCTTGAGCAAGGCGTCGAGCGTTGTCGCCCAATCGAAAATCTGCCAATTGCCCGAACTCGACGCGCTCACACCTTCACTGAGCTGGGCCAGCTTGGGCAGGAGACGGCTCCAAGGCGGCAACTCGAAACTGGTAGTCCCGTAGCGCTGCACCCAAGCAGCGGCTATCTCCAGCTCCGGCTCGCCTTCATTTACAGCTAACAATTCGGTAACGCACGTCCGGTCGGCTTGGGCCACGAGGTAGCCGATCATGCGGCCATCGCGCGCGCGAGCCACATAGGGCCGATGCCCCCAACTCAGGAGCAGGTTGTAGAAGCGGTGCGGAGCGCGCACCCCGCGAAACGGCTGGGCGTCGTGCAGACCGATCACGCCTTGCAGATGCGTGTGGTCCTCGGGCGCGAGCGGGAGAAAGTCAATCCCAAAATCGGCTGACCCCAAAACGTGGCGCACATTGGTCTGGCTCAGCGTCAGCCGGTAGTACACGCCGCACTTCTCGTAGCCAAAATAGCCGTAGCGCTGGCGCTGACCCCCCAGCCAAGACAGGTGAAAACCCTCGGCGGGCGCGGCTTGGACGCAATGGGCCATGAGCTGCTGCATGTAGCCCCGGCCGCGGGCGTGCGGATGGCAGGAAACGCCGCCGATGCCCGCCACGCGCAGAGTCGCACCTCCCCATCGGTAAGCAAGGGGAAACAACCCGACGATGGCGCGGATGCGGCCGTTCTCGCGCAAGGCAAAGTTCCAACTCATCTCCTCTTCCCCACGCCGATACAGGGCCGGCAAAATGGCTTCAAAATCTCGGGGTGGCGCTTTGCCAAAGGCGAGGTTGAGGACGTCGAGGGCTTCTTCAAAATCCTCGGCGTGCAGCCGACTAATGGCAGTGGACACGACGCCTAGGCCGTCGGCTGGAGGCGGTCGGCAAACTTCTGGCGGAATGCCTGCATCTTGGGATCGATGACTATCGCGCAGTAGGGCTGATTGGGATTGAGCCGGTAGTAGTTCTGGTGGTAATCCTCGGCCGGCCAAAAGGCACTGGCGGGCGCGATCTCCGTCACAATCGGATCGGCCCACAGGTCGCTCGCGTCCGCAGTAGCTTTGGAGGCGACAGCCGCCGCTTGCTGCTCAGGACTGTGATAGAAAATCACCGATCGGTACTGGGTACCGCGGTCCGCGCCTTGGCGATTGAGCGTAGTGGGGTCGTGCGTGCGCCAGAAGATGTAGAGCACGTCATCAAAGCTGATGACCTCGGGGTCGAATTGCAGTTGCACGACCTCGGCGTGGCCGGTCTGGCCGCTGCAAACGGCCTCGTACGTGGGATGCTCCAACGCGCCACCCATATAGCCGGAGACCGCGCTGGCGATCCCCCGCAAATCTTGGTACACGGCTTCGACGCACCAGAAGCAACCCGCGCCCAAAGTAGTAGTTTCCAAACTCATTTTGCGTCCTCCATCCACTGCTTGTATTGCCGCCACGTGCCGCCCTCTGGGTGCTCCTCTAGGGTGTGGTGAACCCGCTCGTGTGCCCGGTGGTTGTCCTCGACGAGGCGGCCGAGGCCGCGACCGTGTGCCCGGTGGACAAACCAGAAAACCAGCGCAAAGAAAATCAGGTACAGCCCTTTGCCAAAGTATTCCATAGTCTCCTCCATAATGATTTTAAAGTAGGAACCTCCGCGCTCCCCGGCAACGCGCCCCGCTTGACCGGCGCAGGCGGTCGCTTACCTTGAAACGCAGAAAGGAGACAACACATGTTGTACAGAGCATTTGGCCGGACGGGCTGGCAGGTCTCGGCCACCGGTTTGGGAACTTGGAACATCGGCAACCAATGGGGGCCTATCGACGAGGCCACCGCTTGGGACACCGTGCGCACGGCCTTTGACTGCGGCGTCAATCTCTTCGACGCAGCCGAATCCTACGGCACGCCCAACGGGCTGTCTGAGGAGCGGTTGGGACTCGCCTTAGCTGGCATCCGGCACCAAGTTTTTGTCGTCAGCAAAATCGGCAATTGGGGAGCGCGCACCGGGCAGGGCGTGCCCAAAACCACGGTCGATATGATCCGCCTGTGCGCCCACGCTTCCCTGCACCGGCTGCGCACGGACTGGCACGACGTGCTGCTGTGCCACGAAGGCAACATCGACGATCCGTCGATCTACCTGGATGCCTTTGCCGCGCTCGTCGAGGAAGGGCGGCTGCGGGCCTTTGGCATTTCGACCGACAGCTTAGAGGTTCTCCAGCGCTTCAACGCTCGGGGGGACTGCTCAGTGGTGGAGATAGACTATTCACTGGTCAACCTCCAAGCCGAAGCCGAGCTTTTGCCCTATTGCCAAGAGCACGGCATTGCCGTATTGGTGAGGGGGCCGCTGGCCAAGGGGCTTTTGTCTGGCCGCTACACCAGGGAGTCGGTTTTTACCGACGAAATTCGGCAGTCTTTCAACGCTGGCGAGGAACAACGCGCCAAATTCGAGGCCCAGTTGGCACAAGTCGAGCGACTCGCTGAAATCGCCGCGCCCGGAGAGGCCATGGTGGAAAAAGCCCTCCAGTACGTCATTTCTCATCCAGCCGCGCCAGTGGCCATCCCCGGTGCCAAGTCAGCGGCCCAAGCCCGCGCCAACGCCGCTGCCGGAGCACAGCTTTTGTCCGCCGATGAAATAGAAAGGTTGCGGGGAATTTAAGGTAGGGGCGGTTCGCGAACCGCCCCTACTGCGTAACGTCAATTATTCACGCAAAAACGCGAAGACATTGCCAAGAGGAGAACCCCATGACCATAGTAGGCAGCGGAGCATTCACCTATGAGGTGCAGCAGGATTGGTTCGAGTTGCCGGAGGGCTGGCGCTTTGGCTGGGTTCCGGCCGTGGCCTGCGATTCCGAGGATCGGGTCTATGTGTACAGCCGTAGCGAGCGTCCCATGGTCGTCTTCGACCGCGAGGGGCGCTTTGTCGCCTCGTGGGGCGAAGAGGTGCTCAAGGACGCCCACGGCATTTTTATCGACGACCGCGACCAAATCTGGTGCATCGAGCGCGAAACCCACTGCGTGCGCCAGTTCACCCGCGACGGCGAGCTGCTGCTGACCTTGGGGACGCCAGACCAAGAAGGTGCAGAGGGCGAGCCCTTCCGGCTGCCTACTGACTTGGCACTCGACGCCGACGGCTATATCTACGTATCCGACGGCTACGGCAACACCTGCATCCACAAGTATTCACCCAACGGCGAATTCATCAAGACGTGGGGCCGTCCGGGCACCGGCCCGGGAGAGTTCGATCTGCCCCACTGCGTGCGCGTGGACCAGCGCGGACGGCTGATGGTGGCCGACCGCGCCAACAACCGCATCCAATTCTTCGACCTCGACGGCAACTACCTAGAGGAGTGGGGCGGCTTTCACCATCCCGATACGATTTTTCTCGACGGGGATACGGTCTATGTCGCGGAACTCGACCAGCGGGTGAGCATTCTCAACCTCGACGGCGAATGGCTCGCTCAGTGGGGATCGGGCGAGCGCATTGACGCACCAGGGGAATTTCTCGGCTGTCCCCACGGCATCTGGATGGATTCAAAAGGCGATCTCTACGTGGGTGAAGTTCAAACCGAACACCGCATTCAGAAGTTCGTGCGGCAAAACTAAGGAGGTTCACTGTGAAAAAGTCTTTAGTGAGCTTGACAACTTTAGCGGTATTGGGAGCCTTTGCCTTAGATGCCCAAGCTCAGCGGGTAGGCGATCCGGCCCCTAATTTCGTCTTAGACCGGCTCGACGGCGGCCAAGCAGCCCTGAGCGACTTCGAGGGCCAAGTCGTGCTGATTTTCTTTTTGGGCTATAGCTGACCTGTCTGTCTCTCGCGTGCCGAGAGCTTTGAAGAACTCTGGCAGGAATTTGCCGACGAGCGCTTTGTCGCCTTGGGTGCCGATACGTGGGACGGCACGGCGGAACAAGTGCACACCCGCTGGCGCTTGGGCAAGGGCGTGACCATGCCCTTCCTGCTGAACGCCGGCCAGATGGCGACCGATTACGGGCAAACCTACCAGACCTTTACCATCATCGACCACGAAGGCTTCATCCGCTTCAAGACCACTTCCCTGATCCCCATGGACGAACTCCGCGACGAGGTGGTGCTGGCATTGGCCGATCTGCCTCCCTTAGAGGAGGAAACGGTCGAAACGGTCGAAACGGAGGAAACGGAGGAAACGGTCGAAACGGAGGAAACGGAGGAAACGGAGGAAACCGTCGGAACGGTCGAAACGGTCGAAACGGAGGACCTCCAGAACATGTTCGATAGCTTCGGTACGGAAACGGAGGAAACGGAGGAAGCGGAAGAAGCGGAGGAAGCGGAAGAAGCGGAGGAAGTGGAGGAAGTGGTGGAGACGGCGGTGGAGACGTTTGATCAAGCCTCCGTCCCTCAAGCCTTTTCGCTAGCGCAGAACGCGCCCAATCCGTTCAACAGCGAGACGGTGATCCGCTTTGCGCTGCCGCAGCCGAGCCAAGTCGAGCTGACAATCTACAATTTGCTCGGCCAGCCAGTAGCCATACTCGTACAGGGATCTAGTGCGGCCGGGACGTTTTCGGTGCGCTGGGACGGTCGCGACCAAGCGGGGCGAGCAGTGACCAGCGGAGTGTACCTCTACCAGTTGCGAGCCGGCGAGTACACACAAGTCCGCAAGCTGCTGCTGCTCCAGTGAGATCAGAAGAAGCGGTTGAGCAGCCGGACTTCGACGCCCTTAAACCCTAGTACCTCGTAGCAGATGCCGGCCGTGCAGGCTAGCCCCGAGCGGCGCTGGCCGGCGAAAACATTGAGGATGTGGCCTTCGCCAATGTCGGCACCGATGTTGAGGCCGCGCCACCAAGTGATGCCAGAGGGATCGGCCCCGGTTTCCAACTCGTCGGAGGTGCGCTGAATCTGCACGGCGGCGGAGAGGCCGGGAGCGCGGTGGATCGCTAAGGCATAATAGTGGTTAGTGTAAGGAAATGCTGAGTCGCCGAACCGCCGATCGACGTCTTGGTATTGGGCGTCGAATTCAAAGGTGTATGATCCGTCTGGAAACCACTCCGAGTGCGTGCCCAAAAGGCGGCTTTTGTCGTCGAGGAGAATCCGATTGTGGTTGAAATCGGCAAAAAGCTGCACATCGGCGCTTTGACCCAAGGGCGAATCCACCTGCACAAAGAATTCGCGCAGGACGTTGTCGTCGTCGGTGCCTGGATCGCCGCGGCGCGTGGCGCGGGTCGCATTGGCGGTGATGGTCTGACCGCTGGGTAGGGTGTAGCTCAGTTCGGCTTGGTAGCCCTGCTCGTCATCGGCGAGCACGTCGTGGGTGATGCGGTTGAGGAGATAGGCCGAGTGCTCGCGGATCAGGGGCGGAGGATTGTTGATGTGCTCAAGGGCAAAGTCCTCGTAGTCTTTGTATTCCACGCTCAAGCCCCACGGCCCGGACGCCAAGGTGGCCGCCAGATACAGGGCACGCCCCAAATCGCGGTCGAGCGAAAAGAAGCGATCAAACGCCACATCGCGCTGGGCGTACTCACCTTGGAGATCGGCATACACGCCAGTGAGACCGAGGCGGGCCAGCAGCGGTGCGAACCGCCAGCGGGCATTGAAGGCCGCGGCCGTTTCTTGCCGCCGGCCGGCTGGGTAGCGAATGGCGCTAACACCAACGTCGAAGTGCGGGTGCGGCTTGAGCTGGAGCGAACCGGCGTGGAGCGCGTCTGGTCGGCGGTCAACCCCCTCCAAACCGGGCGGCAGGGCACTGTTGACCGGCGCACCGCGCAACAGCAGCATCTCGGCCCGCTTGGCGCGGTAGCGCACCTGAACGCCGTCGAGGTCGCGCACGATCTGGTAGCGACGGCGGCTGCCCCGTACTTCGGTGACGACGCCGGGCAACTCAAAGGCGTGGAGGAGCAAACCGCTGCCGACGATGGTGTAGAAATTGCCAACCGTGGCTTCAAAGCCGCTCCGGCGATAGGAAGCAGAGCGCTGGAGGAGTTGGCCGTAGTTGCGATTAGTTGCGCTAGCGCCAAAAGTCTCGCCGCGGACCCCGACTTGGAAATCGGCGATTGCATAGTCGAGACTGAACTGGTGATAAAGCGTCCGCAAATCGCTAGGCTGTGCCCCGGGCAAATTGCCGACTTGGCCTTCGGTCAAGGCCGAAAGACGCAACTCGGCTTGGAGAGGGGCGGCCAGCAGTAGTACAAATGCGGGAACGAAGCGTATGGCTTGGATTCTTCCTAAATCATTCATAAGATAATCCGCAGATGGACGCAGATAGACGCAGAATAGTAAAACAATTTGACGATCCGTATCTCGAATCGTCAAGTCATTTAGGGTTGGTATGTTAGACGAGAACGGAGTCCCAAAATGAAACCAATTTTTGCATTGGCAACCTGCTTGCTGCTCAGCGGCTCGGCTCGCGCCGAAAAGGCACCGCAACTCGTGTTGGAAAACCTCGACGGCTCGACCTTTTCGCTGGTGGAGGCGCTCAAAAAAGGGCCAGTGGTCTTCGACTTCTGGGCGACTTGGTGCAAGCCCTGTATCAAGAGCCTGCCCAAGCTCCAAGCCCTAGCCGAAAAATACGCCGAGCGCGACGTCCAAGTGCTGACGATCAACGTCGATGGCCCCAGAAACCTGCCCAAGGTGCGGCCCTTTATGCAGCGCCACAAGCTCAAACTGCCGGTTCTGCTCGACAAGACCAACGAGGTGCTCAAGCAGTTCCACCTAGCGGGCGTTCCGGCGACCCTGATTATTGCGACCGACCGGACGGTGTGGTACAAGCACCAAGGCTACCGGCCCGGCGACGAGCAGAAGCTCAAGGCCAAACTAGACGAATTGCTCGGTCCTTTAGAGGACGAATGACGTAGGGGCGACCGATCGGTCGCCCCTACCCTTACCCGCGAACGTCTATCTCGTATTGCTTGATCTTCCGCTGCAGATTTCTCCGGGTCAATTTAATCGCCACTGCGGTCCGACTCACGTTGCCGTTGGTCCGCTCTAGGGCCCGGCGGAGAAATATCCGCTCGAACTGCTCACGCGCCTCGTGGAAGAGTTGCTGCGGAATATCGTAGTACGCATCCTCGTCGCCATAGACCGGCTCCATCCCACCGGCAAGGGAGGCGGGCAGATGTTTGCGTTCTATCTCGTCGCCTTTGGCCACGGTCATCGCCCGCATGATCGCGTTTTCCAGTTCCCGTATATTGCCGGGCCAGTCGTATCCCTCCAAGCATTGCAGGGCCTCGCTGGTAAACCCCTCAATGTGCTTGCCCAGTATCCCGTTGTAGCGATTGACGAAGAAGGCACACAAGAGAGGTAGGTCGCTTATGCGTTCCCGCAACGGCGGTATTTCAATGGTCAGCGCGTTGATGCGGTAGTAGAGATCTTCGCGGAAAGTGCCCTCTTCAATGCGGGCTTCGAGATCTTGGTGCGTAGCGGTGATAAGGCGCACATCCACTTTCTGCGTCTGCGTCGATCCCACCGGCTCAAACTCGCCTTCCTGTATCACGCGCAAGAGCCGAATCTGCATATTGGTTTCGAGATCGCCGATCTCGTCAAGGAACAAGGTGCCGCCATCAGCCTCGGCAAAACGGCCGGCGCGGTCGCGCACCGCTCCGGTAAAGGCTCCCTTGACGTGACCGAAGAGTTCGCTCTCCATCACGCCCGGCGACAAGGCCGCGCAATTGCAGCGCACAAAAGGCTTACCCGCTCGGTCGCTGGTGCTGTGGATGGCGTTGGCCACCAGTTCCTTGCCGGTCCCGCTCTCGCCCCGAATCAGTACTGTGACCGGCGTGGGTGCCACATCGCGGATGAGTTGGTAGAGCTGCCTCATGCTCTCGCTCTGGCCCACCAAGTTGCCTAATTCGCCCCGTTGCTTCTGCCTCAGAGCCTCATTTTCGGAGCGCAGGGCCTGCAACTCCAAGATGCGGTTGAGATGCGTCATCACTTCCCCGGTGTCAAAGGGCTTGGACAAGTACCCATAGGCACCTAACTTGACGGCTTTCACCGCACTTTCCACATCCGCGTAGGCCGTCAGAATGACGACCTCTTCTCGGCGTTGCTGCTTTTTGAAAAGCTCCAAGAAGCCGAGGCCATCCAAGCCGGGCATCCTCAAATCGAGGAGGATGAGATCGAACTCCTCGTTATTCAGCAGGGTTAGGGCTGCTTTCCCACCGACACAGGTGGAAACCTCCACGCCCTCGCGGCGCAACAGAATGGCCGACAAATCCAACAAGTCCTGCTCGTCATCTACCATGAGTATTCTGCCCTTGCGTTTTTCCATGTCAATCGTTCCTCTCTGAGTTTGCCGTAGGTAGATATAGCGAAAAGCGCGTGCCTTGGTCTGGGACACTTTCGACCTCAATCCGGCCGCCGATTTCTTGTATTTGCCGGTGGACGATGGCCAATCCTAGCCCCGTACCTTGCCCTGGCGGTTTGGTCGAGTAAAACGGTTCAAATATCTGCCGGATGTGCTCTTGGGGAATGCCCGTACCCGTATCGCCGACCACCACCACCACCCAATCGTCCCGCTGTTCGGCTGAGATCAGTAGCTTGCCGCCGTCGGGCATGGCGGCAAAGGCATTGCTGATTAGGTTGAGAAAAACATCCTTGAGCATGTCCCGATTCACCAAGACCGATGACACCTCGTGCAGACTAACCTCAATGGCTATGCCGAGGTGCTCGGCGTGTTTTTGTTCGAGGTCAACCAGTTGTCGTAGGATGTCTGTTGGATCAACCAATTCCTGCGTCTGCTGGGCGGGACGGGCAAAGTCCAGCAGATTGACCACCCGTTCATCGATCCGACCGATAGCCGCGCCGAGAGGCCTGAGCGCTTGGTCCCGCCCCTCCACTTCCTGTGGGACAATTTGCACCAACAACTCGTAGGCGTGCCGGATGATCGCCAGCGGATTCTTGATCTCGTGCGCCACGCCAGCAGCCATCTCGCCGAGGGAAGCCAGCTTCTCGGACTGGCCGTAGTGGAGTTCCAGCAGCTTGCGCTGGGTCTGGTCGTCAATCACCAGCAACAAATGCCCCGGCAAGGCCCCCGCCAAGTCCACGACCTTCAGGTTCCAAAATCGGGTGCCGCCTTGGGAGTGCTTGATCTCCAAATTGTCAACCTCCCGCGTCTTGGGGTTGTGTTCGATCCAGTCCAAAAGCTGCTGTCCTTCTGCTGTTTGATCCCAATCGCCGGCCCCGTCTGCGCCAAAGAGTTGCTGCCAAGCCCTATTCATTCGCACGGTCCGCCGCTGCTGGGTCACCACTGCGATGGCGAGGGGATTGTCTTCGATGAGTCGGTCGTTGAAGTTCAACTCGGCTTCTAAGTCGGCCTTGCGAGCTTCGAGGGCTTGGTTCATTTCGGTAAACGCCTGCCCCAATTCCCACAACTCGTCCTTTATGGCCGGCAACTCAAGTGCAAACGCCTCGCCCGCCTGAACGGCCCGCACCGTGTGCATCAGCCGATTGATGGGACGAGTGATCGACCGCAGCAGCAACAAGCCCAGCAAAATGGCACCCGCCACCGAGGCGACCGTGATCCAGTTGGCGCGTTGCTGCATCATGGCCACCAGCCCAAACGCCTCTCGCGCCTCCTGCCGCACCACCACAGTCCAGCCCCAGTCCTCAATGTACGCAAAGCCCGCTATCCACTCGCGTCCTTCAAAGTCGCGCCATTGCCGGGTGCCGTTCCCGCTTAGATGAGGCACGAATTCAGGGTGGGCGTCGAGATAGATGTCTTGGCGCACGGGAAAAGCAATATAGCGGCCCCTCGCGTCCAACAATATCCCCCGACCGGTATCTCCCAGCCGAATTTGGTCCACCTGATGCCAAATCTCGTACAATGCAAACCGGGCGATCAAGGCTCCGGCCACTTGGTCGCCCTTTTTGACCGCCAAGCCGATAAACAGGCTCGGTTGTCCCTCGTGTTGGATCACCTCGGAAGCGTAAAATTCTTCCCGCTTCACCGCCGCCCACAGCACCCGGGCATGGGGTAAATAACCCGGCGGTAGCCGCTCGCCGCGCTGGAGGGGAGCGTGGACATCGAGCACGTTGGTGGCTTGGATCGTGCCGGCCGTATCCACGAAACAGAGTTCGGCTACCGCATCCAGTTCCAACCCGACCTGACTCAACAGGCTCTGCCGACGCCAAGGGTCGCGAACCACGTTCATGCTCTGGGCCAGCACCTTGAGGCTGGCAATGGGTTGGTCAAGGAAATGGTGGATTTCCTTGGCCGCTCGCCGGGCCACTTGCTGATGGCCGTCGAGCACGGCCTGCTCTAGCGCACTGCGCGCCGTGTACACGAGCACTCCGGCCACCAGCAGCACGGGCACCAGCCCGACGATCAGGTGATTGCCCAGCAGCCGCACCCACAGGCGCTGCATGTTGGCGATGAGTGCCATTATCGAGCGCGACCCCAGTACCACGCTGGCAAACTGCGGAAAATTCCCATGCGCGTAATCAACTCCAAGCCTCCCAACGGCTGACGCACCGCATACATGATCGGCTCTCGACAGATGAAAATTGTGGGGTGATCGGCCAGCAGATGGCGATGGATGCGCCGGTAGATGGCGATGCGCGCGTTCTCGTCGTAGGTCACTCGCCCGGCTTCGATCAACTGATCCACTTCGGCATTGACATAGCTCGACCAATTACGGGCATCCTGTGAATGCCATTTAGACGCGATTATATCGGGGTCGAGGTCACTGTACCCTTCCCTCAATACCATATCGAGCCGGGCCCCCATGGAAGAAAGCGCCTGCAAAGGCACGGTCTGCATCAGCAGATGAATCCCTACTTCTTCCAGATCCTTCCGCAACTGGGCGGCTATGTCGTGCCGATGCGGCAGCTCCTTGACCATGCCCAAGGTCAATTCCAATGCCGCGCCATCTCGTGCGCGCAGCCCATCGCCATCCGCATCCACCCAACCGGCCGCTTGCAATATGGCCCGGGCGCGCCGCTGGTCTTTGACCGGCGCAGGCACTTGTGGATCGTTGTAAATCGAGCCGGACGGAAAAGGCCCGGCAATAAACACGGAATCTGTGGTTGCGTCCCCGCTGAGGAAACGCCATATCGCTTGCCGATCGATCGCGTGATGAAGCGCCTCCCGCACGCGCCGATCGGCCAACACTGACTCGGGACGGCAGTTTAAGCTCAGCGCCGTATAGGACGTACCACCCCCTTTGAGCACCTTGAAGGCCGGGTTGTCGGCAATACTTTTCAGGTCGTCGGGTGCAGCAAACAGGGCTACATCGCTTTCTCCGCGCATAAACGCCGCCCATTCGTAGCGCGTGTCCGGGTAATCGCTGCGCACCTCCACCGTATCTATGTATGGACGCCCACCGCGATACTCCTCAAAAGCTACCAGCCGCACGTGATCCTCGCCCACCCAACCGGCAAAGCGAAACGGCCCCGCCCCAATGGGATGCTGGTTGAACGGCAATTCATCCAAACTATGGCCGGCCACCAACTGCGGCTCCACGAGGTGCTTGGGTAAAATGTGCAACCGCAAGTGTACTAGAGATGACGAAAGGGGTGGCTCGGTATAGTGCAGCCGCACAATATCCTCGCTAAGTGCTTCAACTCGCTCAAAGAGCAAACTCTCCCCGTTTTGCTGCTTTCTCATCAATTGCAACGTAAAGACCACATCCTCAGCCGTTACGGGCCGACCATCGTGGAATTGGGCATCCGACCGCAGCAAGATGTCCCAAAACTTCAGGCGGGGGCTGAATGGCCAAGCTACGGCCAGCGCCGGGGCGAGACGACCGTCGGGCGTTTCCGCAAACAGACGTTCAAAGAGCAGATCCAATACCTCCGTGCTCACGGTGCGGGAGGCAATGAGCGGATTGATCGGCTCCATGCCTCCGATCGCCCCGACCCGCACTCGACCCCCATAGGAAGGGCCGTCGCGGTCGGGCGCACTGCATCCGAAAAAAAGAAAAAATGTCCAGACTGCGGTGATACAGATGTTTGGTTGCTGCACTATCGCGCCTCATTTCTGTTGAGATATACACACTCAGTAGTCTTGCAAAAGTTAGCTGCCATACTGGATTCCCACTTGCGTGGGAATGACATGAGGTGGTCACTCTCGCGAAGGCGGGAGTCCAGTGAATTCAGGCAATAAACTTAATTGAAAGACTACTGAGCACTCTCAGATAATAAAGCGCACTGTTGCGCGACAAAAGTTTGGCCGAACACCCAACCCCTACTATCCGGCCTTCTTAATCTCTTCGGCCACCGGCCCGCTCTCTGCGGCAAAATGATTCACAACAATATCGACCATTTGCTGCTGCCCCTCCTCGGAAACAATCGCCACCGCTGGCAAGCCGAACGAAGCCTCCAGACGCTCCAAGTGGTCCTGTATCTCACCCTCACTCATCTGACGCGAGGAAACCCAAGTCTTGCCATAGACCGACCGGGCGTGTTTCTCCTTGTCGCTCATCGCTAACAATACGACCGGGGCTTTGCTCAATATGCGTATTCCATCGATGGTGTCTTGGATATACGCATCCGAATCCGTGCTGTTGACCACTAAAATGCAGGCGTCCGGTTTGGTCCCCAACAGGAAGTGGATCGACGGCTCGGTATGGGAGTTGTGATTGGCAACATCATAGGGAATTGTTCCCGACTGACAGCCGACCAGCATGATATCCGGTTTTTTCGTCGCGTTAATCTCGCGCATCTTGTGATCTAGGTACGGGCCGTAGTATTGCAACGGTAGCTCTCTAGGCGCGGCATAGCCCATAGGGAAGGAAAAATCCATCCCGAACAGGGCCGAATGGTGCTCGGTGCCAAGTTGACCAACGTTGTACCCTCGCTCAATCAGCTTTTGCCGCAACGCGAGTTGTAAGGTGAACTTGCCCTGTTGGGAGCTCGTGCCAAAGACCCCAACCACCGGCACATCAACAGCGCGCTCGGAGCCTTGGGCCGCAAGACACCTTTGGACATCGGCGAAATCGAAGTCCGGAAACTCCAAGCGCAACCCCTTGCTCCGCGCCAAATCATACAGATCGGCGTAGGTCTCCGGATCAACCGCTAGGAAGCTGAACACGTTGAGCCCTCGCTCCAACGCCGTCTGTATTGCTTCGCGCAACAAGTCCTTTTTGCCCAACCGAGATAGCTGATCCACGTACCCTAACACGAGAGTATTGGCTCCTTCTAGAGCGTCTCCTAATTTGGGGACAATGCGCACGCCTAACGGTTCGACGCCAATGGCCTCGCCGGCGTCCTTGCCGACCAAGCCTTTGCCGACCGGGTCGGCGATACCAGCAATAGTGAAATGCAAATGTTTCGCGTGGCGCACCAGTGCGTGCATTTCCTTGTTGTACGGATATAGGGCGGCCCGACCAATCCACTCGTAGCTGGGAAAACCCGGCCGCTCGACAGTGGTACCCGACGTGACAGCGACCGCCTCGGACGCCTCCAACTCTAAGGCGTTTGTCGCCAAGATCTCTCGCACCTTGGGCAACCCCGCTCCGGGAAAGCGCTGGCGGATCAAGGCGACAATCGCCGATATGTGGGGCGCGGCAAAACTGGTTCCTCCAGTGATCGTCTCCCCTCCGTCTAGCCAGCACAGACGCTGCTGATCGCCCCGGGCCACGCACTCAATGGCCTGCCCGGGCCGGTAGTAGTACCCGTAGCGATCATAGATTTTTCCCCAAGTGACGCCGATTACGTCGGACAACTCGGCCGGATAGCTTTCCATACCCTCGTTGTGCTGAGAACCCACCAAGATCAGATTGGCTTCAACGGCCTTGCTGCATATCTCCGCCAAGGGCCTCTTGTACGCGGGGTCAATCGTCCCTAGACTGAGATTTACCACGTCCATGCCTTCTTCTATGGCCCAAGCGATGGCTTCAACCAGCGATTGACCATCCGTGGTCAGCGACTCGTCGAAAACGCGTATCCCGTAGAGTTCGGCTTCCGGGGCCAATTTGCGGATAATGCCCGCACAGGCCGTACCGTGACCGGCCCGGTCAGAGAAATCGTCATCGCGTTGGATACCGCCACCGGCAACCGCGCACAACCCGACTCCACCGGTAATAGCGCCGATCTTGGGGTGATTGGGCTCAATACCGCTATCGACTACCGCGACTTTGACTCCATGTCCGGTCAAACGGGTAAAGTCAAGCGTCTGAGACTTCTCATTAGTATTCATCTTGGTCTCCCTTTCTTCAATTGTTCGCAATCTGGGTTTTGAACAGCTCCCAGTAGTGGCCTTTTTTCTGCATCAGTTCGACATGGGTGCCTTTCTCGACAATTTTTCCTTCGTCCATGCAGACAATCTCATCGACCTCCCGAACGGCGCTGAGCCGGTGGCTGACGATGATGAGCGTCTTGTCGTCGGCATGGCTCTTGAGCCGGCGCAACAGCTTCTCCTCGCTCTCCGAGTCCAGCGCTGAAGTCGCTTCATCCAGCACGATGATCTCGGGGTTTTTCAGCACGGCTCTCGCTAAAGCTATCCGCTGTTTCTGTCCACCCGACAGGTTGGCTTTAGAATCGCATACCGTCGCCAAAGAGTCTTCGGGCGCGTGGATGTTCGCGCCGTCAATTTCGAGTTCCTCGGCAGCGCGTTCGATTTCTTCTTTGGAGCTTTCCAATCGGCCATAGCGTATGTTTTCGAGCACTGAATCGCGGAAGAGCTGCGCTTCCTGAGACACCAAGCCGATGCGGTCCCGGTACTTGCCCAGACCAAATGCCCTACAAGGCGCGTCGTCTATGGCAATCTCGCCTTTTTGCGGCTGATAAAAACGGCACAACAAATCGACAACCGTGCTCTTGCCACAACCGCTCGCCCCGACGAGCGCGTACGTCTTGCCTTTTTCAATTTCCAAATCAAAATGGCGGAGTACGGGGTGTCCGTTGTAAGCAAACTCCACATCTTTGAACGCTATTTTCTTCTTAAACGAGAAGGGTTCGGCCTGCTCTGACTCAATCTCCGCCGGTACGTCCATAAATTCCACAATCCGCCGCAGGGAAACCGACGCCCGGACGCAATCTAGATACAGTTGGTTCAGGTTTTCCAAGGGGCCGAAAATGCGCATGAAGTACTGGAAAAAGGCGATTAGCGCACCCAAACCGAGTGCGCCCTGCATCACTTGATGCCCTCCCCAACCGAGGATGACGACCGGGGCCAAGGACATGATAAAGGACGAGATAGAACCGGCGGAAAGATTCAACGCGGTGCTGCGCAGCTCTAGGTCGAACAATTCTCCCTGTCGTCTGCCCAACTTGTCGCTTTCGTGCCGGTATGTGTTGTACGACTGCACGAGTTTGATGTTGTCGAAGCGCTCGATAAAAAACCCCAGTATATCCGAAGTCTTGTGCTGAGTCGCCTCGGCCACCGCGCCTATTTTCGGCTGGAAGTATTTGAGATTCACTATGAAGCAGGGCACAAGCAGGCTCAGGCCGAGGAAGAGGGGTGTGTCTAGCCATATCAACACCGCCCCCAAGCTGACCAAAGTCAGCACACTATTGACCAGTTTCAGTACACTCGAAGTGAGCATTTTCTGGACGATCTGTACATCGTTGTTGAGCCGATGGGCAATATCCCCGGTCTTGTTGCGTTTGAAGAAACTTAGTGGCAGGCGCAACAGGTGGCTGAACAACTCGCTCCGCATCTCGAATACGACGCGGTTGCCGACCCAGTGGTATAGATAATTGGCAACGAAAGCACTGATTATGTTCAGGACCATCATGCCAACTAGGGTGGCCAGCAGGATGCCCAGCAGATAGTAGTCCTCGTCGGGCAGTGCCTCGTCAATGAGAATCATCAGGATATAGGGGAAGGCGAGTGAGCTGGCTATCGCCAAGACCATGAAGGCGAATACGATTGAATTTTGCCACCAGTACGGTTTGATGTACCGGGCGAAGCGCGTTACAAATTCCTTGAATACCATCTCTTTATCCTCCCCTCGTCAGAGACCGATCAGTAGAGCAAGTGCTTGACCGAACTCAAGTCGGCCTTGTTGGTGATGACGTCGTAGTACTTCACGCCTTTGAACTTGAAAGCAAGCGGCTCGGCTAAATCGAACCAAGGCTTCAACTCATTGTAGAAAATGACCGAAAGGTGCGGCTTCTCCTGCACGGGGATATGGACGTTGACGACCGTATTGTTCTCATCAACCACAAATACCGCCGGGGTCGGTTCGCCAAAGGGCGTCTCGTTGAAATACCCCGTCGTATCCGACGCAACCGGAAAAGTGATCTGGAAAGTCCGCACATAGTCAGAAAACTTCCGCTCGCTCATCCGTGCGATGCAGTAGATGGGCATTTCCTCTAGGTCGGCAAGACGCTCGTAGATGTGCTGCAGTATCTGCATCTGCGGCTTGAGGCAGGGCTGACACGCCAGTTCGCTAAGTACGACGACGATTCCCCCCTTTTTGGTCTTGGAGAAATCCGTGCTCAAAGGCCGGCCTTTGATATCCGTCGTCTCAATGACGGGGAATTTCAGGCCCAGCTTGGTTGAGGCTTGGACGCTGCTGTTCAGGTAGTCCTTGAAGTAAGTCTTCTCCTTTACCAGCCGCTCGGCCTCGGTCGGGTCTTGTCGGTGCAACTCTTTAAGTGCCCACAGAGCACCGGTAGCAATGAGTATCAGCAGGAACGCATTGACCAGCAGGGATATGTTACGCGCCATATTTTTCATTTTTTACCTCGCTTTGGTTTTGTGCAGGGGTACGGCTATGTCTCTTCTCGGCGTCGAGAGAGGCTACGCCTGTGGGAGTCGGAGCTATTCTTCGGGCCGAAGATGTACCTGATCTGGACTAAAGGATGCAGGGTCATGATTGACCTCCCATTGTGAGTGGTGAGTAATTAGTCCCCTACGGGACTTGGTCACTAAAAAGCAACTTCCGTGCCAAACTGATCCCAAAAATCGTAATTGATTGTTATACAAAGAGTTACAATAAGTCGGAGTATTTTTTTGAGACACCGCATCACGCACCAACTGCACCCTTTCGACGCACTTGACGCTCTATTTGATTTATAACTCACTTTTTTACAGTTGCTTAGATCAAATGCGTCAGAAGGGACGCAGTGCACTAAAGGGGAACCGCCGGTGCGTCCGTGTCAGTGGTTCGACAGAGCCGCAGTCGATGACTGTGCCGCTCCTCTGCCGATGGCGGATAGGGCCGCCGCAGAGGACGCAAAGGGGCTTCTAGTCGAGATGTTTCAGGGACTTCGCGTCCTCGGATGAGGATGAGATGGGAGGAGAAGTTTATGACTAGCAAAGCGGACCGTGATCAACGAAATCCATGGTCCACTCGCCGGTCAATGGATAGGTCAATGGATAGTGAGGGGTTCCTATCGAATAAGGAGAGAACTAATGGCGACGCGGAATCGCCGCTCACGAAGTGAAATACCGATCCAGCCAGTCCTGAATACACTGCGCCGTCGTCTCTTCATCTCCTTTGTCGCTATAGTGCCAGTTGAGGACATGGAAGGCGTCGTCCACGACAAACGAGACAGGAATCGATGACCGGGCGTCGGATTGAAAAAGCAGCGCTTCGAGGTCCTGCTCAGCCACGAAAGTGAAGGCGAAGGGCACGAGGCCGACCTTGTGCTTTATGGCGATC
>JAJDUT010000047.1 GCA_022826515.1 Candidatus Latescibacterota bacterium
GCTTGCCCCCCTTCAATGCACAGTTGGCACCCACAGGAATCAGAACCGTTAGGAAAACCAAAAAACCTAGCAAAAAGTAAAAATGTAAGGGAATCAGAGGAAGGCATACAGATGAGTCGCGATACGGTCGTACGCGTTCGGATTGACAGCGAGACCAAAGCACGAGCTGAGGAGGTGCTGCAAGCGATGGGCTTGTCGGTGTCCGATGCCATTCGCCTGCTGTTGCTGCGAGTGGCGGATGATAAGCGGCTGCCTTTTGCTATCCAACCGCCGAATGCTACCACTGTCAAGGCGATGAAGGAATTGGACGAAGGCAAGGGCAAGCGCTTCAGTAGTGCCGAGGAACTGTTCCAAGACCTCGGGATCTGACGTGCTGATTCTGGTTCGCTCTACGCAGTTCAAGTACGACAGAGCTAAGAACGAGGTAAAGACCTGACATGTACCAACCGTTAGACCGCATCACGCTCAAATCCGGTGAAGTTATACAAGCTGGCGTCGTGCAAGGCCCTGATCTCGACTGGGCCGAACGCGTCGAAACTCTATTGAGCCATAAAGGTCCGTCTTGGCGCTGGGGCAATGGACAGGTATTACGCACTCAGACGGGCCTCGACGTCTTCTTTTATCTGCTGCACCGCGACGGCGAACCCTTTGCCAATATAATGACCATTGAATACTGCGGCGTGGGGCTGCTCGGCCATGTGTACACCCGTCCCGAAGACCGCCGCCAAGGCGCTGCCATGCAGCTAATGGCCTGCCTCATGGAGCACTTCCGCCAGCGCGGCGGCCAAGCTCTGTTCTTGGGCACGGGCTACGATACGCCGCCCTATCACATTTATCGGGTCAATGGCTTTGCCGGAGTCGAGTCTGAAAGCGGTTATATGGACTATTACAGCACCTCGCAGGAGGAATTCGAGGGGGCTTATTTCGCACCGGGTTCCACGGCCATAGAGCCGGTTGGCTGGCTGCACTGGCCCGTTTCGATCCCCCTGTTTTTAGGCGCTTTTCCCGGCGTTGTGCGCGGTGCTGGCTTGGGTGTGTGGGGTCGCCGCTCCACCGAGGGGCCTTTGTTGCCCTTGCTGCAGGACTGCTTGGAACGCGACGCCAGCGACCTTCCGCCTCGCGCGTTGGCTCTGGTGCAACGGGAAACCCGCGCCGTGGTGGGCTGGGCGATGTGGTCTGATCATCCACTATGGCCGGATGCCTATTTGGTGGACTTGTATTGCCATCCGGCCTTTTGGGAGGAGGGGGCGGCCTTGCTTCAGGCTCTGGAGATACCGGAGAGCCACACGTGCTTGGCCTATTGTGACGCTGGTTTGCAACCCAAAGCCGCTGCTCTGACTGCGGTGGGCTTCCATTGCAGTGCCACCTTAAACCAGCGGGTTGCTGCTGATCGGGCGCAAATGGGTTGGGTGGATGTGGAGGTGTGGGAAAACAAGGGGAGTTTTCAAGCCGACGGATTGGTGGTGCACTGATGATACTCTATTTGTCAGGTCGGGATACGGATGATTTGCTGATGGTGTTGGAAGGGGTGGCGGGCGTAGTGTTCAAACGGAGCGACGAGCGGAAGAAGCGAAAGTATTTTGAAAAGGGGGCGCGCAAGGATTCGATGGGCGAGGTTTCGGCGAAGGTTTTTCTCGGCAGCGGCGTCGGGGAGAAGGCGCGAGCGGCGGTGCGGGAGATCGTGGTTGAGGGCGTGCGGTCGAAGCAGGTTGTGGTTGCAATAAAAGGTGAGGGGAATGCGGAGATCGCCTTGGCCGGGCCGAGTTCTGACGAGGGGCAATTACAGGCGTTGGCAGATCGGTTAATGTAGGATGGGTTTGCCGTAGAGCACCCTCTTGACATTGTAGCCCAAACGTGCTACAGTCAGATGAGGAAGGAGACTATTATGGCAAAGACTGAAGTTGTCCGGGCACGTATCAATCCAGAGCTAAAGCGCAACGTCGAGGTGCTATTGAGCAAGCTCGGTCTGACTACGACTCAGGCAATTACCCTTTTCTTCCAGCAAATGGAACTGCGCAACGGACTGCCGTTTCCCGTAGAGCTACCCAATAAGGAAACCCGCGACGTTTTTGAAAAGACGGATCGAGGAGAAGAATTGGTCGAGTGTGAAGATGCTGATGACATGTTTCGGAAGCTCAACATTTGATGCGGCGTCCTTTTTATTCTAATCGCTTTGAAAGGGATCTGAAACGATCTCAACGGAGAGGGAAGGATCTCGAGAAGATTAAGGCAGTACTGCGGCACCTGATTGAGGGCAAGCGGCTTGATGATCGCTATTTCGATCATCCGCTTGTAGGGAATTACGTCGGTCGTCGTGAATGCCATATTGAACCGGACTGGTTGCTCATTTACAAACTGGACGGAGACGACATCATTTTTGAGCGCACTGGTACTCACGCTGACTTATTTAGATAGCTTGATGAATTTGAAGAAGAGTGCTAAAGTCGCCGCCGACCCAGCCAAAACAGCTTGGGCCGACGGCAACGTAGTAGCAAGAGAAATATACGGTACCGCTAGCGCTACTCTTCCGCTGGTTCGTCCCCCTCCTCCGGATAAAGCACCACCCGCACATAGCGATCCATGTTGAAATACTTCTGCGCCGATTGCTGCACGGCCTCTACCGTCAGCGAATCGACCAACGCTGGATACTGAATCAGTAGCCGCGGATCGACCCCGTTGAAATCGAGCGCCTCCAGCGATCCGACCCAGAAGCTGTTCTCCTTGAGGTCTGTCTCGCGTTGGCGCTTGCGCATTTCCTTGACCTTATCGACGTAGAGGTCGGTGGTGCCGACGGTTTTTAGACTGTCGATTTGCTCAAAGATCACCTGCGTCAGTTCCTCGACGCGGTCGGGATCGCTGCCGAAGGAGATGGAGATGCGGTACCTCTCGTCCGGGTAGTGCGAGCCGCTGCTGCTGACCCAGACCCCATAGGTGCCGCCCAAGTCCTCGCGCAACACCTCGCGCAGCTTGATCTGCAGCACGGAGGTCATGGCCCTGAGTTCGAGGTTGTTTTTCCAGCCGTCGTATTCAAAAGGGCCGGTGAAAATCATCTGCGATTGGCTCTTGGGTTCAATGCCGCGATAGACCGCTTTGTCGATCACGCCCTCCGGGGCCTCAATGCCGACATCGCGCCAAGTCTCCTCCCGTCCCGTGGTCGGCAAGCCGCCCAAATAAGTGCGCACCAATGGCTCCATGTCTTCGAGGGTGAAGTTGCCGACAAAGAAAAACGAGAAGTCGCCAGCGTCGGCAAAGCGATCCTGGTACACGGCCATAGACGTGGCCAAGTCCATCTCGTCGAGCAACTCCAGCGACCAGGGACGCGCCCGGTGGTGATACTGGGCCATGGTGACCGCAATGGTGTCGCTAAACGCCGTTTCTGGACGCGCGCTGCGATTCTGGATAGAGCCTCGCATGAGCGTCTGATAGGCTTGGAAGGCCGTGCTATCCTGTCGCGGCGCAGTGAAGAAGGCGTAAATCAGTTCGAACATGGTCTGGATATCTTCGGGCGAGGCCGAGCCAGAAACGCCCTCCCGCAAGCTGCTGATCCACGGCGATACCCGCACCACTTTGCCGGCCAGTTTCTTCTCCAGTTCGATCTTATTAAACGGCCCCACGCCACCTTCGCTGACTACTGAGGTCGCCGTCGAGGCTGCCACGTAGGAGGCGTCGGGGACCAGTGAGTGCCCGCCGGGACTATAGGCCCTAAAGAGGATCTCATCGTTTTTGAAGTCCGTCGGCTTCAGGCAGACCCGGATGCCGTTGGCGAGGGTCCACCAAGTCACGCCGATCTCGGGGATTTGGCTGCGTTCGACGATTGCGGCCGGGGCTGGTACTTGCGCCACCAGCGGCTCGTCGGACACCTCGTCGGCGTACGGCGCGATCTCCTGCTGCGCCGCCTTGGCGAAGATCGCCAGCAGATCCTGCTCGCTAGGCACGGCAATACCCTCTTGCTCAGGGGCTTCTACGGTGATTACCCGGTTTTTTTCGCTCGTCCACTCGCTGGCCAGCGCATTGATTTCCTCCAGCGCAATGCCGGGGACCAGTTCTTGGTAGAGTTCGTACTCCTTGGCAATGCCGGGGATGGCTTCGTCGGTCAGCAGGTGGCGCACGTATTCGGAGGCAAAACCGCTCGACTGCTGCTTGTCGCGCTCGCGGTAGGACTGCTCCATGCCGCGCAGCATTTCCTTTTTCTCGCGCGCTAGCTCAGAGGCGGTAAAGCCGTGTTCCCGCACTCGCGCTGCTTCAATTAGCAGGGCTTCGAGCCCGGCGTCGAAACCGTTGTTTTGCACCCCAGCGCCGAGGATGAAAAACTCCTTGGAGCGCAACCAACGCCCTTGTCCCGAATAGGCACCCAAAAAGGGCGGCTCGGGTAGCTTGGTCAGTTCGTGCAGGCGCTGGTTGAGCATCCGGTGATATAGGGCCTCAATCAGCGAGCGGCGGTAGGTGCTCACCGTCCCTTGGGGCCGCACGTCCATCTTGTAGTAGATGCTGACGCTGTTGTAAGTGGCTTCTGGGTCGGTGGTGATGGCGAAGAGCGTCTCCTCGTGGTCGGGCACGGGGAACACCGTGCGCTCGGGGGGATTTTCTGCCACGGGGATGCGCGCAAAATACTCCTGCACCAGCGCCTCTACCTCCGCTGGCTCAATGTCGCCGACGGCCACAAAACCCATCAGATCGGGTCGGTACCAAGTGCGGTAAAAGCGGCGCAGCTCCTCGTGCTGAAAGGTATCGAGTACGGCTTTCTGGCCGATGGGCAGGCGCACGGCGTAGCGCGAATCCTTCAGGAGAATGGGTATTTGCTCGTCGAACATGCGCTGCTGGGCACCTCGTCGCAGCCGCCATTCTTCGATGACTACGCCTCGTTCCTTGTCGATCTCTTCGGCCTCAAAGCTGATCTGGTGCGCCCAGTCCTCCAGAATTTGGAAGGCTGTGTGTACCACCTCGGCGCTGTCGGTGGGTACGGTCAGCATGTACACGGTTTCGTCGAAGCTGGTGTAGGCATTGAGATCCGGCCCGAAGCGCATGCCGATTAGCTCCAGGTAGTCCACCAACTCCTGCTTGGCAAAGTTTTTGGTGCCATTGAAGGCCATGTGCTCGGCAAAGTGCGCCAGCCCCTGTTGGTTTTCGTCCTCCAGCACCGAGCCGGCATCGACCACCAGCCGCAGCTCAACTCGGTTTTCGGGCTTTTGGTTTTTGCGGATGACGTAGCGCAGGCCATTGTCTAGCTGGCCGACGGTCACCAGCGAGTCAATGGGCAGCTTTGGATCCTCTAACTTCTCGGTCGTCTCCTCCATCGTCGCCTGTTGCACGGTCGTCGGCGACGTGCTGACGCAGGCGTACAGCAGCACTGGCAGTACAACGAACAGCAGTAAAACTCGTCTCATTGATGACTCCTGTTTTGATTGGTCAATAGCCGGTTGATCCATTTCAGCTAGCGGTTTGTTCTAGAATGGAGATTTTCGCTTTGGGATGCGTATGGAGGATGCCGTGAATCCCCTTAACGGTGCGTCGATCCACTTCTCGGGCATAAACTTGGTCCCAGAACGCTGTATTCTCTTGCAACTCTTTGTTCAGATCTTCGAGATATATTTCGTCCTCTTCTGAGGGAAATAGCAAATCAAAGATCTGATCGGTCACAGCGTATAGTTCAAAGCGACTGTTCAATGCCCCATCGACAATCTCGATATGTTTCATATTATCCTCGTTATCTTCGGTTTTTTCGTTCGTCTGGATAGACGTTGATGTGGCCGGTACGCCCTCCGTCCAACTGGACGTCGAAGTGAGGACCTCCGTGCGACTCACCCGGTCGTGTGGGGACCCATATATTGCCCTGTTCATCGGGATAGCCTCTCCGACCTTTGTAGGGTCCGTACTCCACCACGACCATTTCTCCATGCCAGTTCTTGAGAGGACGAAAACGCTCAGGCAGGTCTTCAGCCCGCAAAGGACGGTATGGTTTTCTTGGTCAAGGCATACATCATATAATTTCGCTCTTGTACAAGGATAGTGCCAGACCGCCAGAAACATCTCATTTGACGCTTGACACTGCTGAAGCACTAGCAAACGCCGCGCTCGCTTCGGCGATGGAGCTAAACGCGCCGTCGGCGACAGCGGCACACAGCGCGGCACCAACGGCCGCTTCTTCGCCGTGCGACCCCACGTGCAGCGGCATAGCGAACTCCGCTTCCAACGCCGCTCGCAGCACGGGATTTAGCTTGATGCCGTTGCCCGCGCCAACCAGCTTGGAGCGTGCGCCGCCGCCCAGTAGGATGGCCTCGCGATACGAATCGGCCAACTCGACGGCCATGCCTTCCAACAGTGCGCGCGTTAGGTGGCCGGCCGTCAGCGTCGCAGCGGTTAGCTCGCGGAAGGCGGCTTTGGCGCGTGGCCTGCTGCGCGACCCGGAAAATAACGGGTCGGTGCGCACGCCCTCGGCACCGGCCGGTACGTCGGCTGCTAATGCTACGAGCCGCTCGTAGAGGGCCTCGCTGTCGGGTTGGATATCGGCGAGGGCATAGATGGCGTCGGCGAAGAAGTCGCGCAGCGTCCTGAACGTACGCCCGCCGACGGCCCCCACGCCGGCCAGCAGATAGCCGCGCTGGATATAGGGACGCAGTTCGAGCGAGCCGCGCGGCAGTGGAGCTTCGATATGTAGCGCGGCTTGTCCGCCAGTACCGACGTTGACGGCCACGGTGTTGGCGTAATCGGCGACCGTGCCGGCAAAGCTACACTGGTGATCGCCGGACGCCACGGCCACGGGCAGGCCCGCTGGGACGCCTAACTTTTGGGCCATTGCTGCGGTTAGGGGACCGGCCATGGTACAGGATTCGACCAGTTCGGGAAACAGCGACTGGTCCAGGCCGAGATCGGCGATAAGCTCGTTTGCCCAGGTGCGCTTGGTCACGTCATAGACGCCCCAACCGAGCGCGTCCGTGGGATCGACCACTGGTTGCTTGCCCACTAAGCGCGATACCACAAACTCAGGGGCTGTCGTGCCGCTGACGGTGCTGGGAAGCTGATCGTTGGCTTGCAGCCAAAACAGATGCGGCGCAGCGTGGCCGGCCACGAGGGGACAGCCAGTATTGGCAAAGGCAGGCATCTCTCCGTCGGTGGCGATGGAACCTCCTTGCTGGGCCATGGCGTCTAAATAGGAGTACTGCTGGCCCGGTAGAGATTCTTGAGCACGCTGGTCCTGCCAAGAGAAATAAGGACCTACGGTCTTGAGCTCGGCGTCGAGGAGTTGCAGGCCCTGTTGCTGCCCAGTGACGCCGATGGCCGACGGTCGGGCGTTGGTGCGGGCTACGAGCGCGGCCGCGTTGTCGATGGCTAGTTCGGTCATCGCGTCGAGGTCCCACTCCGAGCGGCTGAATCGCTTATCTGTCGCGGAGGTTACTTCGGACGAATTGGCTGCGCTGGCTGCGCCGACCACGGCGTTGGTTTCGAGGTCAATGACGATGGCGACGACGGTCGTTGAGCCGATGTCTAGCGCGAGGTAGTGAGTTGACATGGAACTAACTCAAGCGCGACCAGTCGAAGACCACGCCTAGATACTCTTCTTTATTGGCGGTAAGTCCCTCGTACATCTGTTGGCAGTCCGCCGGGGACGTCAAGTGGGTGAGCAGGGGGCCGACGACGAGCTGGCCGCTGGCGATCCACGCGGCGAGTTGGCGGTAATTGGAATCGAGATCGCGGCAGCGCTCGGTAGCGTGCTGCGGCCAGCGCCACTCGAGAGCGCCGATCATGCGGATCGCCTCTAGGTGAATGCGCAGCAGCATGGGGGTTACATCGAAGTGGGCTGGGGCGCGTGGGCTGCCGAGGAGGATGAGTTCGCCGTGGCGGGCAACGCACATCGCGGTCTGGGCAATGACTTCGCTGATGCCAATGGCCTCGACGCCGATGCGGGCACCCGCGCCGCCGGTCCAGTCGCGCACCACGGCTTCCAGATCGTCGCGGCCGGGATTGACGGTGTGCTCGATGCCACAGGCGCGCGCCTGCTGTAGGCGCAGCTCGGACAAATCCGCGAGCATGACGTCGGCACCGGCTAGGCGGAAGAGCTGGGCAGCGAAATTGCCCACGAGGCCGCCGCCCACTACGAGTACCGAGTCTCCGGGCTGGGCGCTAGAAGAGCGCAAAGCGGAGATGCTGACGCCGGCCATGCGCGTAAACACGAGGTGCTGGCCGGGAGCTTCGCGCGAGACGGGCAGGGCCATGCGCTGTGCATCTGTCTTGACGATGGAAGCGTGGCGGGCAAAGGACAGCACGCGGTCGCCCGGTTGGACGCCGGAGACCGCGTCGCCGACCCTGAGCACTTGGCCGAGGTTGCCGTAGCCAGTGCCTCGGGGATACTGGCCGGCATCGCCGAAAGGCATCTGCTTGACGAGGCCGGTAAAGCCCGCGCCTTCGGTTCCGGCGCTGACGATGGAGTATTCGGTCTCTATCAGTACTTCATGGGGATGCAGGTGATCGTCGAGATCGGTCTGGGTGACCTTGATTCGCCCTGGCTCGACGACGGTGAGTTCATGGGTTAGCACGGCGAGTAGTCCTCCTTAAATGGGCCATATTGGCAGCAAAACAGCAGATATAAAGACTCTTTAGGGAGGTGGCGTCAAGCCACGCAAAATGAATAAAACTGCTTGACGAAAAATGCTGACATCTCTATTATTGGCGAACCTGCTCGCGGGTACAAGGGGTTTTATTGCGCTTGATGAGTTAATGAAAATTAACTAAAATTTAATCACCGTAGATAGGGATTAAGTGTCAGCATGAGGCTTCCTGAACATACATTGAAGAGCCAAAATAGTCGAAAAAAGTCAGAGTATAAAAATTACAAATTTATGATACTTATGATATTGCCCAGTGAGTTGACAACCTCCCAAAAATCTCTACGGCGCGATATTTAACAAAACCCACAAGCGCCGTTTTTCATCCCAGGCTAAGACACTACGGAGGCCCGTTGAGCGGGTCGATTTGGAAAGGAGGCGCGTCGTGTCCTTTCGCACTCGAACGCTTCTTCCTATAGGACTTATTGCCTTTTCTACGTTTGTCCAATGCAGCCAACCGGCGACCCCGGCTCCGGCTCCGGCTCCGGCACTGCCTAAATACACGGGCGATCTGCCAGTATTGCAATCCCACGGCAAGTTGCGCGTCATCGTCCCGCCCGAGCCGATTGTCCATATTCCCAAGTATGCGGAGCCGGTGACAATTGACTACGACCTCGCCCGCGACTTGGCCGCCGCACTCAAGCTCAAACTGGAGTTGGTAAAGGTCGAAAATTACGCCCAGATGGTGCAGAAACTGCTGGAAGGCGAAGGCGACATCGTCGCGGCGAGCCTGACGGTTACGCCAGCGCGGCAGGAGCAAGCGGCGTTTTCCGTGCCGTATCTCTACGTGGATGAGTACCTGATTACTGCGGCCAGCGACAGCCTGCCGACAGCGATTGAGGATTTGGCTGGGATGAAAATCGGCGTCCGCCGCTCTAGTGCGCACTACCAGACCCTGTTGGACATTCAGCAGCAAGTACCGTCGTTGCGCATTCACGCTGCGCCGGAACAGCTCGGCCTCGAACGGCTCATAGAAGGCGTCGTCCGCGGCCAATACCAAGCGACCGTAGCCGACGAGCACTTGTGGCGGGCGGTGGAACGCTACTACGACGACATGGTTACGCCGCTGGTGTTGGCGGAAAATTGCCCGATTGCGCTGATGATGCGGCCCGGCGATGTGCAACTCAGGACCAAGGTCGATGAATATCTGCTCGCCCAGCAGTTTACGCGCCAGTCCCAGCAGGCGTTCACCGACGATCTGCCCGGCTTAAAAAAACGTCAGCGGCTGCGCATGATCACCCGCAATAACTCGATGACTTACTTCATTCATCGCGGCCAGCAGGTGGGCTTTGAATACGAGCTTATCAAGGAATTCGCCGACCGGCACGACCTGCGGCTCGATATCGTCATTCCAGCAAGCCATGCCGACCTGCTGGCGTATTTGAACGAAGGCAAAGGCGACATCGTCGCCGCAGCCATGACCATCACCGAGGAGCGACGGGCACAAGCCGCATTTACCCAGCCCTATAACGAAGTAGATGAGCTGGTGGTCGTGCGCGCCGAGGAGGATTCGATTGCCAGCCTTGAGGACTTGGCCGGGCGCACGATCCACGTGCGCCAAAGCTCTTCTTTTTACACCACTTTGATGGCCCTTGCCGATTCCATAGAGGGTTTGCAGGTCGCGGCCCTGCCCGACTCTATCGAAACCGAAGACATCCTAGCCGGCGTTGAAGAGGGTCGCTACGACATTACGCTGTGCGACTCCAATCTGCTCGACGTGGAACTCGCCTACGGACGCCAGATCAAGGCGGCTTTTAGCATCAAGCCGACGGCTTTGGGGTGGGCGGTGCGCGAGGACAATCCGGCCTTGTTGGCGGCGCTCAACCACTACGTAACAGAAGAAAAAGGCGGCTTGTTTTTTAACATGATGAAGAAGCGCTACTTCAAAAACGAGCGCACCATCGCCAAAGCAAAAGATTCGCTACGGGTCGATTTGAGCGGACGCCTGTCGCCCTATGATGAGCTAATTAAAAAGTACGCCCGCCAGTACGGCCAAGATTGGCGATTGATTACCGCACAGATGTACCAGGAATCCAAATTTGATCCCCAGGCCACTAGCTGGGTCGGCGCACGCGGGCTGCTGCAGATCATGCCGGACACCGGGCGCGAACTGGGATTTACCGATCTGCACGACCCGGAAGAGAATATCCACGCCGGGGTAAAATACCTGTCCCAACTGGTCAACCGCTTTGACTCGAACATACCCATTGAGGAGCGGATGCGCTTTGCGCTGGCCTCCTACAATGTCGGCTACGGGCACGTGCTCGAAGCGCGCCGCCTAGCCCGCGAAAAGGGGTGGAATCCCGACCAGTGGTTTGGCCACGTGGAACAGGCGATGCGGCTGCTTGCCAAGCCGGCGTATCACGAACGGTCGCGCTACGGCTTCTGTCGCTGCGGCCAGCCAGTGCATTACGTGGGCAACATCCAGCATAGGTACGACGCCTATGTCGGGATGCTGACGATGGCGAGGGCATCGGCCCCAGAGCGTCTCTAGGCTGGTGGTCTGCGGCGCTAGCCGCGTCCGAACACCTTCGCTGGCAGATACGTAGCCAACTCCGGCACGAACCACAGTCCCGCTAACAGCAGCACCTGAATGGCGATAAAGGGCACGACGCCCCGGTAGATTTGCGTCGTGCTAATCTCAGGAGGGGCGACGCCGCGCAAGTAAAAGAGCGAGAAGCCAAACGGCGGCGTGAGAAAAGAGGTCTGCAAGTTCAGGGCGATCATCACGCCCAACCACACCGGATCTAGGCCCATCGTCAAGAGGATCGGACCGACGATGGGGACGACGACGAAGATGATCTCGAAGAAGTCGAGAAAGAAGCCGAGCAAAAACATCACCGCCATTACTAACACGAAAGAGCCGAGCACGCCGCCGGTTGCTTCATGGGTTAGAAAACTCTCGACTGCTTCGTCGCCCCCGTAGCCGCGAAAGACCAGCGAAAACACGCTCGCGCCGATGAGGATGATGAAGACCATGGCGTTGATCTCGGTGGTGGTGCGCATGACTTCTTTGAGCGCGGTTCGGTTGAAATGGCCTTTGGCCAGCGACAAGAGCATGGCACCGACCGCGCCGACCGAAGCCGCCTCGGTCGGCGTGGCCACTCCGAAGAGGATGGAGCCGAGCACCCCGCAGATGAGAACTAGGGGCGGGACGAGGGCCGCGCCGAGGCGGCGGAGGAAGGCCGCGCTGAAAATTTGCGCGCGCTCCTCGGCCGGCACAGCCGGCACGGTGGACGGTTTGAGGAGGCCGAGGCCGATTATATAGAGGATGTAGAGGCCCATCAGCACGACGCCGGGCACGAGTGCGCCCATAAAGAGGTCGCCGACCGACACCGAGACCGGGGCGAAATTGCCCATTTTGAGCTGGGCCTGCTGGTACGCCGAGGAGACTACGTCGCCGAGAATGACTAGCACAATGCTAGGCGGGATGATCTGGCCCAGCGTCCCCGAAGCGCAGATGATGCCGGTGGAAACCGCTGGGGAGTACGCGCGTTTGAGCATGGCCGGCAGCGAAATGAGTCCCATGGTGACAACCGTTGCGCCGACGATGCCGGTGGAAGCCGCCAACAGACCACCGACGAGGCAGACCGAAATCCCCAGTCCCCCGCCCAAGCTGCCGCAGAGTTGGGCCATGGTTTCGAGCAGGTCCTCGGCGATTTTCGAGCGCTCTAGCACGACCCCCATAAAGACGAACAGCGGCACGGCCATTAGGGTCTCGTTAGACATGATGCCGTAGATGCGGGGCGGCAACGCCGAGAGAAAGGCCGCGTCAAAATCGCCGGTGAGGACGCCGAGGCTGGCGAAGCCGAGAGCCGTACCCGCGAGACAAAAGGCCACTGGGAAGCCGGATAGCAGCACCGCGAAGGTGCAGAGGAACATGGCCAGCGGCGCGAATTCGCTCATTGGGTGCGGAGGGTTTGCACGCTGCGGTGAATGATGGCTAAGGCTTGCAAAAACAGCAGCGCGAAGCACAGGGGAATGGCGGTTTTGAGCAGATAGACTGCCTCTAAGCCGCCGCCGTCTTGCGAGCCTTCGAGTACGGCCCAAGAGTCGGCGACAAAGGGCAGCGACTGGTAGAGCAGCACCGCGCAGCAGGGGATCAGCAGCAGTGCGCTGCCCAAGAGATTGACTAGGGCCTTGCGTCGTTCGTCCATGGGCCGGTAGAGGATATCGACGCGGACGTGCTCGTCGCGCGCGAGGGTGTAGCTGGCCGCGAGGAGGAAGGTAAAGGCGTGCATGTACAGGGCTATTTCCTGCATCCAGACCCAGCCGCGCCCAAAGAGATAGCGCAAGATCACGACGACAAAAGTCACCAAGACCATGCCCAGCGTCAGCCAAGGCACGGTGTGGACGATGAAGCGGTTGAGGCGTTCCATGCGAGCGTTAGCCAAACGTCAGGGCGCGGGCCTGGGTATAGGCTTGCTCGGAGATGCGCGTGTACGCGATGGAGTTTTTGCGGAAGGCGTCAAACGAGTCATAGACCCGGCTCGAAAAGGGGTCTTGGCCCGCGATCTCGGCGACGACTTCGGCGGACACTTTGCCGATTTGGGCTAAGAGCTCGTCGGAAAAGCGCCGGAGCTGGACGCCGTGTTCGTCAACTAAGGTCTTGAGGGCTTGGCTGTTGCGCGCGGTGAACTCGCTGAGCATGTCGTCGTTGGCCGCTTGGCAGGCGTACTTGACGACGGCTTGGAGGTCTGCGGGGAGGCTCTCCAAGGCTTGCTTGTTGACCATGCACTCTAGCGCGGTCCCCGGCTCGTGCCAGCCCGGCCAGTAGTAGTATTGGGCGGCTTGGTGCAGCCCAAAGGCGAGATCGTTGTACGGGCCGACCCATTCGGTGGCGTCGATGGCACCGGTCTTGAGGGCTTGGAAAATCTCGCCGCCGGGCAGGGCTTTGACCGTGACTTCGAGGCGGCGCAGGACCTCGCCGCCCAAGCCCGGCATCCGCATGACCAAACCGGAGAAGTCGGCTAGGGTGTTGATTTCCCTGTTGAACCAACCGCCCATTTGCACGCCCGTGTTGCCGACGGGAAAGGCCCGGAGGTTAAAGGGGGCGTAGAGTTCGTCCCACAGGGCCTGGCCGCCGCCATAGCGCAGCCAGCCGTTGATCTCGGTCGCGTTTAGCCCAAAGGGGACGGCCGAAAAAAACTGGGTTGCCTCGTGCTTGCCCTTCCAGTAGTAAGCGGCTCCGTGGCCCATCTCGGCGGTGCCGCCGGAGACCGCGTCGAAGACGCCCGAGGCAGGCACCAACTCGCCCGCACCGTACACCTTGACGTGCAGGCGTCCATCGGACAGAGCCTCAATGCTGTGGGCGAGGTTGTTAGCCCCGGTGCCCAGCGCTGGAAAGTCCTTGGGCCAGGTGGTGACCATCTTCCATTTGAAGCGCTGTTGGGATTGGACCGCAGGGGCCGCTTGCTGTTCGGCTTGGCCACAGGCTACTAAGCCGCCGGCCGCAACGAGCGGGGCGCTTTGCAGAAAAGAGCGGCGCGAGCGTTGTGTAGAATGTTGCATGGAACCTCAGCTTTAGTTGATCAGGTGACAGAAGCCGTCGTCTTGGCCGACGATTACGAGATGGGTCATTGAGAGGAAAAGGCCGTTTTCCACGACTCCGGGCAGGGCGTTGAGCCAGTGCTCGGTGGCACGGGCGTCGTCGATTCCCTCGGGAAAGCGAGCGTCGATGACGTAGTTGCCGTTGTCGGTGACAAACGGGGTGGCCGGTGCCTGCAAGCGCAAGGCTGGGACGAGGCCCCGCTCTTCGAGATGCCGGGTGATGAGGGGATGAGACCAGGGGACGACCTCGACTGGCAGCGGGGATTTGGTGCCGAGTTGATCGACTAGCTTGGATGGATCGGCGACAATGATTTGATGCGCGGTGATGGAGGCGACGATTTTCTCGCGCAGGAGCGCGCCGCCTAGGCCCTTGATTAAGTCGAGACTGGGATCGACTTCGTCGGCTCCGTCAATGGTCAAATCGACGCTGGACACCTCGGCGAGCGTCGTCAGTTCAATGTCGAGGGAGCGGGCCAAGGCTTCCGAGGCTTCCGAGGTGGGAATGGCCTTGACTGTCAGTCCGGTCGCGACGCGCTCTCCGAGGGCGCGGATGGCCCACTCAGTGGTCGAGCCAGTGCCTAAGCCCACGGTCATTCCGGCTTCGATGTACTCGGCGGCGCGACGGCCGGCGACTTCTTTCGGCGTCATGTCGTTACCAATTTAAAGGCGCGTGCAATAGTGGATCTGGCGGGCGACTTCCTCAAAGCCGAGGCTGGGATACAAGTGCGCGCCGATGGGGTTTTGCGCCAGCGTCTCTATCTTGGCGCACTCCATCCCAGCGGTGCGCAGATGCGCTAAACCGTGCTCTAGGAGTTGGCGGCCCACGCCCTTGCCTTGGCAATGCGGCAGGACGGCGAGGTTGGGAATCCCGCCGATTTTGCTTTCATGGTCGATGCGGGTGGTGATGTAGCCGACGACCTCGCCGTCTTCTTCCCACACAAAGACGCCGCTCGCCCGCTCGCCGGCCACGTCGTCGTCAATGTGGCGCAGCTTGCGAAATTGCCAGTCGCGTCCGCCGATTAGCCCGAAGCGCTGTTCGATGTTGCGGTCGATGGATACGCCGGGGAAGCAGACGGCCGTGATGTGCTTGAGCGCGGGCAAGTCCGCTGGGCGATAGGGGCGAATCACGGAGATTAGCTTCCAGTGGATACGGAAATCTGTACTAGGGCTGGGTCTGGAGCGGTCTCGCGTCCGGCTAGCAACTCATCGGCCCGCTTTTTAGCTGCTTCCATCTTGGGCTGCCGGACGCCGCGGTAGCCGCGCACCTCCTCGGGCAGCAACAGAACTTGCACCCAAGTGTGGTACTCGTCTGCGGATTGCGGAGCAAAGTCGGCGATCAGACCCTCGTACCAAGCGGCGAAGTCGCGCTCTTCGCGGTGCCACCACGAAGAGCAAAGCCGGCGGAGGAACTTCATGCGGGCGACCCACTTTAGCGATCGGTCGCCCAGCTTGAGATCCGGGCGGAAATCGCGGCCAAACAGGCGCAAATGCGGCCGGTTTAGGTGGCGGTAGCGGATGCGGTCGCCGCGGCTCGGGTCGATGTTGTAGCGGATGCGGTCGCGGCGGTACTTCTCCTCGCAGGTGAGCAGATAGGCCACGTAGATCTCGTCCTTGATGGCGAGGACCTTGGCGAGTTGATAGATGACCGCGCGGGTGGCTGCAAAATTGAACTCGGGTCCGTCCTTGGCCTGCACGGAGAGCACTTGCTGGATGTAGCGGTCGGCGTACGCGAGGTTTTCGTACTGGATCAGGTCGTACACCCGCAGCGCAAAGTGCCGCCGCGCTGTGGCGACGGGTGTGTCGCGGATGCGGTTGCGGTAGGCCGCGGCGACGCGCTTGCCCTTCTTCTTGGCCAACAGCGCGGTTTTTTCATCGACGAGTTCGGCGTAGCTGAGCAGTTGTTCTTCGAGCGGAAAATGGTTCGGATCGAGCGCTAGGTATCGGCCCATGTTAAAGGCTTTTAGGTTCGTCTCTAGGTCGCGGCGCACGGCCTGTCCGATGGCCCAGAGCAAAGTGTCTAGGTCTAGGGAGAGCAGCCCGCGCTGGAAGGCCACGCCGAGCATCATGATGTTGGCGTAGAGTTTGTTGCCCAAGTAGTGCTCGGAGATGCGGAAGAGGTCGGCACCGAAGTACTCGTCTGAACAGGTGTGTTGGTGGATCAGGTCGGCTTGAGCTTCAGCCGAGAAATCCTCTTGGCCGATGAGGGTGTCGATGGTGGGAGTCTTGGCGGTGTTGACGATGGCTGCGGTGCGGTCTGGATGGGCGATGCGGTAGCGGCCTTCGGGGTCGAGGCCCCGCGCCGCTTCGAGTACGTCGAGCCCGAGGAGCAAGTCGGCCTTGCCGCAGGGAATCAGCGGGGAGACCGGGGTACCCTTGGGTGCGTAGCTCAAATGCGAATAGACCGAGCCGTTGCGGATGGCCAGACCCTTCTTGTTGGTTAGCCGCACTTCGTAGCCCTGCTGTACCCCGGCTTGCGCCAGCACCGAGGCCACCACGTTGACGCCCATGCCGCCGACTCCGGCTATGTAGGTGTACCAGATGTCGGTGAGCGGGCGTTGTACGGGCGCGGGCAATTGACTGGCGTCAATGGGCGGGGTTTCGACGGTAGGTGGAGCTTTGCGATGGACGGTGATTTCCTCAAAAGAGGGACAGGTTTTGTCGCCATCGCCGACTTCGACTCGGGTGCAGGCACCGTCGGTAACGCAAGAGGAAGGGTCGATGGCGATCTTAGGGCCGTACTCGGTGTCGGCGGCGACCGTCAGGCCGCTGCAGCCGGTCGCTTGGGTGCATTCGAGGCAGTACTCGCAGACGTCTTCGCTGATGTTGATGTGTTTTTCGACCGGCAGGAAGCCGTGCTCTTTGGCGATTGCGCTCTGGCTTGCTCGCTCGCGGCGGTGGTAGGTAATACCGCATTCCTTGTCGGCGATGATAATTTTGACGCCGTCGCGGAGCAAGGTTTTGCGGACGAGCGCGTCGTAGTCTTGGCGCTGGGATGGGTCCATGCGGGCGATAAAGGTCGATGAGTCGCCCGCTAGGCCAGCGACGGCTTTTTCGATGTCTTGGGCAAAGGTCGGTTTACCCAACACATCGACGTCCACGCCTGGGGTGGGCTGGTGCCCGGTCATGGCTGTGGTCTTGTTGTCGAGGATGATGTAGGTGATGTCTTGGCCGTTTTTGATCGAGTCGGAGATGGCGATCATGCCGGTGTGGAAGAAGGTCGAATCCCCCATGAAGACGAGCTGTTTGTTGTCGATGAAGGGATCGATGCCCGCGCCGGTGCCGCCGCCTAGGCCCATGCCGGACAGATTGTGCATCAGCTCGGAAAACGGCGCGTATTTGAGCATGGAATAGCAGCCGATGTCGCCGTGGAAGACCAAGTCTAACGGGGCTTGCCCGTCGGAAGGTGCAGCCAAGTCGGCCGCGGCTTTCTTGAGCACGCTGGCCGAGTCGCGGTGTGGGCACCCCGGGCAGAAGGAGGGCGCGCGCGGTGGCACGGTCGCGGTGGAGTTCACAGGGGCCAAGGTGTTGAGTTCGGCCTGTAGTTTCTCGCGGTTGATGGGTAGCTCGGCGTCTAGCGCAACGAAGAGGCGCGCTAGGGTTTGGACGATGAGCGAGGGGTGCAGGCCCTGGATATCGGGAAAGCCCGGAGTGTTGCCCGGGAAGCGCTTACCCCATAGCGCGGAGCCGAGCTCTTTTTGTCGCGCCAACTCAGCGGCGATCTGCGGCTCGATAAAGGGCCGCTTTTCCTCGACCACGCAGAAAGTTTGTGCGCACTCGGCAAACCGCGCGATCATGTGGGGATCGACCGGGTAGGTAATGCCCAGCTTGAGGATGGGGAAATGCCCGGTCAGCCCGAGTATGTGCAAGGCGTGTTCGAGATAGCTATACGCCAAGCCAGAGGTGATAAAGCCCAGCGGCTTGGGGCCGTCGCTCGGCGGATAGAGAATTTGATTGATGCCCGCTTCCCGCGCTAGCTGCCACAGGAGGGGATAGCGCTGGTGTACTACTTCGCGCTCTTTGTGCGCGGTGGCTGGTGGGATGATGACGCGGTCGTCTGAGCAAATGGTGCTGGTGTCTAGCGCGATGCGCTGCTTGCGATTGAGGGTGGCAAAGCGGTTGGGATAGACCGCGACGCTGCCGCCGCCGTCGGCTTGGTTGGAGGTGACTAGGTAGGTCAGATAGAGACCCGAGCGCCGCGACAGTTCAAAACCCTGCCCGACCCAGTCCTTGATCTCCTGAAAGGTCGCGGGTTCGAGGACCGGGATGTAGAGATGCTGGGACAGAAAGCGAGAATCAGCCGGTACTTGAGTCCCCTCAGACCAAGTGTCATCGCCCACGGCGATTAGGACTCCTCCGCTGGGCGAGGCCCCGACCATGTTGCCGAGGGCCAACCCATCGGCCGCCACGTGTAGGCCGACGCTCTTCATCACGCCCAAAGCGCGAATGCCCTCCATCTGCGAGCCGTTGAGGCGGGCTGCGGCGAGGGCTTCGTTGTTGGCGATCTGCGCGACGATGCCGTGTTCGTTGAAAAGGTCTTTGTTGTTTTCGAGGGTCTCGAAAAGTTCGGCTAAAGGCGAGCCGGGGTACCCGGTGATGACGCCGACCTGGCTTTCTAAGGCACCCTTGACGATCAGTTCGTTGCCGGTGTAAATACCCGTGCCTTGTTCGAGTAAGAAGCGGGGATCCATAGTCTTATCTGAGTGGGTTGGAAAATAAACGCAAACATAGTACGAGGTCTGAGGCGGTTGTCAAGTCGGCGCGGTGGCCTCACGCTTCGGCATCGAGCCAATAGCGCTGGTATTCTTCGAGGAAAGTAAGGGTCTGTAAATCGGCCATGCGGTCTAGAAAAAGTACGCCGTCGAGGTGGTCGATTTCGTGCTGGAGGACGCGGGCAAAAAGCCCCTCTGCTTCCAATGCCACCGCTTGCCCCTCGCGGTCGTAACCTTGGACCTCGACGGCGGCCGAGCGCGGGACGACGCCGCGCAATTGGGGGATGCTCAAGCAGCCTTCCCAAGCATCTAAGCATTCGGACGACTGGGCGGTAAACTGCGGATTGAAGAGTACGGTCAGCGGGATAGTGGCCTCGTCTTGAGGATCGGCTGCGGGATCGCCGAGGACGATCAGCCGCAAGGGTTCAAAGACTTGCGGCGCGGCCAAGCCAATGCCCTCGTAGTCGATCATGGTCTCGATCATGTCATCGATCAAGCGCTGCATCGAGGGGCTTTGCATTTGGGCGGGGGAAATCTCGGCGGCGCGTTGGCGCAGCACCGGATGCCCCATTTGCGATACCTTGCGAATGGCCATAACGCGTTACGGCGTTTGGGGCGGAGCCGCCGAGAGACAGCAGCGGAAACCCACTAAATCGAGGCGATAGTCGGGATCGAGGAACCGCCCGTAGCGGGCGTCGGCGCGGGCTAGGTTGACGTTGTGGAAGAAGGAGCCGCCGCGCACGATCCGCCAGCGGTCGGAGCGCGAATACCAAGACGCGGTCCACTCCCAAGCATTGCCGATCATGTCATAGACCCCGTAGGCGTTGGTGCAGCCTTCATATGTGCCGCTGGGCGCTAGACCCGGCCCGCGCTGCCAGATCCCATCGACGGGAAAGCGCGTATTGCAGCGTCCCGGCTCGAATTCCGTGCCATACGAGTACGCGAAGTTCTGCGGCCCAGTGCAGGCTTTCTGCCATTCCTGTTCGGTACACAGCCGCTTGCCTTGTGCTGCGCAGAGCGATTCTGCTTCGCCCCACGTGACTTCGACTTTGGGCAGGGTGCCGTGCTGGTTGGGGTACTCGTACTTGTCGATGTAGAAGTCCGGGCCGATCCATACCATGCCTTCCACGTCGGCCGCGGCCAGTGCTGGCAGGGCGAGCAAAAGACAGAGGGCTAAGAGCTTATTCATGGCTATTCATTCCGCAAATTGCACCGCGCCAAAGCGGGCGGGGTGGTGAAAGCCGCGCTGGTAGGTCTCGCTCCAGGCCGTATACTCGGTCTGCTCGTGGTAGTGCTGATGGAGCGGGTCCGAGTCTGGGAGATCGTTTAGGCGGCTTTTTAGATTGAGTCCGCCCTTGCGTTCGATGCGGTAGAGATTGAGCCGCCAGATATCGCCGGCCGTTGGGCGCGCACCGCCGGTGACGCTATCGGCCATAGCGGCCCAGGGAATGGCGATTTCCGCGGTCCAGCCCCAGTCGAGCGCGAGCGAGTCGTTCACGGTGCCGTACGCTTGGACCGCTGTTTTAAGCCCGGCGATATCCCAGTCTTTGGACGAGTGCCATTCGGGCGACACCGAGTAGATTAGCAAATCGACGACCGCATTGAGCGGGTTGACCTCCAGCTCTAGGTAGCGCTTGCCGTCGCCGTCGGGGTCGATAAAGACCTCCACGACTTCCTCGCTCCACATCGGATCGTCTTCTTGATCGTAGATAGCCCACATGTCCGCATCTTGACAGACGAAGGCAAAGTAAAAGTAATCGCTATCCCACAGCATCTTCGCCCGCGTGGGAAAGAGCACCTCGTCGTAATCGTTGAGGATGCGCTCAAAGCGGTTGATTTGGTGCGCTCTCTCCCACGAGAATTCGTCCAATTTGCCATCGACGACGACCGGTTCGAGGGCACGTTGGACTGTGTACTGCGCCTGCAGACCTACTTCAGCGTGCGTTGCGATTGGGAGGATAGTAAGTATCAGAATTGTCAAGAAAGGCATACATTCTCCTTATTTTTAGCAGGCTAAATATACGAAAATCGCGTGGGCTTACCAAAAATGTAAAGGGGCGATGCCAAGCTGGCACCGCCCCTTTGTGTAGTTTGTAGGTAGTAGTTATTTACACGTCGTAGTAGAGGGCGAACTCATAGGGGTGGGGCCGCAAGCGGAGGGCATCGACCTCCTCGGTGCGCTTGTAGTCGAGCCACGCGTCAATCAGGTCGTCAGAAAACACATCCCCCTGCAACAGAAAATCCCGATCCTGCTCCAAGCTGTCCAACGACGCCTCCAACGATCCCGCCGTCTGCGGCACGCCCGCCCGTTCCTCCGCCGATAAATCATACAGATTCTTGTCCAGCGGTTCCCCCGGATCCAACTGACGCTCAATGCCGTCCAACCCCGCCATCAGCATCGCCGACAACGCCAAGTAGATGTTG
>JAJDUT010000009.1 GCA_022826515.1 Candidatus Latescibacterota bacterium
GGCGGGCTGCAGCATGGGCAGCCGTATGTCGTGGCGGTGCGGGCGGTCAACGCGGAGGGAGCCAGCAGCGCGGCGTGGGACTTGGCTACGCCGGGTCGCCTGTTTGCACCGGAAGGATTGCAGGCGGTGGCGGGCGATGGTTGGGTGGTGCTTACGTGGTCGGCGGCAGCGAGTGAGGGACCGGTGCTGACGCGCTATGAATGGCGTGGTCGTCCGGTGTGGGGTGCGTGGTCGGCGTGGGAGCCGGTGGCTGGCGGCGCGGCGGCGCGGAGTCATAGGGTCGAAGGGCTAGCAAACGGTGTGCCGTATGCGTTTGCCGTGCGGGCGGCCAATCCCGCTGGTGTGGGAGCGGTCGCGCAGGTGACGGTCGAGCCAGTGACAGCAGAGAACACGCCCCTGTGAATGCACCATCAAGACATGCGGGCGCAAAGCGCAGGGTGTGAAGGGATGCAGGTCTTACTGTGTGATGTTACGCTGGGATGGGATATCCTAATAGGCGACGGAGACGGTATGCAGGACCGTATCGTCACCGGCGTCGGCACCGAGATCGACGCGCAGGACGTAGATGCCAGGCTCTACGGCTGCGCCACTGGCTTGGGTGCCGTCCCAAGTGAAGAGGTAGTGCAAACCCTCGGCGACCGGAGCGAGAGCGGCTACTTTGCGCCCGGCGAGGTCGAAAACTTCCACGCGCGGCTCGCGACCTTCGACTTTGAGGACGATGAATCGCACTGCTAGCTGATCATTGATGCCGTCGCCGTTGGGCGTGAGTGTCGGTGAGGAGATGAAGAGATCGTCGATGAGTTGGCTGCTATTGGTCAGTTCGGGCAGCATGACGATATTGGCGCGGCGGGCAGCCGGTTCGACCGACTGCCAAAGGCCCGGATACTCGCTGGAACCTAAGTCCAACGCAAAGAGCGTGGCATTGCGCACTATACGGGTGGTAAAGTGGACGCGGACCGAATCGTCTCTGACCGGCTCGGGTAAAGCGATGAGCAGGGAGTCGCCGCGCAGGGAGGCCGACGCCGACGAGATGGTTTCTACGCCCTTTTCCACGCTCACGCTGGGCAGGTTAATCGGACCCGGTAGGTCGAAGCGCATTAGGTCGAAGCCGACGTCAGCGGGGCCAGCGCTGGGTAACAGAGTATAGCTGAAGGCCGTTTCCTCGTTGGGTGGGGCACTGCGCGGCTCGACGCGCCCGCGGGCAGTCTGGAGCAGCGCGTCGTCGAATTCAATCGACAGCTCGTTGACTGTGGGCGCGACCTCGGGGTGGTCGGTGGCGAGAATCAGCTCCAGTTGCACGAAGCGACGCGGGCTTTGCGATTTAAAGGTTTCGCCGGAAAACTGGTACACATTGCTCCAAGCGTCCCAGTCCTCGCCGACGACTAGCGCGGTGTCGATGGCACCGCGCAGCACTTTGGGCGAGCTATTCCATTTTTCTTCGGTGATCTCTTCGCCGATCTTGTTGTGGAAGGTATAGACCGGTGCCAGCGCGTTGCCCGAACGCGAGCGCAGTTGCATTCTGGCTGCTGGAGGCAAGTGGGCGTCCCAGTGCAGAGCCTTGATGACTTTGGGCCGCTCGTCGCCGACGATCTGGCCGAGGTCAATAAAGCCGGAGCGCAGTGAGACTTGGGCGGGATGGCCCGGCGAGAACAGCATGAACTCGCCCCATTTGGATTCTTGCCAATCGCGGTCGGTCAGGCCGTGCCAGAACATGTAGCGCATCTTGCGCGGCCTAAATTTATAGCGTATGCGATAGAGGCCATCCGCCTTGGGATTGACGTGTGTGAGCAGGTTGCCGTAGTCGAGTGGCGCAGGTACGGGCAGGGAAGTGCCCACGCTCAGCGAGCCGTCCGAGACTAGGATGTTGTGACCTGGGCCAGCCGAGCCTCGGTGATAGCCCGCAGTGCCCTCAAAAGGTTGGAGTACGTAGAGGAACAGTTCATCGACGAAGAACACGGCCCCTAGATCGACGTAGAACCAAGTGCCGGCCTTCTCCCAACCTTGGTCGCCGCGCCCAGAGGTGATGAGGTTGGTGGTGTTGATATCGGCGTCAAAGAGGTTGTTGGGGGCCGCGGCTACCGTGCCGTTGAGGAAGGTGCCGCGCTCGGCGGTGCCAATGCTGATATTGTCGCCCACAGTGAGTACTTCGACTTCGGCGAGTGCCGCATCTGGGCTCTGGTCTTCGACGACGATACTGATGTACTGAATCACTTGGTAGCGATTTTCAAAGGTTCGATCAATGGCCATAGCTGGATCAACCGTTAGGACGGTGTCGGCGGCCGGGTATTCGAGGGGAATGGTCAGGGAAGTGGCGCGGTTGGGCAGGGTGGTGCGATAGACTGGATCGTATTTGAAGACGTCGGCCGTGGCTTGGATGCGCGCCCCGGTGGTGCTATAGACGGTGAACTGCCGCAGTGGGCGGGCACCCTCTTGGTCGGGGAAGGTCAGGCGGATGTGGCGGGCGAGTACGGCGCGGCCCAAGTCGATATCGAGGAACCAATTTTTGAGTTCGTCAGCCAGGTCGGGCTGCCAGAAGGTCTCGGGATCGCCATCGATGGCGTTTGCGGCGGTCGCACTCCCGCTGCCGGCCTGCCAGATTCCGCCTGCTACTTCGCCGCGTTTTTGGGTGGAATGAGTGAAGAGATGGGCGTCGCGGATGGCGTCCACTTCCTTGCGGTATTTAGTCAGGCGCAGCACGCCCTCTGCATCCACCTGTACCAGCCCGGCAGGCATGGTCCAGCTTTGCCATTTTTCTGTGCTGTCGAAACTCAGCATTTCAGCCCCGCCGGGAACGGTCGGCAAAGCGAGCCAAGCTGTGAAGGCAACGAGGAAGCGCATTTTAGTAAGTGACGTTACGCAACCATCCAGAAAGGCCCTTAGCGACCCCTTCGACAAGCTCAGGGGTCTTCGATAGGGTGGGGTCGCAAGCGACAGACGCTGCATAAGGCTGCGTAACATCAGTTAGTAAGTGATGCCCAGCGGGCGCAGCAGGCGTTCGCTGATCTCGTCGGATTGCAGCCCTACTTCGAGCAGGTAGAGGCCGGGTGGCAGGAGCTGTCCTTGGGCGTCGCGTCCGTCCCAGCGAAGGTGCTGCGGTCCGGCAGCCTGCGGCGCAAACGACAGGCGTGCGACTTGTCGGCCATCCAGAGAATAGGCTCGTAGTTCGACGGGTACGCTGGCAGGTAGGCGGAAGAGGGAGTAGGAGACCTGCACTAGGTCGTTTACCCGGTCGCCGTTGGGGGTCAAGACCGGCGTTGAAAAGCGCAGGTTCTGGATGGCGTTGACGGGGCCGGTCTTTGCACTCAACACGCGCAGGCTGTTGGTCGATACGGCAGCCGTAGCATCGCCGCCCCGGATGGGTTGGGGTAGGCGTTCGGTCGCGGTGTCGATGGCCTCGCCTTCAAAGGTCGTGGCGAAGACGAAGACATCGGTTGTGAACTCGATGCGGATGGGCGCGTTGTTGGCGGCGTGGACCCGGTCGGGTAACTCGATGAGGAATTCGTCGTCGTTGATCTCGACCCGGCGCGGCTCGACGGGCACCAATGGGTCGCCCATTGCCAGCGTTTGGAGGTGGACTCGGCTGCCGGTGCGGATGCGCAGCGCGTCGAATCCCGACTCGGAGGCAGTAAAGTCGGCGCGGATATCGTAGCTAAAGCTCGTCGCCTGCCCGAGGGCCACTTCGGTGAAACCACTCGGTTGCGGGTCGTCGAGGCGGGCCACTTCGCCGACGATCTGGCGCGCAAGGAGCGGTGCCTGCTCGATCCACAGCGAATCTAAGCGCGTAAAGGCGTCGAAATCCGCGCTGTCGAGGGTGATTTTGACTTGGATATGGGAGCCGCTGTGTAGGTTGAGCGGCTGGCCAGACGCGGTGAAGGCGGGCGACCAGAAGGTCCAGTGGTCCTCGTCATAGGCCACGGACGCGCGAACCCCAGGCCGATCGCTGGCGACGTAGCCGTAGCCTTGCGACTCCTTGAGTTCGAACTCGTACCGCTGGCGCGAGACTTCAACTTCGCGTCCCTTGTCGTCGAATTCGCGGTAGATGTTGGGGTCTTGATCCCTACCGGTGCGCACCTCGACGCGTAGCCCAACAGCCGCTTCAGGGGCTGGGACCAAGGTGCTGTTCACCATCCGCATGGAGGTCGCCGACCAGAACAGCCGGCCAAAGTTCACTTCCGCGCCTAGGTCGATGATTTTGGATAGATATAGCACGCGCTGCGGGACCCCGTGGGCGTAGAGTTCAAAATCGCCGATGGTGCCTGGTCGCGCTTGACCCGACAGCGAATTTTCTTGGACGACCAAGGTCGGATCGAGGACGGACTCGTTGCGCCGCCAGCGGATGAAGCGGACGTATTGGCGAGGTAGGTCGATTTGCACGGTGGGGGACAGATTTTCGGCGACGTCGGCGATGAGTGGGCCGATGCGTGCGTAGGCGTTGTGCCCATGCCATTCGGGATCGGGTTCGGTGGCGACACTCACTTCAAAGGCGGGGACCGCATCTTCGGCCAGCGGGGTGCCATCCGAGCGGAACCCACGCGGTGGCGTGAAAAAGCCGAAGCGGGTGGCCGGGACGGGCACCGCCACGTCAAAGGTAAACCAGTCGAAGTTCCGCAGGTCCGAAGACGGGGGGTTGTAGGTGGTGCTGTCGCCATCGACTAGGTACGTGGCATTGTGGACGGTGCGCGAGTCGCCCAAGCCATGCTTCCAAGCGCGGGGTCGCTGGCCATCGATGTAGCCGATTTCGCGGGGAAATTTCCACGGGGACCAGTTGTCGAGGTGCGAAAAGACGGTTTGGACCGAGGTCAGGTAGATGGGCTGGATGGCCCCAGGAGCGGAATCGAAGTCGATGAAGATGCGCACCGAATCGCTCGCCGACCATGCAAGGCCACCGCTGCCGCCGAGCTGCCAGGCACTTATTTGCGCCGACAGAACGCTGGGTAGCAGAAGTGGAGAGAGGATGGTAAAGATGCAGCGCATGGGCAGGACTCGCGGGAGACAGACGATCTATGATCTATAGAAGTAAATACGCAAAATCGGTCGTCTGGACAAGCGGCCTATGACCCAAATGGCACTAGCCAATCCTTTTCAATCCCTAGGTCAAAGCCCGATCCTCGCGGCACAAATTCCAGATAGCTGTCTTTGGGTACCAGCGCCCCCGGCTCGGCTACTTCCTCCAGTGGGATCCCCGGATCCGAGCCGATGTAGTATTCGCCCCAAGGCGTGTTGGGCATGGCCCAAGTCAAGTGCTGGCCATAGGGGTCGCGCCCGCCGCCGTGGAGGCAGACTTCGAGGCCAGCGGCCTCGGCCATGTGGCAGATTTTGATACAGGCGGTCAATCCGCCGACCCAGTGGATATCGGGTTGCAGCACATCGAGGGCGCGGTGCTCGATCATCTGTTGGTAGGGGTAGTGCGTGTAGAAGTGTTCGCCGCTGGCCAGCGTTTGCCAGGGCAGGCATTCTTTGAGTTTGATGTGGCTTTTGACGTCTTCGGGGATCAAGCACTCCTCCAGCCAGCGCAACTTGTAGGGTCTGAGGCGCTCGGCTAGGCGGACGCTGTATTCGACGTCAAAGGCCATGTAGCAGTCGAGCATGAGTTCGCAGTCGTCGCCGATCAAGGCGCGGACTTCGGCGACCCGACGCTCGTTTTGGTCTAGGCCCCACAGGCCGTCGGCGGGGCCGTATTGGCAGGGGAGTTTGAAGGCGCGGAAGCCCAACTCGCGGTACCAATCGACATCGTCGCCGGTGGCGTAGGTGAAGATGCGCTCGCGGGCTGGGCCGCCGATGAGTTGGTACACGGGCTTTTGTTGCAACTTGCCGGCTAGATCCCACAGCGCCAGATCCACGGCGCTGATGGCGACAGTGGCGATGCCGACGGTGCCGAAGGGTTTGGAGACGCGGAACATCATATCCCACAACTTGTCGATGGCTAGGCAGTCCTCGCCTATGAGGATGTGGGCGAAGGCGTCTTCTATGACCGCAGCGACAGGCCGACCCGCGGCCGTGCCTAGGCCCCAAGTGCCGTCCTCAGCCGTGACTTTGACTGCGAAGCCGGGCCATTGCCGGGCGGCGTAGAGTTGGCGACGGGGCTTGAAGCGCGGGAAGCGCGACATTGGGTTGGCCACTTCGATTTCAGTAGGCCAAGCCTTGCGGCGGGGTTGGCTCTGCTGGGCCGGGGCCGTCGAGGCGGAGAGCGTCGAGCCGGCTTGGGAACGGGCGCGGAGCGAAGAGCCGTCGGGGCGTTGGATGCGGACTAGGTCAATGGATTTGATTTTCATGGGAGCACTCGCGGTTTGCGTTGTGGCGTTGCGGCCTGAATGTAGTTCCCACACCACGCAGGTCAAGCCGGGATCGCGTTAGAACACATGTGGGATGCGTCCTGTTGTCGATATTCCCTTAATGGAATACATTGACTGTTAGAAACCCTGCGAAAGGAAGGATTGATCTGATGAGCGGGCACCATCCCTTTAGTACATTGACCAAAGAGTTCACGCCGGAGCGCCGTCGGCGCATTGAGGCGAAAAAGGCCGAGTTGCGGGCCGCCATGCCGCTGCACGAGCTACGGCAGGCACAGGTTATGACCCAGAAGGCACTAAGCGAGATATTGGCGGTGAACCAACCCGCCATCGCCAAGATGGAACGGCGGACGGATATGTACGTCTCGACCCTTCGCTCTTATATCGAGGCACTAGGCGGACGGCTGAAAATTGTCGCGGAATTCCCGGAGGGCGAAGTCGCAATAACCAACTTCTCGGACGCGGGCAATGACGAAAGCGGAGTTAGCGGGTAGTCTCCGGTAGCTTTACTGGGTGATTTAGTCCTTGTCTTGCTTTTTCGCTTCCCTAATCATTGACTGCAAGAATCTTGTCACGTTCTCACTATCATCGAATTGCTCAATAGGAACAGAAAGAGTTTTTCCATCTACTTGAACGCTGATGTCGCTGTGAGTTATCCTAAACCATCTCCCATCTGCTTGAAACTGATAATTTCCAAACTCGCTGGATACTTCATTAATAGGAAGAGCTATACTGTGCCCCTCTTTTATCCTACTAATACGGGACTTCATTGAACGCTCATTAGCACGGGACTTCATTGAACGCTCGTTGGCCATTAAGTCTTTAAAATCACGAACATCCGTTATAGTGCTTTGGGCTGCCTGATAAACAATGCCATGGGATTGAGGGACAAGGGAACACCAGCGAACAGACTCATCAGCGATATTATTGGCACGTTGAACTATTCGGTCAGCTATTCCAAGATCCATATCCTCCAGTTCACCGAACCAAGTACCAATGAGTTCCACCCCAATATGGTACTCCTGAGCTATTTGTAGCTCCATGATATGAGCGACCGCATCGCCGGGAAAGTCCTCTACAAACTTGTTGTACTCATGGATAAGGGGCAAAATGCGGGGTTCAAAATCCTGAGACAATTCCAAGACAGCATTCGGAATCTCCTCCTTCTTTATCTTTTCTGCTTGCCTTGCTTGAACGATAGACCCAACAAGGCCACCGACAGCAACAGCAGACCCAATAGCTTGGCCCGCCTTGTCTTTACTACCGATTGCTCCCGCCGCACCACCCGCCGTAACAAGCCCCCATAAGGCTGCGTCTTCTCCTAAAGTATCTTTTTTGCCCATTAAGACATCGAACAAGAGTTGCTTCCCTTGCCAGTAGGCCTCCATCCCGTCTTTATACAGCATGAACCTGTAAGACATGGCCTTCTTAGCCGCATCTGTCCCTGGAAATTCCGTTACGACCTTATCGTACCACTCACGGGCCATAGTAAACTGATTGATATGGGAAGTGTATATGCCCCACTGTTTTGGCGGATCCCACCAAAACTGAGCGTTAAGAAAGTAGGATTGAGCCAATGCGTCGCGCATCACTTCCTTCCTATCGCTTATCTCTTCCTTTGCGCTCTCAAGGACCAAGGCATCGTAATCTTCCAAAAGGTATTTAATCCCCGCTGATACGGTCCGTCCCTTTTCTGTATTGGGAAACTCATCAATAAGGAGCCCCCACGTTTCAGTAGCTAGCCCGATGTCCTTATTGTTGAAGGCGATAAGCCCAAGCTGATACAAGGCGTCTGCCTTATCTTCTTCGTGGGCCTCGTCGTTGTATAGCTGGTCGATAAAGGCCCGCTTTGCATCCGCCTCAAGGCCGTGCATCTTGAGCATAAGACCGCGACTAACCGAGGGCTCGGAATAACTGGGAATCGACCAAGCGAGGATCAGCATGGCCGCTGGGGTAAGTAGGTATTTCACAATACGACTCCTAGATTCACGAGGCTGATCAGTCCTTCCTGAGTTCAAGCAAAACATAGACTGCGAAGGCTCGCCGATCCTTGACAGGCACCTTCTGAAAGCGACTGAGGATATCCGCCGCTTCATCTATATCTTCGAGAACTTCGGATTTATAAGAAACCTCATCCGGGTCGTAATCCGCACGATGGCGTTTATCCTGCATTTCGACGAACATACTCGCGAAGTCTTGAATCGCTACCGGAAAATCGTTGACCATTTTACGGTTTTGGCATCGCCTCTTAGTCGATCCATGCTGCAACGCCCGATATGCCTGACGCCACGCAGACTTGCTCCGGTCGGCTCCTCGGCCCCCGACGACCATGTCCGCACAAGTTCGTGCCAAACAGTGGAACAGCGCGTAATAGATCGCGCTAGTAGCCCGACGAAGGCTTGCCTGTCTCGGTTTGCCGCTTTTGGCTCGTGTCAGGTCTTTCGCCGTCTCAATAAGATCGGAAGGTTTCAAGGTCGCGGTCCCGCAGTTCGGATTTGGCGATAAACGAGATAACCGGGAACGCTTCTGTACCCACCTCTGCTAGCTTGGGGCGCAGGTGACGTATCAGGCCAGCGGTCCGCTGAGCGCCGAGGCGGTCCCCGTTGAAGATGGCTTTGATAACGAGAATTTCGTCGCCGTATTGATCGAAATCTGGTCTTACCGCAATCAGTTCAAACACGTCACCGCATCGTTCTCTCAAGGTCTCTTCGATAACGTCTTTGACTTTTGGCGAGGCATGTTCCGTCATGGCCTGTTCCTTTCGCTTATTTACTATCTCCAATGGCAGTTCAGGTTGGCTATCTCATTGGAGTTTATCGGCTTGGCCTAATTATATGTATCGCGTTTCACTTTGCCCACAACTTGGGCAATTTCCCACTTGTTTTTTCGCAGCAACTCGATTAATGAAGTCTCAGACTAAAACAAGGCTTGGCGGCCTAGCTCCGTTCAATTCTTCTTATCCGTTCCCGCCCCACGCCAGCGCCTCGGCTTCGGCTGCCGACAGGGTGAGATCGGCTTCTGCGGCGGCAGGTTCTTTCCACTCGGCTAGTAGGTCGGCCAACTCGGCGAGGGATGCGGTTGTCAGCAGGCGGCGGCGCAGTTCGGAGGCGCGGGGTAGGCTCTTGAAGTAGAGCGCGAGGTGCTTGCGCGTCTCGCGGACGCCAGTGCGCTCGCCTTTGTACGCGGCCATCAGGCGTAGCTGCTCAAGCGCCAAGTCGATGCGTTCTGAAAGGGTTGCGCCGCTGCGGCCGGAAAAGAGCCAGGGATTGGCCAGTGCCGCCCGTCCGACCATGACTGCAGCACAGCCTGTTTCCCGCTGCATGAGGCGGGCGTCGTCGAGGGTGAGTACATCGCCGTTGCCGATGATGGGTAGGGAGGAGGCTTCGACGGCGCGGCCGATCCAGTGCCAGTTGGCCCGGCCCTTGTATTTTTGCACGACGGTGCGGGCGTGGATGGCCACTGCTTGGGCACCGGCGTCCTCGCAGCGGCGCACCACTTCGAGGATGTTGATGTCCTCTTCGTCCCAGCCTAGGCGCGTCTTGACGATGACCGGAACCGAGACGGCTTGGACCGTGCGCTCGACGGCTTGATAGAGCCGGTCGAGATCGCGCAAGTAGGCCGCGCCGCAGCCTTTGGCGACGATCTTGGGTACGGAACAGCCGAAGTTGATATCCACCACCTGCGCGCCGCGCCGCTCGAATTCTCGCGCTCCATTGGCGATCAGGTCGATGTCGTTGCCGTAGATTTGCGCGGCCAGCAGCGAGATGCCGGTGTCGGCGTAGATGGGCGCGTCGGAAAAGTCGAGCATCTGTATGCTCTTGCGCGAGCGGATGCCGATATCGCGGCAGTTGATGAATTCAACCCCGACCAACTGTGCCCCGAGGCGCGCGCAGATAAGGCGGAAGACCCAATTGCTCACCCCGGCCATTGGGGCTAGGGTGAGGATGGGCATATCTTCCTTGAAGGGATTGAGCTGGTGGGGGCCGAGTTGCACGAGCCTACAGTGGGTTTTCCATTTGCAGCTTGGCGGCGATGGCCTTTTCCCGTTCGGCCTCGGCAATCATGCCTTTGCGCTGGTAGAACATGGACAGGCTAGTGTGGACGAGGAAGTCGTCGGGGTCGTGCTCAGCGGCCTTTTGCGCCGCGCTGAGGGCTTGGTCGAGGTCGCCCAACTTCTCGTGGCAGTGCGCCATCGCTTGGTAGGCGTCGGCAAATTGCGGGTCGAGCCCGATGGCTTGGGCTAGATCGTCCAAGGCACCAGCAAAGTCTTGCTGGACGAATTTGTTCATGCCACTCTTGTAGAGGGCCATTTTGTCGGTCATGGTATGGGTCCGCTTAGGGTGGATTGTTGATATAGCAATCCTACATCACTATGATCCGCAGATGGACGCAGAATAGGATGCACAAGAGGCTCTACAGATTGCTATATTGCACATTTCAAAAGTAGCGCAAAGTGATATATTGATGCAATGGCGTCAGACTTGGGAACGAACAAAGGAGGAGCCATGTTGCACTGGGCTATGTTGGGCGCAGTCTTGCTGGCCTCTGTCGCCGAGGGGCAACCGCGCTTTGACATCGACTACGTAGAAAGCATTGAGCCGCGGGCCTATGTGGCGCATCGCACGGCCGGGGCTATCGACATCGACGGCAACCTCGACGAGCCGTCTTGGCAGCGGGCGGATTGGACCGAGCCGTTCGTCGATATTGAGGGCGAGCGCCGGCCCGTACCGCGCCTACAGACGCGGGCGAAGATGCTGTGGGACGACGAGTATTTATACATCGCCGCTGATTTGGAAGAGCCGCATGTGTGGGCCACCATTGAGCTGCGCGATGCGACGATCTACCAAGAAAACGACTTCGAGGTTTTTATCGACCCGGACGGCGATACGCACCAATACTACGAGTTTGAGATCAATGCCCTCGGCACGGAGTGGGACTTGTTGATGATCAAGCCCTACCGCGACGGCGGCCCCTACATCAGTGCTTGGGACATCGCCGGTCTGCAAACGGCTGTGCGGGTGTGGGGCAGCATCAATGATCCCAGCGACGAGGATCAGGGCTGGTCGGTGGAGATGGCCTTTCCGTGGGACGTGCTGGCCGAGGCCACGCACAAGAAGGTGCCGCCTATGGATGGCGATCAATGGCGGATCAATTTTTCGCGGGTGCAATGGGCCTTGGCCACCGACGTGGGTAAGTACATCAAAGTAGAGGACCACAGCCCGGACAACTGGGTCTGGTCGCCGCAGGGGTTGGTTAATATGCACTACCCGGAAAAGTGGGGGTTCGTGCAATTTGCCACTGAGGTAGTAGGGCGGCAAGAGGTGTCCTTTCGCCCGGCAGCCGCCGAGGAGGCCAAGCGCGTTTTGCGCGGGATCTACTACCGCCAACAGAGGTTTCGCCGCGAGCGCGGCTACTATGCGTCTAGCTTGGACTCGCTCGGCATGGAAGCGCGGGTTTTGCAGCACTTTCGCTGGCCGCCGGTCATCCAAGTGACTGACCACCAGTTTGAGGCGCAGCTAGAGGAAGCCGTTGATTTGGACGAGGATGGCCAGATCAACCGCTGGCTCATCCGCGCGGACTCGCGCACTTGGCGCGATTAGGGCCGTTGCCCCGACCGCGAAATCGCCCTATACTGCCTTGCCCATATCCACGAACCATTTTGTCAAGGAGGCCCTTGTGAAGAACGGAAAATTGATACTCCTGCTCGCATGTTGTCTTTTGGCCCCAGCCGCGCCGCTGTGGGCGCACTGTGAAATCCCCTGCGGCATTTATGGGGACGAGGCGCGTTTTGCCGCGATTGCGGAAGATCTGACGACCATTGAGAAGTCCATGACCCAGATCGCAGCACTGGCAGGCCAAAGCGATGCCCAAAGCGCGAATCAGCTAGCGCGATGGGTGGCCAACAAGGAAGAGCACGCCAACAGAATCCAGCACGTCGTCACCCAGTATTTTATGACGCAGCGGCTCAAGGCGGTGGAAGAAGGAGACGAGGGAAGGGACGCATATACCGAGAAGCTGGTGCTTTTGCACAAGATGCTCCGGGGGGCCATGAAGTGCAAGCAGACAGTGGATGTGGAGGAGGTGGAGAAGATGCGGACCTTATTACACGAGTTTAAGCACGCCTATCAAAGCTGACGCCTGCTCAAGCCGCGCTGATGGAAGCCCCGTCTCCCTTTGTGGAGACGGGGCTTTTTTGTTTCAGCGGAGGAGGAGGAGCTTGGCGTAGCGCGGGGGAGCGCGTCCGATGCGGAAGCGGACGAAATACGGACCGGTGGCCGCCGAATAGCCGCGTTCGTCGCGGCCATCCCATTGCATCTGATGTACACCGGCGTGGAGCGGCGCGTTCACTAGCGTATGCACCCTTTGGCCGTGGACATTGTAGATGGCCACTTGGACGGAGGCGGTTTGGTTGAGGTGGAAGTGGAGGTGGGTGGTGGTGTTGAAGGGATTGGGCCACACTTGGAGCGAGGATGCAGATATCATTGCCGGCACTTTGGCCGCTGATTCGGAAGACGCTTCTATGGCGCGTCCGGGTGAGAAGAGCGCCTGAGTCGGCGAGGCGGTTGTATGCGGGACAAACGCGTTGCTATCGGGTGGCGTGCGGACGATAGACTGGTCGTCGGGCCAAGTAGATTGGGAGACGCTGTCGACTATACTGCCGATTCTGTCGATTAGGTAGATGACTTCGCTAGTATCGGTTAGTCCATTGCCGATGGTTCCGTCGTCGGTATAGACGGGGACGGTGAATCCCGTTGGGCTACCGCCGCCGAAGAGGACGACGTACGAGCTAGGCCCAATGACAGCATCGCGTGGGAAACGGAAGTAATCAATTAGGGGTCTAGAGTCACCCAACCGCCAGCCAGCTAAAGAGATGGTATCTGGGCCGGCGTTGTAGAGTTCGATGAATTCGTCTTCATATTTGTCGCGTTGACCGTCTTGGTTGGCGTCGCCGTCTATACCCGCAGGAGGGTCAGCGAGCACTTCGCTGATGAAAAGAGGATAGGTCAAGACGGGCCGCGGTTCTGGGGCGTCTCCAGGAGAGAAAGCAGCCTCGGTCGGCGAGGCGATTTTGTGTGGGACCAGTGCGCTGCTATCGGGTGGCGTGCGGACGAGAGATTGGTCGTCGGGCCAAGTAGATTGGAAGAGGAACGCGGCCTCATTGCCATGATCTTCGATCAGGTGAATAGACTCACCCGTGTCGGTTAGTCCATTGCCGATGGTTCCATCGTCGGTATAGACGGGGACGGTGAATCCCGACGGACGACCGCCACCGAAGAGGACGACATAGGAGCCGGGTTCAATAATGGCATCGCGTGGGAAGCGGAAATAATCGCGTAGGGTTCCTGAGCCACCCAACCGCCAGCCAGCTAAAGAGATGGGAATAGGACCGGCGTTGTAGAGTTCGATGAACTCGTCTTTGTGCCGATCGTACTGACCGTCGCGGTTGGCATCGCCGGCCAGTCCTTCAGGCGGGTCGGCGAGCACTTCACTGATGAAGAGAGGGTAATTTAAGACGGGCTGCGTTTCGGGGCCGTGTCCGGGTGAGAAGGGTTCCTCGATAGGCGAGGCGGTTTTGTGCGGGACATACTCGCCTGCATTGCGGACGATGGATTGGTCGTCGGGCCAAGTGGATTGATAGAGGTATGCGACCTCACTGCCGCGCTTGTTGAGCAGGTGGATAGCTTCGCCGGTGTCGGTTAGTCCATCGCCGATGGTTCCGTCGTCGGTGTAAACGGGGACGGTGAATACTAAAGGGTTGCCTCCGCCGAAGAGGACGACGTACGAGCCGGGTTCGATGACGGCGTCGTCCGGGAAGCGAAAGTAATTGCTGAGGGAGCCGGAGTCGCCCAAGCGCCAGCCGGCTAAAGAGATGCGCCGTCGGCCGGCGTTGTAGAGTTCGATGAATTCGTCTTCATGTGGGTCGTACTGCCCATCGCGGTTGGCATCGCCAGCCTGTCCCTCGGGCGGGTCGGCGAGTACTTCGCTGATGACGATGGTGGCTGCGGCAAGGGATGGGAGCGAGAGTAGTGTCAGTAGGGCGAGGCTGTATCGGAGGTAGAACATGGTTATTATTCCTCCCTTGAGTACGTCCTGCCAATATGCAACCGATGTGGCCGATGCACAACCTGCACGGAGATAAGGTCTCAGCGCAGGCTGTGCATTGGCGTAAAGTACCTCGATAGGCTTGGTCGCTCTTTTCTTTGTGGCGGCAATACACGTCCGCCGACATCCACACCGTTATGCGGCGATAAGTAGCCGCCGCGCTATGTTCACCTCAGCAGGGTAAATTTTTGGGTAAAACGGCCTTGGGGGGTGCTCAACCGATACAGATAAACGCCGCTGGCTAAATCCGAAGCATCCATCGCTATCGTGTGATAGCCCGCCGCTTGAAACCCCTCGTGCAGAACCGCCACGCGTTGCCCGCTCAGGGTAAAGACCTCCAAGCGAATGTCAGAGGCAGTAGGCAACGTATAAGAAAGGACCGTCTCGCTGTTAAAGGGGTTGGGGTAGCTCGGATTGAGCGCCGTCGTGACGGCTGCGTTGCTGGATGCTTCGACGTTGACCTCATATTGCTGCACGACCTCGCCGGTATCGTAGTCGATGAGCAGGATCTTTGTTTGTCCTGCTTGGCAGGCTTTTACATGCAGGCTCCAACCATCTCGGCGTCCCCTTGTGGGTCTATCGTTGCCTTCGGCTGGACAGAAGTCTCTAGTGGGTACCTGTTGGCCACCGGCGACCTCTAGGGCCGGGTCGGAGCCGGGTGGGTTGGCTCTCACCAGCACGCTGTCGAGGTTGGTATGGACGGTAAATGTTTTCCACGCCGGATCGTCGGCCGAGAATTCAACCGCAGACGGATCGGGCGTCAGCCGTGCTTGGGGCTCGTCGGCCAAATCATTGCCGATGATTTTGATATTGATAAGCGCTGCGTGTCCACTTGACGAGGTAGCCTGCACGGCGAAGGCCTTATCGCCATCGGCTGTCGCGTTGTCCTTGGGCGTCAGGGTAAGCTGCGCTGCGCCCGTTCGCTGGCCTTTGGCAATGGTGAGGGTTTCTGGAAATGTCGCGTCGAAATCCTCGCCGCGCTGGGCCGGCTTGCCTACTAATGGCGAGACAATGGCGAGGGTGATCGTCTCGTCCGTCGCAGCGGCTCTATCCAACGTCACGGTCACTGTGATGGTCGTGGCCGTCCCGTCCTCGCGGATCGAATCATGGCTTGCGGCGATGCCTTTAAGCTCAACCGCGGTCGTTGGCTGCCCCGCAGTCTCTGGTTGATCCTCGCCAGAGGACTCAAAATCATCCAACTCGCCATCTTCCTCACCATCAGCCTCCTCCTCGTCGAAATCGGCCGGTGCTCGACCATTCGCGGTAAAGGTCACCGGCCTCAGTCCCTCCACGGTGGCCGTAACGGTGTTGGTCCCCGGGTCAGGGCCCAGCGTCAGGGTAGTGCTGGCGTGGCCACTGGCATTGGTGGTGGCGATGGTGGTCGAGAGCGTCCCACCACCGGCGGAGACCGAAAAGCGAACGATCTCCCCGGCAAGGGCCGAGCCGTTCTGATCTAATAGGGAGATGACGAATGGCTTGGCCAATGGCTCGCCGGCTTGGCCTCCTTGACCATCGCCAAAGACTTTGGTCAAGGTATCATCGCCGACCCACTCCGACACATCCTGCAACCAGACCTTTCCTTCAGGGCCATAACCAAGATTTCGAAATCCCGCTATGGCGAGCAGGGTACCATCAGGCGAAAACGATAGCGACGCGAGGTCATCATATTCATCTTGCCAGAGGGTAGCAACCCGTTGCCGGCTCGCCACATCCCACAGCCAAACTGAGGATGAGAACTCAGCCTCGGAAAATCGATGCTCCGCTATGGCGAGCAGGGTACCTCGATGCTCCGCTATGGCGAGCAGGGTACCGTCAGGCGAAAACGATAGCGACCTGAAAGAACCTAATTCTTGATATTGGAAGGTGGCAACCTCTTGTCGTTGTCGGCTCGCCACATCCCATAGCCAAACTGAGGACTCAACCTCCAAGTAGTCCTTACCCTCCACTGCCTTATATTGCTCTCCTATGGTTGCGAGCAGGGTACCATCAGGTGAAAACGATACTGCCAGGAGCTCATAGGCCTCATGTTGGAGGGTGGCAACCTGTTGTCGGCTCGCCACATCCCATAGCCAAACTGAGGACTCAGTCCCCCCAGGTTGCCATACCACGCTAGCGAGCAGGGTGCCATCAGGTGAAAACGATACTGATTCGCTCCGACCGGCCCCATGTTGGAGGGTGGCAACCTCTTGCCGGCTCGCCACATCCCACAACAGGGTCTCTCCGTATGTCCCGGTGGCGAGCAAGGTGCCATCAGGCGAAAACGATACTGCCGAGATCCCCGAGAGCCCATAGGCCTCATGTTGGAGGGTGGCAACCTGTTGTCGGCTCGCCACATCCCATAGCCAAGTCGCATCGCCCCCGGTGGCGAGCAAGGTGCCATCAGGTGAAAACGACAATTCGTTGTTCCAACTTCCTAACTGGAAGGTGGCAACCTGTTGTCGGCTCGCCACATCCCATAGCCAAACTGAGGACTCAGTCCCCCCAGGTTGCCATACCGCGCTAGCGAGCAGGGTGCCGTCGGGCGAAAACAATACTGGCTCGATATTCCTTGGGGCGGTGAAAAGTGCGCTACCAGCCGTCGAGGACTGCTGCGCATGGGCCACCGCCAGCGGCGAGATCGAGAGGCCGATTAATGCGAAAAGAATAGAATAACTTTGGAGTAAAAAGCGCAGGCATCGGCTGCGAAGAGTTCCGCAAGCAGACGACACCCAAGGATACGTCCGGTTCATTCCCACATCTCCTTGTGTGAGGTTGACATTGTCGGCCCCCTCGGGGGCCGGGCAGTTGTCGAAACCCACGCAGATTGGTGCGGGAAATCCCTGCTTATTTACCAAGAACGGGTAGCTATTCCGTCCTTTGTATTCTGGCTCTTGTATTCAGCAAGCTACCCGACAAACGGGTCTGCTTGGGTTTCGACGGAGGCGAAATAAAAACGATTTTGGAGATGGCGCAAGGTTTTTTTTTAGCGCAGGAGGATGAGCTTGGCGTAGCTCGGGGGACTATGTTCAATGAGGAAACGGGCGAAGTACAGACCGGAAGCGGCTAAATGGCCGCGTTCGTCGCGGCCATCCCATCGCATCTGGTGTGCGCCAGCGTGGAGCGGCGCGTCCACGAGCGTGCGCACCCGTTGGCCTTGGACGTTGTAGATGGCCACGTGAACGGAGGCGGCTTGGCTGAGGTAGAAGCGGAGGTGGGTAGTTGTGTTGAAGGGGTTGGGCCAGACTTGGAAGGAGTAAGCCGGGAGTTTGGCGGCCGGCGGATGGATGATCCACGCACGCGCGGTGCGTTCAGTACCGCGGGAGATAGCGACGTGGACGGTGTCGGTTTGCCGCCCGGTGGGGGTGTGGATGTACTGGGGGGCCATTACGGGCAAGCGGTGGCCGTTTAGCGACCAGTAGTACGCATGGCGGTGCGGTTGCGCGGTGCGGATGATAAAGGCTTGGGGTTTGGCCAAAGGTAGGGCGGCCTCGTTCCACGGCGGAGAGAAGCGCACGGCATCAGCAAGTGGGAGGCGAACCTCCACATTGAGCACGTTGGGGTGGACGGCAAAACTGTCGAGTTGGACGGAGATCTGGCAGGTGCCGATGTCGATGGCAGCCAAGGTGCCGTTGGGGCGCACCGCGGCGATTGTGGAATCGGATGAGGTCCAAGTGGCGGGGATGTCTATGGGATGTTCGCTGCCGTCCGAGTACTGGCCGAGGAGGCGGAGCGAGCGGTGCTCGCCGCGGACTAGATTGAACTCAAACTGGGCCGGACGCAGGGATTGGAGCACGGGAGGGCTGGGTATAGGTTCGGGTGGCATTTGGGGCATTTCTGCAAATAGCACTTTAGGCACTTCGGGTGTTTCAGGCTGTGTTTCTGGGGCGCGTCCAGGTGAGAAAGGGGCCTCGGTCGGCGAGACGGTTTTGTGCGCGACAAAGGGGCCGCCGTCGGGTGAGGTGCGGACGAGGGATTGGTCTTTGGGCCAATCGTCGTATGAGACGATCTCGATTGTATTGCCGGCGTCATCGATCAGTTGGATGTCCTCGCCGCTGTTGGTCAGCCCGTTGCCGATGCGCCCGTCGTCAGTATAGACGGGGACAGTGAATCCCGACGGGTTGCCACCACCGAAGAGGACGATGTACGAGCCGGGTGCAATGACCGCGTCGGGCGGGAATTGGAAGTGAGTGTCCGGCGACGTGCTGTCGCCCAAGCGCCAGCCGCTTATATCAACGGATGTTGAATCGGCGTTGTAGAGTTCAATGAACTCGTCTTCATACCCGTCGCGTTGGCCGTCTTGGTTGGCGTCGCCGGCTGCACCCGAAGGGGGATCGGCGAGCACTTCGCTGATGAAGAGGGCGTAGGTCGGTATAGGTTCGGATGGCGTTTCCGGTACTTCCGGCGTTTCTAGTTCGTCATCTGGGGCGCGTCCGGGAGAGAAGGGGGCCTCGGTCGGCGAGACGGTTCTGTGCGCGACAAAGGCTCCGCCGTCGGGTGGGGTGCGGACGAGGGATTGGTCTTTGGGCCAGGTGCCGTGCGAGACGACCGCGACCGTATTACCTGCGTCATCGGTCAGTTGGATGTCCTCGCCTTTGTTGGTCAGTCCGTTGCCGATGCGTCCGTCATCAGTATAGACGGGGACGGTGAATCCCGACGGGTTGCCGCCGCCAAAGAGGACGACATATGAGCCGGGTTCAATGACGGCGTTGGCAGGGAAGCGGAAGTGAGTGTCCGGCGATGTGTTGTCGCCCAAGCGCCAGCCAGCTAGGGAGATGGGCTTGGTATCGGCATTGTAGAGTTCGATGAATTCGTCTTCATACCCGTCGCGTTGGCCGTCTTGGTTGGCGTCGCCGACTGCACCCGAAGGGGGATCGGCGAGCACTTCGCTGATGAAGAGGGCGTAGGTGGGTGTAGGTTCGGATGGCGTTTCGGGTGCGGGCGTTTCCGGTTCTTCGGGCGTTGCCGGTTGGTCATCTGGGGCGTGTCCGGGTGAGAAGGAGGCCTCGGTCGGCGAGGCGGTTTTGTGTGGGACAAAGGGGCCGCCGTCGGAAGGGGTGCGGACGAGGGATTGGTCGTCGGGCCAAATGGATTGGTAGAGGAAGGCGGCCTCATTGCCATAGTCGTTGATCAGGTGAATGGACTCGCCGGTGTCGGTTAGGCCGTCGCCGATGGTTCCATCGTCGGTATAGACGGGAACGGTAAACCCCGACGGACGGCCGCCGCCGAAGAGGACGACGTATGAGTTAGGTTCAATGACGGCGTCGCGTGGGAAGCGGAAGTAATCGCTGAGAGGGCCTGCGTCACCTAACCGCCAACCGGCTAGAGAAATGGGACGTGATCCGGCGTTGTAGAGTTCGATGAATTCGTCTTTATGTGGGTCGTACCGACCATCTAAGTTGGCATCGCCCTCTGGTCCCTCTGGCGGGTCGGCGAGCACTTCGCTGATGAAGAGATGGTAATTTAAAAAGGGCCGCGTTTCCGGGGTGTGTCCGGGAGAGAAGAGGGCCTCGGTCGGCGAGGCGGTTTTGTGTGGGACAAAGGGGCCGCCGTCGGAAGGGGTGCGGACGAGGGATTGGTCATCGGGCCAAGTGGATTGGTAGAGGAAGGCGGCCTCATTGCCATAGTCGTTGATCAGGTGGATGGACTCGCCGGTGTCGGTTAGGCCATCGCCGATAGTTCCATCGTCGGTATAGACGGGGGTAGTGAATTCCGACGGGCGCCCGCCGCCGAAGAGGACGATGTACGAGTTAGGTTCAATGACGGCGTCGCGTGGGAAGCGGAAGTAATCGCTTAGGGAGCCTGCGTCACCTAACCGCCAACCGGCTAGGGAAATGGGACGTGAGCCAGCGTTGTAGAGTTCGATGAACTCGTCTTCATGTGGGTCGTACTGACCATCTAAGTTGGCGTCGCCCGCCGCTCCCTCTGGCGGGTCGGCGAGCACTTCACTGATGAAGATGGGCTCGGTCAAGAGGGGCCGCGTGGTTGAGGTGTGGCCGGGGGAAAAGGGCAATTCGACTGGCGAGGCGGTCTTGTGCGGGACGAAGGGGCCGCCGTCGGGTGGATTGCGGACAATAGACTGGTCTTTGGGCCAATCGTCGTGCGAAACGACGTCGATCTCGTGGCCGATGTCGTCGATCAGGCGAATGTCCTCACCGCTGCTGGTCAGACCGTTGCCGATTTTTCCGTCGTCGATATAGACCGGGGTGGTGAATCCCGACGGATTGCCGCCGCCGAAGAGGACGATGTACGAGTGCGGGGCGATGACCGCGTCGGCCGGGAATTGGAAGAAATTCTTCAGTGCCGTGCTGTCGCCCAGCCGCCAGCCGGCCAAGGAGATGGACTCCGAGCCGGCGTTGTAGAGTTCGATGAAATCATCCTCATACCCGTCGCGCCGCCCGTCTCGATTGGCGTCGCCGGCTGCGCCCGTAGGCGGGTCGGCGAGCACTTCGCTGATGAAGAGGGGATAGTCCGGTTTGGGAATGATGTGGGTGTGGCCGGGGGAGAAGAGCGCCTTGATCGTCGAGACGGTTTTGTGCGGGACAAAGGGGCCACCATCGGATGGATTGCGGACGAGGGATTGTTTGCCAGGCCAAGGGGTATGCGAGATGACGTCGATCTCGTGGCCGATGTCGTCGATCAGGCGAACCTCTTCGCCCTTGCCAGTCAGACCGTTGCCGATTTTTCCGTCGTCGATATAGACAGGGACGGAAAATCCCGACGGATTGCCGCCGCCAAAGAGGACGACGTACGAGCCGGGTTCAATGACCGCGTCGGCTGGGAATTGGAAGTGATTCTTGAGCGATGTGCTGTCGCCCAACTTCCAACCGGCCAAGGAGATAGGTTCTGATCCGGCGTTGTAGAGTTCGATGAATTCGTCTTCGTACGTGTCGCGCCGTCCGTCGCGATTGGCGTCGCCAGCAAGGCCGGAAGGGGGGTCGGCGAGCACTTCGCTGATGAAGAGGGGGTAGTCGGGTTTGGGGATGATGTGGTTGCTGCCGGGGGAGAAGAGGGCCTTGACCGTCGAGACGGTTTTGTGCGGGACCCATTCGTCGCCATCGGGTGGATGGCGGACGAGGGACTGTTTGGTAGGCCAATCGTCGTGCGAGACGACGTCGATTTCGTGGCCGATGTTGTCGGTCAAGCGAATCTCCTCGCCTGTGCCGGTTAGTCCGTTGCCGATTTTTCCGTCGTCGGTATAGACGGGGGTGGTGAATCCCGACGGATTGCCGCCGCCGAAGAGGACGACGTACGAGCCGGGTTCAATGACTGCGTCGGCTGGGAATTGGAAGTGGTCCTTTGGCGGCCGGCTGTCGCCCAAGCGCCAACCGGCGAGGGAAATGGGTTCCGAGCCGGCGTTGTAGAGTTCGATAAATTCGTCTTCGTACGTATCGCGCCGACCGTCTTGGTTGGCATCGCCGTCAAGGCCCAACGGCGGATCGGCGAGTACCTCGCTGATGAAGAGGGGGTAGTCTGGTTTGGGGATGATGTGGTTGCTGCCGGGGGAGAACAGGGCCTTGATGGTCGAGGCGGTTTTGTGCGGGACCCATTCGTCGCCATCGGATGGATGGCAGACGAGGGACTGTTTGCTGGGCCAAGGGGTATGCTCGACGACGGAGACCGTATCTCCGATGTCGTCAATTAGGTGGATGTCTTCGCCCTTGCCAGTCAGGCCGTTTCCGATGCGTCCGTCGTCGGTATAGACGGGGGTGGTGAATCCCGTTGGATTGCCGCCACCGAAGAGGACTACGTACGAGCCGGGTTCAATGACCGCGTCGGCGGGAAATTGGAAGAAGCTGCTCAGCGATGAGTTGTCGCCTAACCGCCAGCCACTTATATCGACGGGTGCTGATCCGGCGTTGTAGAGTTCGATGAATTCGTCTTCGTACGTGTCGCGCTGGCCGTCTTGGTTGGCATCGCCTGCCAAGCCGGAAGGCGGATCGGCGAGCACTTCGCTGATGACGACCGTGGCTTCGGCGAGGGACGCGAACCCAAGCAGGAGGACGAAGGATAGGAGATGGGCCATGCCCTTGCTTAAGCAAAGAGCGGGCCAATCTGTTGGCTAGGCCGTTATTTATTTAGAAACAGGTAGTTACGGCTATGTCAGTAATTTTATGTCCGGCGACAATGGCCCCTTTGGGACACAGCGGCGCAGTCGGAAGGTAACGCTTCCACCGCTGCGAGATTTTGATTCTCAGACCCAGCGATAGGTGCGAGCGCCGCGACTGGAGACGCGGGCGAATTTCCAAGCCGTCAGCCATTCTTGGCGGTCGTGGACGACTAGTTCGGGATGCTCTTGGCTGCGGACGAGGAGGCCGGGTAGGTGGGGTCGGCCATTGGGTTTGCGGGCGTCGTTCCAGCGCAGGTCCATGCTCCAGCGAATCGCGTCCGAGCGGTTGGGCTGGCTGCCGTGGGGGGTGCGGCAGTGGATGGCGATCAGGCCGCCGCGTTGGACGGGGATGACGACCGGGTCCCAAGGCGGCAACGCTTCGGGCGCGACGGTGAAACTGCCGCCTTGATCGGCGGGTGGGCGTACGTGCCGGCGCAGCGGCTCCTTGTGACAGCGAGGATAGATCATCAGGGTGCCGTTTTCTTCGTCGGCATCGACGAGGGGGATCCAAGTGGTGACGATGAGCGTGTCGTCGGCTTCGGGCAACAACACGCCGAGGTCTTGGTGCCAAGCGGTAGAGCGCGCCCATTCGTTTTGCGAGAAGTTGCCGGCGTACTCGTCGCTGGCTGGGACTTTGGCGCGGATGTGCTGGCAGGAGTTGGCGTAGATTTCCGGGCCGATCAGGGATTCGATCAGATCGAGCAGCCGTGGGTTGTGTAAAAAGGCGAAGATGTTGGGCCCCAGATTGGCGGGGAAGTTGATACCGGCGGTGGCGGTGGCGTCAGCTTGGGCGAGGGGAATCAGGCGTTTGGCAAAAGGCAGCTCTGCGTAGTCGCGTTCTATTTTGCCGGCGGCCAGCAGGCGTCGAGCCGCTTGATCGACGATTTCCTCTAATTCCGCTTGGACTGGATCCAAGTCTTGGGGGGCCAAGGCGTCGGGCACGTGAACGTAGCCCTCGGCGTGGAAGAATGCGAGTTGCTCCGAACTGAGGCCGGGCATGGCGCGTTTTAGAAGGTGCCGATGATCGATGCCCGATGGACTTGGCCTAAGTCGGGAGAGGACGAGTACGCGTAATCGATTGCGTAGCGGTCCATGATTAGGCCGGCCCCGGCGCTCAGGCCCAGCGGCTCTTCGTCTTGGCTGCCGGTCTGTTGGGTGGTGTAACCGGGTCGGATGTAGAGGCCGCCGACGAGTTCGACCTCAAGGCCGAAGGCTAGGTAGGAGTCGTTGTCGTTGGGCAAGTTGAAATCGGCGACCAAAAGCACGGGCACTGGCATGTGCGCGAGGTGATGGGCCATCCCTAGGCGGATGTGTACCGGCAGCGAGTCCTTGAAGCCCTCGGTGTAGCCCGAGCGGACAAAACCGAGATTGGTGATTGCCGCACCGAGAGTGGTGCCCTCGATCGGCGCGCGGACGAGGAGGCCCAGATCGGCGAGATAAGCGTCGGAAGAAAACTCGGCGATGTTTGAATAGACGGCTTTTAGATTGGCACCGACGGCTAGCCAGTCCGGCCCGAGCTGTTGGGCGATGGACAGATAAGCGGCGAGGTCGGTCGCCGAGAAGGTCCCTAAATCGCGCCCTTCCTCATCGGTATGCCACAAGTCGCCGTAGGATACGTAGTGGACGCTCAGGGCGTGGACACGCGACCCGTTGGGGGCGGCGATAGAGGCGAAGCCGGCTTGGGAATCGACGAAATAGCTGTTGTAGGCGAGTGCGGCCGTGCGCTTGCTCAAGCCGAAAAGTCCAGCGGGATTCCAGGCCGAGGCCTCGATGTTGCCAGACACGGCCGCGTAGGCCCCGCCGAGTGCGGCAGCGCGGGTGCCGACGCCGATCTTGAGAAAGTTGAAACCCGTAGTGCCCGCGTTGGGGTTGATTGCACTAGCAGGTGTCAAGGTCGAAAGTAGGATGCAGGCCGCGAGGGCACAGTATTTCATAGTTGATCTCCAGATTTCAGGCGGCTGCCCGTTCGAGGACGTGGGCTGTGCGCAGCAAGCGAGCTTCTTCGAGGGGTGGGGCCAATAGTTGGACGCCAATGGGCAAGTCGCCGTGGCTGCGGGCAAAGGGCACGGATATGGCCGGAATCCCGGCGAGGTTGACCGAGGCTGTGTAGATGTCGTTGAGGTACATCTGCAAGGGGTCGTCGAGCTGTTCGCCAAGGCGGAAGGCGATGGTCGGAGCCACGGGCGAGATCAGCACGTCGCAGGATTCAAAAGCGCGGGTAAAGTCTTCGCGGATCAGGGTGCGAACCTGCTGGGCCTTGCGGTAGTACGCGTCGTAATAGCCGGCGCTCAGGGCGTAGGCCCCGAGCATGATGCGGCGCTTTACTTCGGTGCCAAAGCCCTCGCTGCGCGTGTGCAAATACATCTCTTGCAGGTCGGTGCTGCCTTCGGCGCGATAGCCGTATTTGACGCCGTCGTAGCGCGCGAGATTGGCCGATGCCTCGGCCATGGCGATGATGTAATAGGTACTGATGCAGTATTCGGGGTGGCCAGCTACAGGAAGCTCGACATCCACGAGTTCGGCTCCTGCATCCGCAAGGGCGTTGGCTGCATTTTGGGCCGTAGCGGCTACTTCCGCGTCGAGGGCGGCGGGAAAGTGCTCGCGCGCCAAGCCGACTTTTAGGCCGCGGACGTTTCCTTTGAGCGCGGCCCGATAGTCCGGCACGGGCGCGGTGCTGGAAGTCGAGTCGCGGGGGTCGTGTCCGGCGATGGCTTGGAGCAGGAGGGCGGCGTCTTCGACATCTTTGGTTACGGGGCCGATTTGGTCGAGCGAGGAAGCGTAGGCGATGAGTCCATAGCGCGAGACGCGGCCGTAGGTGGGCTTGAGGCCCACGACGCCGCAGTAGCTGGCCGGTTGGCGCACCGAACCGCCGGTGTCTGAACCGAGGGCGAGGATGGTCTCGTCAGCAGCTACAGCCGCGGCCGAGCCGCCACTGGAGCCACCCGGCACTCGCTTGGGATCACAGGGGTTTAAGGTGGGGCCGAAATAGGAGTTTTCGCAGGACGAGCCCATGGCGAATTCGTCCATGTTGGTCTTGCCGATGAAGACGGCGTCGGCGGCGCGCAGCCGCTCGACGGCCGTGGCGTCGTACGGGGCGATGAAGTGTTCGAGGATTTTCGAGCCACAGGTGGTGCGCCCGCCGCGCACGCAGAGGACGTCCTTGAGGGCCAAGGGAATGCCCGCCAAAGGGCCCAAAGCCGCGCCCGCTGTGCGCCGCTGGTCGATGTCGTCGGCGTGGGCTAGGGAACCCTTTGGATCTACGCTGATGAAGGCGTTGATCTGGCCGTCGATTGCGCCGATGCGGTCGAGCGCGGCCTCGACTAGCTGACGGGCGGTGATTTCCCCTTGTTGCAGGCGAGCACTGAGTTCGTGGGCAGTGGCTTGGTTGAGCGCCATGAGTTAGGAAGTAGCTTGGTTCTTGTCCTTGGACTGAGGCTCGGTCTGGGCTTGGTCCTGGTCTTTGGACTGAGGCTCGGTCTGGGCCGGCGGGGCCGTAGGCTGAGCAGGTTGCTTGGGGGCCTCGATTTCGTCCTGCACGTCGCGCATGGCGGTGCGGAACTCGCGGATACCCTTGCCCAAGCCCTGCGCCATCTCGGGGATGCGCTTGGCGCCGAAGATGAGCAGAATGACGACGAAGATGATGAGTATTTCCCAATGGCCCATACCGAACATGGCTCTAGCTCCCGAAAGATGTTTTTAATAGCTGTGGCGGAAGTAGTACCAGCCGACGAAGAGTCCCAACATCGTGATTAGGTTGAACTTCAGCGCCAGCTCAAACGAAAAGGACAGGATGATGAGATTGAACATGTGCGGCCCGATGGAATACTCCACGTAGCGCAAAAGGGCGAGTTCGACGATGGTATCGGGGCCGACTAGGGAGATGAGGATAAACCTCAGCATCTCACCGACGATATTGGCACCAATCATCGTGGTGAAGAGGATGAGGATGAGATGGCTGATAGGTTTATCGCGCAGCATAATAAATCAGGCGTGTTGCGTGACGGCTCCGTGTACAAGCCGGACGATCCAGCGGATAGGCCCGGAGAAGACATACACGAGAATCATGGGAAAGAAAAAGATGCCGTCGTAAATGGTCAGCCCGACCGTAGTCATAAAGTAAAGCTGTTTGAAGCGGTCGCTGAGGGAGGTGCCGCGGAAATTGGGGACACTGTCGTAATCGAGGCGACTGACCATCAGCAAGGACAGCACTAAAATCAGCAGTACGGCCAGCGGCGTGGCGTGGGGAATGGGCCACGCTTTGACAAAGACCACGTACTGGGTGAGGCAGACCGCGGCCGTGGGAATGGCCAAGCCCAGGTAAAATTCGCCGCGCTCGCCGTCGAGACTGAGCGTATTGAAGCGAGCGAGACGCATGGCACCGCAGAGCAGGAACGCAAAAGCCAGCGCCAGCCCCCAGCCGGTCGGCAGGTGGGCCTGATAGATGATGGCCGCGGGCACGATGCCAAAGGTGCAGGCATCGACGATGGAATCGAACTGGAGGCCAAACTGGGAGTCGCGCCCCATGATCCGGGCGAGTTGGCCATCCATTTTATCGAATACCGCGCCCAAGAAGATGAGCCAAGCGGCCGGCACGTAGTTGCCGTTGAAGGCGTAGTGCAGGGCGAGGAATCCGCAGAACAGATTGCCGATGGTGAACGCGGTGGGTATGAACTGCCTCATTTTAGCATCCTTCCTGCCGCTAGCGCCGCGTCCGGTAGGGACGCTCTTCAAGGGTCAGGTCTAGGTTGTATTGTTCGTTGTGGCGCACCACGTCGAGCGCGGCGACTTCGCCGACGCGCAAGCCGCGCAGCACGCCAATGGCCTCGTCGGTACTGCGAATTTTTTCGTCGTTGACCGCAACGATTACGTCGCCCTTTTCGAGGCCCGCTAGTGCGGCCGGACTGTCGTTAGCAACCCTGACGACTAGGACTCCATCCGTGGAATCGAGCCTTAGGTACTCCGCTAGAGGCGGAGTGATGTCTTGGACGGCTAGGATGCCGGTCCAAGAGCGACGCACTTGACCGTATTGGCGAATTTCCTCCAAGAAGCTCGTGGCCGTGTCGATGGGAATGGCGAAGCCAATGCCAATAGAGCCGCTGGCGTATCCGCCACCGGTGTAGATAAAGCTGTTGATGCCGATGACCTCGCCGTCGGCATTGACCAAGGGGCCACCGCTGTTGCCGAGATTGATGGCCGCATCAGTTTGAATCATGTCTCGGTAGTAGTAATCGCCTTGAGGTTCGGAAAAGTCGCGATCTAGGGCGCTGACGACGCCGATGCTGACGGTAGGTCCCAAATCAAAAGGGTTGCCAATAGCAATAGCCCATTCGCCGACCAGAATATCGCCCGAAGTCCCAAGGGGCGCAACCGGCATATTGCCGTCATCTACCTTGAGGACGGCGAGGTCGAAATTGGGGTCTGAGGCCACGTAGCGGGCCTCAAAGGTGCGGCTGTCGGGTTCGGGCAGAGAGATGGTAATTTTTTGCAACTGGCGCGGATCGCCGACGACATGGCTATTGGTGAGAATGTAGCCCTCGTCATCGACGACAAAGCCCGAGCCGGTGGAGACGCGGTCATGGTCTCGGGGCACGTAGTAGAAAGGCGAGAAAAAGTTCCAGAAAGGATCGCCGCGATATCTGTATAGGTGCTGGACGCGCTCGCGGTAGCGCACGTGGAGGCTGACGACCGAGGGCTGGACCCGCTCTACGGCCTGCACTACGGCTGTGCGCCGCGATTCCCCAATGGACGCGCTGGCATGATTCAGAGCTGATACCAGCAGAGCAAGTGAGCAGAAAAAGTGCAAATTGGTACCTCGAGAAATGGATTTCTTCAATGACAAGTAATTATATAACAATAATATACATGGTTGCAAATATTGCGCAGCCGTCGCGCCGGGTCGCTAGTCCGGCAATTCGCCGCCTAGACGCAGGATCGCATCAAAGCGGTCGTTTTTGGCGGCCTTATTCCTTTTGACAATGCCACATTTGGTGCAGCGGTGGACGAGGATGTAATCGCCGCGTTTGATGGTAAATCCCACCGGCTCCATCAAGCCGCGACAGCGTTCGGCGCGGTCACCTGGGTTTACATCGACGTGTTGGCTCCAGAGGCATTCGGGGCAGTGATTGGTGTAGCCATTGCCCTGCACGGAAAAGCCACAATTTTCGCAGGTGAAATTTTCAACGTGCCGCTGGAATTTTTTGCCCATTTACACTAGACCATCAGGGTAGGCCACCCACAATAGGCAGAGGCCACACGCGGGGGCCGTGGCACCAGCCGCGGTGCGGTCGCCGCTGGCGAGTAGATCGGCGATGGCATCCGGCGGCTTCGTACCGCGGCCGATTTCGACCATGGTGCCGACGAGAATCCGCACCATGTGGCGCAGGAAGCGGTTGGCCTCGATTTCAAAGACTAGCTCGGGGCCGCGTTGAGACCAGACGGCGTCGAAGATGTGGCAGGTGAGGTGTTCGGGGATGGGGTCTTGTTTGCAAAAGGCTCCAAAAGAGCGTTCGCCGCAGAGCGCATGAGTGGCTGCGGCCATGGGGGCCAAAGAAAGCGCTGGGTAATAGGTCCATACCTGAGTGCGGTTGACGGCTGCCTTGCCTTGGTGAATGCGGTAGCGATAGCGCTTGCGGGTTGCGCTGTAGCGGGCGTGGAAATCCGCAGCGACCTCGTCGGCGGCGCGCACGGCAATGTCCGGGGGCAAGAGACCGTTGAGGCTGCGGAGCAATCGGTCTGTAGGCAGTGCGGCCTCGGTCTGGACATGGGCCACCTGCCCGAGGGCGTGGGTCCCAGCGTCCGTGCGGCCTGCGCCGATGAGGCGGACCGGCTCTTTGAGCAGGATGTGCAGAGCTTTTTCGAGCGCGTCTTGCACGGTGCGGCCGCTCTTTTGGCTCTGCCAGCCGACAAAGTGAGTGCCGTCGTATTCGAGTACCAAGCGCAGCGTCCGCATCGCCCTAACGCAGATAGTACACGAGTGCGACTAAGCTTAGGGTAGCCACGGCGAATAGACCATCGGCGCGGCCAAAGCGCAGCGGGCGATAGTGGGTGCGTGCGGCTCCGCTGGCGTAGCAGCGGCTTTCCATGGCCAAGGCGAGGCGGTCGGCGCGACCACAGGCTGCGACGAGGAGGGGTACGAGGAGGGGCACGAGGTTTTTGATGCGGCGCAGAAAAGAGCCGCTAAAGTCGGCCCCGCGCGCTAGTTGGGCCTTGTGCAGGCGCTCGGCTTCGTCGAGGAGTACGGGGATAAATCGCAGGGCAATGGAGATCATCAGCGCCATGTCGCCGGCTGGAAAGCCGAAGCGGCGCAAGGGGCTGAAGAGGCGTTCTAGGCCGCTGGTTATCTCCATTGGCGCGGTCGTGAGCGTCAAGAGCGTGGCGGCGACGATGGCCGCGACCAGTCGTGCGGTGAAAAAGGCCCCCAAGTGCAGGCCCTCGGCGGTCAGGACGTGATAGGAAAAGGGCAGCGACAAGACGGGCCGACCGGGCGTGAGCAGCGCGTGGAGGCCAAAGGTGAACAAGAAGAGCCAAGCAAAGGTTTTGAGCTGGCGCAAGATGAGGCGCAAAGGCACCCGCGTCAAGGCGGTGGCCACCAGTAGGAAAGCTCCAAGTAGCAGTAGGGCGAGTGCATTAGGTGCGGCAAAGGCCGCCAACGTCAGTGCGAAAACGCCCCCTAACTTGGTGCGCGGATCGAGGCGGTGGATCGGCGAGCCGAGCGCGATGTAGCGGCCGAGCGCGATGTCCTGCAAGAAGGCCAAGGGCTAGGGCAAGAAGCGGTTAGTGAAGGCTGCGGTGACGTCCACGACGCCTTCTTTGATCAGACCCGCGGCCACCATTTGTTCCAATAGCTTTTGCCAGCGCTGCAAGGTCATGCTGCCGAGGCCGTTTTGTTGGGCGACCGGATCGAGGACCATGGCAGCGGATTCGGTGGCCCCATAGGCGAGAATGTCCATACCCATCTCGGGGTTGAGGCTGTTGATATGGCGGTTGGTGGCCTCTGGCTCGGCGAGGTATTGCTCCCAGCCTTTGACGCTGGCGCGAACTACGGCACCGACGAGTTCTGGCTCAGCGGCGATGCGATCTGCGGTGGTGATGAGCACGCTGGTATAGGGATTGAAGCCGGTATCGGCTACGAGCAGGGCCTTGGGATCGCCGCCTTTGGTCTTGGCGACGAAAGGTTCGCTGAAGACGTAGCCTTGCTGGGCGAAATTCTCGTCCGCGAGGAATTGGGCCACATTGCCGGGATAGGGGACGATCGTGACGCCTTCAAATGGGTATTTCCAGCGCAGATAGTGCGAAAAGGCCGGGCGCTGCGACAAGGCCAAGGTGATGTTTTTGATTTGCGAAATAGAGTCGATACCCGAGCTTTCGTGAACCATGATGCAGCGCGGGCTGATCTGGTAGGACGCCATGAGCGCGACTACGGGGATTTGTTGGGCGCGGGCGTACAGGATGTCGTCGGCATTTGTTATGCCAAAGGCTACCGCGTCGGTGGCCACGCGCTGGACGACCGGCGCGTCTGGGCCGCCGCCGAGGATTTCGACTTCGACTCCGTTTTCCGCGTAGTAGCCGTGGACGGCCGCCGCGTACAAGCCGCCGTGTTCGGCTTCTGGGAACCAGTTGAGCGCGAGTTGGACCTTGGGTAGGGCGTCGGCTGTGGGTGCTTCTTTTTCAGCGGCGCAGGCGACGAGCGCGAGAAAGGCCGCCAAGAACGAGTATTTGAACATTACGGGAACCTCCTAGTGATTGTAGTGGGTGTTGGCGCGCCGCCATGTTACTCGGGCGCGCCTGTCCAGCGTCTGAGCAAGAAATTACTCAAGCTGCCCACGGTGGTAAATAGCCCCAAGCCGAGCAACGTGCAAAACAGAATGCAGGCGAACAAGTAGTCGGTCTTGGCTTGGCCGTTGGTGAGGATGATCAAGTAGCCGAGGCCAAAGTCCTCGGTGCCGTAGCCGGCAAAGAACTCGCCGACAATTGCGCCGATGACTGACAGGCCGCTGGAGATGCGAGCACCGACGAGCATTTGGGGGACCGCGCCGGGGACGCGGAGCTTGAACAGGACCTGCCAGCGGCTGGCCTTGTTGAGCGCAAAGAAGTCGAGGATGTGGGGATCGACGCGGGTCAGGCCGTCGGTGGTATTGGCGATGACCGGGAAGAGGGCGATGATGAAAGAGACGGCCACCACGCCTTGGAGGCCGTAGCCGATCCACAGGATGATCAGGGGCGCGATGGCTACGATGGGCATGGTCTGCAAGAAGATCGCGTAGGGGTAGAGGCTGCGCTCGATGAGGCGCGACTGGGAAAACAGCAGGGCGACCAAGAAGCCAAAGGCAAAACTGAGGACAAAGCCCAAGATGGCACCTAATGCCGTCAGCAGAGTAGCCGACAGCAGGCGCGGCAAGTTGTCGGCGATGGCTTGGGCGACGAGCAGGGGACCGGGCAGCAGGAAAGGTTCGATCCCGAAGAGCGAGACCGCGCCTTGCCAAGCGCATACGACTAAGGCGAAGAACAGCAGTGGAGGCAGAAGGTTAGTTGTCAGGGAGCGCAGGCGTTTCATAGCTCGTCGGCGTGGGCGAGTTGCCGCGAAATCCCGTTGGCGATGCGGATGAATTCAGGGGCGCTGCGCAGGTACGGCGAGCGCGGATAAGGAAACGGGATGGGGATGTCGGCGAGGATGCGGCCGGGGCGTGTGCTCATTACGAGAACTCGCTGGCTGAGGAAGACGGCTTCGGAGACGTTGTGCGTGACGAAGAGGCCGGTCCAGCGGTCTTCCTGCCACAGGCGCAACAGCTCCTCGTTGAGCCGCTGGCGGGTGATTTCATCGAGTGCGCCAAAAGGCTCGTCGAGGAGCAGGATCTGGGGGCGGGTCACCAGCGCACGGGCAATGGAGACTCGCATACGCATGCCGCCGGAGAGTTGGGCCGGGTACGCAGCGGCAAAGTCGGTTAGGCCGACTAGTTCAAGCGTCTGGGCGACGCGCTCGCTGGCATCCTCGCGGCGTAGCTCCAAGGGGAGAGTGATGTTGTGTGCGACCGAGCGCCAAGGCAGCAGCGTGGCGTCTTGGAAGACGAAGGCGAGGCCAAGCGGATCGTGGCCCTCCACGCGGAGTTGGCCGCTCGTGGGTTCGTCGAGGCCGGCCACGAGGCGGAGGAAGGTGGATTTGCCGCAGCCGGAAGGGCCGACGATGGAGACGAATTGGCCGCGGCTAATTTCCAGACTGAGGTCGCGCAGGGCTTGGACCCCAGAGGGGAAGTACTTGTTGAGTCCTGCGGCGACGACTAGTTGAGGCTCCATTCAACCTCGGGGATGATAGGTCTTGTGGACCTCTTTGAGGTAGCTGAGGTCGAGGTGCGTGTAGATCTGGGTGGTGGAGATGTCGGCGTGCCCTAACAGCTCCTGCACGGCGCGGAGGTTGGCTCCGCCTTCTAACAGATGCGTGGCAAAGGAGTGGCGCAGGGTGTGGGGGCTGATCTCCCTGCCGATGCGAGCCTTTTCGCCGGCGGTTTTGATGATCTTCCACACGCTCATCCGCGAGAGCGGGCCGCCTTGGGCGTTGAGGAAGACGTGATCGCTTGAGTCGGGACGGGCGAGATGAGGGCGACCTTGGCGCAGGTAGCGTCTGAGCGTGCGTGCGTCTTTGGCCGCGATGGGTACGATGCGCTCGCGCCGGCCGCGGATGCGGACGAGGCTCCGCGCCAGCAGCAGGGCCTCCTGTTGCAGTGCGGTCAGTTCGGAGACGCGGATGCCGGTGGCGTAGAGCACGGCGAGGATGGCCCGGTCGCGCTGGCCCAGCGGCTCGTCGGGATCGGGCGCGGCGAGGAGGGCGGTGATTTCCTCGACTGAGATTACGTCGGGCAGGCGGCGCTCCAGCTTGGGCGCGTCGAGAAGTTCGGCTGGGTTGTGCGTCGTTGCGCCCTTGAGCAGTAAATACTGGTGGAAGCGCTTTATCGAGGTGAGGTTGCGGGCCATGGTGGAAGCAGTCAGGCCAGCGTCGCGCAGCGAGTGGAGCAACTGGGCGATGTGCTGGTGTTGGACGGCCTCTAGGCTCTCGACGCCTTGGGCGGACAGGTGGTGCAGATAGCGGTTGAGGTCGCGGCGATAGGCGTCGAGGGTATTGGCCGCCAGCCCATTGTCGCGCTCCATGGCTTTGAGGAAGCGCTCGCAGGGGACGGACAGGGCCGCTGGCAGCGGGCGTTCAGGAGTCGATTTTGGGCGGGCCATGATCCGGGCTGTTGAGATGGGCGAGCAAGGCGTCGGCCTGTTTGCGGCTGAAGCCGGGGAGGGCGGCGATTTCCTCGGCCGGCGTGGCGGCGATGCGCTTGACCGAGCCGAAGGCGACCAACAGGGCCTTGCGCTTTTGTGGGCCAATGCCGGGGATGTGGTCCAAGGTGGAGCTGAGCGCATTCTTGGCGCGTTGCTGGCGGTGGTTTTTGAGCGCGAAGCGGTGGGCTTCGTCGCGCAGCATCTGCAACAGGCGCAGGCTGGCCGAGGTCTTGGGCAGCAGCAGGGGATCGCGCTGGCCCGGCAGGATGACTTCCTCGAAGCGCTTGGCGAGGCCGACGACAGGTTGGTCTGCAATGTCTAGCTCGCCCAAGGCGGCGACTGCGCTGGCAAGTTGGCCCGGCCCGCCGTCGATGAGCAGCAAGTCGGGCCGCGGCTCGTTGCGCTCGGCTAGGCCGCGGAAGCGGCGATATACTACTTGGTGGATGGCGGCGTAGTCGTCGGGCTGGGCGAGGTCGCGGATTTTGAAGTAGCGGTACTGGCTGCGCTTGGCCCGGCCGTCGATAAAGCAGACCACTGAGCCGACTGGGTGCTCGCCTTGGAAGGTGGAGATGTCGATGCCTTCGATATGGCGAGGCGGAGCCGCTAGCTGCAAGTCGCGCTGGAGGGCATAGACCGATTGGGGGATGCGGTCGCGCTTTAGCTCGCGCTTGAGCTGGCGTTCGGTGAGCATTTGGGCGGCGTTTTTGGTGGCCATGTCGAGCATCTGCGCCTTGGCACCGCGCTGGGGGGTGGCCAATTCGACCTTGCCGTCGGCTTTTTGCGACAGCCAAGTGGCTACCTCGTCGGCGTCTGCTAGCTGGGCTGGCAGGTGGATCTCGGGCGGAACGAAGTCGTTTTGCAGGTAGAATTGCCGCGCAAAAGCCGAGAGGATTTCCCCGTCTGAGGATTCCATAACTCCGCCGAGGAAGTGGTGCTTTTTGCCGAGCAGGCGGCCCTCGCGGATTTCGAGGACGCTGCAACAGGCTTCGTCGTCGCTGCGGGCCATGCCGAAAACGTCGCGGTCAACCAACTCGTCAAGGACGACTTTTTGGCGGGCGCGCATGGATTCTAGGGCTTGGATCTGGTCGCGGAAGCGGGCTGCTTTTTCGTAGCGCATGTCTTCGGCGGCCTCGGTCATGCGCTTTTGCAGTTCGCGGATCACTTCGGCGTTCTGGCCGCGCAAGAAGCGCACGGCCCGCTCGACGGTTTTGCGGTAGTCGTCAGCCGAGACGAGGTTTTCGCAGGGGCCTTCGCAGCGCTTGATGTGGTATTCGAGGCATAGCGGCACCTTGTCTGAGGGCAACTCGGCGTTGCAGGAGCGGATGGGGAAGACCTTGCGCAGCATGTCGAGGGTGGTGTGCATGGCGCGGACATTGCTGTACGGGCCGAGATAGCGCGAGCCGTCGCGGACTACGTCTCGGGTGGCGAAGATGCGGGGGAAAGGCTCGGCCGTGATGCGGATGTAGGGATATTTCTTGTCGTCTTTGAGTAGGATGTTGTAGCGCGGTTTGTGGGTGCGGATTTGGGTGGCTTCGAGGATGAGGGCTTCCCGCTCGTTGCCCGTTACGATGTAGTCAATGTCGGCGATGTTGCGGACTAGGGCTTTGAACTGACGCCGGCCATCGCCGCCCGACGTGCGAAAGTACGAGCGCACCCGGTCGCGCAGGCTTTTGGCCTTGCCGATGTAGATGATCTGCCCGTCGCGCCTTTTCATAATATAGACGCCGGATTCGTTGGGCAGGGCGTCGAGTTTGAGACGCAGATCTTCGGAGAGGTTCTTCATTAGAAAGGGATACGGGTTGACATATTGCAACGAGGATATGCGTTTTGTCTAGTCGCGTCAAGACGGGCGAGAGACGCGGCTTGGTAGCTACTTGAGCAAGAGGAGTCGCCGGGTTTGCTCGCCGTCGGGATAGTGAAGACGCACGAGATAGACGCCCGCCGCCAACGCCGTGCCGCGCCGGTCGCGGGCGTCCCAGCGGACTTGGTAGAAGTCGGCAGCTTGGAACTGATCCACGAGCGTGCGCACGGGTTGGCCTAAAATATTGTAGATCGTCAGCCGCACTGGGCCGGGGGAGGCGAGGTGGTAGGCGATTTGGGTGCCGGCGTTGAAGGGGTTGGGATAATTGGGGGATAGGCTGCTGGTGGCAGGTGTTGCCGATGGGGTAGCGGGCGTTGAGACCGAGGTTGGGTGGGAGATGTCTAAGGCGATATCCGTTGGACCACCTGTACGGGTCGTTGTCGTCCATATATCCTCGACGTTAGAGCCGTCTAAGTTGGACCGGAAGAAGTCCACCAGATCTTCATACTCCCTCGTAGGGACGTCATGCAGACTCGACCAGTATATTTTGTTTCCAATTAGATCCAGGGCGAAGGCTGTGTAGCGATCCCAAGAAGGATCATTAGTGGCGATCTCTTCGACATTGGAGCCATCTAAGTCCGCCCGCTGCATCGCCCCCCCGTATTTGTCTGTCCAGTATATCTTGCCCGCCAGTACATCGAGAGCCATTGTTCCCACACTAGGGGAACCCGTTAGTCTCGAGATGAGGATCTCTTCGACATTGGACCCGTCCAAGTCCGCTCGCTGAATGGTGTGCTCCCGTATCTCTCCTAGGAAGCTCTCCCTCCAGTATATCTTACCCCGAATTGTGTCGAGGGCAATATCCTCAAGATAGCTCAAGCCGGTGAGGACATCTTTGACGTTGGAGCCGTCCCAGTTAGCCGTCTGAATTTTCCCTGTTTCTGGTTTCACCCAAACCCGTTTCCCTGTTTCCGAGTACCCCCAGTATTCCCCTGGTCCTGCGTCCGCCCAGTAGATCTTGTCTCCATCTAGCAAGGCAATTCCCTTGGGACGATTTAATCCGGTGATCAGGACTTCGAGGTTTCGGCCGTTTAGGTCGGCCCGCTGGATCGTCCCCTTCACCACGTCGGTCCAGTACATCTTGTCTGAGTACAGGGCAATGCCGTGTGGTTCTCTCACTATTGGATCGAAGAGGACTTCGAGGTTTCGGCCGTTCAGGTCGGCCCGCTGGATCGTCCCCGGCCCCGAGTCCGTCCAATAAATTTTGTCCCCGTTCACGTCGAGGGCGATGCCTGTTCGGGGTCCCGAGTTGATGTAGTGGACGTCGTCCTCTAAGTCGAAGAGGTGTTCGACGTTTTGGCCATCGAGATCAGCTCGCTGAATCGTCTGCGTGACTGGATTGGTCCAGTAAACCTTGCCTCCGTCCATGTCGAGGGTGATTTCTTCGGGGTAGCCATCTGATACGGTGAGGACTTCTTCGATGTTTTGTCCGTTGAGGTCGGCGCGCTGGATCGTCCCCGCGTCTGTCCAGTAAATTTTGCCCCCGTCCACGTCGAGGGCAATACCCATAGGAAAGCCTGATCGGATATAGTCATATTCGACGTTTTGTCCGTCGAGGTCGGCCCGTAAAATTCCCTCAAAAGCGAAGTCCGTCCAGTACACTTTGCCCCGGACCAAATCCAGAGCAATGTCCCATGGGGACCCTCCTTCAAAGAGGTCTTCGCTATTGGAGCCGTCTAGGTTTGTCCACGCAACAATACCTGAATGAGAGCCTCCATCGTTCGTCCAGTAAATTTTGCCCCTGTCCACGTCGAGCGCGATGTTTGTTGCCCCTACTATATAGTCATCGTCCATGAAGAGTTTGGTGTCTGAACCATCTAGGTCAGACCAATAGATGCCTCCTCCCGTCCACTTATCTGTCCAGTACATCTTGCCTCCCAATACATCGAGCGCGATGTCGGCCGGATACCTCAATTCTGGCTTGATGAGTTGTTCGACATTGGTGCCGTTGAGGCTGGACCGATGGATGCCTCTTTGTGGGTTCGCCCAGTAGATTTGGCCCTCTTCGACCGGCGGCTGACCGTGGCCGGTGCCTTGCCCGACGAGGGCCAACCACGCCATTGCGAACAACAACGCAGTGATTTTTCGACTGGCAATTGAGTGTATCATAGGTAAGTCTCCTTTCGCCCGGCAGCATCAAGAAAGGCGATGGACGCGGGCGAAGATGCACTTGAGGTAGCGTCCGTCGGGGAAGGCTGGGTCTATGGGATGGTCGGCTGGGTGCAGGTTGTAGGCGAGGATGCGGGTGCGGACTCGGGCACCAGCGGCGGCGCGGCGGACGATTTGGAAGAAGTCCTCTTGGGAAATTCGCGACGAGCACGAGGCGGTTACCAACAGCCCGCCGTCGGCTATGAGGCGGAAGGCGTTGCGATTGAGTTTGGTATAGACGCCCATGGCTTGTTTGTACTGGCTGCGTTTGCGCATCAGCGAGGGCGGGTCGCAGACGACGATGTCGTAGCGGGGGCCGCGGTTGGCTAGCTCGTCCACGAAGGAAAAGACATCGGCGATCAACAGATCGGAATGGGAGCCTTGGGGGCGGTTGGCGGCGAGGGTGCGGCGGGCGGCGGGCACGACTTGGGGCGATATATCGACGTCGAGCGTGCGGGATGCGCCGCCTTTGAGGGCGTGGGCGGAGAAGCCGCTCGAATAGGAAAAGAGGTTGAGTACGCGCTGGCCGCGGGCGAGTTGCTGGAGGTAGAAGCGGTTGGTGCGCTGGTCGAGGAAAAAGCCGGTCTTCTGGCCGCGATAGAGGTCGGCGTAGAGGCGCGTGCCGAGCTCTTCGATTTCGACGAATTCGGGTGGAGCTTCGCCTGCTAGTAGGCCGGTGGGACGGTCGTCCAGCCCCTCGGCGCGGCGGGTGCCCACATCGCTGCGTTCGTACATGCTGCGGGGGGCGAGCAGGGATTGGAGCGCGTCGAGGATGGTGGAACGTTGTTTTTCCATGCCGGCGGTGTGGCATTGCACCACTAGGTAGCCGGCGTAGTCGTCGGCTATTAGGCCGGGCAGGCCGTCGCTTTCGCCGTGGACTAGGCGCATGGCGTTGGTATGGGCGGACAGGCCGGCGCTGCGGCGGAGGGCGATGGCTTGGGCGATGCGCTCTGTGAAGAAGGCCGCGTCGATGGGTCGGTTGGGGTCTTGGGTGAGACTGCGCACGCGGATCAGCGAGCGCCGATTGTAGAATCCGCGACAGACGAAGCGCTCATGTGCGTCAAAGACATCGACAATATCGCCGGTGTCGGCGTCTTGGGGAGGGCGTTCGACCGCGCCGGAGAAGACCCAGGGGTGGCCGTTGCGCACGGTGCGCTCGCTGTTGGGGCGTAGGTAGAGGGGTGGGTAGTGGGGGGGCATGTTCTTTTTGCTATGCGAGGGCCGGTGGAGTATGGGACCGACCGCACCCCTAATTCCAGCTTGGGATCGGGGTCTGAAGCGGATCGTCGATCCAGAGAAAGCGCCCGTTGACATCGCTCTCGATGATGTCGATCACGAGCTGGGCCGCCTTCTCCGGCGGATCCCCGCCCGTTTGCTCCACCCACGCCACCCAGTCGTGGTAGCCGCTTTCGCTGACGGTGTCCATCTTGTCGCGGATATCCGCCCACATCGCGGTTTTGACGTCGCCGGGATGGATGACGTTCGCCGTGACGCCCGTTCCTTCCAGCTCGGCGGCAAGGTGGCGGGTGAACTGGTTGAGAGCGACCTTGGCCGTGCCGTAGGCGCTGTTCAGCCGTCCGGGTGTGTGCAGCGACGCCGCAGATGAAAGGTTCACGATCCGGCCCCAGCCTGCGCTTAGCATTCCGTCGAGGAACGTGCGGGATACGAGATAGGGCCCGACCGCATCAATCATGAGTGTTTCGACCCATTCCTCGGGATCGCTGTCCTGTACGAGGGCGATCGGGCCGAAGATCCCAGCGGCATTGACGAGAATGGTGGGTCGGCCGAGCTCGGCTTCGACCGCGGTTTTGAGGCGGTCAACATCGGCCGGGTTTGAGACATCCGCGGTGAATTGCGCCGAGCGGCGCGCGACGGTTGCGACGGCAAGGCCGCGCGCTTCCAGCGCATCTGCGATTGCCCGTCCGACGCCGCGACTGGCTCCAGTGACGACTGCGACGTGCCCTTCGAGTTTCACGGGCCGGCCTCGGCGGGCACTATGGGATTGTCCGAGTCATTCAGGCGCTTGCGTTCACTGCCCCAGTTGGCGGCGCTGCCGTTCCAGTAGCGGGTGTCGGCGGGGCTGTACGAGAACAGGTAGGACCAGCGCGTCTTGTCGGTGGTGTTGTCCGGGCCGCCGTGGACGGTGTAGCCGTGGTGCACGGTGCAGTCGCCCGGCTGGTAGTGGAAGGGCGGCGAAAGCTCCAGCACGGACGTCAGATTCGGGAACTGCTTGAGCAGGTCGCCTTGGTCGTCCTTGAATACCGAACCGAGCGGTCCTTCGCGATGGGAGCGACTGACGAACCGCATGGCCCCCATATCGGGTGTGACTTCCGCCAGCGCCAGCCAGAACTGGAGCTCGCCGACTCGATCGGAGCCGTGCTCGGACGAGTCTTGGTGATAGGTGGACCCGGCTGCTCCGGGGGGCTTGTTTAGGAGAATATCCACGCGGTAGCGGAGCGGAACATCTACTCCCTTGAACCGCTTCCTGTTGACGAGACGCGTTGCGTTTTGCGCCATGCGCTCGCTGAACATGAACGAATGAAACGGCTCGGTCTCTTGATTCAGCGCTAGGCCGGCGCGTGGATTGCCGTGGCCAACCTCTTGGGCGTTGCGATCGACCCACTCCCGTCCGACGCGCAAAAGCTGTGCGGCGAACTCCGGCGCAACGAGCCGCGGCATCATAACCCAGCCGTATTCGTGGTAGAAGGCGACCTCCTCGTCTGTGACTTCCCGGACGATGGTTTCGATCTCGCGCTCTGTTATTGCTTGTTCCATTACTCGTGCTCCTATTGTGCTACTGTATGGTTCGGAACGATAAGAAGGCTTTCTGGAGGCGTTGTCAAGGGGCGGCGCTCAGCGCGGAACAGGCCTGGACGAACTCCGCCGACGTGGAGGTGTAGCCCACCACGTGTTCGAAATTCCGCAGCATGATCTTGCGCAGCCACCCCCCTTCCGGCAGGCTGTTGTCCACCGTATCCGGATACTCGGCCGAATGGGTGCAGTCCCGCAACATCACCACCCGATAGTTGTGTTCCACCGCGCCGACGCAGGTGAAGTACAGGCAGGACCGCTGCGAGAATCCCACGGCGATCAGGGTCTTGATGCCGTGACAGCGCAGGTGATAGTCGGTGTGAGTCTCGTGAAATCCCGACCACTCCCGCTTGGGAAAGTCCGGCTCGTGGGCGAGGGGCTGAATCGACGGCGAGTAGTTCGGCTGTACCGGTCTGCGCTCCGGTGCTGGGCGGTCGGCGGCATCTTCGTTGCCCCAGCGGGTGCCGTGGATCTCGCGCTTGATACTGCCCGGTTCGTCGCACAGGGAGAAGTCGTTGTGGATGAAGAACACGTGCATGCCGACGGCGCGGGCGGCCTTCAGCGCAGGCGCAATGCCCTCCTCGACGCAGGGATTCCCCGCGCCGCAGTCCGAATCCACGATCATGAAGGCGGTGGTCTCCAACGGCAGGTCGAGGTCGCCGAAACGATTTCCGTCGGGATTGTCGGGGCCGTAGCCGGAATACCATCGCACGGGAAGTTGAATCGTCGCCATTTTGCATCTCCTTGTTCAGGATCAGACTTGGTCGAGTGCGTCCTTGAGGCTTTGCTCGACGAGGTCGAAGAGCTCGTCAACTTGGGGCTTGTCGATGATGAGGGCGGGCACGACGGCGAACCAACTCGGATCAACCCGCAGGATGACTCCGTTCTGCAGCGCCGTCTTCTTGAGCGCCCGGCCGAGCTCTGGGAACGGCGCGAGGCTCGACGTATCCTTCACCAGTTCAACTCCTCTCAGCAACCCTTTGCCCCGCACCTCCCGCACGACGCCGAGCGATTTTAGGCCTTCGAGCTTGGCGGTGAGGTAGTTGCCCGTCTCGCGGGCGTGGGCATCGAGGCCGCGCTCCACGATCTCGTCCACCACGGCGATGCCGACCGCGCAGGCCAGTGGATGGCCAGCGTAGGTGTGGCCGTGGGCGAAATTCTCGCCTTGCTCGTAGAAGTACTCCCCCATCCCCTCGCGAGCCATTAGCGCGCCGAGGGGAATGGCGCCACTCGACAGCCCTTTGCTGCCGCAGATGATGTCGGGCGTCACCCCGAAGGTGTGGGCGGCAAACATCGCTCCCGTGCGACCGAAGCCGGTGATGATCTCGTCGTAGATGAGCACGACGTTGTGGCGGTCGCAGGTGTCGCGGATGATTTGGAAGTACTCGTCCGTGGGCGTGATGATCCCCCCCGTATTCGACACCGGTTCGAGGATGATGCCGGCCACTGTCGCCGGGTCTTCGCTGATGATGACATCCTCGAACTGCTGTGCCGCGAACCGGTTGGCCTCGTCCCAGTCGCCGAAGCGGTCGCGGTAGTGCGTTGGGGGGAATACTTTGAGGAAGCCCGGTGGGGCTGGCTCGAATGGGGTTTTGCGCTCTCCCGTACCGCTGGCCGCCATGGCTCCCATGGTAGCGCCGTGGTAGGCTTGGTAGCGGCTGATGAACTTGTACTTGTGCGGATGGCCCGACTGCTTGAAATACTGGCGCGTGAACTTGATCGCCGCCTCCATAGACTCCGAGCCGCCGCTGAACGCTTTTACGTAGTTGAGATCGTCGGGCGTGACGCTGCCGAGCTTCTCGACAAAGTCGAGCGTCACGTCGGCCGTGCCGTGCATGGGCGGCGCGAAGGCGAGCTTGTCCCATTGAGCTCGCATGGCTTCTGCGATGCGCGGATGGCGGTGGCCGAGCAGGGTTGAGTAGATACCGCTGATGCCGTCGAAGTAGCGTTTCCCATCCGTATCCCAGTAGTAGAGTCCTTCCGCCCGCGACACGATGAGCGGATTGTGCATGAACTCGGCCGTCGCCTGGTAGTCGAGGAAGGTTCTTCTGAGCAGCTTTTCCTGTCGCGTGTTCACGTTTATCGCTCCTTCTGTACGGATTCGGAACGATAAGAAGCCTTTGCGGACGCGTTGTCAAGGGGCCGTATTGACAACTCATCGGTAAAGGCACTTTATCGTTCCTAATCCGCACCATGTGGATGGAGGCGCGTGGTTGAGATACTAAAGGGGGAATGATGAACCAGAAGAATGATCCAGAACCGACGGCGGAGGCCGTCCCGATCCAGGGTTTTGAGGAGGCCGTTACCGACGACGAGGCGTCGAAGGACTGGCAGCCCGTGTCCGACCGCGTGATTCGCGTAGGTATCGCCGGGTATGGCGTATGCAACTTCGGCGCGGCCTTCCGCTTCCAGAACCACCCGAATGTGACCGTCGCCGCAGTTGCCGAACTGGACCCTGACAAGCGGGCCGAACTGGCCAGAGCATGCCGCTGTGCGACCGCTTATGCTTCGTGCGAAGAGTTGATCGAGGACGACTCGCTCGAGGCCGTTTTCGTTGCCACCGACGCCCCGAGCCATGCCCGGCTGGCCATCGCCGCGCTCAAAGCCGGCAAACACGTTGCATCGGCTGTGCCGGCCGTGTGGGGCTCACTGGAGGATGCGGATGCGCTTTTCGCCGCGGCCAAGACGGCCGATCGCAGCTACATGATGTTCGAAACCTCGTACTTCCACGAAGACCTCTACAACATGCGGGAGTTGTACCGAGCTGGCGCGCTGGGAAAAGTCGTCTATGCAGAGGGTGAATACTGGCACTACTTCCCGACGCCGCTGGCCGCGCACGAGGGCTGGCGCACTGGGGCTCCCCCCCAATGGTATCCCACGCACTCTAATGCCTACTACGTGGGCGTCACCGGCGGGAGCTTCACCGAGGTCTCCTGCATGGGCGTGCCTAGCAGCGTCGATCATCTGAAGGCTGCAAACAACCGCTACGGCAACCCGTTTGGCACTGAAATCGCGCTATTTCGCACCAGCGACGGTGGCATGGCGCGGATGGGGGTTAGCTGGGACACGCCGGGTGTCGGTGGGGAGACGGGCCGAATTCGCACGGAGAAGGGTACCTTCTACGGCACGTTCCAGAACGACGGGCAGGACCCTGTGCCGGCGACATTCAAGCGCCCACCTCTTCCTCTGGGGGTGGATGCCGGCGGGCACGGCGGCTCTCATGGCTACCTGATGTGCGAGTTCGTCGAGGCGATCCTGCTGGACCGCACGCCTCTCATCGACGTGGCCCAATCCCTTAACATGACGGTCAGCGGCATCGTCGCGCACGAGTCGGCGCTGAAGGACGGCGAACTGCTGAAGATCCCGCAGTATATCCTGTAAGGTGTCGAAAACAAGCGTTAGATCTGCAAGAAATAGTCGTTGCTTCGGGCTAATTACTTGAGGTAGAGCAACCACCGCGTCTGCGCTCCGTCGGGGTGGAGCAAGCGGGTGAGATAGACGCCGGCTGCCAGCGGAGTGCCTCGCTGGTCGCGGGCGTCCCAGCGGACTTGGTAGAAGCCGGCGAGCTGGAACTGGTTTGCCAGCGTGCGCACGGGCTGGCCCAAGACGTTGTAGATTTCTAGCCGCACCAAGCCGGGGGTGGCGAGACGGTAGGCGATTTGGGTGCTGGCGTTGAAGGGGTTGGGGAAATTGGGGTCTAGGCCGCTGGTGGTCGGCACAGGCTGCGACGATACTTCAGCAATGTGTGTCGGAGTAGAGGTTGGGGGCGTGATGTAGGGCGACATATCCCACAGTAGAATCGTGCCGTCCCAACTCGCACTGGCTAAGAGTTGGCTATCGGGCGAAAAGGCCACTGAAAGGACAGGTTCCGTATGCCCCTCCAAGATGGCTAGGAGTTGGCCGGTGTCCGCCGACCACAGCCGAATCCCGTAATCATTACCCGTACCCCCACTGGCTAGGAGTTGGCCGTCGGGCGAAAACGCCACGGAATAAACATAGCTCTCTTCCGGGATCGCCAAGATGCCTAGGATTTGGCTGGTGTCCATATCCCACAACAGAAGCTGAGAACCTCCACTGGCCAAGGTCTGGCCATCAGGCGAAAAGGCCACCGAAAGGATAGGCCACCCTTCCAAATCTAGAGTCGCCATTTGTTGCCCGGTACTCACCTCCCACAACCGAATCGTGTAGTCCTGTGCACCTCCACTGGCTAGGATTTTTCCATCGGGCGAAAACGCCACCGAATAGACATCACTCCTATGCCCCTTAAGAGTCGCCATTTGTTGTCCGGTGCTCACCTCCCACAACTGGATTGTGCCGCTCGGACTCCCACTGGCTAGGATTTTTCCATCGGGCGAAAACGCTACGGAAAAGCCATAACTCTTTTCTAGAGGTATTAGAGATTGTCCAGTGCCGACATCCCACAATCGAACCGTTAAGTCCCCACTCCCACTGGCTAGGGTTTTTCCATCGGGCGAAAACGCTACGGAATAGACCCAATCCGTACGCCCTTCCGGGACTAGGGTGGCCAAGGGTTGTCCAGCGTCCACTGATTGAAGCGTGATGTTGATGTAGGGAGATGTATCCCACAGCAGAACCGTCCCGTCCCGACTTCCACTGGCTAAGGTCTGTCCATCCGGTAAGAACGCCACGGAATAGACCCAATCCGTATGCTCCCTCAGGATGGCCAAGGGTTGTCCAGTCTCCACATCCCATAATCGAACTGTGGAGTCCCGACTTCCACTGGCTAAGGTCTGTCCATCGGGAGAGAACGCCACCGAATGGACAAGGCTCCCATGCCCTGTGAGAGTGGCTTGAAGTTGTCCGGTGCTCACATCCCACAACCGAACCGTGAAGTCCCCCAAAATCGTGCCCCAACTTCCGCTGCCGCTAGCTAGCGTCTGTCCATCAGGCGAAAACACTAGGGAATGGATAGGGCTCTCATGTCCTTTGAGAGTGGCTTGCAGTTGTCCAGTGCTCACGTCCCACAACCGAATCGTGTCGTCCGTGCTTCCACTGGCTAGCGTCTGTCCATCGGGCGAAAACGCTACGGAACAGATGATAGAAAATCCATGCCTCTCAAGAGTGGCCATTTGTTGCCCGGTCTCTACATCCCAGAGAACTATCTCGCTAGAATACCCGCTAGCCAGGGTGTGTCCATCGGGCGAAAACGCTAGGGAATTGACCCAATACCTATGCCCCTCTAGGGTGGCTTTCTGTTGTCCAGTTTCTACCTCCCACAATCGAATCTTGTGGTCATCATCATGGCCACTAGCTAGAATTTGTCCATTGGGCGAAAACGCTACGGAAAAGACCCCATCATCCGGATGCTCCGCGTGTAGGACGATTTCGGCACCGGTGTGCGTATCATAGAGCCAAATATCGCTACTGGCTACCGCGATCCAAGCGCCGTCGGGCGAATATGCGGTGTCCGTTATCGAACCTTCACCGAGACGCGCTTTGGCCTCTTCGGGCAAACTCCATCGGGTATATTCTTGGGCAACGCTGAGCTGCACAAACAGGATACAGACGAATAAGAGGGCGAGATTGAATAACGGAGTCTTTTTCATCAGAAGGATCTCCCTTTTGTCTGAACGCTATCCAGATACGGAGCACTCTAACAGAAAGTTCAGTTCGTCAACTCAGATACTGCTTAGCCTCTTTGCCCACCAACTCCCGCAGGTCGGGATCGTCAATGCAGAAGATACGGAAAATTTTGGCTTGGTCTTCGAAGTTGTGCAGGAGTGAGTCGCGCAGGCGGGAGACCTCTGGATCGGCAAAGGTCAGGGGGTCGGTCTTGTCCGCCGGGAGCGTGCGGCCGTAGAAGACCCTGAGATCGACTTCGGGGGTCTTGTTGAAGCTGGGGATGTCGATGAGGATCTCGTGGCCTTGGAACGAGCGGCCGAGCCGCTGGCCGAAAACTTGGCACAGCTCGATTTCCTTGGCGCGGCGCTTGTACGGATGGCGGAAGAGAAAATCGAGGCGATTCATCAGAGGCTGGGTGCGCTCGCTGGGGTGGATGACGGCAGCGACCTTGTAGAGGCGGCGGTGGATCGTGCCTGCGAGGAGTTGGGCGGAGGTTTCCAGCCCTAGGCGCTCCTGCTCGCGCTGGAGGCGAGCGATTAGCCCACTCTCGGTGAGGCGGTGGAAATCGGAGAAGTCGAGCCGGTTGTGCGGGTGGAGGAGGATTTCTTGCACGGCGCGCTTGAACATGGCCGACGCCGAGCGCACCCCGTGGTGCCAGTACACGTTGCGGTACATTTGGTAGTTGGTAAAGACGAGGGCTTCGACCGCGGAGACGCCCTTGCTGGTGATGGCCAGCCGCTGGCGCTCCGGGTCGAATTTGATGGAGGCGATCAGGCGGTCGCGGTTGACGCTCTCGCCGAAGGGGACGCCGCAGAACATGGAATCGCGCAGGAGGTAGTCGATTTTGTCGGGGTCGAGGGTGCTGCTGAGGATATTGGCCAGCAGTAGGTCTTCGGGGGGAACTGCGCGGCCGATGTTTTCGTAGTCGATGACGTTGGCTACGCGCGCTGGGTCGATTTGGAACTTATCGGCGATCGTCTGGTAAAGCTCGCCGTCTTGGTCCTCGATGATATGCCTGGCCCCTTCTTCGTGCCGGATGAAAAAGGGCCTTAGCTCTTCGAGGGTATGCGAGAAGGGGTAGTGGCCGATGTCGTGGAGCAAGGTGGCGGCGATGAAGACGCGCACGTCCTCGTCGCTTAGCACGAGAGGTGGGTCCGAGTCGAGGAGACGGGCTAGAAACTGCTTGGCCAAGTGATAGACGCCCAGCGAGTGCTCAAAGCGCGAGTGGCGCGCGCCAGGGTACACCAGATGCACGTAGCCGAGCTGGGAGATGTTGCGCAGGCGCTGGAAGGCCCGGGTATCGACGAGGGCGAGGACGGGAGCGGGGAAGTGGATGTAGCCCCAAACCGGGTCGCGGATGACCTTGCCTTCTTCGGCTAAAAGTGGATAATCCATAGCATTGGCCAATCTAGGAGAGGCGTGTTACCCTGTCAAGAAAATGTGCGCCGAACTTGTTATGAAAGCGATACTTAGGGCATTTTGTTGCGCGGGCCGTCCATTGACACAAAATCGATTGGCTCCTATCTTCCAACATTTCGTTTGACTAGGGGAAACACTTGCTAAGGAAATAAATTTTATATCTATGGAACGCACGTTGATGATCGTCAAGCCCGATGCGGTCGCCAAAAGCGCCATCGGCCAGATTATTGCCCGCGTCGAGGGCGCGGGATTTGTCGTGCGCGCCCTGCGCATGGTCGAGCTATCGGCCGAGCAGGCGCGAGCTTTCTACGCCGTGCATCGGGAGCGACCCTTTTACGGCGAGTTGGTGGAATTTATGACCTCCGGGCCAGCGGTGCCGATGGTGTTAGAGCGCGCCGATGCGGTGGCGCATTTGCGCGATTTTATTGGGCCGACCAACAGCACAGAGGCCCCGACCGGCACGATTCGCGGCGACTTTGGCACGGACGTGCAGTGCAACGCCGTCCACGCCTCGGACTCAGCGGCCAACGCCAAGTCCGAGATCGCGTTTTTCTTTACCGACTGAGCAATCCCATGAGCGCCTTGCTAGTACTCGACGACCTCGCAGAGGGCCCCAATGCGCTCGCCTTTGATCTGCGCGCAGAGGAGTTGGAGTTAAAAGACGAATTTTTCGCTTTTCCCTCCAGCGTTGAAACCCGCGTCGAAGTGCGGCGCGCGCTCGACAATTTCAGAATTGACGGGGTCGTCACCTGTCGCATTGCCGGCGAGTGCTATCGCTGTCTAGAGGAAGTACAAGAGGGGGTCGCAGCGCGGTTTCGCTTGCTCTTGCAGCGCCGCCTCGCGACCCCCGAAGAGTTGGCGTCGGCAGAAAAAGACGGGTTCATCGAGATCGTCGATCCGGGGACGCGCGAGTTCGATTTGCGGGCGTACATTCGCGAAGCCGTGATCTTGGACTTGCCGATGCGCATACCCACCCCGGAGGCCGATGGGCGGTGCCCGCAGTGCGGAGTTGACGGGGCCGACGAACCTACCGCCGAACAGGAGCGAGAAGCGGACCCGCGTTGGGCCGCCCTCGCGCAGATCGATTTTTCCCAACCCAAAGAAAATTCTTGAGAGGAGTCACCCGTGGCTGCAGTACCTAAGAGGAGAATTTCGCGTACCCGCCGCGACAAGCGGCGCACTCACTGGAAGATCAAGGCGGCGGCGAGAACTACTTGCTCCCATTGCGGACAACCCGCCTTGCCTCATCGCGTCTGCCCGAGCTGCGGCTTCTATCGAGGCCGCGAATACGTAGAGCCTGAAGTCTAGGCTGCTCGGGGCGGATGCTTGCGTGACTGAAGAGGGGAAAAGAATTCGCGCGGCCATTACGGCCACTGCTCATTTCCTGCCCGACAAGGTGGTCACCAACGCCGATCTGGAGCGGCTGGTAGATACCTCGGACGAGTGGATCCGTTCGCGCACCGGCATTTCCGAGCGGCGCTTTCTGCCGGAGGATGAGCCGACCTCCACCATGGCCAGCGCCGTGGCCCAGGAGCTATTGGCGCGCCGTGGGATCGGCGCGGATGACATCGACCTGATCATCGTCGCGACCATTACGCCAGACATGATCTTTCCGGCGACGGCCTGCTTGGTGCAACACGCCATCGGTGCCAGCCGAGTCTGGGCTTACGACCTGTCGGCGGCTTGCTCTGGCTTTGTCTTCGCCGTGGCAACCGGCGCACAGTTCATCGAAAGCGGCGCGCATCGCCGGGTGATGGTCATCGGTGCCGACAAGATGAGCAGCATCCTCGACTTTGAGGACCGCGCGACTTGCGTGCTCTTTGGCGACGGAGCGGGCGGGGTTTTGTTAGAGCGCGGCGAGGACGGAGCCGGCATGATCGACTTCGAGCTATACGCCGACGGGGCCGCGGTCGAATGCCTGCACATCAAAGGCGGCGGCAGCCTCCATCCTCCTTCGCACGAGACCGTAGATCAGCGCATGCACTACATCCGCCAAGAGGGGCGCACGGTATTTCGGTTTGCCGTGGAAAAGATGGCCGAAGTGTCGGTCAGCCTGCTGGAGCGCAACGGCCTTACGGGCGCAGACCTCAAGCTCTTCGTGCCCCATCAAGCTAATAAGCGCATCATCGACGCCGCGGCTCAGCGCATGGATCTTCCGCCGGAAAAAGTGATGATGAATATCGACCGCTACGCCAATACCACGGCCGCGACAATTCCCATTGCCTTGGCAGAAGCCACTGATCAAGGTCGGTTGGAGCGCGGCGACTTGGTGCTGATGACCGGCGTCGGCGGCGGCCTCACTTGGGGCAGCGCCTTGTTTCGCTGGGGGCCGTGAGATGGGCGAGTGCGCCTTTTTATTTCCGGGACAGGGTTCGCAGGCCGTGGGCATGGGCCGCGACCTATACGAGCAGCACGAGTCGGTGCGGGCGCGCTTTGCCGAGGCCGACGAGGTGCTGGGTTTTCCGCTCAGTGCGCTTTGCTTTGAGGGGCCGGCCGAGCAACTAACGCAAACCAACGTTACGCAGCCGGCTGTCTTCGTCCACAGCGTCGCCGCCAACGAGTTGCTCGCCGCGGCTGGGCTACAGCCTATGGCCGTGGCTGGACACAGCCTCGGGGAATACTCGGCGCTGGTGGCGGCCGGTGTGCTCTCGTTTGCGGAGGCCCTGACGCTCGTGGGGACGCGCGGACGGTTGATGTTGGAGGCCGGTAGCGAGTGGCCGGGGACGATGGGGGCGGTGATCGGTTTGGACGACGACCACGTCATGGCCTTGTGCCAACAGGTAGCAGAAGTGGGGATCGCAGTAGCCGCTAATTTTAATGCTCCGGGCCAAGTCGTGGTGTCGGGTGAGCGGGCTGCGGTGGCGCGGGTGAGCGAGTTGGCCACCGAGGCTGGTGCTCGGCGCGTCGTCGAATTGGCCGTCAGTGGGGCTTTTCACTCGCCGCTGATGGCGTCGGCGGCTGTGGATATGGAGTCGCTGTTGCAGGCAGTATCCTTTGCGCGGCCGCGCGTGCCGGTGTTGACCAATGTCTCGGCTGCGCCCGTGGAAGATCCAGAAAAACTGCGGCTGCACCTGATCCATCAGATCACGGGTCCGGTTCGCTGGAGCGCGACGATGCAGCGTCTGGCGGCTATGGGCATCAACCGCGCCTTTGAAGTAGGGCCGGGGGCTGTGCTAAGGGGACTGGTGCGCCGCACCGCGCCCAAGCTCGCAGTCGCACTGGCGGGTACCGTGGAAGAAATCGCCGCGGCAAAAGGAGCGGAATAACATGGGACTCTTGGACGGAAAAGTCGCGCTAGTGACGGGTGGGTCGCGGGGCATTGGCCGGGCCATTGCCCTGCGCTTGGCAGAAGAGGGCGCAGACTTGGCAATCTGCGCTCGCAATGTTGCGGCGGCCGGCGAAGTGGCTGCGGCTATTGAGGCCCTAGGTCGCCGCTGTCTCGTGCGTCAGGCCGATGTCGCCGACGCCGAGCAGGCGGCCGAGTTGGTGGCGGCGACGATTGCGGAGTTGGGGCGGTTGGACGTGCTGGTCAACAACGCTGGCGTCACCCGCGACAATTTGCTGATGCGGATGAAGGACGAGGATTGGGACGAGGTATTGGCGATCAACCTCAAAGGCGCTTTTAACTGCGTCAGAGCGGCGGTGCGCCCCATGCTCAAGGCTCGTGGCGGGCGGATCGTCAACATCACTTCGGTCGTGGGATTGTTGGGCAATGCCGGCCAAGCCAACTACGCCGCGTCCAAGGCCGGGTTGATCGGCCTGACCAAGAGCTTGGCGCGGGAGCTGGCCTCGCGCGGGATTACCGCCAATGCCGTGGCCCCGGGGTTGGTGCCGGAAACGGGTATGACGGACAGCTTGACGGAACAGCAACAGGAGCAGATGATTGCTACGGTGCCGCTGGGTCGAGCGGGGACGCCGGAAGATGTGGCCCACGCCGTGGCGTTTCTAGCATCGGATCAAGCCGCCTATATCACTGGTCAGGTCTTGTCCGTGGATGGTGGCATGGCCATATAATTTAGGTATTAAAAATTTTGCTCATCACCTATATTTAGACCCTAACTTTAAGACCGCACAGCGGTAAAACGTTCACTCCTATCCCAAGAGGAACACACCATGGCTTCTATTGAAGAGCGCGTGAGAGATTTGGTCGTCGAGCAACTCGGCGTGAGCCAAGATCAAGTAAATCCCCAAGCATCGTTCATCGACGACTTAGGGGCCGACTCGCTCGACACTGTCGAGTTGGTTATGGCCTTTGAGGAAGAATTCGGGCTCGACATCCCGGACGAGGACGCCGAGAAAATTATGGTCGTAGGCGACGCGATTAAATACTTAGAAGAGAACAGCAAGGCGTGAGCGGTAGTCCAGTGCAGAAGCGCAGAGCCGTCGTCACGGGCTTGGGGGTCTTAGCGCCCAATGGCAACGACCTGCCAGCGTTCTGGGACGCGCTCCTCGCCGGCCGCTCTGGGGTTGGGCCGATCACTAGGTTCGACACTTCCCAACACCGGACTACGATCGCCGCCGAGGTCAAGGGTTTTGACGCCGAGGCGATTCTGGACCGCAAGGACGTGCGCCGCAACGACGCCTTCACGCACTACGCGATTTGCGTGGCGAGGGAGGCGGCTAGCTGCGCCCGGCTCGACATGGAAGCGGTTGATCCCGAGCGCGTGGGCGTCATTTGGGGCTCGGGCATCGGCGGAATCCAGACCCACGAAGAACAGCACACCATCCTAATGGAAAAAGGCCCGAGGCGCATCAGTCCGTTCTACGTGCCCATGATGATTTCCGATATGGCCCCGGGCATGATCTCCATGGATTTGGGGGCCAAAGGGCCTAACTACGGCACGGTGTCGGCCTGTTCGTCGGCGGCCCACGCCCTCGGCGAGTCAGCGCGCAAGATCCAGTACGGGGAAGCCGACGTGATGGTGACCGGCGGCTCAGAAGCGGCCGTCACGCCCATTTCCATGGCCGGCTTTTCCTCGGCCAAGGCCCTATCGACGCGCAACGACGAGCCTGAGCGGGCCAGTCGGCCCTTTGACGCCGAGCGCGATGGCTTCGTACTCGGCGAGGGGGCCGGAGCCGTCATCTTGGAGGAATTGGAGCACGCGCAAAGGCGCGGGGCCGAGATCTACGGCGAATTTCTTGGGCTTGGTTTTACTGCCGACGCCTATCACCAGACGGCGATGGCGCCAGAGGCCGAGGGCGGTGCGCGGGCCATGCGCATTGCGCTGCAGGACGGTGGCTTGGACCCGGGCGACATCGGGTACGTCAATGCCCACGGCACCTCGACGTCCATGGGCGACCAGCAGGAGACCGCGGCGATCAAGACGGTCTTCGCCGGTCACACCGACAGCATGGCCGTAAGTTCGACCAAGTCGATGACTGGGCATCTGTTGGGTGCTGCCGGGGCCATCGAGAGCATCGCCTGCATCATGGCGCTCAAAAGCGGAGTCCTGCCGCCGACGATCAACTACGAAAACCCCGACCCCGACTGCGACCTCAACTACGTGCCCAACAAAGCGCGCCGCGTGCAGGTGAACTACGCCCTCAACAATTCCTTTGGCTTTGGCGGCCACAACGTGGCGCTGGTATTCGGTCGCTTCACTGGCTGACGCACTTCCCCAGCATCCCCTGTGTACTCCCCGTGTAAACGAGGTTTTCTTAGGCAGATGAGCTGGATTGCAACGCTTTGGAATCGCCGCAAGTCGGCGGGCGACCTAGAAGATAATACCGCAGATTCGCAGCACGCGCTCGAAAGGCTGTTGGGCTACCACTTCAAGGACAAGAATCTGTTGGTCAAGGCCCTCAAGCATCGATCGTATGTGTATGCTGAAGAAGGCAGCGACCGCATCGAGTCGAACGAGCGGCTCGAATTTCTCGGCGACGCCGTGTTGGAGCTGTTGGTCACCGACTACCTCTATCGCCGCTTTGAGGACAAGGGCGAGGGTGAGTTGACCCAGATGAAGTCGCAGCTAGTCAGCCGCAAGGCGCTGGCGCGCCAAGCGGACTGTCTTGGGTTGGGGGCCTTTGTGTTGCTGAGTGAGGATGAGCGAGAAGCCAACGGCGGACAGCGGCCGTCGATCCTCTGCGATACCTTGGAGTCGCTGATTGGGGCGATCTATCTCGACGGCGGCTTAGAGGCTGCCCGCTCCTGTGTTCGGTGCGCGGTGCTGGCGGATTTTCACCAAATAGTCCAACCGGACGAGAACTTCAACTTCAAGAGCAGGTTGCTCGAATACTCGCAGAGCAAGGGCAATGGCCACCCCCGCTACTTGGTACACGCCGAGCATGGGCCAGACCACGACAAGATCTTCAGCGTCGAAGTGTGCATCACCGGCCAGCGCATGGGGTGGGGCCAAGGGCGGAGCAAGAAGGAGGCACAGCAGATGGCGGCCAAGGACGCCCTCGATAGTTTGGAAGCGCTCTAATGGGCCTTGCTTGGCGCGTCGTCGATACGGGTGCGCACTGCGGCGCGTACAATATGGGCGTCGATCAGGTGCTCGCCGCCGACGCAGCCCAAGGCCCGGTACTGCGCTTCTACGGCTGGAACCCGCCAGCTATCTCCTGCGGCTGGAACCAGCAGCCCGAGCGCGAGGCTAATGTCGAAGCCTGTCGCGTGTTAGGCATTGACGTGGTGCGTCGGCCCACGGGTGGAAGGGCGGTGTTGCACTGGGAGGAATTGACTTACAGCGTTGCCTGCACTGCGGAGGTATTGGTCTCTGGTGGCGGGATAGAAGCTACGCACCGCAAGATCGGCGCGTGTTTGGCCGAGGGGCTACGGCTTTTCGGGGCCCCCGTCGAACTGGAAAGGACTGGTCGTTGCGTTGGCTTGCGGTCGGGGCCTTGTTTTGGTAGCACGGCGCGCTGGGAGCTCAAGTGCCAGCAGCGCAAGCTGGTCGGCAGCGCGCAGCGGCGCTACGGACGTCGCTTGTTGCAACACGGATCAATTTTGCTCGGTCGAGCGCACGAGCGCCTGCCGCAACTTCTGCGGATTGACGAGGACGTGCGGCAAAGATGGACCCGGCAGGTGAGAGCGCACAGCACGGATTTGCAGGCCTGTATGGGGCGGCCCATTGACCGGGCCGAGTTAGTCCATTGCTTAGTCGAGGGCTTTAGGCGTCAGCTCGGCGCGAAAATGCGCTGGGGTGCGCTGGCCGCCGACGAGGTAAGCCGCGCTACGGCTTGGAAAAAGGACAGCGCATGATCGCGCAGGATCCCGTGTTAGAAGTTCGCGACTTGCGGACTTATTTTCATACGGAAGAGGGCGTCGCCCGTGCCGTCGATGGGGTGTCATTTGCGGTGGGGCGGGGCCAGACGCTGGGGCTGGTCGGCGAAAGCGGCTGCGGCAAGAGCGTCAGCGCCTTCTCGGTGATGCGCTTGGTGCCCGATCCACCGGGCCGCATTGAGGGCGGACAGATCCTACTCAAGGGGCGCGATTTGCTCGCGCTGGACGAGGAGGAGATGCGCCGCGTGCGCGGCGACGACATTGCGATGATTTTTCAAGAGCCGATGACGAGTCTCAACCCGGTGCTGACCTGCGGGTTCCAGATCGCCGAGGCCGTGGTCCTGCACCAGCAGGTTCCCATGCAGGAAGCGCGCGCCCGGGCGATTGAGATGCTGCAACTGGTGGGGATTCCAGCGCCCGAACAGCGGATCGACGAATATCCTCATCAGCTATCGGGTGGGATGCGCCAGCGGGTGATGATCGCCATGGCGCTGTCGTGCAATCCAGACGTGTTGATTGCCGACGAGCCGACCACGGCCCTCGACGTGACGATTCAAGCGCAGATCCTCGCGCTGTTGGAGTCGCTACAAGAGTCCCTGCAAATGGCGATTGTGATGATCACGCACGACCTCGGGGTGATCGCCGAGACCGCGGACCAAGTGGCGGTCATGTACGCTGGCCAAATCGTCGAATACGCGGAGACGCAATCGCTATTTACCCGTCCGCGACACCCATATACGCGCGGTTTGCTGCGCTCGATCCCGCTGCTGGACGCCGAGCAGGAGCGCTTGGACATCATCCCGGGTGTGGTGCCCGACGCTCGTGTTTTCCCACCGGGGTGTCGCTTTGCCCCGCGCTGCCCGCTGGCCGACGATCACTGCCGGGCTGAGGCTCCGCCGCTGGAGGAGGTTGAGGCCGGGCACTGGGCGGGCTGTTGGAAGGCAGGGGACGGATGAGCCAAGCTGCGCCCTTGGTCGAGGTCAAGGGCCTTAAAAAATACTTTCCCGTGCGCGAGGGGTTTTGGGGCCGGGTGCAGGCCCACGTCAAGGCTGTCGATGGGGTCGATCTGGCGATTGGACGCGGCGAGACCTTGGGCGTGGTCGGCGAGAGCGGTTGCGGCAAGACCACGCTGGGCCGGCTCATGCTGCGGCTAATTGAAGCTACAGCCGGGCAGGTGCGCTTTGCCGGGGCTGACCTGTTGGAGTTGAGCAAAGAGAACATGCGGCGGCAGCGGCGGGACATGCAGATTATCTTCCAAGACCCGTATGCGTCGCTCAACCCGCGGATGACGGTGGGCGGCATCATCGGCGAGGCCCTGAAGGTTCACGGGCTGGCCGAGCGCGCCGAATTGGACGAGCGGGTGGGGGAGTTGCTGGAGATGGTCGGGTTGCCGGCGGATTGCGCGCGGCGCTACCCGCACGAGTTTTCCGGCGGCCAGCGCCAGCGCATTGGCATTGCCCGCGCCTTGGCGGTGCGGCCGCAGTTTATCGTCGCCGACGAGCCCGTGTCCGCGCTGGACGTTTCAGTGCAGGCCCAGATCATCAACTTGCTGCAAGACCTACAGCGCGATTTGGGCTTAACGTATATGTTTATTGCCCACGACTTGAGCGTGGTGCGTCACATTTCGGATCGGGTGGCCGTGATGTACCTGGGGCGCATAGTCGAGGTGGCGGCGCGCGATCAGCTCTACCGCCAGCCGTCCCATCCCTACACGCGCGCGCTGTTGGCGGCTGTGCCCGCGCCCGATCCGCGGACTAAGCGGCAGCGCGTCCTGTTGGAGGGCGACGCGCCCAATCCAGCGGCCGTGCCCTCGGGCTGCGCCTTTCACCCGCGCTGTCCGGAGCGCGAGGCAATCTGCACCCGCGTGGTGCCGCACCTCGTCGATTTGGGCGGGGGGCACTGTACGGCCTGTCTGCTTCGCTATCCCGCGGAGCTAAAAAATCGGCTGGTTGCCGAGTCTAACAAAAAAAACGCAAGATAGCAGGAGAACTATAGCTTATGATGACTTTGTTGCGCCAAAAGACGGGGCTCGTTTTGTGGTTTGTGATATTCGCCTTCATCGGCTTAATCGTCGTCGAATGGGGGGCCGACTACTCGGGTGCGGGCACCAGCGCCGCCAGCGATGCGGTCGGCGTGGTCAATGGCGAGACCATTTCGCTCCAAGAGTTCCAAGACGCGCTGCGGCGGATAGCGCGCCAGATGCCGCAGGAGCAGCGCACCGATCAGGCCCTGCTCGTGCAGCAGGTGTGGGACTACTACGTCCGCGAGATCATTCTGACCCAAGAGTACGAGCGCTTGGGCTTTGAGATAACTGACGGGGAAATCGCCTTTTACACGCGGAGTAACCCCCCGCAGGCCGTGCGCGAATTCGAGACGTTTCAAACCGATGGCGCATTTGACATGGATAAGTACGCCCAGTTCATCGGCAATCCGGCCATTCTCAGCGACCCCAACAACCAAGCCTTAGTCCTGTGGATCGAGAGCACGATTGAGCGGCAATTGCTCGAGTACCGGCTACAGCGGATGCTGCGAGGCACCGCGCAGGTGAGTCCCAATGAGGCGCATCAGCACTTTGCCGAGGCCAACGAAAAGGTGCGCATCGAATACGCATTTGCGCCTAGCGACGCTGCGGATGACGAGATTGAGATAACCGACGAAGATTTGGCGGCCTATTATCAAGAAAACGTGGCCGACTACGAGCACCCCGATCAGGTAAAGCTGGAATACGTGCGCTTCCTCAAGGTGGCTAGCGCTGAGGATTCGCTGGAGACCAAAAAAGAGATCAGTCGCCTGCGCCAAGAGATCGAGGCCGGTGAGGATTTTGCCGAGTTGGCTGGGGTGGTTTCCGACGATGAGGGATCCGCCGCCCGAGGTGGGGACCTCGGTTTTTTTGGTCGTGGTCAGATGGTCGCGCCCTTTGAGGAAGCCGCCTTTGCCTTGGCACCTGGCGAGCTTTCCGAGCCGGTGCAGACGCGTTATGGTTGGCATCTGATCAAGGTGGAAGAACGCTTGGAGGAAGAAAGCGGTGGGGAGAGGGTACATGCCCGCCACATCCTGCTCAGATACCAGCCCTCGCGCACGACTGAAGATAGCCTGCGCAGCCGGGCCGAGGTGTTCCAAGAGCAGGCCACAGCCGAGGGATTTGCGGCCACGCTCGCAGCCTCTGACACCGAGGCGACGCCCACGAATTTCCTGCGCAAGAGCCAAGCCGTGCCGGGCATCAGCGCGAACACCACGTGGCTCGTCAACTGGTTTTTTGAACAGGAGCCAGGGGCCGTCAGTCAGGTTGTCGAGGACGACTCGGGGCTGTGGGTGGCGCAGCTAGTGGCTAAACGTCCTGAGGGCATAGCACCCTTGGACGAGCTAAAGGGCCGACTTGAGCCGTTGGTGCGCGCGCGCAAAAAGGCCGAGCGCGCTGCCGCCCAGCTAGAGGCCGTGCGGCGAGAAGTAGGAGCCGGGGCCACCTTGGCGCAGGCTGCGCAAAATGTTGGGGTGGAGTTCCACTCGCCCGAGGCTTTTGCACGCACCGAATCGGTGGAGGGTCTAGGTCGTGCTAACGCGGTGATCGGCGCGGCCTTCCGCTTGGAAAAGGGCCGACTTAGCGAAGTGATCGAGGTCGCCGAGGGCAGCAAGCGCGGGGCGTACTTGCTGAAGCTGCTGGAGAAGACGCCGGTAGATGAGGAGCAATTCGCCGCGCAGCGCGAGCAAGTAGTAGCCCAGCTTCAGGCCCAGCGCGAGCAGGAGGCCGTGCAGAACTGGTTCGCGCACCTGTACGACACGGCCGAGATCGAGGACAACAGACATCGCTTTTTCACGTTTTAGATTGGAGAGGAATCATGTCAGCAGCACCGGGACAAACGCAAATCGGCTTTATCGGCTTGGGGATCATGGGCGCGCCCATGGCCCAGAACCTGCTCAAAGCCGGTTATCAACTCAATGTGTACAACCGCAGCGACCGGCCGCGCGTTGACGAGGTGGTCGCAGCCGGCGGCGTGCGCGTCGGCTCGCCCAAGGAGGCGGCGACGGGTGCGGATGTCATCATCAGCATCGTCACGGATACGCCCGATATGGAGGCGGTACTCGTGGGCGAGGAGGGTGCGATTAACGGAGCTAAAGAGGGCGCGGTCGTCATCGATATGAGCACGGTGTCGCCCAAAGTCACCCGCGAAGTGGCCGCGGCCTTGCAGGAGCGGGGCGTGGCCATGCTCGACGCGCCGGTCAGCGGCGGGGATGTGGGCGCGATTAACGGCACCCTGTCGATCATGGTCGGCGGCGACGAGGCTGTCTTTAACCAGTGCCTGCCGGTCTTTGAGGCGATGGGTACTAACATCAATTTAATTGGTTCCAATGGCGCTGGTCAGACGACTAAGCTCTGCAACCAGATCGCGGTTTCGGTCAACAACATGGCTATGGCCGAGGCCCTGATGCTGGCGGCGACTTCTGACTTGGACGTGCAAAAGGTCATCGACGCCATTAGCGGAGGAGCGGCTGGCTCTTGGCAGTTGAGCAACTTAGGTCCGCGCATTGCCGCTGGCGATTTTGACCCGGGCTTCATGGTCTATTTGCAGCAAAAGGACCTGCGGTTGGTGTTGCAGGCGGCCAATGATGTCAAGCTGGCCCTGCCGGCCGTGAGTATCGCCCACCAGTTTTTCAACATCGTCGAGCGCGCTGGTTGTGCCGAAGAGGGGACTCAGGCACTGATCAAGGCCTACGAGGCCCAGGCCGACAGACAAGCACGGGCCGAGTAGCCCTCCGAGGTTGGTGTCGGTGCAACTCGCACTGAAAAAAGTTGGGGTGCTGCCGCGCGACCAGGATTTGGACTATCCGGTCGCGGAAGTGCGTGACCTATTTGATCCGCATGGGATCGCTGTGTGCTTTATCGAGGGGGATGAGCACCCGGACGATTTGGACTTGGTCGTTGCGCTCGGCGGTGACGGCACAGTGCTGCGCGCTTTTGCTCGGTTTCCGCAGCGGCCGGTGCTGGCGATCAATTTTGGCACTGTCGGTTTCTTGACCGCTGGGGACCGCAAGGACTTGGCGCGCATCGTCCAACTCTTAGTCGATGGCCAGTACTTTGTCAGCGAACGCTTGGTGCTCTCTTGCCGCCATCCCTGCGGCGAGAGTCTGGTCTTCAACGAGGTGACCTTGCGGGCGCATCACAAAATGCTCTCGACGGACGTCTTTGTTGACGACGCCAAAATTCGCACCATTCGCGGCGATGGCGTGGTGGTTGGCACGCCGACGGGCAGCACTGGGCTATTGCTGTCGATGGGTGCGCCGCTGGTCATGCCGGAAGTGCGCTGCATGTTGCTCGACGGTATTAACGAATACAACTTCACGTCGCGGACCTTGATTTTGCCGGCTGAGAAACGGGTGCGGTTGCGCGTCAGCTCCGAAACCGTGGACAGCCAAGTGGCGCTCATTGCCGATGGTCACGAGATATGCAGCTTAGCTCCCGAGCAGGAGGTGTACGTCGGTCAAGCTGCACACACGGCGCGGTTGATATATCTCGACGATAATTACTTTTTTCACAACTTGTCTGAGAAACTTTCTTGGTAAGGTTACATCTCGCACAGCAGATAGCTATACTGAAGGTTAATCGAGTCAGATCCAGCATCGAAGAAACTTCGGTGTTTTTTTATTCATCTGTTATTTTTAAGTAAGTATAGGAGGATACCATGCCAATTTGGATTCCTATTTTGATAATAGCCGGTTCTGCTCTATTCGGCGCGGCTGTTGGTGCCATTGTTGAGGATATTATAGAAGCTCTTGAGGGCAAGAAACTCGCTGTGTTTGGGGAGCGTGGGGTTGGAAAAACTGTATTAATTAACTTTCTTACCAAAGGTAAGCTATCGGAAGAGTATACCCAGACCCTCGATCCAGAAAAGACCGAGGCCAACGATTTCGAGCTCGAAGATTTGAGGCTGAGAATTAAGGAGTCTATAGATATGCCTGGAGATCCTGATTTTTATGCCGACTGGAAAAAATTATCACAAGATGTAGATGTTGTGCTGTATCTTCTGCGGGCGGATAAGTTACTGGTAGGCGATAAACGCACTGAAGAACGTGTTAAGCGGGATATAGGTCAAATTGGGAAATGGCTGAAGGAATCTCCCAAAGAGTTTCCTTTGTTTGTCATAGGGACTCATTGCGATCTTACTACTCCAGACTTAACGAGATTGCCAGAAGATAAGATAGGAGATTATGGGGACAAACTGCGTGGAATGCCTATTTTCCGAGAAATTGCATTACGCAGTGGGGGCAGGAGTAAGGTAAGGTTCGTTTTCGGCAGCTTGAAATCGAAGAATACAACAGAATGTCTGGTATATCAAATAATTGATCAGGTGGTAAATCACAATGGCTGACCTCGACCTATCCTTCCGTGCCCAAAGCCTAGATAACCAGTCTCCTGATCCTGCGGAGATCAACAATCGACGTCTTACGGAAGAGAATGTGGATGAACGCCAAGAATTGGCTCAAAAAATATCAAGAGTTTCTTTAGATGGAACCCAAGTCTTCTCAGAAGGTTCGCATGTTGTGTCTTTACATCACGATGAATTCCTCTTGAAGACACCTTCGGATCAGTTGGACGATGCAGGTAGAACAGCACCACTGCTTTGCTATGGCCATGTGCCTGAAGATCCACAGGAGTCGTGGCCTAGTGAGGTCGTAACGGCTGTAGTCGGCTTTGCCGAGCGTATCGGTAGAACAATTTCAGGCGAGAGCCAAAAAAAAGCTCATCATGGTGTCGAGGCTATAGTAAAAAAAAAGCGGAAAGACAGAAGTCGTCGAAAGGTACTGTTGTGGAGCGCCTTTTTGGCCGTTCTAAGCGTCGTAGCAGTCGTTTTGTGGATCCTGTTCAAAAAGTAACGAAATCTGGAGAAGAAACTGTGAACAATAAAGATATCGAATGGCCAAAAGATCCCTATCGCCGCAAAACTGTGCTGGTGCTGAATGAGCAAGATATCGACGCTTTAGAATATGAAGAGGGTGGAGTAGAGATCCTGCTCAATGAAGAAATGTACATCCTCCCTTCTTCTTCGCAGCATTCCAATCCAGTCGTACAAAATCTGTTCAACAGTGGAATTGCGCGGCCAGGAGCTGTGCTGGTCCAAAGCCCCTTCGATAAGGATTTGTACCAAAACTCGAAGCAGGCGGTGGAACTTTTTGCTCTGGATAGGCACATGTACTTGTCCCAACTGCGTAGCCACCTAGGTGCCCGAGAGGTTCGGGTAGAGCAGGTTGAGATCAAAAGTACCGGGGGTAAGAAAACCTTCTCTGTTGAAGGCAACGTACTCGGGAAGGTCGGTGGAGGTACAAAAGTAGAAGATCAAGAGTTGGATTCGTTCCTAAGCCGCCTGAACTTGATAGACAAATTTGAGGGGGGTTCACCAGACATGTTAGCAGCGAGACAACTCCTGAACCGGACGGGATTAATTAGCGACGCCAATATACGCTCACTTCTTGAGTTGCGTCAAAATCCCAGCAACCCGCTCAAAAGCCGAAAACTCCACTTTAACATGACGAGCGAAACACAACGCAACCTTAATGTACTAGCCAGCTTTAATAAACCTATCTTCTTGTCCTTGGAAGCCGACTATGACCGCCATATACGCGAACAAACAGAGTTTACGCTCACTACCAAGGTAGATTTTTGAAAGAAGTTACAGAGAAGAAGACATGGCAATGGAAGTTTCGGATATTGGTAGGAGGCAAGAACGCATGGAAGATAAACGAGCTAGTAGTATAGCGAGTAACGGACAGGCTGCGAATCCGCGCATTATCATCGACGCCAGCTACATTCGCGGCATGAGCAAGGATGGTGCGCCATTGAGTACGATGTGTGAACAAGGCGGTCGCATCGTGCTAACGGATACTTTGTTTTACGAGCTTTGCAGCACATCGGACAGCAACCAATGGAGCGCATCAAAGCGCAAACTGGTGAAGTCCCGGAAAGCTATCGAAGTATGGGAACATGTCTCTGAGATGTTGAGGGTCGAGCTCACCAAGAATCGTCCGTACGGCAATCCTTTACATTCTGAAAGAACTGAACGCTTTCGGGAAATGTTGGCAGGTGATCCGCAGTACGAGCCTGATGATTTGGACGAAAGAGTTGAAAAGGCATGTCAACAACGCGAAGATTCCAGTGTACCGGAACTATTCCAGAACTTTGCAAAACTCAGTAGAGAACCGGAGTTTAAGGAAATAGCGGCAAGCATCAAAGATAAATTACCCCATGACGAAGAAGTTGTGCGAATTTTTTCTGTCGCGATCAACGATCCCAAAATAATTCGGTCCGTAATAGATATAGTCCGATCCACGACAGTGAATGATATGGCTGTTTCACTGGACCCCAAAGACGTAAATGAAAAATGGGTTATATGGCATTTTTCCAGATCGCTTCTCACCGTGTTCTGTGACTGTCTGCGGCGAAGTGAGCGTACGTTTATGAGAATATCCGATAAATATAAGAAACGTTTATACAACATAATACATGATTTAGACTACTTGACTCTATTGGCATTCGCAGATGCAATTGCATCCCGTGAAACAAAAGGAGAACTGTTTTACTATCGGCGATGGATGTTTGGCGACGCCTCAAAGTCATTGATACGCTCTTATGAAAAAGAGCAAATCGTGCATAGACTTAGACTGATGTCCAAAGTCGTGGTTCGAGTAACCGAACAGCTAGATGGATATATATGTGCTCTCGATATGTGGAGCCAAAAATCACTAAAAATAAAAGATTCGGAAAAACTGCCTACGAGCGTATTTATCTCTCGTAGAACCAAGGGAAACTTTGAATTGTTTTACGGCTCAATCTGGAAACATATCACAGAGCTTCTGACCGGCTACTCGGCAACAGAACTTCGGGCATTTGGTGGGGTCGTATTTGTAGATACCACAACCTTGGATCTTCTATTTGAGCCTTCAGTATAATATGCCTAACAGAAGTAATCTGAGTAATCTGTACACTGGTAAGGCTGGTCATTTAGCCGTTATGGCAGAGCTTCTTCTTCGGGGTTGGAATACAGCCATTCCAGAAGTAGATATAGGCGACGACATTTTTGTCGTCCACGATAGAGATGGGGATATGCGCCGAGTACAAGTGAAGACAGCTATGGCAAAACCGCAGCAGTATGGGCGCAGCGCACAGTTCAATATTCCGATCTCGCAGCTTCAGAGGGAGATGGATCCAGATATAACATACGTTTTTGCAGTTCGGCTCCGCCTTCGGCATAAAAGCCGCTGGGATGATTTTGTTGTGATTGACCGACAGGATATAGAGAAGTACCGGGAGGATGGCATGGGGAGTGAAAACAGAGATAGGCTTGTATTATACCTGCGTTTTGAAAAGGAAAGTATTACCTGTAATGGGTACGATCTATCGCCGTACAGGAATGCTTGGGATACTCGCTTTCCCGTTATCGAGCATTGATACCCATTGTGTCTGTCGTTATTCCAAACATCGAAGATGTCGTGTTGTTTGCGAAAAAGCTCCATGACAAAGGACAGCTATGGGTCGGTGAGGCATTTGGCTGGCCGGCAGAATACAATCCCGAAAAGTCCGATCCGCCGCTGGACTCAAAAATGACCTTTACTCCCGCAGATTTTTGCATTGGTGAGAGTGGTATTTGGTTTTATTCCCTTATGTGGGAAAATGGTAAAGAAGAAGAACCTGTTGCTTTTTTGGATGATAGAAATATCACTGAAACAGTGTCATGATCCTGAACAGCACGATGATTTTCTTGGTAGAGGAGATGCTATGCGCGTGGCGGTAATCGGCGCGGATCGCCCTTGGGGAGCGCTGCTAGCGGCTGAGTTGGGTGCGGAGTTTGAGGTGGTGGTGTTCGGCGCAGAAGAGACCAGCGACCTAGCTGGCTACCGGCAGGTCGATTTGTTTCAGCGCGAGGCATTAGACCCGGCGCTGGCAGGCGTGGAGGCCATCGTCCACGCGGCGGGAGGCGATCCGGCTGGCGACGACGAAGGGGCCGTGCTCGATACTGCGGCGCGGGGTACCTACGTGGCGCTGACGGCGGCCTGCGCTGTCGGTATTGGGAAAGCGGTGCTGCTGAGCAACCTCGATTTGCTGCGCGACTATCCGGAAGAGTATATAGTTGATCCACAGTGGAATGCTTTGCCACGGGCCGAGGCCGGGTCGTTAGCGCCTCTTATGGCCGAATTAGTTGGCCGCGAAATTGCTCGCACCGGACAGATCGAAGTGCGCTGTTTGCGACTCGGCGAATTGGATGCGGAGACCACGGCTGACGATGCTGTGGAAGCGGTGCGCCAAGCCCTTACCGCCGAGCGCGAAGGACACGACTGGTCGCTGGCGCACGTGGCGTCGAGCGGGCGCTTCGCTTAATGGGGTATCATGGCAACGGTGGATGAAGGCAAGGTGGTGTTGTTTGGGGCGGGTGGCCCGGTCGGCGCGTCGGCGATTGCCGCGCTCAAAGATCACTACACGTTGCGGGTGACTGATCTCCGGCCGATGACTGCGGTGGCGTCCGCGCCACCGCAAAATCCCCGAGCGCCGATCCCAGAGGTGTTGGGGCCGCCGCACGAAAATCGGGTCGTTGATATTACCAACTATGCGCAAGTGTTAGCCGCCTGCGAGGGCATGGACGCGGCGATCAATGTATCCGTCGTCCGGCCGCATCCCGTGCTGGCCTTCCAAGTCAACATGATCGGCGCGTACAACGTGGCCAAAGCCTGCGTGGCCTGCGGCATAAAAAGGCTGATCCACACCGGGCCTTTTCACACCTCCTTAAACCACAACGCCGACTATTGGAACGACTTCCAAGTGGGAGTTGACATCCCGCTGCATCCGGGCGACGATCTCTACGCAGTGAGTAAGTATCTCGGCGGGCACATTACGCGCGTGTTTGCCGAGCGCGAGGGCTTGGAGGTACTCACCTTTGTCTATACGGATTTTCGGCCGAGGGAAATCCTGCCCGAGGAACATGGGCAGGGTGTGCATCCATACTCGACCTCGTGGGAGGATACCGGGGAGGCGTTCTTGTATGGGTTGCGAGCGCCCGACATGCCGTCGCCGTACGAGGATTTCTTTATCTGTGCGCGGCTGCCGCACGACAAGTACCGGCCCGACAAGGCCAAGCGGCTCTTGGGGTGGGAGGCTCAAGACCGGTTTAAAGCGTTGTACACGCGGCCTCAGTAACTGATCCGATAGATCAGACCGGCCTGATCGTCCGAGACTAGCAGTGAACCATCGGGCATCACGAGGACGTCAACAGGCCGCCCCCAGTTTGATTCTCCCTGTAGCCAGCCTTCGGCGAACGGCTCGTAGCTGACCGCCCCGTCGGCGGCCAAGCGCACTAGAGTGAGGCGGTAGCCGATCTTGCGAGTGCGATTCCAAGAGCCGTGTTCGGCGATGAAGATTTGATTGCGATATTCCGCCGGAAACATGTTGCCAGTGTAAAAGCGCATTCCGAGGGCTGCTACGTGCGGGCCGAGTTCTTGGACTGGCGCGACGAACTCGTCGCAGCCGCGCTGAGCGCCGAAAGCTGGATCGGCGATGTCGGTGCCGTGGCAGTAGGGATAGCCGAAGTGCTGCCCATCGGCGGTTACTCGGTTCAGTTCGTCTGGCGGCATGTCGTCGCCCATCCAGTCTCGGCCGTTTTCCGTGAACCACATTTCCTCTGTTTCCGGGTGCCAGTCGAAGCCAACGGAGTTGCGCACGCCTCGGGACACGACCTCGAAGTCGCCCGTGGCGGGATCCAACCTGCCGATGGACGCGTACGGATCGGGGGAAGCGCAAATGTTGCACGGCGCGCCGACCGGCACGTACAGCAAACTGTCCGGGCCAAAGCGAATGAACTTCCAGCCGTGGGCGCGGTCTGTTGGGAAAGCGTCGTTGACGATCTCCGGCTGCGGCGGGTTGTCGAGGTGCGCTTCGATGTTGCGATAGCGCAGGATGCGGCTGACTTCGGCTACGTACAGGTCGCCGTCCTTGAAGGCGACGCCGTTGGGCCTGTTCAGGCCGCTGGCGAGGATGATGACGCGCTCGGCCTTGTGGTCACCGTCTTCGTCGCGCAGCGCGTACACGCGACCGCTGGACCGGGTGCCGACGAATAGGGTGCCACTAGGGCTGCGGCTCAGTGAGCGAGCGCCGGGGACCCTTTTGGCGTACACGCGAATGTGGAACCCTTCCGGCAGTTTGATCTGCGTCAGGCGCGGGTCTTCAGGTGGTGGCGGGTCCACCGACCTGCCAATTCCTACAGGCAGCAACGGGTTGGACGGATCGGCGCTATACGTTTCGATAAGCTGGGCGTCGGCTAGGTCAATTTGCCCGTCTCGGCTGACATCGCCCAAGGATATATCGCCGTTGTTGGGCAGAGCGATGGAGGAATCTTCGCTGTACAGGACGGCTAGCAGCGCATCGGCCCAATCGACGCGACCGTTGTTATCGAGGTCTCCTAACAGCCGGCTCACGGCCCCTTTATCTTGGGGAACGCTGTCGAGTACTGCGACCACAATATCGACAACCTCGGTCCCCACCCGAAAGGCCGGGTCCACATGGGGAATCAAGCCTTGGCCTGAGACGGTCAAGCCATAGATCTGCGCTGCTCCCACTAGCTCCTTACCCACCGGCCCCGCAGAAGTGCTCCCAACCGCTCCGTCGAGCAGGACCATTGACCGAGTCAAACGCACCTCATCGCCAATCAACCGATACAGATATACCCCTGCGGCGACGCCCCGTCCCGACGCATCCGTGCCATCCCATGTCGCTGTGTGAAAGCCCGCTGGCTGCTCCGCATCCACCAACGTCGCTAGGCGCTGCCCCAAGACGTTGAGCACTTCTAGCCGCACCCTGGTCGAGATCGGCAGGCGATAGGGAATGATCGTGGAAGGGTTGAACGGGTTGGGGTAATTCTGTCCTAAGTAAAATTGTTGCGGCAGGACGGTTTGTTCCGCCAAGACGTTCGTACTCAATGCCGCTAGGGACAAGGCAAAATAGCCGGTCTCATCGGTGGTAGTGCGAATCGAACGGCTCAGGTCGGTTGCAACAAACAGTCGCACCTGCGCACCGATGGCCGGTTGCCCCGCAGCCAGCCGCACCCGCCCCTCGACCAGCGGCTGGGCGCTGGCCCCAACGACCAAGAGCAATCCCATGAGGTATCCAATTATCGATCTCATAACGCTCGTTTCTTTATGAAGAAAATATACGAATAGTACGGGCAACTTCACAGCAGCGCCGCAGTTGGCTCGGTGAAAAGGGCTTCAATCAAAGCGCACGCCATTGAGCGCCTCCGTCGCCTTGACAGGGGACGGAGGGGGCGATACCTTGACTGCAACAGGCTGCTTGTACGAAGAAGCATTGACTCCTAAAAAGTCATGGCCAATCTAACAAGGAGCCTATTTTATTTTTAGCACTACGGGATGAAAATCGTCTGCTCACGCACCAACGTCGAGTTGGGCTGATGTTCCTAAATCCTTAACGAAAGAAAAGTTTTGGGAATAAGTGAACAACAGCAGCAACAGCCGCTAGATGACGAGGGCCACCAGAAACTATTCGGTCTAGACATCTATCTGACCCCAGTATTCACAATTTCCAGTGTGACCATTGTTGCTTTTATCGCTGGGGCGCTCGTCTTCCAAGAAGCCGCGACCGAAGTTTGCGAAAATATCCGCGAGTGGCTGACTATAAATCTCGATTGGTTTTTTCTGCTTGCTGCTAATCTCCTCCTGCTATTTTGTCTGTATGTAGCCTGCTCGCCGCTCGGCAAGGTGCGCCTCGGAGGGGCCGATGCAAAACCCGAATACTCCAACGCCACTTGGTTCGCCATGCTCTTTGCCGCTGGTGTGGGTATCGGCTTGCTGTTTTACGGCGCGGCCGAGCCGATCTATTACTTCCAGAGTCCACCGCTTGGCCTTGCCGCCGGAACAGAACAAGCCGCTATGGTCGGCATCGCAGCCACCGTTTTTCACTGGGGGCTGCACGCTTGGAGCATTTACGGCGTCGTGGGGCTCGCCCTCGCGTACTTCGCCTACAATCGCGGATTGCCGCTCACCATTCGCTCGGCGTTCTATCCCCTGCTCGGCGACCGCATCTGGGGCTGGCCTGGCCATGTCATCGATACGTTTGCCATCTTCGCTGGTCTGTTCGGGCTTGCGACTTCGCTCGGTTTGGGCGTTAAACAGCTAGCCTCCGGCCTGAATTATCTGTTCGACGTTCCGGCCAATAACACCACCATGGTAGTGCTGATTGTGGCGATTACGTCCATCGCGCTGACTTCGGTGCTGACGGGTATTAACGTCGGCATCAAGCGCCTCAGCCAGTTCAACATCACGCTCGCGCTTTTGCTGTTGGCGGCGGTTATCGCACTTGGACCGACGAGTTATATTTTCCGCAGTATGTTCACTGCACTCGGCAGCTATTGCGCCAAAATTGTGCCGCTTAGTAATTGGATCGGGCGCGAGGACGCGGATTTCCTGCACGGTTGGACGACCTTTTACTGGGCGTGGTGGTTTGCTTGGGCACCTTTTGTCGGCACGTTCATCGCCCGCATTTCCAAGGGCCGCACCGTGCGCGAATTCACGCTCTTTGTCCTCATCCCGCCGGTGGTGTTGTGCTTTCTGTGGTTTGGCACTTTTGGCGGCACGGCCCTCCATCAGCACATCGTTGGAGGCTATACGGGTGTAACCGAAAATGTTGCGGCGTGGAAGCTAGAAATTGCCTTGTTCAAGATGTTTGACCAACTGCCGCTGACCAAGTTGCTTTCATTGGTCGCGCTCCTGCTGACTACTGTATTTTTTGTCACTTCGTCGGACTCCGGCTCGTTGATTATCGACACCATTGCAGCCGGTGGCCGAGTAGATGCTCCGGTGGCGCAGCGGGTCTTTTGGTGTACGATTGAAGGGTTAATCGCTATTGCTCTCTTGCTCGGCGGCGGGTTACATTCGCTACAGGCGGCCTCGCTCGCGACCGGCTTTCCGTTTGCCCTTGTCGTCTTGGGCATGGCCGTCTGCGTCTGGATAGAGTTGCGCCGCGAAATGCGTGCAGCGCACTAAATGCTAATAGAGTAGATGTTATAAGAACGAATCCTTAGAAGAGGCGGTACACTCATCCTTAATGAAGGAGGTTCTGTGATGACATATTGGCATAGGCACATTTTGGTGCTAGTCGCCGCGGCTTTAGTTTGGGCTGCGCCGGCGTGGACGCAAGCGACAGGCACTGTCGTCGTCACCGTAGTTGATGACGACAGCGGCCAGGCGCTGGAGACGGCCTTAGTCTATATCCCGGCCTTGGACCTAGGCGGGATGTCGGACGCACAGGGCCAGTTTACTATAGCCGACGTGCCGGTGGGCGAGCACCAATTGCGCGCCGAATTGATTGGCTACTCGTCGGTGACTGCCACGGTTGTAGTAGAGGCCGGGCAAACCGCGACCATCGAGTTGCGGATAAAACCCTCTGCGCTGCTCCTCGAAGAGCTGGCGGTGACCGGCACGGCTGTTAAGAACTCTCCCGTCAGTTCAACCTACGCCGTTGCGGTGACTGGCCGGGACAAGATGGCCGAACAAGGGGCACCACAGCCGGTTGATTTCTTCAAGAACTTGAGCGCCAGCCACGGGGTGATCGGCGAGCGCAGCAGTTGGTACAATGCCAACCAAGCCGCCACTCTTTCCGAGAGCATTGCCAACGTCAATCTGCGTGGACTGGGCGCTTCGCGGACGCTGGTGTTGATCAACAGCCGCCGCCAAACTTATGTGCCAGCGCGCTTGATTGGCGGGCGCTTCGTCGATGTAAATGCCATTCCCGCCATTGCCGTGGATCGGGTTGAGGTACTCAAGGAAGGGGCTTCGGCTATCTATGGGTCGGATGCGGTAGCTGGTGTCGCCAATTTTTTAACTCGCGCCGACTTTGAGGGCTTTGAGGTCTCGGGTGCGCATGAGTATATCGCTGGCGCGGGCGATTCCAACGTCGGCGCGATCTGGGGTGGGAAGATCGGTGCGGCTCATGCGGTTGTTGCTGGAGAATGGAGAGGGCGTCAGGCGCTACCGGCCTCCGAGAGGGACTATCTGCTGCAGCCGTGGCACGGCGGTGGACAGCGCCTCGGATGGTCGAGCTTGGGCAACCCAGGCACCTTTGCCGTTGGTGCTCCGGCCCCCTGGACCGCTGCCATTCACGCCCCGCGTTGCGAGCAGTTTGGCGGCTTCCGGGAATCTTGGACCTGCCGCTTCCGCTATCAGCAGTACGAGAATCTGATCGAAGACATGAGCCATACGCGCGCTTTTGCCGAGCTCAACGGCGAATTGGACAACGGCATGGAGTATCACTTAGAGGGTCTGTTTGCTCAGGCTGAGATTCCCGAATGGTACACCACGCCTTCGTATCCTCCCTTTCCCTTGACGGACACCAGCATTATGGAAGTCGCGCCCAACCATCCAGGGCGGGAGGCCTTCTGCGCGGATTACGGCGCGGAGGAAGGCGACCTGTACTACAACGAATGCCAAGGCGGCGAGAACTGGTATTTCAATGGCCGTCCGTTTGGCAACTCCGGTCCCAATCGCACGCTAGGCCGCGACTCTCGCACCTTGCGCTTGGCAGCTTCAGCCAATGGCGACCTAGGGCAAAATACCTATTTTGACCTAGGTTTGTCCTATTCCCGCACTGAGGGTAACTACAACCTGCCAGGGGTGTACACTGAGCGGCTGTTCCTCGGCTTCCGCGGGTTTGGTGGACCCGATTGCGGCGTTGACGTGGAGGCGGATCACTCGTCCCTTGCTGGGATGCGGCTTGGCCCGCTCAACGGCCAAGTGGCGGGTCAGGGCAACTGCCAGTACTACAACCCCTTCAGCAATGCCATTGAGTTCGCGGATCAATACGGCGCGGAGTTTGCAAGCCAATCCAATCCCGATTACCGCGCCAACCTCGCCAACAGCCCCGAGTTGCGGCACTGGCTGGCAAATAATGAAGTCGATCTACAGAGCACGGCGGATTTGCTGGTCGCCGATGCGACGCTGAGCGGCACTTGGATTGAAGAGGTCGCTAGCTACGCGGCCGGCTACCAGTTCCGTTTGCTCAATGCCAGCGGCGATCCCAACGACGAGGGCGACGTGACCATCAACCCCTGCCCGGTGATAGGCGATACGAGCTGCTCGGCGGAAGACAAGTTCGGGCCTTATGCGTTCACCAACGTCCATCGGCCCTACGATGAATCGCAGACCGTGCATCGCTTCTTTGCCGAGATTCCCCTGAGCTTAGGATCGCGCTTTGACACCCAACTGGCGGCCAACTACGAATTCCACGATGTGGCGAGCAGTTTCGATCCCAAGCTCGGTTGGCGCTATCAGCTAGTGGAATCGCCAACTCAATCCATGTTTCTGCGCGGCTCGGTGCAGACGACGTTTCGCACGCCAGCGCTGGACGATGTAAATGAAAGCCCACTGACAACGCTTGAGTGGATCAACGAAACGGGTGCCTATCAAGCGGTGGACCGATTCGGCAGTAAGGACCTCAAGCCCGAACAGGCTTTTACGTATAATGCGGGTTTCGTCTTGGTCACCGAGGCGGGCTTTGACGCGACGTTTGACTACTGGAGCTACGACTTCGAGGATGTCATCGGCTCCATGCCGCACGGGGCTATTACCGCCTTATATGCCGATGAAGCCAATAATGAGGCCCTGAAGCAGTTCATCGTCTGCCCGGACGGGATCGGCAAGGGCACGTGCGCGGCCTCCGAACTGGAGCGAGTGCAAGTTGATATCATCAATTGGCCAGGCGTCAAGACCTCGGGAATTGATTTGCATTTGGGCGGGCGCACCGATGCCGGAGCCGGGGAAGTTTCGCTCGGCTTGGACGCTACGTACACGCTGGAATACCGGACGAAGGCTCTGATGTTTGGCGATCTAGTGTTACAGGATGAAGCAGACGCGGCCGGCTACCTAAACTTTGGCAATCCCATTGCGACCTCGCTGCCGAGGTTGAAGGGGCAGGTGTCGGCGGGCTATCACTGGGGAACGTATCGCCTAGTGAGCTTTTTGAACTACATTTCGTCGTACGAGGACCGGGGATCGATGAACTCTGGTAATGATGCCGTTGAGGAATTATTTGGCACCATTGACTCGTTTACCACGTGGGATGTGAGCTTTCTGTGGGACTTGTCCGAAGGCGTCCACATCGCGCTGTCGGGGATGAACCTGCTCGACACCAAGGCCCCACTGGTCAACATCGAGCAAGCGTACGACGGCTTCACGCACGACCCCAAGGGCCGGCGGTTGAAACTGGCTGTGTCCTATAAGTTTGGCGGCTGAAATTCGGTTTTCAACGACGATCGGCTAAGGAGTAGGGGGCGGTTTGCAAACCGCCCCCTACTTTTTGCTCCCTGACCGATTGAGCAACAGATAATCAATCGGCTCCTCAGTGAATTCCGCATTGTGATTTAGGCCGCAATCATCGGCAAATGCCTTTTCGCAGCCGGTGTTGAACATCAGCGGTCCGCGATTCCTGTACCAGCGGATACAGTGGACCTGCGCAATCATATGCCGCGGCCGATCCGACCGATTCGGTACGCCTCTGTGCCAGAGCCGCATATCCCTGATCAGCACGCTGCCCTTTTTCGCGCAGCCGCTCACGGGGGGAGAAACCTTCCTTTGCGCCTCTTCGGTTTCCTCGTCGATTACCGTTTCTGGGAAGGGGTGCAGATGCGTGCCCGGCCATAGCTCCACGGCCCCGTTTTCTTCCGTCACATCGTGCGGAGAGATATTCACCACCACGCACGCGGTCGGGTGGGCTGGCTCGTGCCCGGGCCATAGGTGAGGCCCGTCCCTATGCAACGGCTGGGTGCCGCTGCCGGGACAATTGGTGTTTCCGTTGTAAAAGCTGTTGAAAATTCCCTCGCCGAGGAGGGCGGTGTTGACCTGAATCACAAACGGATTGGCGACAATCTCGCGAAAGACAAAGGGCGCGAACGGAGGCGGTCCCTGTTGCAGGTGGCCTTTGAGACCTCCGGCACCGCCCCACTGCTCCAGATCAATCAAGACCTTGGAATCCTGATCCATCTTCTCCCGGAGGATATCGAGCGGCTCATGGGGGACCGCGTTTTCGATGACGACATATCCGTCCCGCCTGATCGCCTCCATCGCCTTTTTGAGCCGTCCGGGACTCATGCGCCGAGATTCTGTTTCCTTCTTGGTAAGAGAGATTATCATCGATTTTCCCCTTCAGTTGCCTCCCGGGAATTCTTGGGAAAGGAAATGCGTGGGCGAGAAAAACGGGATTTTGGCTGGTTTTGGAAAGGAGCCTAGGCAAACAAGTCCGACGCCGTTTTGAATAGATCGTTGACAGTGCCTATCTGCCGATCTATACTGCACGCCGATAATACACATCACATCACTGAGACGCCCATGATTATATCCCGCATAATCGTCCATCAGCCCGCCGGTCTGTTGCGCCTTCTGACCGACGCGGGCTTAGAAGGTCACTGTACCGGCGTTGCGGCCACGATCGCCGAGACTGACGTGGCCGCGGCGGCCTCTATCCTCATCGATGCGAATCCCGTCAATCGCGAGCGGCTATGGCAGGCGTTCAACGAAGTAGATGGGAGCGTGTCTGCCGATCTTCGCGCCTGTATCGACGTCGCCTTGTGGGACCTTACGGCCAAGGCCGCCGGTCAGCCGGTGCATCGGCATGTCAACGGCTTTCGCAACCGCATTCCGGTTTGCAGGAGATCGGAGCGCAACTCGGCGGAAGGAATCGTTGAGGAAGCGCAGGAAGCGCAAGGTGCAGGTTTCCGGGCGTACAAATTCGCCGCCCTTTTGGATGAGGAATCGCTCATCAGCTCGATACGCGATGTGCGCCGGGCAGTAGGACCGGATTTCTGCCTGTTGCTCGACGGCCGGACGCGGTTGGTTATTGACCAAGCGATACGGATCGGTCGGGCGCTCGACGCGGCGGACTTTTTCTGTTTTGACCGGCCGCGGCCCGACAACGATATGTCCGGTGGCAGGCAGCTAGCTGCCGCGATAGATACTCCGACGAGCACGGGCGTGTCCAGTTCCATGGAAGCGGCGCAGGTTATGACGATTCAGGCGGCTGACCACGTTCGCACTGAGGTAACGCGGGTCGGCGGCATGACGGATGTGCTCAAAGCCGCTCGCTGCGTCGAAGCCTTCGGGGCCTACTGCCATCTGGACGGCTTGGGAATCTGCGATGGTTTTGCCCATTTGCATCTGGCGGGCACCATTCGGAATACGCCCTTCTTGGAGATGAGTGAAAACGAAGCGGCTTCGCCGTTCATCGAGAATCCGCTGCAAATATGCGATGGGTATATCGAGATTCCTGCCGCGCCGGGATTGGGCATGGAGATCGACATGGGTGCTGTCAACGAGCACACCGAGAAACTGATTGAGATCTGAGGCCCTATGCAGATTCGAGATGTGAAATGTTACCTGTTGCAGGGCGAACCCGCGACGCGGCAGGAGAGTTGTCGGGCCAGAGGAAGCATCGCCCCGGTGCCGCCGGGTATATCCGGGCTGCTTACCCACGACCAGGGGTTCGGCGCAGCTGATCCCGGGGGATTTACGTTTACTGGGGAAGAACCCGAGCCAACGTATCGCCTGATGATCCGGCTCGTGACGGATGGAGACCTAGATGCGTACGCCAATTACGCCACAGGTTTCGATCCGCGGGAACTGGAATGGGAGGCCAAGGCGTTTTTGGCCCGCTATGCCCACATGCTCATCGGCGTAGATGCCTTCGACCGGGAATACATCTGGCAGCGGTTTTGGATGGCTCAGCGGTTTATGTACACGGGTAGGGGGCTGCTCGACACCATCGACCGGATGTTGTGGGACTTGGCGAGCCGAAGTGCCCGCCTGCCGATCTACAAGCTGCTCGGAGCCTGCCGCGAAAGCGTCCCGGCGTACTGCAATGTAGGTGGGCGGACCATTGACGACTTAGTGGCTAACGCGGTGAAGCGGGTAGAAGAAGAGGGGTTTATCGGCTGCAAAGATCACTCGTACCGGGGGGTGAAAGGCAACGAGGAGATGGCGAGGAAGCTGCGGGAGACGCTGGGCGACGATATCCTGCTCTTTCACGATGCCGTCGAGTCGTACACAGTCGATGAGGCTATAAAAATTGGCCGCGTCCTAGAAAAGTATCATTACCGGTGGATCGAAGAGCCGTTGCAGGACTACGACATCATGGGTCTGAAGAAGCTGTGCGCCGCCCTCGATCTGCCGGTGCTGACCCTCGAATGGATCGGAGCCATCGGCGGGCAGCCCTACAATACGGCACCGTACTTGGCGTTACAGGCTGCGGATATCGTCCGGCAGCGGGGTATTGGAATCACGGGTCAGGTCAAACAGGCCCAACTGGCCGAGAGCTTCGGCGTCGAAGTACACGGCGGCGATCCCCAAGTCATCTTGGCCATCGGCAACGATCCCGTCTTTGAAGCGATGGGCGTGCAGCCGCGTCCTCCCGAAGAGGATCTAGACTGCCGGGGTACGGTCGTCGTAGAGGATGGCGCCCTGTCGATAGCTTGGAGCGACCGTCCCGCGGCGGAACCGGACTGGGACGAGATGGCGCGGAGCGCCGTTGCCGTTATTTAATACCCTCACACTAACACCTCGGCTAGCTCGGTAAAATTTCCCACCTCCACATCGGGTCGATACGGCGTTTCTTCGTAGGGCAAGGCGTTGCGGTTGACGAAGGCTCCCCTCATGCCGCAGGCCCGCGCTCCCATCACGTCGAATGAATTGGCCGAAACCATCATGCACTGTCCCACTTCGAGGTTCAGCAAGGTTGCGGCCCGGCGATACACCCCAGGATGTGGTTTGAAAGCACCTACTTCCTCGACTGAGATAATGCGGTCGAAGTCCCAGCCAATGCGGTTGGTCGCTAGATGGGCCAAAAAGTCTGCCTCGCCGTTGGATAGGGCGACTAGGCGGTAGCGCTCCTTTAGCTTTTCGAGGGCGTCCCGCACATCGGCGAAGGGGTTGAGGTGCTGCCAAGCTGCCATGAGCCGGGGGACATCTCCTTCGGTCGCGTCTATTCCCTCCAACGCCAAAACGTAAATCAAGGCCCGCCGCACTGTCTCCAAATAGCCGCTGTGGCCCAGCAGGAGGATATTGTCCTGATATTGCTCTAGGCGCTGGCGCGCCCGCCATTGGTTCCACAGGTGCTCGGGCGCTACGGAAGACCCTTTATCGCGCAGGTAGGACGCGATGGCCGGGGTCAGGCTGCCGCCCAAGTCTAGGACGGTGCCGAACAGGTCGAAAGTGAGGGCTTGTACTGCTGGAAATTTGGTCATATTATTTGCCTCGTCGTGTTTGTTGTGCGGTACGCGATTGTGTAATTTACTCTATCCGCGAGTGGTAGAACAAGCGTAGGGGGCGGTTCGCAAACCGCCCCTACAAAATGACCAATATGCAATGTGTGGTATTGTTGGACTGTACGTAAAAAAACACAACTTGGCCGATCAACTCGGCGCGCTGTTCGCCGAGATGCTGATCTGCATGAGCGATCGCGGCCCCGACAGTGCGGGATTGGCGCTCTATGGCAATGAGCCGCCGGAAGGCTTTATCAAAGTCACCTTGCGGCACGCAGCCGACGACTACGACTGGCCGGGGCTGGCCGACCAACTCGGCGCGCGTTTTGATTGCGAGGCCAGCCTGCGCGTCAACGCCAACTACGCGGTCATCGCAGTGCGCGCCGACGCCGATTCGTTGGGACGGGCGCTAGCTGGCGCAGATCCGGGCCTAACGGTAATGAGCATCGGCCGCAGCATTGAGATCCTCAAAGAAATCGGCGCGCCTGCCGAGATCGTCGATCGCTTTGGCGTGCGCAAGATGCGCGGCACGCACATCATCGGCCACACGCGCATGGCCACCGAAAGCGCGGTGACCACCGACGGCTCGCATCCCTTTTCCACCGGCATGGACCTCTGCTTAGTACACAACGGGTCGCTGAGCAATCACAATCGGCTGCGCTTGCGCCTAGAGCGCAGCGGGATCGAAATCCGCACGGAAAACGACTCGGAGGTGGCCGCTGGCTACTTGATGTGGCGGATGCAGCAGGGGGATACCTTGCAAGTGGCCCTGCAAACGGCGCTCGACGATCTCGACGGTTTCTATACTTTTGCCATTGGCACGGCCGATGGCTTTGCGGTCTTGCGCGACCCGATCGCCTGTAAGCCGGCGGTGCTGGCTGAGACAGATGAGTACGTGGCGATGGCCAGCGAGTTTCAGGCGCTATCGAGCTTGCCGGGGATTGACGATGCGGAGGTGTGGGAGCCCAAGCCGGCACGGGTGTACACTTGGGGAGGAGCCAATTGATGGGCGCGGAGGTTTTCGACTTGGCAAGCGGGACGTTGCGCCAGCTCAACCAGCGCCTGCACGACTTGACGGAGGAGACGGCCAAGACGCCGTGGCGGATTCTGCATCCCCGGGGTGCGCACGCAGTAGCCGCCGGAGTCGATACGCCGGTGGAAATCGATATCGAAGGCCACGTTGGTTACTATTGCGCGGGCATGAATCAGCGCGCCCGCATCACCGTCCACGGGATGGTCGGGGTCGGGGTGGCCGAGAACATGATGTCGGGGGTGGTGAGAGTGAAGGGCCACGCTAGCCAGTGCGCTGGGGCCACCGGGCACGGCGGCTTGCTGGTCATCGAAGGCGACGCGTCGAGCCGCTGTGGGATTTCGATGAAGGGGATCGACATCGTGGTCGGCGGCTCGGTCGGTCACAGCAGTTGCTTTATGGCCCAAGCCGGCAACCTAGTCGTCTGTGGCGATGCCGACGAGGCATTGGGCGACTCGCTGTACGAGGCGCGGATTTTCGTGCGTGGCCGGGTCGCGGGCTTGGGGGCTGACTGCATTGAAAAGCCCATGTGCGACGAGCATTTGAGCGCGTTGGCCGAACTGTTGGCGCGAGCGGATTTGCCCGATGTGCGCCCGGAAGAGTTTCGCCGCTATGGGTCGGCGCGCCAGCTTTACAACTTCAAGGTAGATAACGCATCCCAGTACTAGACGCTTTATGACGCAATCACACCACAGCCCAGAGGGTCTGCGCGAATCGGCGACCTTTGGCCGCGACGTCATCCACGAAATTCAGCGCGCTGCACAGACCGGGATCTACGATATCCGCGGCTGGGGGGCCAAGCGCCGGGTGCCCCATTTTGACGACTTGGTCTTTTTGGGCGCGAGCATGTCGCGCTATCCGCTGGAAGGCTACCGCGAGCGCTGCGACACCGATGTGGTGCTGGGCACGCGCTACGCCAAAAACCCGATCCACCTAGACATCCCCGTCACCATCGCGGGGATGAGTTTTGGCTCACTGTCGGCGCAGGCCAAAGAGGCGCTTGGCCGCGGTGCCAGCGAGGTGGGGACGAGCACGACGACCGGCGACGGCGGGATGACGCCGGAGGAGCGCGAACAGTCGCGGATTTTGGTCTATCAGCTTTTGCCCTCGCGCTACGGCATGAACCCCGACGACCTGCGGAAGGCGGATGCCATTGAGGTGGTGCTCGGCCAGGGAGCCAAGCCCGGCGGTGGTGGAATGCTGTTGGGTCAGAAGATCAGCGACCGCGTCGCCCAGATGCGGACTTTGCCCAAGGACATCGACCAGCGCTCGGCGTGTCGGCATCCCGATTGGACCGGCCCGGACGATTTGGCGATCAAAATAGTCGAGCTGCGCGAGATTACCGACTGGCAGGTGCCGATCTACGTCAAGATCGGTGCGACGCGGACCTACTACGACACGCTTCTGGCGATCAAGGCCGGAGCCGACGTGGTGGTGCTCGACGGGATGCAGGGCGGCACGGGCGCAACCCAGGAGGTATTTATCGAGCATGTGGGGATTCCGACTTTGCCGGCCGTGCGCCAAGCGGTGGAAGCGCTCGACGAGCTGGATATGCATCGCAAGGTGCAGCTCGTTGTGTCTGGCGGCATCCGCAGCGGCGCGGATGTGGCCAAGGCCCTGGCGATGGGGGCGGACGCTTGTTCGATTGGCACGGCCGCGCTGATCGCGCTGGGCGACAACAGCCCGCATTTGGACCCCGAGTACCGCAAAATTGGCTCGGCCGCTGGCTTTTACGACGACTTGCAGGACGGCCAAGACCCGGCTGGCATTTCGACCCAGACCGATACCTTGGCAGAGCGCCTTGACCCGGTGGTCGGTGGCCGCCAGCTTGCCAATTATTTGCGGGTAATGACCATGGAGTGCCAGACCATTGCTCGCGCCTGCGGCAAATCGCACGTTCACAATCTGGAGATAGAGGATTTGGCGGCGCTGACCATTGAGGCAGCGGCTATGGCCAAAATTCCCTTGGCCGGGACGGATTGGATTCCTGGAAACACGCCAACTAAAGGAGCCTGTTGTGACTGAACGCACTGAGATCAAAGAACGCCTCGCCCAAGAGGGCATTGAATTTCTACTCGTACAATTCGTCGATATGACTGGCGCACCCAAAGTGAAAATGGTGCCGGTGACCGCGCTCGACGATGCGCTTGACGAAGGCGCGGGTTTTGCCGGCGCGTCCATTTGGGGCTTGGGGCAGGGGCCGCACTCGCACGACATGCTGGCGCGGATTGACCTCGATTCGTACGCGCGGTTGTCTTGGCAGCCGAACACCGTGCGCTTTGCCAGCAATCTCTTCGTCGATGGGGAGTCCTATCCCTATTGCTCGCGCACCAACCTCCAGCGGGTACTCGCCGATGCCGCGCAACAGGGCTACGTCTTCAATGTGGGTATGGAGCCGGAGCACTTTCTCCTCGCGCGCGATGACGACGGCTCGATCCGGCCTTGGGACCCGGACGGGGTGGACTCGCTGGCCAAGCCCTGCTACGACTTCCGCTCCATGTCGCCGGCCATGGCGTACTTGCAGGAGTTGACGCTGTCGCTCAACAGCTTGGGCTGGGGAGTTTATCAGTGCGACCACGAGGATGCCAACGGCCAGTTCGAGGTCAACTTCGACTACGCCGACGCGCTGACGACGTCGGACCGCATCATTTTCTTTAAGATGGCCACCTCGCAGATCGCTAAGAAGTACGGTGCCATCGCCTCGCACATGCCTAAGCCGTTTGCCGACCGCACGGGCAGCGGTTTGCACGCGCACTACCATATAGCTGATGCCGAGTCGGGCGACAATCTCTTCTTGGACGAAGGAGATAAGCGGGGCTTGGGTTGTTCAGATCTGGCCTACCACTTCCTCGGCGGCATTTTGCACCACGCACGCGCCCTGTGCGCGGTATCCAGCCCGACGGTGAACTGCTACAAGCGCCTGCAACTCGGCGCTGGGATCTATTCGAGCCGTTCGGGTTTTACTTGGACGCCGGCGTTTATCACCTACGGCGACAACAACCGCACTCAGATGATCCGCACGGCCGGCGAGGGACATTTTGAAGACCGCACGATCAGCGCCGCAGCCAATCCCTATCTGGCCCTGGCCGCCTATCTGGTCGCCGGGCTCGACGGCATTGAGCGCGGTTTGGAACCGGGCGAGCCCAATCTGGGCAACATGTACGAGCGCCCCCTCGACGAGATCCAAGCGACAGGGATACAGGTTTTGCCGCAGTCGTTGGCCGAGGCGCTCGACGCGCTGGGAGCGGACGAAGTGGTGCAGAGCGCGCTAGGCCCCATCGCCGATGAGTTCCTCCAGATAAAAGCCGACGAGTGGGCCGAGTACGACAGCCAAGTCAGCCGCTGGGAGATCGACCGGTATTTGACGTCTGTTTGAGTTTGATGTACGCCCAATTTTAGGGGTTTATATTGCTATTTCGACGAAAAATCGTTATTATTGAGAAATGATTCACACATTTTCCGTATCTAACTACTACTCGGTCCGCGAGGAAGTAGTTCTCGATCTCCGTATTCCAGGCACTGCTCCCGCCTTGTCACGCTTTCGACGCAGTACGGCCAAGCCGGATATCCGGCTCCCCTCTGTCGTCGTGTTCATGGGACCGAATGGATCGGGCAAGACGACCCTGCTGGATGCGCTGCTCGCAACCTCCCGCATCGCCTCATCCGCATCTCCTGCTGAAGAGACCAGCCCGCTCACCTTTCTTCCTTTCTCTTCGACGGAAACCAGAGACAAACCGACGCGGTTTTGCGTGGAGATCGAAGCGGATTGGCTAGCACCGGACCAGGTCCGGCACCTGTTTCGCTACGAACTGGCCGTGAAACGCGGTGACGCCGGCGTCAAGGATACCTTCTTCCAGCGCGAAGTGCTGTCCTACTTTCCCAAGGGGCGTCCCCGCCGCCTTTTCGAGCGCGGTGCTCCGGGAGAGCCTATATACGTTTCCAGCGAGCTAGGGCTCACTCCGAGGGATGACCGCCTCAAGGCGATTCGGGCGGACGCCTCGGTGATTGCCACGCTCGCCCTGCTCAATGTGCCTTTGGCGGTGCGTATCGCAGAATGGATGCGCGCTTTTTCTTTTTATTCCAACATCATTCACCGCGAGAAATTGAAGCTTCCGACCCAAACAATGGTGGACGCATTCGACGAGAGTGCTCCCCAGGTGAGAGCTTGGCTCTTGAAACACATCCAGGCCAGCGATTTGGGGATTCAAGACATGCGTATTTTGGAGCAAGCCGACAAGAAAGAGGTGTTCTTCGACCATCGCGGGCTCGACAGGCTGGTCCCTTTGCCCTTCGAGTCCAGCGGCACGAAACGGCTGTTCCATCTGCTGCCTCAGCTCTACTTCGCCCTCAACGACGGCATTCCCGTGGTCCTCGACGAGGTCGACGGTGACCTGCACGTGGATATGGCCGGCGAAATACTCGGCTGGTTCCGCTCCCAAGAGACCAATTCTTCCGGCGCACAGGTTTTCGTCTCCTCGCACAATGTCGGCCTGCTCGACGATCTGGAGAAGGAAGAGGTCTTCATTGTAGAGAAGGACCGCGATGGCGCGACCCGCGTGTACAGTGCCCAAGATGTGCGCGGTCTCCGCCGCGACGCTCGCCTCTATCCCAAGTACCGGGCGGGGGTACTCGGTGGTATCCCGCAAATCGGCTGAGGAGCGATGCGCCGCAGGTCGGTCGAACCTAGGCGAGTCATTTTCATCGGGGTTGAGGGCAAGAGCGACCAAGCGTTCGCACGGTTTCTCGGCAACTGTTGTCAAGAAGCAGGCCTGCACTTGCATCTAGATGTGAAACCGGGGAGCGGCGGTGACTCTGTAGCCGTTGTTGAGGAAGCTGTCCGCCACTTGAGACATTCCGGCAAGAGCAACATCCGCAACAGGCTGGTGTTGTTGGACCGAGACCGCATTAAGCAAGACCTACAGGCCGGACGCGACGCCCAGGCGGTTGCATCCAGAGCGAAGCTGGAGATCATTTTTCAGGAGCCGAACCTAGAAGGGCTGCTGATCAGGCTGCATCAAGGACAAGAGAATCGGATAATTGCGGCAGACAACGCGATGGCGGAGCTCAGGAAGGTTTGGCCCGAATACAGCAAGCCACCGACGGCGGATCAGTTGAGTAAGCGTTTCACTTTATCTGATGTGCAGCGGGCAGCCCAGCACGATAGTGGGTTGCAAAGGCTTCTCAAAGTTCTCGGTCTTTGATTTTTCTCGTTCGACGAGAGGAGAGTCACCCCCGTAATGCCCTATCGGCTGCTCAAGTTCGGTTTCGCGAACAAGTACTCCGAGCCGCGCATGTTCCGCTCGCCCGAGCGGCTGCGCGACAGCTATGAAGTAGTCATCATCGGCGGCGGCGGCCACGGGCTGGCCGCGGCGCACTATCTCGCCCAAGAGCACGGCATCAGCGACATCGCCGTCTTGGAGCAGCGCTACATCGGCCACGGCGGCACCGGTCGCAACACCGCGATCATCCGCTCGAATTACCTGACGGAAGAGGGTGCGCGCTTTTACCAGTTCAGCGTGGATCTGTACCGCGATTTGTCGCGGAAGCTCGACTACAACCTGTTCTACTCCGAGCGCGGCCACTTCACCTTGGCGCACACGCCGGCCGCGCTGCGCACCCAGCGCTGGCGCGCCGAGGTCAACAAGCACCTCGGCATCGATTCCGAGGTAGTAGGCCCGGAGTTCATCAAGAAGACCATCCCCGAGATCGACCTGAGTTGCGGCGGACACCAACCGCCCATCGTCGGCGCGCTCTATCACCCGCCGGGGGCCATCGCCCGCCACGATGCTGTAGCGTGGGCGTATGTGCGCGGGGCCGACAGCAAAGGTGTGGAAATCCACCAGCAGACCAGTGTCACTGACATTGAAATCGAGGATGGCCGGGTCGCGGGCGTGCACACGGACCGGGGTTTTATTCAGACCCGCAAGGTGCTCAGCGCCGTGGCGGGATGGACGCCGCAGATACAGCGGATGGTCGGCTTGCGCTCGCCGCTAGTGGTGCATCCGCTGCAGGCGTTTGTCACCGAGCCGTTCAAGCCGTGGCTCGACGCGATTGTCGTATCGGCCAGCTTGCACACGTACGTCAGCCAATCTTCGCGCGGCGAATTGGTCGCTGGTGCGTCTTTGGATCCCTACGAGCTGACGTCCATGCGCTCGACGCTCGACTTTGCCGAGGGCTTGGCTGGCCACATGCTCGACCTCTTTCCCTGCTTGGGCGACGTCAAGGTCCTGCGCCAGTGGGCTGGGTTGTGCGACATGACCCCGGACTTTTCGCCGATCATGGGCACGACTCCGATTGCGGGCTTTTACATCGACGCGGGTTGGGGCACTTGGGGGTTTAAGGCTTCGCCGGTCTGCGGCTATACCATGGCGCACACCATCGCCCACGACGAGGATCACCCGCTGATCCGCGCTTTTAATCTGTCGCGCTTTGGTTCGTTTGAGTTAGTCGGGGAGAAGGGCGCGGCGTCTGTTGGCCACTGATCGTAAATTGCGAGTTGGTACGCATAAGTGCCTAGGTATGAGATGTCTATGATTTGAACAGAAAGTTGTGCAAATGAATAAAAAGTTGTGCAAATGACGCGCAACAAGGGCTGAGCGTCTAAGCGCAACACCCTCCCTCCTACCATTTTAAGTCTCCTGTTTTCAATCCTTTAGGGGCCTTCCTAAAGGATTTTTTGTGCGCGGTCGGACCGCTGGCACGAAATGTGCATAGAACCGAGAAACCGACCAGCGCAGGTATCCCATTTCAAATCATGGAGGTCTGTATTAATGAGCACACAGGTGGGAGGAGGTCGCCGATGAGCCAAACGGGCAAGCCAACGGCGAAGGTACTCAGCCGGAGTCCGATCATGGTGCGGCTGTTGCAACAGGCGGAGAAGGCCGCTAAAACCGATGCGAGTGTGCCGTAAAAAATCGTTCAAAATGAACGAAAAAATCGTGCAGAATGAACGGAAAAGTCGTTCAAAATGAACGAAAACGACGGTGAGTAACGGGGTGCCAAAAATAAATCGCATTTTTTTTACAATTTTTTTAGACGGGCTTAGGGGCTTCCTGAACAATTTTTTATGTGCGGTGGGACACTTGGCACGAAATATGCTTATATCCGATTGCATAAACGCCGAGGCCGCATCCGGTATCCTATCGCGTCGTCTCTGGTCGGCTTGGGGCCGCTGGAACGACGCCTTTCCCATCTCTTGAAAGGAGATCAATCATGGGAACGACGCAGTTTCGCTTGCTTTGGGTAGTCCTGCTCAGCCTGAGCGGGGTGCTGCCTGCTGCTGCCACGGACTTCCAAGCGTCGGATTATCTGCCGCTGGCCGTGGGTAACTCGTGGACGTACGAGCATATCTACCACGACTACAAAGATCGAGAGATGAGCCAATGGCCCGCGTACACGGCTCAATTTCCTGAGGAGCCCCAATTTACCATAACGGTGGAACGGACGGAGGTCATTGACGGCAAGACGTATTACGTGATCAGCGACATGCCAGCCAATTGGCCACCGGCCCCGCCGCATTTTATCGCGGGCAAGAAGCTGCGCTGGGAGGGTACGCACTTGATGGAGCGCACCGCCGATGGCGAACAAGCCCTCTATCGCTTCGATGGAGCCAACGAGATCGGCTACGCAGTCTCGACCGACGAGGGGGCCAGCCGGGTCACGGTGGAAATCCTACCCGAACCCGTACCATTGTACGTGTTCTATTTTCATGGCAACTTTGAAGGAGGGCAGGGCTTTGGATTTCTTGCCGGTTATGGTCTTGATATAGGTGGCTGGAACATTTACGCGACGGACTACCCTCTCTTCAGAAACGCTACGAGGAGCCTCCGAGCAGTGATCGGAGGTACTTCGGTGGAATATAAAGACGCACTGACTCCCACGGCCTCACTGTCCTCTTCTTGGGGTCAGGTCAAGCAGTCGTTGTTCTCGCACACGTCTGTAGAGAGGAGTGCCCGATGATCAGATGTTTTCTCTTTTCTATCGCCCTGCTGGTCGCTCCTCTGTGGACGAGCGAGGCCGCTGCGCGTGGGTCGTCGCGTACTTGGGTAGAGGCCAAAGCCTCCGCACCTTCCTGTACCCTGGATGTGGTGCTGGTCACCTTTGACGATGCGACGACGCCAGCGGGCGGATACGACTATCACGAACATGACCTACCTTATGCACAAAAATTTATTCATTTGCATAAAAAATTATGCAAATGACGAGTAGCAAGAGCTAAACGGCGCAGCGTAGGAACCTCCCACCTTTCTTTTAAGTCGTATGTTTTCAATCCTTTAGGGTTTTCCTAAAGGATTTTTTTGTGCGTGGTCTGCCCGTTGGCACAGAATGTGCATTAGCTGACGGGTAGGCCCCTAACGGAGGGTTGGCGTGGAAGAGGTCGGGGGCTTGAGGGATGAAGTATGACCCAACTAAGCAACACACCTCCGGCCAAAGTACTCAGCAGCAATCCGGCTATTGCCCTGCTCCTAAAAAGGGTGCGGCAGGTGGCCAAAACGGATATCCAAGTGCTGATGTTGGGCGAGACCGGCGTCGGTAAGGGCCTACTCGCCCGGACGATCCACGACCGGAGTGCCCGCGGTGCGAAA
>JAJDUT010000053.1 GCA_022826515.1 Candidatus Latescibacterota bacterium
GAAACACGGGTGGGATGTGCCATACTCAACCGGCTACTGCATTTGGCTAAACCCGAATCCTATCCCCTAACCGAGAAAGCCTAAACTACACACACAAGAAGCCAACACCCCGGCACGAGTTTTATGCACCAAAGCCATGAATAAGCAGAAAAAGTTAGCCCGACTTGCCAAAATAGCTAAGCTTAGATTAGAGTCAAACTGACTTAAACTTACAAGGAATGGATATTCAAGCTATAATTCGACTACTCCATAGAAATAGTCGAATCGTATATAGGCAACCAAAGTAGTTCCTCTCCCACAGATCCTGGTGCAGTTATTTTTGCCCTAGACGGTATCAATCCCGCGTAGACATCACTCCACATCCAGCGCAAGTTCCCACGAACTAGATGGCACCAAGTTTTTTTAACTTGAACTTCCTCATTCTTCGACCTAGGCTCGCATCCTCCCTTACAAGATGCTTGAGCAAAGCATCCATTACACAACAATGGTAGTTCATTCCGAACAATTGACGTCTCTTTATTAAGCTCCGACTCGTTTATTTTGAATCGATTCAACAACCTATCGAAACTGCCTACAAAATAATCGTCTTTTCTCGGATCATCAATGCGGCTTATCTCTGAACACAAGCTTAGGTAACCGTTCGGAGTAATAAATACGCCTTTCCCTTCTAGAGAATCGCAATAAGCACCCTTGCGAAGCACAAGCGGCCTTGTTGCCGTTCCTACCTCTGCACCACGTGTTCGTCCCAATAATTCAACCCGTCGAAACTCCGCGATAAAATCTCTAGTTTGTCGGCAGAAAACAGATAGTAGAACCAAGAAGCTGCCCTTGAGGAAATGGATTACTCTCCTCAACCGATGGTTCAGAGAAATACTCAGAGAAACTAGTAATCATATCTGTCGTTAAGAGCTCTTCGTACTTCCCGCCCCTAGCTGCTGATTTAAGAAAAGTACTTACTCTTTGTCTATCACTCGATATCCACATAAAGTGATTATATGGGAAAAAAGCTGCATATTTAGACTCATCCCCATATAGAGTAAGAAAAAAGCCCTTTGCGAGCTTTGGTAGGGCAGAGCCTATATTGGTATTCTCTGTCCCTAGCTCCTGATCGAGTATAGTCATCATGTTAGCCTCCCTTGAAGAAGTATATTCGTATAATTACTCCATACTTGTGAACAGACATTACGAGCCTTTGCGTTTATCCTAGTAGTTTCAACGAGACCTTGGGCCGAAAGAATAAAGGTAAATCTAGTCTCCTGTCGCGTCGTTAAAGGAACCTAGTATCTTGCGGTTACTTTCCGACTTGTGGAGCCGGTTAGTCAATAGCACCCGGCTTGAAGAAGAAACAAATGTGCTGCCTGAACTCCTAATCAACATCAAATTCTCAGTTCGGTCGACTACATCTAGCCGGAGTCTTCGGATCAGCTTCTCCAAAGTGGTATTCCCATGCCAAGTTGTGCAGGCCCCTGCTGATTGAGGTGCATAATCTTCGCTACAGATCACCATAAACAGATATGTCAAACGCATTATCTCCATTATAATTTTAATCGTGCAAACTATGGGCAAGGCTCTCCAAAAATCGGTTAACACAGCCGTCTTGAACATCTTATCATGGAATGGCAGCCGTACTCCTAGTGCCCACTTTACCTCGACTACCGTTTCCACTTTTTTTGCAATTCTCACGTTTTCTTGCCTAAGATCCGTGGCATAGGAGTACGGTATTTTCTTTAAAAACTCGCCTGTACCACAGCCTATAACTATATTAGAATTGTCACTAATTATATTCCAATTCTTAATCATGCTGTTAAAATTTTTATCCCTTGAATAATCAGGCAAATAACAGACGGGGTCCAAATTTTTGATCCTCGACCATAATCTCAAGAACTGGTAACGGCCGACTACAGTATATAATTCGATATCTGGACTTGGATGTTTTTGAAGTACCTTCAGCCTATTCAATCTAGTACTCATCATGTTCTGTTCAATATTGAACTCGTGTGGGTAGTGGGCAGCCCACGCATGGCGGTTCAAGACGTATTTCATACCTTTCATATAGCATCGATAGCTAAATTCTAAATCTTCGGAACCATAGCTATCGAATTCCTCGTCGAACATTCCAACGGCAACAGCCTCTTCTTTTCTTATGCTGAAGGCATTCCCCCATAATAATCTCCATGGAGCACAGAGTTCGTCAAGATTGTCTTCAACTCTCTGGTAGGCTATCTCCCTATTGTCCCAAAGGCGTTTATCCTCCTCAAACATGGTTATATTCTGGATTATATCGCTCCAGTTAACTTTAATTTTTAAATCTACGCTCCAATCCTCATTAGAATTTGTGGTGCAACTCGCGTAACAATAGACATAACCCAGAACGACTATTTTATTGCATTCCGAGAAGTCGGCTTCTATTTGGGCTACATAATCTGGACATATGACTATATCGGAGTCTAGAAAAACCAGCAACGAACCACAAGCATTTTGAATACCGACGTTTCTCGCTCGACAGACGCCATTTTTTTTGCTTCTTTTTAAATAGAAATATTTAATGTGCAGTCTCGGACGGTATTCTTCTACTACTGCCTGTGTGTTGTCAGTGGATCCATCATCTACTATTATGACTTCCAAATTATCTAAATCATATTTCTGGCCAGCAATAGCATTCAAAACATAGGACAAAGTATGGGCTCGGTTAAATGTAGGAATGACGATACTTATATTAGGGTTACTGGCTCTCGATGCAACATCAGTCCAGTTTGTTGACATGGGGTATACCTATACGGTAAGAACCTAAGCGGATCAGCTTCTAAAGTTCCTCTGTGTAGAAAAGTACCACAACCATCATCTACAGCGCATCACTTCTACTGGATCGATCCGACTCGTCCTGACGGCGTGGTACGCTACACTCACCCAAGCGGCGACCAACGCGGCTGCAACTGCCGCGACGAACGGACCAACACCGACCTCGGTGCGCTCGCTGAACTGCTCCATCCACCCAGCCATGCCAAAGTAAGCGATCGGGCAGGCGAGCAAGCTGGCCACTAGCACCAAGCGCGTAAACTCTCCGGCGAGGCGGAGGCCGATCTCTACCCCGGTAGCACCCAATACCTTGCGTACGCCGAACTCCATGCGCCGGCACTCCACGGCAAAGGAAGCGAGACCAAAGATCCCCACGCAGGCCACGAGCAGAGATAGTCCGCCGAAGCCAGCGAACAGCGTTTCTAGGCTTTCATCCCTGTGGTACATGGCGGCAAAGCGGTCGTCGAGGAGGGAATACTCAAAAGGATGGACCGGATCTAACTCTGCCAGCACCGCCTCGACTTGCTGCACGACGGGCTGTAGGGAATGGGCGCGAAAGCGAATGATCAGGTAGTTGTGCCACGGCCATAGCTGCATGACGACCGGTTGGATGCCGCGCCGCAGAGAGCCGGAGTGGAAGTCCTCAACCACGCCGACGACCATGCCTTCAGGGGAGACGTCCGTGCCCCCGGCTTGCCCAATCGCCAAAGTCCGGCCAATGGCCGCCTCCGCAGACTCCCATCCCAGTGTTTGCACTGCCGCCTGCGAGAGGACGAAGTACCCATTGCGCGGCTCCATGTTATCAGTAAACCCCTCTCCTGCTACTAGGGTCATGCCGAGCGTTTCCGTCACTTCAGCATCGACCCACAGCAAATCGACGCTCACGGGATCCACCTCCGCAGGACGCGGCTGGATGCTTCTTCTGCCCACCGGCCCTGCCGGAAACAAAGCGGCCGCGCTCACCGAGGCAACCTCCGGTAGCTGGCCCAATCGCTCCTTCGCTGCCTGCGGATCACCCCGCATCGCTTGGCTGCGAATCGGCACGACCAAGACCTGCTCGGTCTCAATGCCAAGCTCTGTGTTTTGGATAAAAGCCAATTGCTGCTGAGCAATCGCCGTTGCGCAGAGCAGTCCCACGCAGACGACAAACTGCGCCGTCACCATGCCTATGCGCCCCCTTCTGCTGCCGACAGCTCCACTACCCTCCAAAGCCCGCACCGGCGCGATCCGAGCGAGGCAAAAGGCGGGATAGCCGCCCGACAGAACCACCGCTAAGAGAAAGATCGACGCCATCAAGGCCAGCACCTTTGGATCGGAGTACGCTAGGGAAACTTCCATCCCGCCGAAGTGCGTCACATGTGGAGCCAAGATGTCCGTCAAGACCACAGCGACAGCAAAAGCCAAGGCGGTCACCACGGCCGACTCGATCAGGAACTGCCGCGCCAGTTGGCTGCGACCAGCACCCATCGACAGCCGCAGCCCGATCTCGCGCACCCGCTGTGCGGCTATAGCGGTTCCCAAATTGGCATAGTTGAGGCAGGCGACGAGCAGGACCAAGCACGCGACCGTCGTCAAGATGATCACCTCGCGGATGTCCCCACCTCCTGAGATGCCGAAGTCCTCCCGCGAATAGAGGTGAATCCGCTGGAGTGCCTGTAGTTCCCAGTGGCTGCGATCGTCAACGCCGAAGTGTTCTTGCCGCAATTGGTCGAGCAGACCACTCAACGAATGCTGCTCAACGCCGGGACGCAGCAGCAGGTACGTGCGGTACATGCTGCGCCGCCAGTCATTCACTGCGGTAGGCCCCAGCCAGCGTTCCACGGTGACAAAGGAGGCGAGGAACTCGATCCGCAGGTGAGATTGCTCGGGCAGGTCGCGCAGAATCCCGGTCACCTTTAGGTCGAGATGATCCTTGAAGCGGATGATTTGCCCCATAGGGTTGGCGTCGCCGAACAGCTTGTGCGCCGCAGACTCGGAAAGGAGAACGCTAAAAGGCTCGTCGAGAGCAGTCGCGGCGTCCCCAGCAACCAAGGGCAAGGTGAAGACCTTCAGAACCTCCGGGTCGGCGAAGAGAAAGGCATCCTCGTAGAAACGCTTCTCTCCGTGGCTGATAAGCGGCGCTGGGTTGTCCACGTTCAGCATACGCACTACGGCTTCCACCTCGGTCGTTTCGCGCTGAAGGCTGGTGCCGAGGACGGCAGGCGTCGTCAGACGGGTAGCTTTCTCTCCTTGGGTGACGACGCGGTAGATGCGCTCGCCGTACTCGTGAAACCTGTCGGTCTCTAGTTGGCCGAGAACCCAAATGGCCATGAGCATACAGCCCGCGAGCCCAACCGCTAGGCCGCCGATATTGATCAGCGCATAGAGCCAATGGCGGATCAGATGGCGGGCGGCGATGTGTAGATAGCTTTTGAACATGGTTAACGTGATGAATAGATAGCGCGTGTCGCCTCTCGTCCCCATAAACAAAACAAGGGGAGGGAAACCAATTCCCCCTCCCCTTGTGAACGTACTTAAGACGAAGACTGCTAAAGTTGGTTTATAGCTCTTCGCCTACCAGCGACTTGATCTGGCCCCAAGAGCTTTCCTCGACTGCCGTATCTACAGCTTCAATCGGCGTCAGAAAGATATCGGGCATGCCGCCGCTGTTCATAAACTGCTCGGCCATGCTGTACTGAGCTTGCCAGAAGAAACCGTTCTCGCAGCATTCCTCCGAGAGCGGATCGTTGCCGTTGGCGTTGAGACCTTCGTCGGCGTCGTCAACCGAGATCGACATGCCGATGGTCTGCTCAGCCGCGAGCGTCCACACCGTGCTGGCATCCGGGCCGCCGCTGATCGAGAGCGGATCCATCAATTCGGCGCTGAACTCGTAGTAGTACTCTTGGCCTTGGTTGACGTGACCGGCCTCGACGAAGTCGGTGTGGGTCCACCAGAAGTTCAGAGCGTCTTGCTCGAAATTGCCCAGTGCGCCGTTGTACATCTGGACGCGCGAGAACTGCTCGGAGAAGCTCAGGCACATCTGGTAGGCCGGCTGCAAGTCTTGGTCGTTGGGGGCCGAGTACGGGCCGCCGCCTTGGTTGTCGGGATCGAAATGCACTTCGCAGTTGTCATCGCGGAAAGTGCAGGTGGGGTTCTTATCGACGATCAGGAAGTCGTCGTGGACGTGAATCATGGCGTGGACGCGGTTGTTGGCGTCGCTCCAGCCAATGATCAGGTCAATGAATAGGTCATCGGCATCGTCGGCACCGCCGGTCAGCGGATTCATGTCTTCAATGGTGACCTCAAAGCTGCGATCAACCCAAGCCCAGTCGGAATTGTCGCCATCGATGGTGGGCAGGGCGTTACTGGGGATACCCACGGCAAAAAAGAGCGGTACTTCAGCCGGCTCCTGCGCGAAGGCAGCACCAGCGACGAGCAATACGCCTAGAGTTAAAGCTAGGACTTTGCGCATTGTTAAATCCTCCTTAGGATAGCTGCTGAACGTAAAAAGTGAAAAGAAAAGGCCCGCCACAAGGCTTCAACGGGCAGAATTACGAGCTTGCTCAAAATAAAAGTGAAGCGGTTGGTACTGCGAACCTCCTTTCCCCGGCGATTTCTAAAATATGAATAATAGTCGGGTATATAAATAAATATGTATTTGACTGTCAAGATTTTTTTGCCCGTGAATTTCCTAGTAGGCTACGGAAATAAGCGCTTGAGCTTTCTCGTCGCCAGCGTCGCCCTCGACGAGGATTTCGAGTACGTACAGGCCTGGGGCCACGCGATCTCCGTGGCTGTCGCGGCCGTCCCAAATGAGCTTGCGATGGCCGGCGAGGCTGTCTTCGCCGCGGTCGTACACCGGGTGGCCGGCAAGGTCGTACAGGCGCAGTCGCAGGGGACGTGGCGCTAGCACATTGACCAGCGCGATTTCCAACGTCAGTTCGTCGTTGACTCCGTCGCCGTTGGGGGTAATCGCCTTGGTCGAGAAGGACATATTGGCGAGTAATTCCCGAGAGATCGGCAAGCTGACGATGTTGGTGCTGCTCTCGACCAAGTCAGTGGCGTCACCTGGATCCACGCGCTGCCGCACGCTCTCGTCTTGGCCGCTGTCCTGCAAAAAGACGTCAAAGCGCGTCGATTGCCGGAATACTGAGGATGCAAATTTCAGCTCGATGAGTTGGTCAGTGCGGATGCGGTTGGGCAGATGGACTAGGAAACCGCTTGCGGTGGTGTCTATCTGCGCGTCGAGTGCGGTGCCATTGTGTGCGACGCTGGTAAATTGCACCGGTGTGTCCGACTCGACGGCGAGGCGATCGAATCCGCTGGCGTTTTCGGGCCGCAAGTAGTAAGTAAACTCCGTCAGTACTCCCGGTAGGGTCTGCTGAGGAGAAATTTCGCCGAGTACGCGGCCGGCGAGCGGTTGAGTAAAATTGACGGCCAAGTGGTCGAGAGAAGCGCCCACAGTCGGTGAATCCGAGGTCATGCGGACGTCGATTTCGAGGTAGCGGCGCGGTGAGGGCGAGAGAAAAGCCTCGCCCGAAAAGCTGTAAATGCGACTCCACGGACTCCAATCGCCGCCGGCAGCAAGGGTGGTGTCAATAGGGCCTTTGAAGCTGGGAATGAGTTTGTTGTATCTCCGCTCGGTAACTTCCTTGCCGTTTTTGTCGCGATATGTGTAGGTCTCCAAAATTTCGTTGCCGGTACGGGTGCGAATCTCAATGCGCGTACCGAACGGCTCGTCGCCGCTCCACTCCACGGAGTTGAGGTTCTTGCCGGCCCCCAAGTCGATCAGGGGGGAGCGGAAATCTACCTCCGACGGGAACCCCTCGCCGAAAATTTGAATCTCGTCGGTGGTCCCACCCGCTCCACAGCCGGGGACTCTGTTGATGCCGCCCTCCTCGCCGAGCCGTTGAAAGGAATAGCAACTAGTGTCCCAGTACTTCCAGAAGATGCGGACAAAGCGAGTCGGCAGTAGGTTGAAATGGTGATCAACTAGGCCCTTGGAGGTCTGACTGCCAGGCGAGGCACCGGAAAAGTGCTTGGTCCACAGGCGGGTGCCGTCGGGCGAAAGCGAGCCGTCTGAGGTCATAAACTCGTAGAAGCGGAAGCCCCAGCGTCGGCGGTGAACGTAGTGGTTGGTGGTAATGCCGCCACCAAAGCCGGAGCGCACGACCACGCCGCCGATAATCCGCGTTTGATCGACCCAATAGACCGCGCCCAAGTCGAGGATCATGTGGGCGAGGATGTCGGTGAGGCCACGCGAAGCCGTCCCAGCACGCCAGCGCTCGTACAAATCGCCGTCGAAGAGCGCTCTTGCTTTGCCGAGAGGCTGCGAGTCGTTGCTGGCAAGATTGATGTTGATATCAACGCCCCCGCCGCGCTCCAATAGCCCGAGGGCGATGTTGTCGCCGATGGTCTCTACCTCGACCTCGGCGAGGCGGGCATCGGGCACTATGAGCAGGGGCTCAAAGCGGATGAATTGGATTGGCTCTTCGTCGATTTGTTCTATTTGGTACGTTACCCGATGGTCGGTGTTTTCTTTGATACGCTCTTTGACGCGATAGACCAAGGAGCCTTCAATAGGTGCGGCGATAAAGTCGGTTTCTGGCTCGCCGGTCGAAAGTAGGAGGTCGAAAAGTTCAAAGGGCGGAGCCTCCGCATCGAATACCAAGGTGACGCTTTTGGCCGAGACCGCGCGGCCCAAGTCGATTTCGATAAACCACTCGTCTGGATCGGCCTCTGGGTTGGGTGCCCAGCCGGTCGCTGGGTTGCCGTCGATGACCAAACGGGCGGTGTTGAGGTTGGAGCCCGCATTGCGGATGCCGCCGTCGAATTGGTCCAAATCGCGCACGGCGTCGGTCCCCTTCTCGATCTTTGTAAGTTGGATCTCACCGGACGGCGTCAATTCCACCGCGCCCAAAGGCAGATTCCCCCATTGACGCCAATCGCGTGCCGAGTCGTAGCGCAACTGGTCGGCTGCTAACGGATAGCTGCCCAAGATCAAGACGGCAGCGAGGGCCATGTGAAAATTCATAAATGTCTTCATTCGCATACGTACCTTCAGAAGATGAACATCCCGATGCACCTGGGGTCATTCCCGCGCAAGCGGGAATCCAGCCTACACCCGGGCTTCCAATGGGCCTTGCTGGATGCCTGCTTGCGGAGCGCAGGCATGACAAAAACTGCGTAACATCAGTAAATAATAATACCCGCGCCACGGAACAAGGCAAATGGGCTGGCCGTGGGCTGGAGCGGAATTCCCGCTCGATTTGTATCTTACCTTCCAACAGCCCTAGCCAAGTCCTTATCTGGAGAATGTGCTAATATGATCGGTCGAATTACCCTCTGTGCGCTGATCGCCCTGCCGGTTTGCGCCCAGCACGAGAAAGTCGAGCGGAGTGTCCCGCTGCCTACGGGTTGGCCCACGGCTATGGTCCTAGTGCCGGCCGGGTTTTTCCCCCGGGGCATGGAAGGCGAAGCCTTTGACGAGCAGCCCGTGCGCGACATTTACCTCGACGCGTACCTGATCGACAAATACGAGGTCACGGTGGCGCAATGGGGAGAGTACCAGCGCGACACGGGTGCAATGATCCCGGAGTGGACCTTGCAGAATACGGCTGCGCGGCAAAACCACCCCATTACGCTGGTGACCTGGTACGACGCCGAGGGCTTCTGTCAGTGGGCTGGCAAGCGATTGCCCACAGAAGCCGAATGGGAGCGCGCCGCGCGCTGCGACGACGGCCGCAAGTATCCTTGGGGCGACGGCCTCGATGCCTTTCGCGCCAATTACTTCCAGAGCAACGATCCGTTTGAGCGCGGCTTTGGGGCCATCCTCAGCACTAACCCCGTCGGCTTCTTCGACGGTTCCAACAGAGATGGCTACCAAACGCGAGACGGCTCCAGTCCCTTTGGAGCCCACGACATGGTGGGCAATGTCTTTGAGTGGACCAACGACTGGTACCATCCGAGTTACTACACCGTTGGCCCAGACATCAATCCCCAAGGGCCAGATGAAGGCGTGGTCAAGGCCGTGCGCGGCGGCTCGTACGCGATTGACGCCAGCCACGTGCGGCCCTCGTACCGAGCGCGGGATGCCCCTGATTTCAAAGGCCCGGACGTAGGGTTCCGCTGCGCCGCTAGCGCCAACCTAGGCACGGGGTTGCGCCGCGAGACATGGGGTGCGATAAAGAGCGTCCCGCTGGTTTGGCCCAAAGGGGGGGACCATGAATAAACTGAGATATCTAACCATCGCTGCCGCGCTGACCTTGCTCGCCAGTGCCGCCAGCGCACCGGGGCAGGAAGACGACTTGCGGCAGCGCTTCGGCCTCCAGTCGGTGCCGCCCGTGCCCTATCCCGAGAACAACCCCTACAACCCTGATCGCGTCGAGTTGGGCCGCTTGCTATTCTTCGATCCCATTCTCAGCGGCGAGAAGGACACAGCCTGTGGCACTTGCCATCTGCCGACCTTTGGTATGGCCGATGGGCTACCACTCGCGGTGGGCGTTGGGGGCAAGGGCTTGGGGCCGGAGCGGGTGACGGGGCGTTCGGCTGTCACCGGCGACACCGTGATTACCGAGCCACGGCACACCATGACCCTCTTTAATGTCGGGTACAACGGCGACGAGTCTGGACTGCCTTCGCCCAAGGGCTTCATGCTGTGGGACGGCAAGGATCGCGGGCTGGAGGCGCAAGCGCTGCGGCCGCTCATCGTGCGCGTGGAGCTACGCGGCGATGCCTATGAGCGCGAGATGGCCGTCGATAGCGTGCTAACGCGGTTGCGGGGGATTCCCGAATATGTCGCACTCTTCGAGCAAGCCTTCCCGACTGAAGCCGACTCCGTGGCCCGGCAGTTGCCGCGGCTCGGCTGCGCCCACGATCCAACGCCCTTGCAGTCGGTCATTACGCGCTCGACCTTCGGCCGGGCCATCGCTGCGTTTGAGCGCGAGCAAAATACGGTCAACACCGCGTACGATCGCTATGTGGCCGGCGACGACGCGGCTCTGACGTCGGCGCAAAAGCGCGGGCTCGAACTCTTTCACACCAAGGCGCGCTGCGTCAACTGTCACAGCGGCCCGCTGTTTACGGATTCGAGCTTTCGCGCCCAAGGAGTCGAACAGATCGGGCCGGGCCGAGCGTCGGCTACGACCAATACTGGCACCCCGCGTCCGACCGGGAGAGACGAAGGTCGCTTTCTCAATACGGGCAACCGCAGTGACATCGGTGCTTTCCGCGTGGTGGGCTTGCGCCAAATTGTGCAGACGGCCCCCTACATGCACGACGGCGCTCTTGCGACACTGGAGGATGTCATCGAGTTCTACGACCGCGGCGGCGGCGACGAAACCTCCGTTCCCGCCGAGAATATTGATCCCGAATTAGTCCCCCTAGGCCTGAGCGACGAGGAGAAACACGACCTGTTGGCTTTCATGCACGCCCTGACTGATTCGACAATAGCGGTTCACGTGCCAGCGCGGGTACCCAGCGGGTTGCCGCCAGCCGGCCTCGAATTGGCCGCTGAGGCGGGTCTCGTGGTCTCGGTTCCCGCACCGTCGGCTCGACCTGTGGCCGTGCGAGTATTCAATTTTCCCAACCCTTTCAATGCCTCAACCTCGATCTCAGTGGCGCTGCCAGAGGCGGGCGAAGTCGATATCGAGGTGTACAATATCTTGGGGCAGACGGTGCGGCGGATCTTTAGGGGATACCGGCCAGCCGGCGTCTATCAGCTAGCATGGGATGGGCGCGATGAGGGTGGACGGGAGGCCGCCAGCGGAGTATATCTCGTCTCGGCGCAGATGGGCGACGCGCGCTACCTAGCGCGGATGACCCTCGTGCGCTGAAGTGGACCGGCAGGTTCTTACCTTTGAGGCGCTCGCCGCCATCCTGCTGCTGTGGGGATGCGGCCGAGAGCTTGATTCCCCTGTCGCCGATCCGCCCCTGCGCCCGCAAGAGCGGTCGGCGACGGTCCGCTTCGCCGATGTCACTGCGGCCGCTGGTATCCACTTTAGGCATACCAGCGGTCTTTCAGGTCGGAAGTACGGGGTGGAAGCCCTCGGCTCGGGAGCCGCTTTTTTCGATTACAACGGCGACGGGTATATGGATCTCTACGTCGTCAACGGAGCCGATCTGCCCGGTCACATATCGCCCCAGCCGCCCCGCAATGCACTCTACCGCAACCGCGCCGACGGACGTTTCGTCGAAACGGTGGCCGGGGTTGCCGATACCAGTTATGGCATGGGCTGTAGCGCGGGGGATTACGACAACGATGGAGATGCCGATCTCTTCGTTGCCAATTTTGGCCCCAACGTGCTCTACCGCAACGAAGGCGGTCACTTCGCCGATGTCACAGCCGCAGTCATCCCGGATAGCGACCGAAGTTGGTCCACAGGCTCGGCCTTCGTCGATTACGACTTGGACGGCGATTTAGACCTCTACGTCGCCAACTATCTCGACTATCAGTTCGAGACTGATCCCCGCGACGAAAACGGTCGCCTGCAGAGGGATAGACGCCACTATGCCCCCACTGAATATCCCGGTCGCCGCGACTTTCTCTATCGCAATGAGGCCGACGGTCGCTTCGTCGATGTCACCGAAGAAGCGGAACTGCTCAGCCTTGAAGGGCGCGAGTTGGGTGCCGTCTTTTTCGACTTGGACGGCGATGGCGATCCCGATCTGTTTCAGGCCAACGACGCCACGCCCAATTTTCTCTACCGCAACGAAGGGAGTGGCTCTTTCAGCGAAATCGGCTTGGCGGCCGGCGCGGCCTACAACGAAGCGGGCAAGCCCGAAGGGGGCATGGGCACCGACATTGCCGATACGGACGGCGACGGCCACCTAGAAATTGTGGTAACCAATTTTCAGTGGGAGAGCAATACCCTCTACCAAAGTAAAGGGGATGGCTTATGGCGCGATCGGTCTACCGCTTCGGGGCTGGGGGCACCCAGCTTCAACCGCTTGGCTTTCGGGGTCAACTTCTTTGATTTCGACCGCGACGGCGACCCGGACCTCTACGTGGCCAATGGTCATATCGACGACAATATCGCCGATTTTGATTCCCAAGTTTCGCACGGCCAGCGCGACCAGCTTTTTCTCAACGACGGCCAGGGCCGCTTCGCCGAAATCTCCGCGCAAGCCGGTCCTTTTTTTCAGCGCACTATGGTGGGGCGCGGCGCGGCCACAGCCGATTACGACAACGATGGCGACGGCGATCTCTTCGTAGTCAACAGCAACCAGCCGGCCGTATTGTTGCGCAACGATACGGCGTCGGCAAACCACTGGCTCGCCCTGCGCTTGGTCGGCACCCGCAGCAACCGGGACGGCCTAGGCTCCCAAGTCACCGTGAGGACGAGGGATCGAGAGCAAACGCAGCAAACCCGCAGCAGCTTTAGCTATCTATCGCAGAGCGATCCCCGGTTGTTCTTCGGACTGGGCGCATACGACCGGGCCGACCGGATAGACATCGCTTGGCCTTCGGGCATCCGCCAGCAATTAAAAGACGTGGAGGCCGATCAGCTACTGGAGATTTTGGAGCCGATGGAACCGGTTGTGGATCAAACTGGGGATAGCCCCCATAAAAAAGCGTTCCAAGCAGGAGAGCGCTCGGCACCGCCCGCATTTGCACTAGAGCAGTTCTGGCGGGAAGCCCCACCCGTTCTGATCGACGCCGGTCGCTTTGCTCCGCCCGACGGTGCCGCCCGCGCGTCTGTGGAGAACGTTGATGCGCTGACCGCAGCAGTCGCCAGCAGATCCCCAGATCCAGACGCCCACTTTCGCTTGGCCGAAGCGCTGCACCAGTTGCGGCGCTACGAGGCGGCAGAAGTGCATTACCAAAGAGCCGTTGCCCTCGATTCTTCCCATGCTCAGGCTTATACCGGACTAGGAAAACTCTACGGCGATCAGGGAGATCGGACTAAGGCGTTGGCGGCGCTTCAGCGGGCGTTGGCCTTAGGGGACGAAGCCATCGCCCACTACTACTTGGGCAATTTTTACGCCAGCCAAGGCTCGTACCAACAGGCTATCTTGCACTATCAGCAGGCTATCGAGCGTCGGTCCAACTACGAACAGGCTTATATCAATTTGGCCGGCGTCCATGCTCGCCAAACAGAATACAGCACTGCCATTCAGGTCTTAACGCGGGGCGTTGCCGCGCTGCCCGGCAGTGCCGAACTCAAATTCCGCTTGGGGTGGAATTACTTTGTCCAAGGCCGTTATGCGGCGGCGCTGGAGCAGTTCCAGCAAGTTGTTCGCTTGGATCCCCAGCGGCACCAAGCCTATGACTTTATGGCGCGGATATATATGGCCCAAGAGAAGGGGGAAGAGGCCCAGCAACTTTTGCAGCAGGCCCTAGCTGCTCATCCCGACGCGAGCACCCTGCTAGCGCGATTGGGGGTCTTGCTGCTCGATGCGGGCGATCCCGTCCACGCCAGTGAATATCTCGAACGGGCCATTCGCAGCGATCCAGATCACGCAGAAGCCTACTACAGCTTAGGACAGGCCTACTTGCGCGTTGGTCTGAGTGATAGGGGCCATGCCGTGCTGGGTTACTTTGAGCTTTTACAGACTAACTATCAGGAATTGCTGGACTTGAAAACGGCCATCGTGCTCAATCCCAGCGATGCCACAGCGTGTTTCGGACTGGGAAAAATCTATGGGCGCATGGGGCGCTATGAAGCGGCTCGCCAATCGTATTTGGCCGTTTTGAAGATCGCCCCCAGTCACATTGACGCCCAGAACAACTTGGGCAATATCTATCTGCGCCAGCAGCGCCCGCACCAAGCCATTCAAGTTTTCAGCGCCTTGCTACAAGCTGATTCGAGCTATGTGCGAGCGTACAACAACCTCGGCTATGCCTATCTGGCCATCAACCAGCCTCAGCGCGCTATCCAAACGTATAAAAAAGCGATTGCGATTGACCCCCAATACGCGCAGGCGTACTCCAGTCTAGGCGCAATCTACATGCAGCAGGGAAAAATTTCCGCAGCGCAGCAACAGCTAACTATCTACGAGAGGCTGACTGGGTCTGCACCATAACAAGAGCAAAATTAGCTTGTTATGCGGTCGGATTTTGATTATGTAAGAAGCTCATCTATAGCCACTGTCTCTTAATCCCGCTAAGAGCCTCGAAAGGAGGTATCGGCTCTCCATAGTTTTCCGTTGTGTAGATCCCGATCTCTGGGATCTGCCTCACCTCTCAAAAGGAGCCTTTTATGCGACGCTCGCTGTTATTGGTTGCCTTTTTGTTGCCGATTGTTGCGACTTCCTCCTTTGCCCAAGATCCAGTCGAAGTGCCGCTGTACTTCGCCGTGGGCATTCCCGACAATGCCCTGCCCACCATCGACGGAGAACGCGATGATTGGGCGTGGGTTGATCCGAGTTTTGAGATAACCAGTGTCGATATGTTCATCCTGACCGGCGGCGTAGATGACGCCGACGACCATTTCATAGATATTCTACTCGGCTGGAACGAAGGACAGAATCGGGTATATGGCATGGTTCACGTGGTGGATGACTTTCTGATCGTGGACAAAAATCCCGGCTGCACCTTCCGCGACGACAACTGCGAGATTCACTTCGATCCAGATAACCAAGGCGGCGGTCCCTACTCGGCACCCAACGATCAGGATTTACAGCCGGCCTATCAGATTTGCCTGAGCATGTCTGAGCAATTTCCCCGGGTGCAGATGTACAACGGCGCCCTCGGCAACTTTGAGCAGGACGCGCTCAACTTCTGGTGGACCCATTCGGGCGATTTCGTCCAGAATGTCAATGCCAATGTGGGCAACGAGTACTTTTACGAGTTCAGTCTCCTGTTCTTCGATCCGCTGTCGATCAGCGGCGGTCCCGACGCTAGCACGGAATGGATCCTGACGCCTGAGTCAACCATCGGCATGGGCATTTCCCTCGACGATGCCGACGAGGGCCTCAACGCCAACGGCAACGATCCGACTGCCGAGGAGTGCTGCGAGAACGGGTTCTACTGGCAGGCGTATGTGAGCATGGGCGATCAGTTCGCCAACACCGGCGGCATCCCCGATGTCTTCCTGACGCCGCCAGAAGAGGTGGACACCGCAGTTGAAGCTACTTCTTGGGGCCAGGTGAAAAGCCTGCTAGGGGAAGGTCTGTAGGTCATTTGTCAGTTTTCTTTTGTGCAAAGAAGGGAGGGCGGGGAGTACCTGCCCTCCCTTCTTTGGTTGCGCTGGGGTGTGAGGAGTAAGCCGAATGCGCGCCCTCTTGACTGGTGTGGTGTTGGTCGCGGCGATCAGCCTGATAAGCCCGTGGGCCGTGCTCATCGTCAAAGGTTCGCTGCTGACCGGCAATGCCATCCCCGTCATTGCCGTGCTGTTCTTTTTTGTGCTGACGGCATTAGTCTCGCCCCTGCTCAAGTCTCTGAGCCGTCGTCTCGCTTTTACCCGCGCCGATCTGATCCTCATTTACGCCATGATGCTGGTAGCTGGAGCCGTGGTCACTACCGGCTTTACCGGCGGGTTCATGTCCATCATTTCCGGGATCTACTACTACGCCACGCCCGAAAACAATTGGGCCAATCTTTTTATCCCCCACCTCGATCCCTGGGTCACTCCCCAAGACCCCGAAGCAGTACACTTGTTTTTCGAGGGGCTGCCTCCAGGCGCTTCGATTCCTTGGTCCGCTTGGATCATATCACTGGCGGCGTGGACTTCTTTTATGGTGGCCTTTTCGGTGGTTATGTTCTGTCTAGGCGTTATGCTGCGTGGCCAGTGGATAGACCGGGAGCGACTGGTCTTTCCGTTGACCCAGTTGCCCCTGGCAATGATCGAGGATGCCGAGCGCGCAGAGCGGCGCATCGGTCGCTTCTTTAAAAGTCGCTTGCTGTGGCTGGGGATTTTGCTCCCTCTATTGTTGCACTCGTGGAACTCGCTGCACAACTACCACGACGCCTTTCAGCCGCTCGCCGTGCGAGGCAGGATCCCCTTGCTCGACGGGCGGATGAGCGTGCCTTTCCTGCTCAATTTTCCCGTGCTCGGCCTGTCTTACCTCATGCCGCTAGGCGTCTCTTTCAGTCTGTGGTTTTTCTGCCTGGTGGGGCTGCTTGAGCAAAGCGTCTTTGCCCGTATCGGCTTGCAACTCAGCGGCGGAGATATGTGGACTTCCGGTGGAGCAAGTCCACCCCTGTCGCTGCAGATGTCGGGCGCTATGCTAATACTAGTTTTATTCGTATTGTGGAATGCGCGCCAGCACTTGGGCAGTTTCTGGCGTCAAGCGCTAGGCCGCGAGGAACCGGCTCGGCGGGAATTGCTCGGCCCGCGAGCGGCCGGGTGCGGTTTCGCAGGGGGGCTACTCTTCATGTTAGTTTGGCTTATAAGCACTGGTCTCGATTTGTATGTAGCCATCCTGCTAGTCGTTGGTGCTTTAGTTGTGTTTATCGGCCTAGCGCGCATAACCTGCGAGGCGGGTTTGCCTAGTATCCAGACGCCGATGGTGCCCCAGGCTTTTATGATCCGCGGCTTTGGACCCCAAGTGCTGGGCCTGCATAACATGACCGGCTTGGGCTTGAGCACGGTGTGGTTGGGGGATACGGCGGCCAATATGATGAATTCAGTGATGCACAGTTTGCGTCTGAGCTCCGGCCAAGAGCGCCACTTGCGCCACCTGCCTTGGGCACTACTGCTCGCCCTAGTGGTGGCGCTGGCCGGTTCGATCTGGTACACCATGAGCTTGGCCTATGAACACGGCGGCATCAATCTGCACGGCTGGTACTTTCGCGGCGTTGTGCGTTGGCCCTTCAATCACATGGCTTCGCTGGCCAACGCGCCCGAGGCGAGTTTTGCGCCGCGACTGACCTTTATTACCCTAGGGGCAGGTGTCATGGGCGTGCTGCTGTACCTGCGCCAGCGCTTTTTGGCTTGGCCACTGCACCCTATTGGCTTCCCAGTGTCCAACACCCATCCGATCATTACTTTCGGCTGGTTGTCCATCCTGCTGGCTTGGTTGTGCAAGGCGGCGATCCTGCGCTATGGTGGGGTGCGGCTCTACCGGACGATGAGACCCTTCTTTTTGGGGCTAGCACTAGGCGAGTTCTCCGCTTCTGCACTGTGGGTATTTATCGACGGAGCATTCGGGGTAGAGGGCAATATGATTTTCGTATTTTGAGGTTCTAGCAGGGGCACGAAAAGGAAATCTAAATGCGATATTTGCGCTCGCTTAAGTTGCTCTTGATCGTCGCGGCTGTTGGCGTTGTACTAGCCTTTTTTGAACGGCAGCGCACGGTCGAGTACGGGCACCTTTTGCAACGCACGCACGCCCGGGGGCAGCCGCAGCTCAAAGGCACGTCCTTGCAAGAGTTGGCACAGGTGCTGCTGGAGCTGTACCCAGAGGGAGCCGAAGCCAATCTGCTGATGGGGACTGCCCTAGCCGAAGAGGGACGGTTGGCGGAGGCCCGGGCGCACTTAGAGAAGGCGATGGAAGTGGACCGGCGCAACTTGCAGCTACTCTTTTTGTACGCGCGACTCTTGCTGGATATGGGAGAGGACGCGGAGAAAGTGCAAGCGGTGGTGGAAGAGTTGAATCGGTACTTTCCGCGCTCGCAGGAGAAGGTGGAGCAGTACTTTGGGGAGGCTTCAAAAGGGAAGATGCGGTTTGGCGAGGATGATCTTTACTGAGAATTAAGAATTAGGAATTAAGAATTAGGAATTCCCGGCCCCAGCCCTAATTCTTAATTCCTAATTCCTAATTCTTAATTTCTAAGGCGGTCCTCGTAGATGTGGATCTGGTCGGCGTACTGATTTTTAAGTTTGGCTAGCAACGCATCGAAGCGCTCTTGGGTCAGGTCTTGGAGCAAGTGGGCGCGCACCCGGCCCCAGACCTCGTCCAAGCTCTGTTGGTAACCGGGCACCTTGTTGAGCACCTTGAAAACCGTAAAGCCCTGCGCGGTCTTGACCGGGCCGACGATCTGGCCGACCTCGGCGTCTTTGGCTTCCCAACCTAAATTGCCGTACTTGTCGGGACGCAAAAGCTGGATGCGCCCTTCGGCACGGCGGATGCGGGTGCTGCGCCGCGAGTAGCGACGGGCTAGCTCGCCGAGGTCGCCGCCGCGTTCAATGGCGGCCAGCAGTGAGTCCGCCTGTGCGCGGGTATCGACGAGGATTTCGAGGATCGAGATCCGCTCCTCGCGTACGTAGAGGTCTTTGTGTGCCTCGTAGTACGCGCGAATTTCGTCTTTGGACGGGTTGAGCGTTTCGAGCACTCTGATTTGGCGGATGCGCTCGATAAGCGCTTGGCGGCGCGTGGCTTCAATGCCTTGGGCGACGCGCTCGGCCTCGTGGATGCCTATTTCGCGGGCGTGGCGAGGCAGCAGGACCTTGAGCGCATAGAGGCGGCGGGCGAAGCGGCGCAAGTCGTCCAATTCGCGGATCTCGGCCGGGTTGCGCTCGCTGGTCATGGCTGCCATGAAGTTGCTCAGCGTCCACGGCTCGCCATCGAGTTCGAGCAGGACTAGCTCGGTCTCCCCCTTTTTGAACGTGGGCATTTGCTCGCCAGCTTCGCTGAGCCGGGCCAAGAGCAATTCGAAGGTTTCGCGCCGTTCTGAGATGTCGGCGCGGTTAGCCAGCCCTTCGAGGAATTCAAAGGTGGCGAGGGCGTGTTTTTGTTCCTGCATGGCCGCGATGACGGCCGGGGCCATATCCCCGAAGGGCACTTCGCGCTCGTCAGTGGCAACGAAGACCGAAAAGCCGTCTGGCTCCTGCACGGGACCGATGATCTCGCCCAGCTTGGCTCCGAATATCTGGCGGCGCAGAACGTAGTTTTTGAAGTCGAGACGGCTCTTCCAGCCGAGGTCGCCGCCTTGCTGGGCGGTGTTGCCATCGTCGGAGAGTTCGCTCGCCACTGCGGCAAAGCTGTCGGGGCCGCGCAGCCGGGCGAGCACGTGGTCGATGGCGGCTGGCCCGCTGGCGAGGATGCGGCTCAGGCGGCGCTGCTGACCGATGTGGTGCTGCTCAAAGTACTGGCGAGCCTCGTCGCGGCTTATGTCCTCAGCGACAGCGACCACGCCACGACTATACATTTCGTCGAGGATGAGTTCCTGTTGTCGTTGCGCGACTTTGCTTTTGACTTGAAAGTCGTTTTCTAGGCCGTCTTGGCGGGCGGCCAACAGCAAGACCTCAATGTCGATGAGCGGCTCAAGGGCTTGGCGCTGAAGGTCTCCCGGAGCGTTTTTGGGAAAGAGCCGCGAGGCAGCGCGTTCGACGCGGTCGCGCTCGATGTTGACGTCGCCGACGCGGGCGAGGACATCTGGGCTGGGCGGAGGTTCGGGAGAGGTACAGGCGAAGGATACAGCAGTGAGCAACAAAAGAAAAAGACGCAACAAAGAGGCCTCCTAGTGGGAATTTTCATCTATTTCAAACAAATATATTAGTCCCTTAGTGCCGTGTAAATTTACTAAATGCTAATTAGGTTATTGTAAACAGCAAGCAATTCTATATCAAAGTGATGATTATTCCACGCAAACTTTCAACATATCTCGTCGCCTTAGTGTGCGGCTGCACTGCGAGCGACCCACCGCCTGCGCCCGTCGTGCGCTTTGTCGATGCTACCGCGGCAGCAGGGATCGATTTTGTCCATACCAGCGGCCGGTCTGGGCGCAAATACGGGGTGGAGACAATAGGGTCTGGAGCGGCGTTTTTCGATTACAATCGCGACGGGTGGATGGATTTGTACGTGGTCAATGGAGCGGATTTGCCTGGGTATGTCTCGGCGGTGCCGCCGCAAAACGCGCTGTATCGCAACGATGGCGGGCACTTTGCCGAGGTCGGCCAAAGCCTCGGGGTGGCGGACGCGGGTTACGGCATGGGCGCGTCCGCCGGGGACTACGACAACGACGGGGATGCCGACCTCTTCGTTGCCAATTTTGGCCGCAACCGGCTGTATCGCAACGAAGGATCGGCGATGGATTGGGTCTTTGCGGATGTGACGGCTGCGGTCGGGATTGGGGCGGACGGGCGATGGTCAACCGGCTCGTCGTTTGCCGATTACGATCTCGACGGCGACTTAGACCTGTACGTGGCGAATTACTTGCACTACGAATTTGAGCGCGGCGAACTGAGCGCAGGCGGGACGCTGCGCTGGCCGCGGCGGCACTTGGCCCCCACCGAATACCGAGGGGAGCGGAACGCGCTCTGGCGCAACGATGGTGGCCGCTTTGTGGATGTGACAGTAGAGGCTGGGCTACTCACGCGCGAAGGCCGCGAATTGGGCGCGGTGTTTTTCGATTACGATCTCGACGGCGATCCCGATTTGTTTCAGGGCAATGACGCTACGCCGAATTTTCTCTGGCGCAACGATGGCGGCCGCTTTGCCGAAGTGGGGCTGGTGGCTGGCGTGGCGTACAACATCGGCGGCAAGCCCGAAGGGACGATGGGCGTGGATGTGGCCGACGGCGATGGCGATGGCTATCTCGACTTGGCGATGACTAATTTCCAGTGGGAGAGCAACACGCTGTACCGCAACGCGGGCGACGGGATGTTTGCCGACGAATCGCTGGCCGCAGGTATAGCGGCCAATAGCTTGGACAGGCTGGCCTTTGGCATCAACTTCCTCGACGCCGACAACGATGGCGACCCTGATCTCTACGTGGCCAATGGCCACATCGACGAGGACATTGACCAGTTTGATCCGCAGGCCGCGTACGGCCAGAGCGATCAGTTCTATCTCAACGATGGCCAAGGTCGCTTTGCCGATGTGAGTATAGCTGCTGGCGTGGCCGCGCCGACGCGGGATTTAGTCGGGCGCGGCTCGGTCGTGGCCGATTACGACAACGACGGCGACTTGGATATTTTCTTGCTCAATACTGGGCAACGCGCCTTACTTTGGCGCAATGACAGCCAAGCGGGCCACTACTTGGCGCTCATGCTAGAGGGGCGGACGAGTAACCGCGATGGGTACGGCGCTCGCGTGGTGGTGCGCGTGGATGGCCGGACGCTGGTGGCGGAAAAGCGCAGTGCGGCGAGCTATTTGTCGCAAAACGACGCGCGGATGTTCTTTGGGTTGGGGTCGAGCGAGGAGGCCGAGCAGGTGAAGATCGCGTGGCCGTCGGGTATTCGCCAAGTTTTAACGGGCGTGCGCGCCGGGCAGGTGCTGCGGGTCGTCGAGTCGGATGCGAGTGCACCGCAAGAGGCAACTGACGCAGCCATCGCGCAGGCTGCGCCACAAGGCCGCGATGCCGAGGATCTGGAGCAATTTTGGCGGGAAGCGCCCTTAGTCTTGCCGGAAAAGACGCGCGCCTCGCTGCCGCCCGCCACCTCGCTGCCTGAGTTGCGCGCTGCGGCTCGTGCCCAGCCGGAGGTAGCCGGCGTCCACATCGAGCTAGCCGCCGCGCTTGTACGCGAGCGCGCGTACGACGAGGCGGAGGCGGCTTATCGCCGCGCCTTACAACTCGACGCGGGTGCAGCCCAAGCCTACGTGGGCTTGGGGAAGCTCTACGCCGACCGCGGGGCGCTAGAGCAAGCGGTTGCTGCGCTGAGACAAGCGATCGCGCTCGACAGCACGCTAGCTGAGTCGCACTACGTGCTGGGCAACATCCACCTGAGCCAACAGCGTTTGGCCGCGGCCGTGCCGCTCTACGAGCGCGCCATCGCGCTGTCGCCGCGCTATCTTCAAGCCTATTTCAACTTGGCCGGCTTGCACGCGCGGCAGACCGATTACGGCCCGGCCATAGACGTTTTGCGCCGAGGTCTTGCGGCGCTGCCCGGGGAAGTGGAGCTCATGCTGCAATTGGCGCGGATTCATTTTGCCCAAGCGCAATACGAAGCTGCGCTAGCGCAACTCGCCAGCGTGGTGCAAGCGCAGCCCACGCGCGCTGAGGCACGCGAACTGACGGCCCAGATCTGGATGGCGCGCGAGGATGTGGATGCTGCCCGCGCTGCTTTGCAGCAGGGGCTGGAGCACGCTCCGAACAGCGCCGCGCTCTTGGGACGGCTGGGCATCCTGCTTTTGCAGGAGGGCGCGGACGCCGAAGCCATACCCCTTTTGCAGCGGGCCTTAAAGGCAGACCCGGATCGCGCGGAATTCTACTATCACTTGGCCCAGGCGTTGTTGCGGCGCGGTGAGGCCGTGCGCGGCCGCAAGCTCCTCGACTATTTCCACTCGTTGCAGCAGGAGCACCAACGGTTGCTGGCCGACAAAACGGCTGTGGTGCTCAATCCCAACGACGCGGACGCGTATTACAAGTTGGGTGTGGTCTATGCGCGGATGGGCCGCTACGAGGCGGCGAGTCAAGCGTACCAAGCGGCCTTGGCCGTGGCACCGGGTCATCTCGACGCCCGCAACAACTTGGGCAATATCTACCTCCGCCGACGCGCATTGGGGCTGGCCATTGCTGCGTACCAAGAGGTGTTGCGCCGCGACCCTCAATACGCCCGCGCCCACTACAACTTGGGCAACGCGTACCTGTTGGCCGGAGAGGAGGAGCGTGCGGTGGCGGCGTTTGCTAAAGCTGTCGAAGCCGATCCCGAGCACCGCAAGGCGCAGCAGATGCTCGCCAAGCTACGTCAGCGCGAGGCCCAAGGTGAGCGCTGAGCGGCGGCTGCAACTCGGCGTGGGGTTGGTGGCGGCAGCCGTCATTGGCTATGAAATCGGTCTCGTTCGGCTGTTTTCCTTTTTGCAGCACTATCACTACACGTTCTTAGTGGTCTCAGGGGCGGTGTGCGGCTTGGGGCTTGGGGCTGCGCTGAGTGCAGTGCTGAATGTGCGGGAAGAGCGGCTGCACCGGCACTTGGGTTATTGGGCGGTTGGTTGCGGTGTTAGCACGATCTGTGGTGCGTTTGCCGTAGCGCAATTTCCCCGCATGCCGCTACTGCTACTGGTCGGCATCGCCGGTCTTCCCTTCATCGCCGCTGGCGCATTCCTCGCCCTCGCCTTCCGAGCGCGTTATCAACAAAGTCAAGTTCTCTACTTTTGGGACTTGGTCGGCGCGGCGCTCGGCATCCTCTACGTCGTGCCAGCCCTCGAATGGCTGGGCGGTGTCGGTGTCCTATTGGGCGCGAGCGTCTTCGCTATGGCCACCGCCGCTTTCTTTTTGCATCGCTGGGTGTGGGCCTGCCCAATTATTTTAGCGACTGGGCTTGTCGTTTACAGTATCCAACAACGCGAACTCATTGATCTCAGTGTCCTAGCTGGGGACGGCGACAAGCCCATGTTTCGCGCCTTGGGTGCGGAGCGCCACCGAGGGGAAGTGAAGGCCACGCACTGGAGCGCGTACGCGCGCACCGACTTGGTCGATCGCACGGGCGACACGGGTCTGAACTTATACGTAGATGGCGGGGCTGGTTCGTACATGTTCCGCTTTCCCGGGGATTACCGGCGGTTGTTTTTCGTGCGCCGCGAAGCTGCGTTTTTCCCCTATTACTTTTCGCGTCGGGAGCGCGCCCTGATCATCGGGCCAGGTGGTGGTGCCGACGTGCTCTATGCGCTGATGACTGGCTGGCGGCATATCGAAGCTGTAGAGATCAACCCGGAGATTGCCGCGCTGGTCCGCTCTTATGGAGAATACAACGGCCATTTGTACGACTTGGAGGGCGTGGAGCTGCACATCGGCGATGGCCGCAACTATTTGGAGCGTTCGTGCGTGCGCTACGATCTCATTGCCCTGCCCTTGGTGTATGCCGAGGCGGCCGATTTGGTGGGGTACGCGCTCTCCGAGAATTACCTGTTCACCCGCGAGGCATTTGCCGCCTATCTCGATCACCTCGCCGAGGGTGGTCGGTTGGCTCTCATAGTTCACAATCACGCGCTGATGTTACGCGTGGTCGCCACCTTAGGTGCTCTATGGGAAGAGCGCGGCCACGAGCCGAGCGCGGTCCTTGACCATCTCGTCGTCGTCAACGGTGCTCGCGGCGACCCAGCGCGGCAAGAGGCACACCGTCCCTTGTTGCTGGTGCAAGAGCAGCCCTATACGGCCGAGCAATTGGCGCGCCTACACGCGGTCATGGAGGAGTTGGGTTTAGATGCGTACTTCTCGCCCGGCAGACGCGAACGGCCTGCATTGTCGGCGTTGCGCGGGGCTACATTGGCGGACTTTGTCGCTGCATCTGCACTCGATATTTCGCCGACGACTGACGACCGGCCCTTTTTTTACGACGCTACTCGCGGGTTGGATTCCAAGCTGACTTGGCTGCTAGGCGGTGCATTGTTGGCGTGTGCGCTGGTGATGTTGGGGCCGCTTGGTGTGCCGAGTATGCGCCAGCGGAGCGCGTCTGGGCCACCGCCTTTGATGTGGGCGTTGTTCGCCGCCGGATTGGGCACGGGCTTTATGATGGTAGAGATCCATCTCTTGCAGCGCTTTGGCCTGTTTCTCGGCTATCCGACCTTGACGCTGGCAGTCGCGCTCTTCGGGCTATTGCTGGGCACGGGGGCTGGGAGCCTCGCGGGCGGGTGGTGCCGGCCGCTCGCGCACCCTCGGGGGTTGGGGTTGGTCGGTGTGGGCGTCGGTTTCGCCTGCTATCTCTATGGGTTCTTGCTCGATGGTGCGCTCGCTGGGGCGTTGGCGTGGCCGCTGGCCGTGCGCGTCGGGTTGACGCTGGCTCTCGTCGCGCCGCTCGGCATGTTGCTAGGCACCTGTTTCCCCTCCTGTCTGCGCTTGGGTGGTTCGCAACGCGCCGGGATCGTCCCTTGGCTGTGGGCTGTCAATGGTTTCTTCTCGGTGCTTGGATCGGTGGGGGCCGTGGCTTTGGGTATGGAGTGGGGGGCGAGTGCATCGCTGGCGGTCGGCGCAGCCGCGTATGTGGCGGTGGGTGCGGTGCTTTTCTTGGGCAGCCGTCGGATTTCTTCGGACGTGGAGGTAGTCCGTCCATCCGGCGCGGGCCGCTGGGCGGTGGGTGCTCTGCTCTTGGTTGCGCTGCTGTGGTATGCGGCTTTTAGCTTTATCGGCGTGCGCTATTGGGGCGCGGCCCCTTCGGCTGCTCATCCGCGCCCGCTGGTTGCGGATGAGGTTTGGCCGGCGGCGCTTAGAACCTTTTGATGGTGTATTGAGTAGAAAGGCTCAATTTCGCCACCCCATCCCATTCCGACGCTTTTTCCGACTGTTTGAGATCGCAGTCCAACCCATTGCTCAAGAATGGTCGAGACCTACTTTACAATTATTCTCAATTCCCTTCAGGAGCGTCCCCATGAACGCACCCGCCGATTCCTATCCCCTCCGCTTTGACGTCGATTATCCCGACCAGCCCCGCAATCGCCTTACGACTTTTTTTCGGCTTTTTACCGTCATTCCCATCGGAGTCGTCTTGGCCTTCATAGACTCCAGTATGCACAGCCTCGGTTATCTCGATTTTCTCTTCAGGTGGGTTTGGTGGGTCTCAGACAATCTCTTCAATGGGGTTCTCAACAATCTCTTCAATTGGGACCGCAACAACTTCTTCAACTGGGTCGGCTTCTTTGGGTGGGTCCAAAACGCAGAAGGAGAATGGGAGTGGAACTCCGGCTTCGGCCTGCTTTTCATCCCGGTTCTGCTCATGCTGCTCTTCCGTCGCAAGTACCCCCGCTGGTGGTTTAACTGGAATCTCGAACTCCTGCGCTTCGCCTTCCGGGTCTCGTCCTACTTCTGGCTCCTGCGCGACGAATACCCCTCTACCGACGAAGAACAGGCCGTTCACCTCGACATCGATTACCCAGATGCCCAGCAAGACCTCAACCGCTGGCTGCCTCTAGTCAAGTGGTTTTTGGCCATTCCCCACTACATCATCCTGATCCCGTTGAGCATTGTAGCTCTTCTCTGCACCATCGTGGCTTGGTTCGCCATCCTCTTTACTGGGCGCTATCCCCGAGACTTATTCGATCTAGTGGTTGGTGTTGATCGCTGGTGGCTGCGCGTTAGCGCCTACGCTTTTATCCTAGTCACCGACCAGTACCCACCCTTCCGGCTATCCGAATAGGACCGCTTATGCCTGCCTTTTCTAGCCTGCGCCTCGCCGACCCGCCCTCCTCTCGAGGTGCTTGGGAAGCCCAACGTCCTGCTCTCTTGGAGGCCATGCAGCAGATCATGGGGCCTCTGCCCGGACCGGAAAAGCGCAGCCCGCTCGATGTCCAACTCAAAGAGGAAGTGGACTGCGGCTCTTATACTCGCCGTCTCATTTCCTACGTCTCCGAGCCGGACTGTCGAGTGCCAGCCTATTTGCTGATTCCCCATACTGCCCTAAAATCTCCAGTGCCGGCCGTGCTTTGTCCCCATCCCACGGACGACCGCATCGGCCACAAGGTGGTCGTCGGTTTGGGTGGTCGCGCCAACCGCGCCTATGCCAGCGAACTGGCTCAGGCTGGCTTTGTCACTCTTGCTCCGGCTTACCCTTTGCTGGCCGACTATCGCCCCGACTGGCGTGCTCTCGGCTACCAGTCGGGGACCATGAAGGCGATATGGGACAATATGCGCGGCCTCGATTTGCTGGCCGAACTGCCTTATGTCGCAGGGGAGTCTTTCGGCTAAGTACACGACAGTAATCTAAGTTGTGGTACGGCCCTGCTTTAGGTTTTATTTGTAATCGCTCAAGATTGCATCTAAATCCTAAATACAGGAGCCGCACCATGCTTATTCATATGCTAAAGAAAGCCCTCATGCAAGG
>JAJDUT010000027.1 GCA_022826515.1 Candidatus Latescibacterota bacterium
CCTCGCCCGCGCCATCAGCGCCTCAGTAGATAGCGTGCGGCGCTGGATTGGGATTCTCGAATCCCTCTACTTTTGTTATGCGATTCGGCCTTGGCACGTCAATGTAGCCCGCTCTCTGCGCAAAGAGCCTAAGTACTATTTGTGGGACTGGTCGCAGGCACCCGACGATGGTGCCCGCGCCGAGAATTTAGTGGCCAGCGCCCTCCTCAAAGCCGTGCATCTGTGGAGCGATCGCGGCGAGGGGGATTTCGGTCTGTTCTTTTTGCGCGACAAGCAACAACGCGAAGTGGATTTTGTCGTCGTCCGCGATGGACGGCCTTGGTTCTTAGTCGAAGTCAAGCGCTCTGGCAGTGCCTCCCTGTCCCCGGCCCTGCATTTATTTCAACGCCAGACGGGGGCACCACACGCTTTGCAAGTGGCCTTGGACTTGCCATACATTGAGCGCGACTGTTTTGCCCACCACCAACCCATTATCGTCCCGGCGCAGACCTTCCTCTCGCAACTGGTCTGACGAGTTCTATGGCGAGATTTCCCCAATGATCCACCCTATTCACAACCTTATGCAAGGAGCCACGTTATGAACTATCGGACTCTACTGATCGTCTGCTTGGCAACGTTGGGGTTGGCCGTCTCGGGCTGGGGGCAAGCCGACGGTAAAATCGCTTTTCTCTCCTATCGCGAGAACTACGAGAATCCCCGAGATATATGGGTCCGAGATGTGTGGATTATGAATGCGGACGGGAGCGATCCTGTAAACCTAACTCAAGGACAGTATTGCGATAACCCGATTTGGTCGCCGGATGGCACGAAGATCGCCTATATGGCCACTGGTGACGATTATTCCGGTAGGTACATTTGGGTGGTAGATGACGACGGCGGCAAGCGAAAGCAGCTAACAGACGATATTGAGAAAGTAGGCCCTAACAGTGCAGATGACCTGTTTTGGTCTGAAGACGGAAATAGCATTTACTACCATGTGTGGGACCGCTCTGAGTTATTCGCCGTGGCACTGGACGGTAGTGGCGCCTCACTTGTGGAGTGGACAGAGGCGGCTTTGCTACTGCGCCGCTTCTGGGACCGCCGCAATTTTTCTCCAGACGGAACCAAACGAGCCTCCACCGTCTTGCTGCGTGGTGACGAATATGAACAAGCTCTCCTCGTTATGACCCGCGAAGACTGGAAGATGACTAGTAAAGACAAGGTCCCGGCCATTCTCGTGTCCGGCCAACCTGTCGATCTCTTTTTTCGGGATTACGGCGATTCTTGGATCCTTACTAGTTTTCCTCTTACTTGGGCACCCAACAGCACGAGGGTGGCCTTCACTTCATACACCATTCTCAGCAGCACTGACACTTCTTATTCCACCACCGGCGATGGGGAGATTTGGGCTGTGGACATAGACGGTAGCAACTTGGTCAATCTGACCAACGGTTTGGGCGGAGATAATCCCGTTTGGCAACCAGTTTCCCCTTCGGCTGCTGCGACGAGCGTCGAGGTTCAGTCATGGGGACGGATCAAAGCGCTGCTTTCAACAGGTTCTCGTTAATGGCCGCGACGAGATCGGTAACGGGACCGCCGAGGTATGAAGGTCGGATGGATAGATAGAAGCCAAGAAGGCGACGAAGCTACCGTAAGGAGGGAGTTTTTTAGTATTATTAAAAAGGAAAGACCGATGAATCCATATGTGCAAGGAGGCACGTTATGACCTATCGATCCCTACTGATCGCTTGTTTGGCAACATTGGGGTTAGCTGTCGCTAGCTGGGGGCAAGCCGACGGTAAAATCGCATTTACTTCGTGGCGAGAGGGGGCCGGTGACGTGTGGATTATGAATGCGGATGGGAGCGCCCCTGTCAACTTAACCCAAGGTCGGCACGGGCGTTGCGTTAGCCCGTCTTGGTCTCCAGATGGCACGAAGATCGCCTATCTCGCCTTTAGTGCCGATCCCGCTTCCGGCCGGGTTGATTATTCCATTGGTGACGTCTGGATGATAGACGCCGATGGCGGCAATCCGCAACAAATGGGATCTCTAACAAATCCCGGATACGGAAATGTGGAGGATTTTGTTTGGGCTGAAGACGGAAGTCTCATTTACTTCATAAAGCACCGCATAGGGAGCCCTGAAGTGTTCGTTGTGGCGCTGGACGGCAGTGGCTCCTCGCCTATGGATTGGCGGGAGGCGGCTTGGATAGTCAAAGGTTCCCGAGATAATCGCGGTCTTTCTCCAGACGGAACCAAACTAGCAGATGTCGTGTTGCAGGACGACGAGGGCGATGCCTACCTATACCTAGCTATCTTCGCTCCCGGTGAGGTCCCGCAGCCTTCTGAGCCGATAGAAGATCTCCTGAACCGGATAGATTTTCGGGTGATTCCTCTTCCTGAGCTACCCTATCAACAAGCAGAACTTGAACCCGGCCAGTTTAGATCGGCCACTCCTGAGCCTACTTGGTCGCCCGACAGCATGAAAATCGCTTTTTCTGCCGATAACGAGCAGGGGGACCAGGAGGTTTGGGTTGTTGATATAGACGGGAGCAACTTGGTCAATCTGACCGACGGTTTGGGCGGAGATTATCCCGCTTGGCAACCAGTTTCCCATTCGGCTACTGCGACGAGCGTCGAGGCCCAGTCGTGGGGACGGATCAAATCGCTGCTTTCAACAGATACTCGTTAATTGCGCCTCGCGCGTAGGGGTGCGTGAGACGGCTGCAACCCACGGTCGCGCAAGCGGTGAATTGCGCCTCGCGCGTAGGGGTGGCGTGCATGCCACCTCTACACGCCTTTCCGTTCCAACCCCGCCTTATCGTTCCACAAGCGCAAAATCCAAAAGTAATCTCTACCCGAATCGGTCAACACGGAAAGTCGTGGAAACAAAGATCGCTGGAAAGTTGGGGCTTGCAGGCGTGGATAGATGATGCGTAGTCAGCGGACTTTGCCGCGACCGGCGATCTCCCAAATCGCCTCCAGTCGATTGGTGCGCAGCGCGTAGAGTTGGTCGTGGAGGTTGACGGTGGTGCAACCGTGGCCGGGGATAAATTCGAGCAGGTCGCCGGGGCGGAGATCGGTGCAGGGGCCGGCTATGGTCTTGAGGCGGCCGTGTTCTTCGGAGAGGGCGTGGCACTCTAGGTCGGGGCGATCCTTGACGAGGGGGAAGCCGTGCTCGGGCGTCAGGCTTTTGAGGCCGGCGTCGGTGATGACCTGCTCGGGCGCGGGGCGGCTGGTAACGGTGGTCAGCACACTGAGGGCGTTTTTGAAGCCCAAGCTTAGCTTGGCGTACGCTGCGTCCATCAGCGCGTACGAGCCAGCTTGGACTTCTGTGATGCCGTCGAAGGAAGTGCTGATGTAGTAATCGCCCGTGCCCGAGGCGCTGCAAATTAGGCAGTCGAGGTCGGCGCGTTCCACGTCGTCGCGAGCATCGACGAGGCGCTGGAGGCAGGTGAGGGCACCGTCGTCGCGGGCGTCTTTGTCTTCGAGGTCGATGATGTGGCCTTCGTAGCCCATCAGGCCGCAGAAGCGCAGGTGTGGTGCTTGGGAGGCCGCGCGGGCGAGATCGACGACGGTGGCGGGCGCGACGCCGCAGCGGTTGTGGCCGATGTTGACTTCCACGAGGACGCGGGGGCTGACCTTGTAGGCTTGGGCGGCTTCGTTGAGGTCGGCGAGATTTTGTGGGTCATCGACCGCGACCATAATGTCGCAACGAGCGGCCAACGCCATGAGGCGCTCGATCTTGCGGCGGCCTACTACTTCGTTGGCAATGAGAATGTCTTGGATGCCGGCGTCGGCCATGACCTCGGCCTCTCCGACCTTGGCGCAGGTGATCCCCTGCGCGCCGGCTGTGAGCTGGAGGTGGGCGATGGCCGGGGTTTTGTGCGATTTGGTGTGCGGCCGGAGGTTTTTGCCCGCGGTGCGGAAGTGCTCGGCGAGTAGGTCAATGTTGTACTCGAGCGCGTCGAGATCGACCAAGAGGACGGGGGTGTCGATGGCGTCGCGGGTCATGCCGATGTGTTCGGTAGTCATAGTCTGGGCTTTGTGGGTTGGGTGGACATTGCTTGCGAATTGTGCTGGATGATTAATGCAGCGGTACTGATTCCGTATCTCACCGATTTCGCCTCATACGGATGGAGGTCGCCGCGGCGCGTTGGGCACAATAATTGCCCGTCTTTCCGGGGTCAAACGTTGTAACAGTGCTTCTGAAATTTGATAGTTGAAGCGCTCGCGCACATATTTTGGGGAATAGCGATAGACAATCGTTCGCCGATAACCGGGATTGGTGCGTTCTGCCGAGCCGTGTGTTATCGCATCGGTGAATAACAAAACGTCTCCCGCCTTTAGATACATTTCTTGCATGGCGATGGCTGTTCCGGCGGGTTTGCCGCTCACGTCGTCGTAAATCAAACCCCGACTATCTACCGCTAGCCGAGGGTGAATTTCGGTGCACTTGTGGCTGCCCGGAATTAGGACGGGTGGGCCATCGCCCTCGCCGATGTCGTTGAGAGCCATCAATACGTTAATCTGCCCGACCATCCATTCTCCGGTGTTGTTCTGGCGAAATGTTAAATAGCTGAGTGGAACATGGCCGCCGCAGTGGATGTGGAGGTAACCACCTGGACCGCGGACGTTGAGGAAGTTCTCGTGAATGGAGAGACCATTTACTGAGGAGTGAATGTACTTTTTGACCAAGTTGATCCAGGCGGGATGATCTATCAATTTCTCGAAAACAGGGCCGCCTTCGATGATACTTTGGAAGTTGACGCCATTTTCTTCATTGTAGGTGTGCGTTTCTATGTGACCAATCCAGCGACCTTTTTTCTTTGGATCGCCATCGGTTGACCACGGCTCTTCTACATACGATGCGTGGTCATCGATCCACTGGTTCATCTCATGCAAATCTGCTGCTGAGATGGCATTTTTTAAGACCAGATAGCCTTGGAGGTCAAATAGGTAGTCTTGGACGTGGTTGTCCATTTCTTATTTCTACACCTTTCTTTCAACTGCGATTGAAACTTATTTCTTCAAGGCCCAAATATCGCGTCTCTGGAAATTCGGCTTCAAGGTCATCCCAAAAACGATCTTGCAAAATGGTAGGACGCACGTCGAGCTTTTGCAAATCCGTTTTTGCCAAGAAACGCGCATTGACGAGAAATGCCTCTGCTGGTTCTTTGTTGGCAAGTGTGAGGGTTCCGGCGAACCTTTTGCAGCGAATAAAAAATTTGCAGAAGTGATAGTCTGGTTGGACATATTCGATGATATAGATGATGCGATCTAATTCGACGGATAATCCCGTTTCTTCCATCGCTTCGCGTCGCGCACAGTCGAAGATCGATTCGTTTCCCTGTAACTTTCCTCCCGGTGGTAACCAAAAATCATACAGTCCGCTTTTTCTGTGATTGACCAATAGCAGACGCTCATGCTGGACTATTAGAGCAGCGGCACTGATTCCGTACTTCACCAGAGCCTCCTTTATTCTCGTATTCTTTCCAACTCATAATTAGTCCACAGCACTTCGCGCCGGCTGTACTTGGTGGAATGGATGGTCTTGTCCGGCCCCTCTGTTTTGAACCAGCGATCGGGTGGGAACAACTCGTCCATTAAGGGATGAGGGTAGCCGGACATGGCCACCTTGCCCTCGCAGTCATTGACGACTTCTGCCAACGCGTGGTGTTCGGCTTCGTCCATTTCAAAGCCGTATGCTTTGGCATCGCCACGAGTGGCGTGCAAGTAGGGAGGGTCGCAGTAGAACAAGGTTTTGTGGCTGTCGTAGAGTTGAATCACATCGACAGCGGGTCGGTTTTCAATTTGAACTCGGATCAGACGCTGGGCAATCTCGTCGAGCGCATCTACCCCCCCTAACCAGCGGGAAACCACGCCAGACATGCCAGCACGGCTCGTATTCTTGCAATTGGCCCAACGGCCGAGGGAGGCCGTTTGCGCCAGACCGGTGCGGGTCTGCCGCGCTTTGATGTAGAAACGTCGGGCGCGTTCTAGTTCACTGATGTCCTCCGTGTTGCCGTAGATGGCGTGATAGTATTCCTCGCGCGAGAACGGTGTCAGGGCGATAGCGCGGATCAGCTCTTGGTGCTGGTCGCGCAGTACTCGAAAGAAGTTCACCACCTCACCGTCGAGATCGTTATAGGTCTCGACAGGAGCGGGTGCCCAGTTGATTAGCACGGCTCCAGAACCGGCAAACGGCTCGCAGTAATGGTGACACTCCGGTAGCAGGGGTAACAGCCAGTCGAGGTGAGAGAACTTCCCACCGTACCAGCCGAACACAATGCGGCGGCGCGTATAGCCCACGGTAGCCGAACGTTGCGACTTCTCGTCCAAGAAAATAGGGGATACGCCCCGCGCTTTTTTGGTCATGTGCTAAAACGCAAGCGGCAAGTCGCCGTTATCGTCGAAGGGCATTTCCTCGGCTTCGGCGATGATTTCCAAGTCCTCGCGCTGTTCGACTTCGGAGCGATAGGCTTCTGAGACGAAGAGTTCGCCTAGCTCTAGGGTGTTGTGGATGCGCAGGACCTTGGCGTTTTCAGGCTGGACTAGGCCGACGGTTTCTAGGGCCTTTTCGACGCAGATGCGGTCCGTGTCGAAGTAGAGCGGGATGTGTGCACCCGAGGGGTGGTTGCCGGTCATGCAGTTGATATAGGTGATCTCGCGGTCCATCTGCTCGATGGCGCGCTTGTGGGCGTATTCAGCGATGCCGATGCCCGAGGCGTTGCCGTGGGTTTCCTCGGTCAGGCTGCGGACTAGGATGCGAGTGACCTTGGGGTATTCCTTGTCGGCGGCGTGGTTGTCGTGGAATTTGCGGCCGACGACGTTGGTGTCCATGCCAGCGCCGGAGATGTTTTTGCCGATTGCATCGACGATGAGCAAATCGACTTCGTCAAAGGGCAGGCGCGGCATCCATTCCTTGGCGAGGACTAGCAGCTCCTTTTCGCGCTCTGCGAACTCGTCGGCTCCCACGCCCTTGATGAGCGCGGTTTGGTCGTACTGGTTTTCGACTAAGCTCAGGCCCATGAGCACGCCGCACTGGTCGATGACGGCTTGGCCGACCGAGCGGATGATGCGGTCGAAGCTGTAGTGGACAATGGCTTGGTGGTACAGGGCTGCGCCTTTGTGCTTGCCCAAGCCGATGAGCATCATCTTGTGCAGGCCGCTTTCGATTTCGCCGACAAAGTTGGTGTGCGGCTTGACGCGGCCGACGACGGCTACGTGGTCGGCTTCAAAGGCGTATTTGTCGAAAAAGACCGGGACGCCGTCTTCGGTCGCGCCCACTTGGACGGTTTCCATAGACGACTTAATGGGCGCGCCGGTGTACTCATCGGTGACGCCGTAGCCTTCGATGATTTCCTGTTGCGCCTCGGCAATGCCGCCGCCGTGGCTGCCCATCGCCGGGACGAGGAAGGGCTGGAGCCCGAGGGACTTGAACTCGGCCACGAGGCTTTTGATCACCAGCGCAATGTTGGCAATGCCACGGCTGCCGACGGAGATGGCAATGGTCTCGCCGGGATTGACTTTGGGGCCTAAGTTGAGGCGCTGGACTTCGGCGCGCACGGCCGCGGGAATGTCTTCGACGGTGGGCGCGGAAAAGTGCTGGCGGACGCGGAACATGCGGGGTAGGGACATGGTGGAACCTCCTAAATGGCTTGTTGGAATATAATTTCGAGATCGCGTTGGGTGGTCTTGCGCGGATTGACGGCGATGTTGCCGCTCTGCATGGCAGTGCGCGCCATGGTGGAGATGCGGGCCGTATCGACGCCGACGTCTCCTAGCTTGGCAGGGATGCCTAAGTCGTCGTTGATGTGCCGCACTGCGGCGATAGCGGCTTGCGCGGCTTGGCGTTGATCTAAGCCGGAAGTGTGCGCGCCGAGTGCTTCGGCGATGGCGGCGAATTTGCCGGGGCAAGCGAACCAATTGAACTCCATGACGTAGGGCAGCAAGATGGCGTTGAGCAGTCCGTGATGCACGTGGTAGTGCGCGCCGACCGGATGGGACATGGCGTGGACATTGCCGAGGCGCGTTTGCGAAAAGGCGACGCCGGCCAGCATACTGGCGATGAGCATGTTTTCGGTGGCGGCTAGCGCGTGGTCGTTGGCACAGGCTAAGCGCAGGTTGTCGTCGATGAGGCGGATGGCGTGCAGCGCGATGCCTTCGGTGATGGGCGTAGCCGCTAAGTTGATATAGGATTCGAGTGCGTGAGTCAGGGCGTCCATGCCGGTAGCCGCGCCGACAAGGGCGGGCAGGGCGACTGATAGGTCGGGGTCGAGGACGCCGACTTGGGGCGCGATCTTCCAGCTAATGACCGGGTCTTTGTTGCCGCTGGCGGGATTGTCCAGCACGGCGAAGGGCGTGACTTCGCTGGCGGTGCCGTAGGTCGTGGGGACGCAGACGAGATAGGGCAGGTCGTTTTTGACTTTGTCGCTGCCCAGATACTGGGTGATGCGTCCGTTGTTGGATGCGAGGACGCCGATCATCTTGGCTACATCCATGGGTGAACCGCCGCCGAGGCCGATGATGGCAGTGCAGCGTTCTTGCCGGTAAGCCTGGGTTCCATCTTCGACGGATTCTTGGGTCGGCTCACTCGAACCGTCTTTGAGATAGACGGCATAGGGAATGTCGCCGAGGGCAGCGGCGACGGCTTCCACGGTGCCGATTTCCTCTAAGACCTGATCGGAGACGATCAGGACCTTGTCGGCCGGCGAGAAGCAAGCCGCCAAGCAGACGATAGACCCGGGGCCGTGGATGATGCGGGTGGGATGGCGGAAGTCGAAGTGGGTTTGGACGGGCATGGACAATCCTCTGTGTACAAGAGAGAAAGTAGCGAGCGCTCTTCGTTGATGTCAAACTGGCGGGGCGCTATCTGCATAAGGTTAAGATGACCCGCCGACCAAACTCTGAACAGATGTTTCAAGTTCATGGGTTATCTGTTCTACTGTTTCTCTTTTCTGAGTTCTGTAGGTATCGTAACATTCTCGGAGATCTTTCGGTTCGCCGACGCGGACGGATGCCACTCGCGGTCCGCGCATTTCGGACCTACCAAAGACTTCTCTCTCAAGGCGGAGAATCACATCGAGAAACCGCTCTGGCGACGGTTCTTCGGCAACATACCCGTCGGAAATTGATATAAAATTGATCAACCGATCCAGATCGGGATAGAATTGTTGAAATTTCTGGAGCTGCTCTCCATGTATTTTCTGCCCGTACTCCGTCATCTGTTCAATGTCCTTATAGATTTCGGCATCGACTATGTTTTTCAACGCACGCGTCCTTGTGAGTATGTCGGCTTCAGTTTGGATACCCATAATTCCTTCGGCATGGGACAGGATCGCATCTTTCAACCTTTCGATATGTACATCAAGGGACACGGTTTCGTCGATCTTATACTGATATTCCGCTGCGAGTGTCCTGACTATCGCGACACCGATGCGACGCAACCGATCGTAGCGTTCTACTGGCGTCTGTTCGGCAGGCGGGAGGATATACCGTTCTAACCTCGTAAGAGCAGCGTCAATAGAATTCCACATGTCGCGTGGATAGTGATATTTGATGCCGACGGGCACAGCGTAGAGCGATTTGCTGACTTGCGCTTTTTCCATATCGTCCAACGCCCAGAAGCACATCTGGACAATCCCTCTCTCAAAGCGCATGACGGTATCGTTTTGGCGCGAAATTTCCCCTTCGCCAAAGATGACAATCGGCCAGTCGCCCTTAAACAAAAGCGCCCGCGTCATGCGAAAGGCATCTCTATCTACAGTGCCGCGCACAACCGAGTACACACCGCACCGCTGCATCAGATGGCATCGGATAGCCCCGAATCTACCCCT
>JAJDUT010000103.1 GCA_022826515.1 Candidatus Latescibacterota bacterium
GGCTTGCTCCAAGGTGCGCTTGAATGTATGTATTAACATGGTGCAGCTCCGGAGATGAGAGTTTTATTTGCTTGCTTGGCAGCGTCAAATAAAACGCAACTCCGGACTGCACTACAACTTATACTACTGTCGTGTACTTAGCGCAAATAGAATAAAATAATCTGATTATAAAGGAGAGAGGCATGCCAATACCGCCGTTTCTTATTCAATTAGCTAAGATGGCAGCTACGACATTCGCCTCTGTTGCCGCTTCTAGTGCTGCTTCTAGATTCACAGAGGGATTCACAAAGGCAGACACAGAACCATCCAACGAAGAAATCCAAGAGCATTGGCAGCAATTTCTCGACGAACTCCAAGGAGAATTTGAAGAAACTAAGAAGCAACTCGAAGAAACTAAGAAGCAACTCGAAGAAACTGAGAAGCAACTCGAAGAAACTGAGAAGCAACTCAAAAAAGAATGCCAAAAACATGAGAGGCAAATAGTAGTAGCAGGAGTATTATGTCTTATTCTGGGTGGCTTAGTAAGTGGCTCCGTTACTTGGTACTTTCTCCAACCCGGCCAACATAGTGAGCAGATAATTTCTCTTGAGGAACTCGAGAAGTACGAAAAGGCACGAGATACTGGTCTCCAAGCCCTAGAAGATTATGTCATTCAAAATCCTAACAGTCCGTACATCTCTCAAGCAAAAGCCTTGATTCTAATTTATAGAGGTAAGGAATAGTTCATGCTCAAATTTTTCGCCTTTCTCGCTCTAGCGGCTTGTCTAATTTACTACTATCCTAGTTTGATCTCCTGTAGTAACGATGAGAGCGAAAAAGCACGTCTCTTAGAGGGGATAGTAAAAAGATCGTCATTGAACGACTCTTTAAAAAAAGAGATAATCCAATCCGAAATGGATAAAGCCGCTTTGGAGGCCATGACCGACACCCTGAGCAAATTTGGGGATCTTCTTTCGGAAAAAAATAATCAGCTACGCAAGGAATTGGAGCAAACTAAGCAAGAGGCAGACAAATATCGCCGCGATAGCGAGCGCTTGCAGAAGGAGATTAGCCAATTACAGGAGGAGATTGACCAACTACAGGAGGATAAGCGTACCAATGAACAGGAAATCAGCAGACTAGCCGTTGCGATCGATAGTGTTTCTGTAGATCGAGACCGCCTAATAGGAGTCAATCAAGACTTAACAAATAAACTGAACGCGATTAAGGAGGCTCTCAATGCAGTCCACAGGATTCAGAAATCGGTGCGTCTGCTAGTAGGCACTGAGGGACTGCTCAAAAGCAACGGCTTTCTCGAAACGAGCCGCGGCGCGACCCTACGCAAACAGTACAAACTGGTCGAAAAGCTCGAAAGCGACGACTCCCGGGTCAAGATTGTGCCCCTTAATCAGCAATTGAATTTGACCCTAAATTCAGTTCCGGAAGCACTAGTTGACCGTTCAGGTAGGCTGACGCTACAAGCGTTGATTGACCGCCACGGCAAGCTCAAGGAAGGACGCGATTACATAGTTGATAACAGTAGGGAGACTACAAGCATCACCTTTATAAATCGCGTTTTAGAAGGGACGGATGTGTTGGCCGTGGTCGAGGTCGAAGATTGAGGAGATTGCCGAGGCTTGTAACTTAAAGAAAGTGAAGAGAGATCATCTTGGATAGAATCAAACAGACTGCTGCTAACCTTATCCGATTAGTGGACAATTATCTTGTAACCCGCGTAGAAAAAATTAGCATATTAGGTTATATTGTGAGATTCGCTATGGCGGTTATCGGCTTCGGTCTTCTTTATTACCTACTTACTCAATATGGTCATGGTATTGGACGAGGTAACGAGATACTTGATAACGCCACATTCTTAACAGGCATATACTTTAGCATTGTCACGATTTCCTCGTTGGGATACGGTGATATGCACCCGATGGGGATATCAAAAGTTTTGGCGTGTTTAGAAGTCCTCTTCGGGCTCGTTATGATAGGAGTTATGATCGCCAAAGTAACTTCGTACCGAGTTGAGCGTATTTATAGCTCCGACGCGCAAAAACGACTCGAAAATTTCATTGAGGGATTCAATAAATCACAACGTGGTTTTGCAGAAATTATGACGAATTTTGAAGCCACACGTTTTAAGGAAATCGTTCGTACATTCCAAGCACAATGTACCGCGTTTAGTAGCTACTTTTTGGATGCCGCTAGCCAGGGAGACTACTTCCGAATAGTCCCAAGCAGTACAATAAAGCAAGTAGGCAGTGCCGTTGATAGTGCCTTCTCTGAGCTTAAAAGCATCATGGATTCACAACAAGCGATGCCTGAAATTCCTAATCGGGACCTTCCAGAGGCAATTGGTGCACTAAAAAAAGTATGTCGCTTGGTTGCTCAAGATGCTGATGAGGGTACACGCAGTATATTCCAGAACATTGAACATACTTGCACACAGTTTTTGGAAAATTATTCCGTGCGTCCAGAAGAATCGCAGCCCGATCAGGTTCTACAAGACACTGATGATCCACAACAACCTTCAGGAGTGGACGATGAATAATCAAATCAGTCCTACGCACGAACTTTGGACCTCTCAAATGGGCCTGAACTGGAAGAGGTGTTATGGTGATGTCTGGTGTATGCTTAATGCTGTAAACCTTGATCACGAGTATTTCAATAAAGATATCTCTGGTGTCTATATAATTTGGCACGGGGGTACAAGTAGTATAAAGCCTAAAGTGGTATACGTCGGTCAGGGGAACATTAAGGATCGTATAATGAAACACCGAGGGGATCCAGATATACAGAATTACGAGCCACTAGGGCTTTATGTCACTTGGGCAAGAGTGCCCAAAAAGTACCAAAAGAGAGTAGAAGCGTACTTGGCCGATAGATGGGACCCCATTGTCGGCGAACACTATACAGAAGCCCTGCCCATAGAGGTGAACTCGCCGTGGTAGTCATTCGGCTTTTGAACTAGAGGCATGGTATGAATACAGAGGCAGAACAAACTGAAGAACGGATTAAAGTGAAAAGGTATGAGATTCCATATCCGGTTTCTGCATATACCTTTCCTCAAGAAGCCTCTATTCGCCACGTGCGTTTTGACGATGTGCATATTCACATTGAATTAATGGATGGGCGCATCCTCTCCGTGCCTCTACAATGGATTCCGACGCTCTATCACGCATCGCCCGATGAACGCGAAAAGTACGAGATTGATCCAAGCCGCACGACGCTCTTATGGGATGCCGACAAGTGCGATATTAACGACGAACTCCATATTGCGGACTATCTCGGCTCTGGTAGCGCGTAAAAATTTCAAATCCGCCCAAAAACAGCACCTTGCAAAGAAAGCCACACCATGCTTACATCATCTCACCGCGTATTCGTCCTGCTGTGCGTCGCGCTGCTCGTCGCAGGCTGCGGGCACAAATTGGGCTATCGCCATTTTGCTGGCCCCATATTGCCGGTCACTAATTTGGCGGGAGCGGATTTTGTCGTCCGCGACGACCACAGCATCACCTTCGTCAAAAACCGCTTGGAAGTGAGCTTGTTGCCGCTGACCGTGGCCATGCTCAATCGGCAGCTAAGCGGCCATTCGCAGCGGCCGGAGGGCTTTCACGACCCCAACCCCTATCTCGCGCCGGTCAACCCCTACACCTATGGCGACTGGAAGCCGGGCTGGGAAGAGGAGCATCCCACCCGCTTTACGGTCTTTCTACTCAAGGTCAAGAACTACGCCTACCCCAAAGTGTGGCTCAATCCCTACGCCATAGAGATCGCCAGCGCCAATGGTCGGCGCTACCAAGCCTTCACCCGACTGGCGCTAGACGAGTACTTTGCCCCGTATGCCATAGGCTATGCCGGCAATACCTTCCTTCCCTTCCGCGAGCGGCGCGATCTGCTGACCCGCACCATGTATCCAGAAGACGAGATGATCTTCAGCGGCCAAGAGCGCGAAGGCTTCATCGCCTTTGCCCCGCTAGCTAACGATGTCGAAGCGTTTGAAGTGCGGATCCCGGAAATGGTACTGCGCTTCGACTACCGAGATCAGCCAGTGGAAACCATCGACATCGCCTACCCATTTACGCGCGAAGTGTACTTGGCCAAGCAACGCCGCGCCGAGGAACTCTAATGGCGCGCGTTGTGGGAGTTGTCCTTGCGGCGCTGTGGTGGAGCGGCTGTGGGCCGCAAGTAGATGGCGATGTGGTCGCTAGAGTAGGCGACGAAGAAATCGAACTCGCAGACCTGCGCCAGTTCCGCGAAGAATCCACCGCCAATTACCGCGACCCCGAAGAGGGCCTCCAAGCGTGGCGTTTCTACTTGCAGACGATGATCGACATGAAGCTGATGCTCATCGACGCACAGGAGCGGCAGCTAGATCAGACAGTGGAATTCGTGCGCCAATGGGATCGGGAACGGCGCAAGAAACTGGTCGATGAGTACGCCGTGCGGACCATTCTCGCGGATGTAGATCTCGCAGTGGACGGTATGCGTCAGAATTTTGCGACGAACAAGTGGAATCGGATGTTGCGCTTGGCCCATATCCGCACCGCCAGTGCGACAGAAGCCCAAAAGGCCATGCGCGACTTGGAGCAGGGGCAGGACTTTGCCGAGGTGGCCCGCAGGTATTCTATCGCGCCGACAGCCGCCCACGGCGGGGCGATTGATGCCTGGTACGGACGCGGCAACCTGGAGGAGATGGGTCTGCCTTTAGAAGTGGGAGAGCAGATATTCGACCTACAGGTTGGAGATTTGAGCCAGCCCTTACTCGTGGGGGAACACTACGAGATTTTCAAGGTCCTGTCCCAAGGTCCAGCACCGACACATTACCGAGCGGCCTTCTTGCGCGAGCAGTACTGGAACGAGTTTCGCACCCGCTGGGATGGGCTGATTGTACAGCTCAAAGACCGACTAAACGCCCAGTTAGATGGTGAGGCGATCCGGTTGCTAGTCGATCGGATGGCCGAATCTGACGGCCGCGGGATGCTGTTGGGTCCCGAAGAACAGGAAGTGATCCTCTGCCGCTTCAAGGGCGGGCAGGTAACGCTGCTGGATTTCGCCGAAACCTATAACGCCTATTGGTTCATCCGCTCGGTCTCCTTCGACAGCAGCGGGATTGCCGAGTTCATCCACCGGGACCTCTTGCCGCGCACCCTCGTCTATCAAGCGGCGTTGCAGGAAGGCTTGGACCAGGATTCGACCATCGCGGCCTGGTTGCAGGACAAGAAAAAATCGCTGCTGCTCGAAGCTCTCCGCAGAGAGGAAGTCGTAGAGCGGACCGAAGTCGATAGCGCCATGGCTCGCCAATATTACGACGACCATCCGCAACAGTTCATGGAACTGGAAGAAATTCAGGTGGCGGAAGTGCTGGTAGCGACCCGCGCCGAAGCGGAACAGCTCTTGCAGCGGGTCCGCACCGGCGACCCCCTAGAAACGCTGGCTGCCCGCCACACGCTGCGCACGGATGCCGAGGGCGGGCAGTACCACATCCACAACCACCCCTCCGAGCGGCGGGTTTTCGGAGCCTTCTACGATTCAGTGGTCGCCGCGCCGGTGGGAGTGCTTACCGGTCCTGTGGCCCTCGACGAAGGCTATTCGATATTCGAGGTGCAGAAGCGCATTCCCCCGCGTCCCACGCCTTTTGCCCAAGCGGCTTCGCGGGCGCGGTGGTGGGTGCAAAAGCGGCAAGAAAAGACTCTCTTCGACTCCTTGTTCACCCGGCTCAGGAATCAATACGCCGATCGGGTTGTGGTGTTTGAAGAGCAGTTGGGCAGACTAGACGCCAGCCCCGCTAGCCCATGACATCACCCCTCGTATGTTGGGCAACCATAAAGGTTGCCCCTACCTGTTTGTTTGCCAGCGCATTCGCAGAGGCAACCCTCGTGGTTGCCCGTGCTCACCTCAACGCTCCCGCCTAGTCCCGTGGCCGCGGTTTTGTCTTTGTGGATGCTGCTCGTCGTGGGCAGTGCAGGATGCGGGCCAACAGACCCGGAGATCGAACCAGCGTTTGTAGAGGTGGCGCAGGAGGCGGGCATTGAATTCCACCATCAGAATGGGGCGAGCGGGCGCTACTACTACGTGGAAACCTATGGGTCGGGCGCGGCCTTCCTCGACTACGACAACGACGGCGACCAAGACCTCTATGCAGTCAACAGCGCGCCGCTGCCGGGTTTTGTCGCCGAGGACCTCCCCACCAACGCGTTCTATCGCAACCGGGGCGACGGAATCTTTGCGGACGTGACGGCGCAAACGGGGACGGGCCATCCGGGCTATGGCATGGGCAGTTGCGTCGGAGACATCGACAACGACGGACATGTGGATCTGTACGTGACCAACTTCGGCCCTAACGTCCTGTATCGCAATCAAGGCGACGGAACCTTTACCGATCAGACTGCCGACGCTAGGGTCGGCGACCCCCGCTTGAGTACTAGCGCGGCGTTTGCCGACATCGACAACGACGGCGATCTGGACCTTTATGTTGCCAACAACGTCTCCGTTGACCTAGCGCATGACGAAGGGTGTCGCCAAGGGGATATCCCGGTCTATTGCGCCCCCACCCAGTACAAAGGAGAATCCGGCTCCCTCTTCCGCAACGATCTGGGTGGAAAATTCGCCGATATTACCCGACCAGCCGGCGTGTACAGCGAAGCCGGCCGCCAGTTGGGCGTCGTCTTTGGCGACTACGACGGAGACGGCGATGCGGACCTGTATGTGGCCAATGACATGAAGGCCAATTTCCTCTTCCGCAACGACGGTGCAACGCGGTTCGCCGAAGTGGGGTTGAGCGCGGGGGTAGCACTCAGCGAGAGCGCTCGCCCCGAGGCCGGCATGGGCACGGACTTTGGCGATTGCGACCGGGACGGCGACTTGGACCTCGTGGTCTGCAATTTTCAGTGGGAAAGCTGCCGCTTCTATCGCAACGATAGCGACGGCACATTTGCCGACCTGAGCTTTCCGTCGGGATTGGGTGAGCCTACACTTTCTACCTTGACGTTTGGCACGGATTTTTTCGACTACGACAACGACGGCGACTTAGACCTCTATCTGGCCAATGGCCACGTCCATCCACAAGTGCAGGTGTTCGACCAAGCCGCGTCCTATCCGCAGCCGGACCAACTCTTTGCCAACGATGGGGCTGGACGGTTTGCGCTGGTGCCGACTACGGCCTTGGGCGGAGTCGGCCGGGGCGCGGCGTTTGCCGACATCGACAACGACGGCGATCTAGATGCTTTTGTCTCCAACAACAATCAACGGGCGTTTTTGCTGCGCAACGACAGCGGCCAGCACAACCACTGGATCGCCTTTAAGACCGTCGGCCGGGTCAGCAATCGGGACGGGATTGGGGCGGTGATCCGGGTGGTAAGCGGCGATTTGGTGCAGGTCGAGGAGGTGCGCAGCGGCAGCAGCTATCTCTCGCAAAACGATCTGCGGGTGTACTTCGGCTTGGGCCAGCGCAAACAGGTGGATCGCGTCCAGATCCGCTGGCCCAGCGGGATCGTGCAGACGCTCGTACAAGTGCCCATCGACCAAATCCACCAAGTGGAAGAACCTCTCTCCTCCGGCTAGCTTCTGCGCCCATCTGCGTCCATCTACGGATTCTTATGAATGAGGCAGGATCGTATAGCATGAGCAATCAGTGGAAGAGGATCAAAATGCACCGCTGGGCGGTTGTCTGCCTACTAGCTTTCATCGCCGGTTGTACACCCACCGAAGAAACCCTAGGCGAGCGAGAAATCCGCCATCAGCGCCAAGTCGCGGAAGACCCGATGGACGCCGAGGCCCACTACGCGCTCGGCCAAGTGTACCACGAACAAGCGCGCTACCCTGAGGCCCTACAGTCCTTTCGCCGAGCTTTGGCGCTGGATTCTACCCACACCGGAGCGCAGATAGGGATCGGCAACATTTTGTTTAGGGGAGGCGAATTAGATCGAGCCGCAGAAGCATACCAACGGGTCGTGCAGGGATGTGCCGATTGTGCAGACGCGCACCGGGGGCTGGGAGCCGTCTATCTGCGGCAGCAACGCTTTGCCGAAGCCCGTCAAGCCTACCAGCAGGCGCTTTTAAGCGAGCCAGACCACGCTCCCTCGCACTACAATATCGGCGCGGCCTTTGGCCAAGAAGGCGCGTATCAAGAGGCAGCGGTGGCGCTGGAACAGGCCATTGCCAGCGACTCTAAATACATCTTGGCATACACCGCGCTGGGCGATGTGTACTGTCTCAAACTGGGGCAGTGTGCAAAGGCTGCCGCGCTCCTTGAACGAGCCGTGACCTTGCAACCAACCGCGGTCGCCCCCCGCATCGGCTTGGGACGGGCACACCTCCGCCTAGGGAGGTACGAGGAGGCCGCGGCGAGCTTTGAGGCGGCCATTGCCGCGGATTCAACGGCTGCGGCAGCGTTTAACTGGCTCGGGGTAGCCCGCACTAGGCTGGGGCAATACGAGCCTGCGGTCCAAGCTCTGCGTCGCGCCATTCACCTCGACATGCTATCCCCCCAAGCCTATTACAACCTATCCCAGACCTACCAAAAACAAGGCAAGGCCGAGGAAAGCAACGCGGCTCTGCGCGCCTTCAACCGCATTGACGCGCACTCTGGGGACATCCTCCGGTGGAAAACAATCCTCGACGGCAATCCGCACGATGCGATGGCGCTCTTTGAACTGGGCCGGATCTATGCTCGACTGGGCGTGGCAAGTGAAGCGGCCGCGTCCTTCCAGCGCGCGCTGACGATCAATCCCACTCATGCACCAGCCTGGCACAATCTGGGCAATGCCTACGCCCGCCTCGACCGCTTGGACGAGGCTATCGCCGCCTTCCGCCAAGCGCTGGCACAGGACGAAGAGTACGCTCTCGCTTGGTATAATCTCGGCAATGCCCATTTTGCCAAAGGGGAACTAGCACAAGCCCGCAAGGCATTCACCACGACGCTCGATCACCAGGAAGGATACGCGGACGCCTACCACGGCCTCGGGGGAGTGGCGCTGCGCGAAGGGGCAGCCGAGGAGGCATTGGACCACTTTCGCACGGTCATAGCGGCAGACTCGACCTATGCCCGCGCCCATTACGGCTTGGCCTTGGCCTACCGGGCGTTAGGCGACTCCCTAAGCGCAGTGCAAGCTCTGGCGCGCTTCAAAAGGTTGCGCGGTGAACCGTGACATGCGATCCATACTGGCTTTGGCTCTCGTCGCACTGTCTTGCGCCCCAGAGCCGCCGGTGCCCTATCAGGCCCCTAGCACAAAGCGCATGGCCGACCGCTTAGCGGAGATCGCGCAGAATTTGAACCCCGCCATTAACACCTATATCAACGCGGCACGAGTAGAACACCTCAAGACCTTGCCGCAGCCGCCCGATACCGCCAGCCGCCTGCGCGCCAGTGCCTATCTGGCACGGGAGCTGTTGCGCGCCGGCCAAAGCCAAGTCGCCATTGACGAGTTCGAAAAGCTCCAGCCGCAACTCCAATCAGTCGATCTCAAATTGACCCCAGACGTGCGCGTCCTGTTGGGACTGTCCTATATGCGCCTCGGGGAGCAGGAAAACTGTCTCGCGCGGCACGCAACGGCCTCGTGTCTTTTGCCGATTGGCGACGACGGAGTCCACACCATTGAGCGAGGGTCGCGGGCAGCGCTGGCGGAATTCGCCGCGTATTTGGCAGATCACCCAGACGATCTCACCGTCCGCTGGCTTTTGAACATTGCCTATATGACCTTGGGCATGTATCCCGAACAAGTGCCAGCGCAATGGCTCGTCCCACCCGAGGTTTTTGTCCCCGACTACGATATCAAGCGCTTCGCCGATGTGGCACCGTCGCTGGGCCTGGATTTGGTCTCCATGGCCGGCGGCAGCATCATGGACGATTTCGACGGCGATGGCCATCTGGATATCATGGCCTCGTCCTGGGGCCTCAGCGATCAACTCCGCTATTTTGCCAACCTCGGCAATAGGACCTTTGAGGAACGGACCACAGCGGCCGGTCTGACCGGGATCGTCGGAGGCTTGCAGATTACACACGCCGACTACGACAACAACGGCTATGCGGACGTATTGGTTTTGCGCGGGGGCTGGTGGGAAGACGACGGCCTGCATCCCAATTCGCTATTGCACAACAACGGCAACGGGACCTTTGCCGACGTCACCGAGCAGGTCGGCCTACTCACCTTCCACCCGACGCAGACAGCCGCCTGGGGCGACTACGACAACGACGGCTGGCTAGACCTTTTCGTTGGCAACGAGTCGTATGGCGGTCGAATCCATCGATGCGAACTCTTCCACAGCAACGGGCGAGCAGAGGATTTGCAGTTCACCGAGGTAGGCCAAGCAACCGGAGTCGCTGTCGTCGGCTATGTAAAAGGGGCTGCTTGGGGCGATTACGACAACGACGGCTTAATTGACCTGTACGTCTCGCGGCTCACTGGCACCAATTTCCTCTTCGCCAACGATGGTGCCAACGAGTTCGGCGGGTGGACCTTCACCGACAAGAGCAAGGAAGCAGGCGTGACCGAGCCGCTAGGCAGCTTCCCGGCTTGGTTCTGGGACTACGACAACGACGGCTGGCTGGATATTTTTGTCTCGGGATACCATTACGAGGCCAGTGCCGGCGATGTGGCCGCCGACTATCTGGGGCTGGCGACTGCGGCCGAGCGTCCCCGCCTGTATCGCAACAATGGCGACGGGACCTTTGCCGAGCGCAGCGCGGAAGCGGGCGTTGACAAGGTGCTCTACACGATGGGTTGTGATTTCGGCGACCTCGATAACGACGGCTGGCTGGATTTTTACGCTGGCACGGGGTCGCCTTCGCTCCGCTCGGTCATGCCCAACCGCATGTTCCGCAATGCCGGCGGGCGCTTCTTTGAGGACGTTACCACTTCCGGCGGCTTCGGCCATCTGCAAAAGGGGCACGGCGTGGCCTTTGGCGACTTCGACAACGACGGCGACCAAGACATCTATGCGGTTATGGGCGGGGCCTATACCGGGGACGTATTCCAGAACGTCCTCTTTGAAAATCCTGGACACGGCAATCACTGGGTCGCGCTCCTGTTGGAAGGAGTGCAATCCAATCGCGCCGCCTTGGGAGCGCGCATCAGGATAGAGGTCGCGACTGCGGAGAGAACGAGGAACATCTGCGCCACCGTCGGCACGGGAGCTAGCTTCGGCGGCTCAAGTCTGCAACAGGAGATCGGTCTAGGACAAGCCACGGCCATCGAAGCCGTCGAAGTTACTTGGCCGGCCACGGGCGCACGGCAACTGTTTACCGACCTTGAAATGGATCAGTACTACCGCATCCGCGAAGGCGACCGCACGCCGATCCAGCTCGACCGCCGCTAGCTATAGCCATCCTAGCAACCCTGAACGACTCGAACACTTCGAGCTGCGGATCGTCTTATTCTACTCTTCTGCGCCTATCTGCGTCCATCTGCGGATCACCTAGCTACATCTGGGCCGCCGAAAAATTTCACCGCCTCCAATCCTTCTCCAGCCGACTCGCCTGTTTCTTCGACAGCCCACCCAACGCCTTCATGGCGTCCAACAGTCGCATCCTGGTCAATTCTGGCCCCAAGAGCGCCGCGGATTCAAACAGCGGCGGCCCCACCCGCTCGCCAGTCAGCGCGACAATGAGCGGTACAGTCACGTCGCGGACCGGCCACTCCCAATGCGCGGCCACCCGGCGCACGGCTTCGGCCACGCCGTCTTTGTTCCACTCCACCACCTCGTCCAAGGCCCACACGGCTGTTTGCAGCATCCGCACCACCTCGGCGGCCTCCCTCTTTTTCGGCACCAAATCCTCGGCTTTTGGCTCCACCTGCCGGGCAAAGAAAAACGCCACGCGCGGCACAAAATCTCCCAGCGTCTCTAGCCGCTGCTGCATAAACGGCAGCATCTGAACGACGTATTCGTCGTTGAGCAACCAGTTTTTTATGTCCGCCAACAGGGCTTCCGGCGTCCGGTCCTCGCGCAGATAGCGACCATTGAGCCAGCCCAGCTTGTCTATGTCAAAAATGGAGCCGCCCAAATTGATCTTCGCCGGGTCGAAATGCTCGGCTAATTGCGCCAAGGTGAACTTTTCGTCCTCAACCGGCGGGTGAGCCATCAGCGCCAAGTAGTTGAGCAAGGCCGGCGGCACGTAGCCGGCGCGGCGATAGTACTCCACCGAGGTCGGGTTCCGCCGCTTCGACATCTTGGAGCCGTCGGGATTGAGCAGCAACGGCAAGTGCATGTACGTCGGCGGCGTCCAGCCAAAAGCCTCGTACAGCCTTAGGTGCTTGGGCGTGGAGGTAATCCACTCCTCGCCCCGAATCACGTGGCTGATCCGCATCAAGTGATCATCTACTACCACGGCCAAGTGGTAGGTCGGGAAGCCGTCGGATTTCATCAGCACTTGGTCGTCCATCTTCCCCCACTCTAGGGAAATCGGCTCCCGGAGCATGTCCTCGACTATACATGCTCCCTCCTTCGGCATCTTCAGCCGAATCACGTGCGCACATCCCGCCTTTATCTTAGCTTTGACCTCTTCGGCAGGCAGATCCCGGCAATGTCCATCGTAGCCGACGTGCTCCCTGCGCTCCTTCTGCTCCTTCCGCAGTGCGGCTAGCCGCTCACTGGTGCAAAAGCAGAGATAGGCATGCCCGCTATCTACCAACTTCGCGGCGTACTCCGCATAGATGGACAAGCGCTCGCTCTGCCGGTACGGGCCGTAGGGGCCGCCCACATCGGGGCCTTCATCCCACGCCAGCCCCAACCACCGCAGCGACTGCATGAGCTCATCTTCGTACTTCTTGTGCGACCGCGTTTGGTCGGTATCCTCAATGCGCAGCACAAACTGCCCGTCGTTTTGCCGCACCCACACCCAGTCGAATAGCGCTTGATACGCGGTCCCTACGTGCATGGGGCCGGTCGGCGAAGGGGCAATGCGCACCCGCACGTCTGTCATTTTTTAGCTCCTTGTCTTTTGAGTTACAAATTAAGCCCCAGCCGCTTCCGCGCAACGCGGCCTATTGCACATTTAGCTTTTTTCCCTAAGTTTATAACTTATAATGATTAACGCGCCTTCGCTGGCGTCCCGCCGCACGCATTCCCCGCCCTTTCAACCCAACAGACAGGATTTATGCAGTTTATCGAGCTCGACCTAGCCCCTCATATCCTCAGCGCACTCGACAAGATGGGCTACGAGGACATGACGCCCATCCAAGAACAAACCATTCCCCACATTATCGCCGGCAAAGACGTCATGGGCCTAGCCGAAACCGGCTCTGGCAAGACCGGCGCTTGTGCCATTCCCCTAATCCAAGCCACAGATGCGTCGCTCAACGCCATCCAAGTACTCATCTTGGTTCCCACCCGCGAATTGGCGCTCCAATACGTCCAAGAGGTGGATGAAATCGCCAAGCACTCAGGCGTGGTGCCGTTTGCCATCTACGGTGGCTTTGACATGGACATCCAAAAGGCCAAGATCAACCACGGCGTTCACGTGCTCGTGGCCACGCCCGGTCGCCTCATCGACTTTATCTGGAATCACAGCCTCGACCTTACCCACGTCAAAACCGTGGTCCTCGACGAGGCCGATGAGATGCTCAAGATGGGATTTATCGAAGATGTGGACTTTATCTTGTCCTGCCTCATGCAGGAACACCAAACCCTGCTTTTTTCTGCGACCATGCCGCCGGAGATCGAGCGGCTGACCCAACAATACCTCAAATCGCCCGAGCGCATCCATCTCAACCGCGACCAGCGAGCACCCCAATCGCTCGCCCATCACTTCCTCCACGTCTCCCGCCGTCGCAGTGACGCGCTCGTCGATTACATTGAGGACCAAGAGATCCAGCAGGGCATCATCTTCTGCAACTCGCGCGACAAAGCATCCGACTTGTTCCGCGACCTACAAAGGCGCGTCCGCTCAGTTGACATCATCCACGGCGGGCTAGACCAAGAGCGGCGCACCTCCATCTTCCGCCGCTTCCGCCAGCAGAAGATCCGCTTTATGGTCGCCACGGACGTGGCCGGGCGCGGCTTGGATTTTTCGCACGTCACCCACGTCATCAACTACGACTTTCCCTTTAACGCCGAAATCTATACCCACCGCACGGGCCGGGCCGGGCGCATGGGTCGGGCGGGCATGGCCCTGACCTTGGTCGGCGACCGCGACCTCCGCGACCTCAAGCGCCTGCTCAACAACAACCGCATCCACGCGCATTGGGAAGGCACGGCACCCGACTTGGACGACATCCGTGCCAAACGCAATGGCCGCGGACGAGGACGAGGACGAGGACGGAGACGCCCCCGAGGCAGAAGATCTTCCGCTAAAACCAGTTAGCGTTTCCCACAACCCAGCCCCAGCTTACCTGACAGTCGTTTGCTCACGGCGCATCCGGTGAATTGGCTTTTTCCAACTCGGGCAGCAGCCCGTATTTGACCCAACCAAAATCTGGATCGACTTCGAGCGCCTTTTCAAAGGCCGTTCGCGCCGACTCCAGTTCACCCTGATTCTGGTACGCGATGCCGAGCCAAGCATAGGCTTCGCTATGCCCCCATACTGGCTGCATGGGATCGGTCGGCTTCTCTTGGGCAAAGAGTTCGGCGGCGCGCTGGAACCCTTGCAGGCCCTTTTCTTTATTACCACCAAACATTTTGGGGGTATTAAAATCGCTGATGGCCGCGCTCAGTACCACGCGCGGATTGTCGGGGGCCAGTTGCTGGGCTTTTTGGATGGCCTTGCCAACTTTGGGGCCTATGAACATGCTTTTCATCGGACTCAAGCCGACCTGTAGTCCGTACACACTCGACAGCAAGGCATAAGCTTCGGCTGCCTGCGGGTCAATCTCGGTAGCCTTCTGCAAGTGCTCGACCGCGGTTTTGAGGTGTTCGGAAGCTTGGTCTTTGCTTTCTTCCACTACTAGGCCGACAATGCGGTAATCGGTCAAAGCGATATAGTAATGACTCCACGCAGCCAGACCTGCGTCGGCCAAGGTGCGCTCAAACGTCGCTCTGGCAGCATACATAGCGTTGAGGTCGCTCGCATTTCTACCGACTTGCAGCATCTGTCTTCCACTGATGATGAGACTGTCGGCCGATTGGGCAAGGGTGGGATGGGCGACTGAGACAAGGCAGACGAGTGCTCGCAGAAAGTGTAGCATAAATAGCCTCTTCTAGTGAAGGTGAGGGTTAATAGTTCAAGGAAACACTGGTGCCAAAGTAAATGGACCGACGAAAGAGGGAGGTGCGGGGCTGGCGCTGGGTATAGTCGATGCTGTACTCGTAGCCGAGCACATTGGCGCGGTTGAGCAGGTTGCTGACCGCAACGAAGAGGGCCGCTTGGTGCCCAGAGCTAAAGAAATGCACATAGCTCAACTGCCCATTTACCTGTTGAAGGGACGGCAACCGTTCAGAGCCGACGGGTCCTTCCACGGGCAGGTAGTAGCTTTTGTCGGTCACGGGGACGCCACCGACGATTGTCGTGATGGGTCGGCCGGTGGCGTATTTCAGCGTCAGGCCGCCGCTAAGCTTGCTGACGATCTGCATTTTTGTAACCAGGGTCAGATTGTGCGTGACGTCAAAAGGCGAAGGGGCTTCTTCGCGGCGCATCTCAAACCCTATGTGTCGCTCCTGCAATCGGCGCGAGCGGAGCAGACTGTAGGCCAGCCACCCGCTTAAGCGCGTATCGAGAAAACCGCCGTATTTGAAAAATAGGTCAACCCCAGAAGCGCGGCCCCCGCCCACATTTACAAGATTCAGGTCTGGGTCATCTATGACGAGATTGTGATAGGGTTTGTAGTACGCCTCCAACCGCACTAGGAATTGGGCGCGTTCGTGGTGCAGGCCGCCTATCCAGTGTTGGGCGCGTTGGGGCCCCAAGTTGGGGTTGCCGCTGGTGGGATTGTAATCAAATGGAGGGGGGAATTGGTGATAGATGCCCCAAGCGAGTCGGGCATTTGTATCTTCTGAGACCTGGTATTGCGCAGACAGGCGTGGATCGATGACAAAACCGTCGCTCAAGTTGTGATGGTCAGTGCGCATACCGACATTGGCGACGATGCGGCGCACGGGTTTGAAATCGACTTCAAAGTACGCACCACTGCGCCGGGCTTTGTAGGAGACGTCAAGTTCAAAAACCTCGGCCTCGGGGTCAAAAATATCGCCCTGAGGAATGCGGCCCACGTATCGGTTGTTGGCATTCTCTATTTCAGCACCGAGGCGCAAAACCCCGAACGTACCGAGGACGCGTTCCCAGTCCGTGCGCATCTTGCCGGTCCAGTCGCGGGGCGTCAGGTCTAGGTTGCCCAATTGCCGTCGGGTCTTGTACTGGTTGAGCGAGACACTGGTCTGGGCAGACCAATCGGCCCACACATCCGTCCATTGAACATTGTATAAGGCTCCATTGCTGCGGTTTCGATAGAGGCCGTCAAACGAAGGCTCTGTAACCTGTACTCCAACCTCGTCGCCCGCATTGAAGCTGAAGAACTTAAGGCGTCCGGTAGGTGAGTACTGGTAGATCAAGTTGAAATTCTCGTCGTGCCCGCGTGGGGTGATAATGAATCTGTCGCGATGACCATTGACGCGGAACATGAGATCGGTAAAGCTGCGATTGCCCGTGAAGCGCAGGCCGAGCTTATCCTCAACAAGCGGCAAGGCGACCCCCACAGAACCAGCCGCGAGGCTCAGGCCAAGTGTATAGCTCCGTTGCATCGGCAGGTCGAGGCTCTCCATAGCCAGCACCGCAGAAAGCGCATTGCCGTAGCGGGCGGAGAATCCACCGGTGGAAAAGGCCGTACCCTGCACCATGAACGGAGAAATAGTACCGAACACTCCGCCAGTGGGCGATTCGTATTTGTAGGGATGTACCACCGTGGCTTGATCGAGCAAGATAACGGTCTCACCCACATCGCCCCCCCGCACAAAAAGACCGGCACCACCATCTACGTTTGCCACTCCGGGGAAGGTCTTGAGCGTTAGAAAAATATCGGCGGAAGCTCCTGCCGTTGTAACTATCTCTAAGGGAGTGAGGGTAACGGTCTCGTCCTCCCCGGTGGTATAGGTGCTAACGGTGACGACGGTTTCACCGAGTTCTATGAGGATGCGCCGCAGCACCAAGCGCACCGTGGTGGTATCGCCCGCCGTCAAGTGCAGGGGCTGCCGGGTGGGTTCAAAGCCGATGAAGGAGGCACTCAGCTCGTGTGGCCCAAGGTGCCGAGTGGAAAAGGCAAAGCGGCCATCGCGGCCTGTTACTGCGCCATCGGTGGTATCGACGATTTGTACATTGACGAAGGCCATCGGTTGTTCTGCTTCATCGACGACCTGTCCTTGGACGAAGGCCCGATTTTGGGCAAAAATCTGCCCAGCGAGCAGGGAGACGCAAAGGAGGCCGAGCGCGGCCTGTGGGGCGAAGCATCTTTTATTCATTGGGTCCTAACGGTCTAATCCCGGCAGTAAGTGCTTCTCCACCCAGCCGTTGTTGGGATTCACGTCGAGGGCTTTGACAAAGGCTCTTCTTGCCCCCTCGACATCTCCGGCCTCTTGACGCATGATGCCCAAGTGGGCGCAGGCTTCGTCATAGCCCCAAGAGGGTTGGAAGGGATCGCGGATTTCTTCTTTAGCGAACAACTCAAGTGCGTGTTCCATCTTAGAGATAGCCCGTTTCTTGTCGCCGCCGAACATAGCAGGAGTGTAATAGTCGCTCATGCCATCTATTAAGACGACGCGGGGATTATTGCCATCGAGCCGCTTGGATTTTTCAAGTACTGTTTTGGTCTCAGGGCCTAATGCCATGCCCAAATGAGGCTTCAGGCCTAGCTTCTGGCCATAAGCACTGGCTAAGAGGGCATACGCGTCGCTGAAGTTGTCTTCTAGTTCAATGGTTTCCTTGAGGTACTCTATGGTTCGGTTGATGCTCTGGGCCTTTTCGTCGGGAGCGACCGCAAAAAGCGTGGCGAGGCGGTATTCGCACAAAGCTAAGTAATACAGGGCAAATATCTCGTAATTACCGTTTTGACGGGTCTGCTCAAACAGTTTCTGCGCCTCGTATAATTGGTCGGGATTAGAGGAATCAATTGCCTGCTGAAGTCGCTCTTTGCCCTCGACGAAGAGAACATCAAAGTTGGTATTCTGATTCTCTATCGATCCGTTGTGCTGGTAGCGCATATATCGCCTTCCCGTAGCAAATAGGTACACATCCTCAAGGTCAGCGGTTTTTACAGAAAATTCGTATACGCCCAAACTATTGAGGCGATCTATAATTGCATCCTTAAACACCTCATCCTTACCATATATAGATGTTCCTTGAGAGCCAACATCGATATGCGTTATTCCGGTGCAGTCTGCCAAGACATCAGAATCGACTTTGGTTCCTATCTCTACTTTGAGGTTTAGTTGAAACCTTTCGAGCAGTTGCGGTACCGAACCAGAGGCAATGATTTGGCCCTGGTTTATCACGCAGACCACATCGCTATACTGCTGGGCTTCTTGCATGTTGTGGGTGGTCATGATAATGGTAAGACCCTGATCGCGATAGTGATTCAGAACATCCCATAGCTGCCGGCGCAAATGCGGATCCAAGTTACTCGACGGCTCATCGAGTATTAGTAGTGCCGGTCGGCCCACTAAGGCAATGGCAATGAGCAACCTGCGCTTTTCTCCACCAGACAGGTTTTTGTAGGCTGTCTTCTGTTGTCGTTGTAGATCAAAAATGTCGATTAATTCGTCAGCATCAACAGGGTTCTGGTACATTTTCGCATAAAGGCATAACGCCTCTCTAACACGAATATCATTGTAGAGAGAATCTTCTTGAAACTGGACTCCGATTCGACTGCGTATGTCTTTGCGCCGTCGCAGGTTAGATACGTTTGTACCGAATAAATGTATGTCTCCGGAGTCCGGCTTTTTTAAGCCTACGATACAGTCTATAATAGACGTTTTACCTGTTCCGTTAGGTCCTACCAAGCAAAAAACTTGTTGCGGATATACGGCAAAACTAACGTTTTGTACGACTATAACTTTGTCGTAATTTTTGCATAAATTGCTTACTTTTATAATAGGAGTTTGACCCCGGCCTGTACTAGCGAGAGGTGAGATATGTGAAATCGAAGTCATGATTTCCATTCAATCCGTATCTTGAAAACCATAAGGTTAAAGACCTGATGGCATAATATAGATGGCAAAAGGCTATCAAAGGCGAGATACATGATGCTCAAAATTACACCAAACAATGTTTTTGAGATCACATTGGCTAAACCATAAGATAGATGATTCATTCCAAATGCGAAAGATGCGATAACGATCGAATATTGCACAGGTATGTTTAATACATCAGTTGAATAAGAAATCAAATAACCTCTCCACAGTATCTCTTCTAGAATGACTTCACTAAAGATGCAAACCAATAACAGACCTATAGGCAATTTTTGTCCTTGCCGGACAATGCGTTTGGTCTCTCCAAACATCCAGTTTTTTACTGTTGGCTTGTTTCCCATCCGCAGTTTTAGCCAAGCTCGTGCCGCAATGATCTCTATATAATAAAAAGACACGCCTATAACTATACTAATAATAGTTGCAAAGCCCAGCGATACGTATGTTGGAAAACCAGACCACATAGGCCATGCAAAGGCCGCTCTCAATATGTGGCTTGCCGGATTACATAGGCTCAGAATTAGAATCAGAGCACAGAGCATAGATCCCAAAGGTACGACAAAATCATAGCGATCTAAAATTTCATCCATCGTTTTTTTAGCTAGAATCCAGCTACCGATCAAGTATAAACCTGTATATACTATATAAAGGGTGCTGGGATATACTAAAAGCAAAATGAAGCAGAACATATCTCTTGATAATGGTTAGATAAAGGGGGCAGGACCTTGTTTAAGATCTTCGAATGTAAGAGGCTTATCCTGCAAACCCATTGTCATGGGAAGTTCGTAAATTCGCGGATGCCCCAAGTACGGATATGCACTTATGTGGTGCTGTACTAATTCCGGGATGAATACCTTGACGACCTTCATCTGTGCCATCTGCCCGTGAGTGCAGTCAATAACGATAGGATCTATATCGTATTTTTGCAGAACTCCTTTGAGATATTCCAGTTGCTCTTCTGAATGTTTGAATCTTACTGTCGGCAATTCCGATAGGTTTATAATGTTGTCGCTAGAAAAGAAATCCTTCAGGTGACCGGCATGTTCAGCATGTCCATAATAGCCGATTGCTTCCAAAAATGTACGCATCTCGGCGAGCGGCTTGTCTGGTGGGACATCAAATACAGACTCAATACTTCTCATAAATCGCCGCTGTGGTGCCAACATAGCGCATTTTAATTGAAGTTCGGATTGCCCATACTCCAACAAGGATTGACATAAGGCTTCTTCTCCATTTAACCCTGATGCCGCTCCAGTTTGATAGGCAAATTTCTTGTAGTAAGGCACTCGCTGAGTCGTCGATATAGAGGGAAATTCGGGAAAGCCAACATCGTGGAGCCAAAAATTTACCTCACCAGAAAGTGACTTGATATGTGAAAAGACCCTGTTGGCCTTTTTAGAAGAAAGTGGTCTATCAATTTCTATACGGCGTAGCGGGATATTTGAGTACCAAGATAGCATCAAGGCATCGCGCTCGATGATTTCCATTACTCCAGAAATGATAGCCAAGGCTTCGTCTATATGAGAGGCCATACCAGAAGAGGACGAATAGCCAATGCGAGCCTCTTCGATAGATGGAATGTAAAATAAAAGCATGAGTTGTAGAGGAATCCAGATGTCTTCTTGACTAATGAGGCGACGTCCTTTGACCCAACTAAATTCACTATCTCTAGTAAAGGGCTGAAAAAAGAAATCGGCGGCGGCGTATTGCTCATCTGCAAATAGGGGGAGTGCTTCTGGCGCAATAGCATTTTGACCAGCTTGCTGTAGAGAATTATAGGAACGAACACAGGTCTCTAAGTCTTCTTTGAAGAAGGCGAATGCCCCAGACATCCTTTCCACGCTTTCCCCTAAACTGGACAGAAAACAAGATACAGACTCGAAGCCTTTACCGCCTGCAAGCACAGAGGAGTTCAATCCTAAATTAAGAGAAGGTAGGCCTATTACTTGGCGCACAACTTGGTCAATATCCCAATAATTGTTATTGGCAACGGCAGTTTGGGAAATTCCTGCTCCTCCATTATAAATAGTCGAATAGCGAATCGGGCCATTGGGAGAATACCACGATAGCATTTCCTCAATTGCTCTACCTTCTTTATCGCTCACCATATTAGGCAGAATTTCTCGATAAGAATTGATGTAAGTTGAGTGCAACTTTATAGAAGTCATGTTAAATGTTTATACCTCCCATTTAAATATTCTAACAGCTACTAAGTACGACAGTATGGTTACGATTATAAGAAACAACAACGAGTTCATATATTGACTTATCGGATCTCCAAGCCATACACCAGAGAAAGTCGAGACGACATGAGTCAAGGGAGAACCTAAGCTTAAGACCTGTAGCCAATCTGGGAACATTTCCCGCGGAAATGTAGCTCCCGATATGAAAAACATAACGAGAAACAAAAACTGACCTAGTGCACGTACATCTCTTAAGGATTTAGAAAGGCCACTTACTAAGAAACCCAAAGCAAAAAAGCAAGTGATGCATATCATTCCTACTAATAGGACAATTGCCCAGTGCCCACGAAAATGGAGGTCGAAAACATTCTCTGCAATAATGAACAAAATAGCGGCAGAAATGATAAAAATAAAAACCTGCATTGCGATGTGTACACAGAGGTAAAACCCAAGTGAGAATGGGCTGATGATATAGCGTTTTAGGATACCGATTAATCGGTATTCAGTTAAGAAATTAATGAGGCTTGTCAGGCCAGCTTGGCCTATATATGCAGACATTAGCGCTGGAGCGTAATAGTCGATATAGCGCACATCGGGGCGGCTCCACATAGGAGCTTCTCCAAAGATAGAGCCAAATAGCAGAAAGACTAAGACTGGAAATATAAATGTAAAGAAAGCGGCGGCAGGCTGTCGTATGAACAACTTACACTCGACAATCCAAAGTGCGATGAAGCTGCGAAGCCAGATTATTTGGTTCGTAGAGGCCATATTATATAGATCCTTAATTATTTTCTAACGGTGAATTCTTGCATGAGCGATTTTCTATCTTCTTTATTGCCAACGGCAACTAATAGGACTGTAAATTCTTGGAGTCCATCTAGCCCCAGCAAAGAGTCTATACGATCGTCATCAAAGCCAAATACCATACATGAACCTAATTCAAGAGCGGTAGCGACAAGGTGCATATTCTGACTTGCGACACCTGTTTCGAGATGTGCTAATCTATACGATCTATAGGCACCGTATTTCCATGCAAGTCGTGATATATCGGAGGCAATAAAAATGACAGCATTTGCTTCAGCTAACCATTCGTGTTGAGGACAGCAGTTGACTACGCGCCAACGAAAATTTCCTCGCTCAATAAGCTCTAGACAATTTTTTATTGAGCTGTAATGATATAAACCCTGATCAATATCTTTTACTTTATTGACCACGAGGTAAAATTCGGTGCATTGTAGTCCACCAGGAGTCGGGAAATTGCGTAACGTAATATCACGGCGATTATATGCCGGTATAGAACCTCGCACACCACAGGAATAATTTAATAGTGCGCTTAATTTTTCAAATGATAGATCCGTTCCTTTGAAGTCTCGGATCGAGGTTCGACTTTTGATCACTTCTGATATAGGTTCGGCAATGGGAGGAAACGTTGTTTTTAGTTGAATCTTCTCTGTACCGATGAATTCCTTGTGTAAATCGGGCGCGATTTTTTCATTTATCTTTCGGAAAGCCCTCCATTCACCTTCCATCTGATATTCCTTTAACCCGTTTACTACGACAGTCAATTCATCTATATGCCCATTAACCGATCTATTCCTTTTGGCACGCTTCAGGAATTCACACAAAACTTGCTGCTCCTGAGACTCCAACTCTTCCAGTTCTTGCAACAGAACTGGCTCTACTGCGTTCATCGACTCTGAATGAGGTGCGGATTTCAGTATTTCTGCCGCAGCGGATTTTTCTTCTTTAATCGTCATTGTTCATTCATCCGTGTTAATGGGCGAGAAAGTAAGAAGGGCATAAACAGACCGCTCCACACCGTCGGCTTGCACAAATTGGTCTGCTTTTGTATCGAGGAAGTCTTGATGAACAATAGCTGAATGTCCATTGAATTCGCACTGATATTGAAGGTATCCTAGCAGTCGCCCAATGTCGAGCAAAGTGTGGCGGTAGCCCCGAGGGCCATAGAGAAGCATGTATCGCCAAGGACATGCAACGACGATCAACATAGTCGAACATTCTTCAAGACGTACCGGCAGAGATCGCCAAAATAGGCTAGACAAAAGGGCCGCTTCATCTTTTACTTCGTGTTCATTCCAGAGGTAGTTAGACTCTGGAATTATGCGAAAGAGCATTCCATCGTGTAGCACGATCAAATCAGCAGCATAAAGTAGGTCTGTCAGTAAACCCGGTTTGGAAAAGAGGTTCAATGGACTTTGAAGCCATTCGGGAAGCTGGTCATAAGATATCCTCAGTCCAGAGCCATTGGCAACTAGGACTTCTTCATCAACACAGTAAGCTGTCTCAAAAAACCACCGACGAACCTGTTTAAGAGTCGAGGTATCAGCGGGGATCTGGAGGGTTGAGTGAGGACTGAGTTTTGAATTTTCGTGGTATAATTCGGCCAGATGTGGCTTTGGTCTGACTTGTCGATAAAGACAATCCGAAGCTGCGGAGTGGCTCAAATCAATACTATTAGGAGAAGGTATAATCGGCGATTCCAAAAATGTCTGGATGTACTCCAAAAGAGGATCTGGAGCGAAACGAGAAAATTCAGTGGTCATTTTATACTCCGTTCAGGTCAGGTTCGTAAGATGTTTAGAGGAATATCTGTCTATAACCATTGCGCGTATCAATAGATACAGGAGAGCGGGGTAGTTTCAGGATTTCTTCGTAATCTACATAGGGTTTTTCAAAGTTAATACGAAAGCATCGGCCTATTAAGGAAGATTTTCCAGATAAAAGAAAAGACGCGGTGGTGCCTACCACAAAACCGGCAGCGATGCTAGCGTAGGGTGGAAATGCAAATTGATGACTATAAAGACCGTTTTTACTCATTTCCTCTTTATAAGTGTAGTACTCGCTGCGCTGAATAGATAATGTAGCTTCTGATTGGATTTCAAACTCATTGTAGCAGCATGTTTCTCCAGGCACATAAATGGGGCCGATACAGGCTTCACTGCCGTCCATAAATGCAGACATCCACGGCTTTTCGGCAGAAAGTGCTGCTATATCCATGGTGTGAAAGAAATGAGAAGAGAAGACTTCGGAGGTGGCGATGACGAAGTTTGAAGCACTAAATAGGTTTTCTAAGGCATCTTGATTATGGTAGGGTTCTTTGATCGCCTTTAGACAATCGTAACCTCGGTCTGACAGATGCGATCTCAAGCACTCGACATACGGCTTTCCTTTCTCTATATAGGTAGGAGAAAAGTTAAATTGAGCTTGATCGATCCCGACTTTTTCGACGCATCGGTCATCCAGAATTTGCATCTGGTCTACTCCAATCTTTGCAAATTCTTCCGCCACACGGCTACCTAAGTAACCAGTACCTACAATGCCAATACAGATATTATCAAGGTCTTGATTTTCGCTCACAATAGCGTTCAAATAACTTATGATAGGACTCTCGTTCTCTCGAGAGAGAAACCCTTGAGATTCCAGAGATGTGAGGAGCTCTCCTGTATCTTCAACTTCTTCTTCCTCAATCACTTTTTGCTCTTGTAGATCTTGCAGAGAAGTTGGCGATGTCAAATAGCGGAGCACTCGCCCTAAAAGATGAGTTCGGCCTTCATCTCTGATCGTTTGGTTGAATTTAGATCTCATGCCGTGTAGCACTAAGATCTCATCTTCGCCGCAAAAAATAAACTTGAGTGAAGGATTGAGTACGAAGCGACAATTATTAGTGGATTTGTGTTGGGTCTCCATGGACATTTACCTTTTTGGTTGTTGTGGTTTATCCGAAAATGGTCGATCGCGAACTACGAATACAATGGATACGGTAGTAGGCAGGCCATCAAGTATTAAGACCTGCCCGCAGCAATCTATATAGACTGCTACGGACAGGGTAATATCGAACACACCGAGTACCGTTTGAGGTCGAAATATCCTCAGCCGTAAAAGAGTTTCACCGAAATAGCTCGACCTGACGATGCTTAGGTGATCTCGATAGTTGCGCAGCAGCAGCAGCAACAGCAGCAAGCTGCTGCCGCTGTATTGTTAGAAATTTCGTCTTTTATAGTATCAGTGATAGAATCACCCTCTGCTGCTGGCGACATATAGCCATTAAAAGGCTTCGATACGATTCTGAGCTTCATAGTGCTTTCCTCCTTGGTTAGCGGTTAAGTCTGCCATCCTGCGGCATTTAGAAATCCAAAGGATTTATTCCTACATCACAGCAGCTACTACAGCTACAGCTGCAGCAGCTAACTGTCACCTTAGGCTTCTCAGTGTCTGTAGAGTCTTTATCAGCAGACTCTGCTGCTGGCGACATATAGCCACTAAAAGGCTTAGAGACGATCTTGAGCTTCATAGCGCTTTCCTCCTTGGCTAGCTAAGATGAGATTAGCTGCCACTCTAATACACAGTTATAGCACAGCAGCAGCAGCAGCAGCAACAGCAACTAGATGCAGCAGTTTCTTCCGAAGAATCCTCATCCTTCTTAGGAGTAGAACCGCCCTCTGCTGCTGGCGACATGTAGCCACTAAAAGGCTTAGAGACGATCTTAAGCTTCATAGTGCTTTCCTCCTTGGCTCGATTAGCCATTCGCTTGGTAGCCGGTTGAGATGCGACACAGCAGAAACGGAAACAACAGCCGACCTCCTGTTTGCTTCCATTTTTAAATACTGCCGATAGGGTGAAACACGGCTGAGGCTTCAGCGGGAATAAAAGCTAAAAGCGTGCCAAGAAGTGTGCCAGACAAAACTGATCCGCTGTTTATATGAGTTAAGTATCTATAAATACATAAATTTAGACAATATAGATTATTTTTATTCTCAGTCTCCGCTCCAGCCGACCGAGACGCTTAGATGTATCGTCTGTGCAACACAACCGTTGTCTAAGAGATACATAAAAAGCAGCTACGGCTCCGCAGCTACCCGCACTCATATTCGATTGACAACTGCATATATGTTCACTATATTAAGCAAGCGGAGAATTTCTTACAATAGCAGCCGCACCAAGGAGAGCGTCTCCCCTTCCTGCTCCCCTCCGATGCCTCTGCTCTCTCCTGCATTTTAAGTCTCCCATTGTCCGCCGGTCGCGCGTCCCTCCCCTAGGAATCGCGGCTCGTTCTACTATAAACCTCTTATGGAAGCAATGGCTAAGACTCTGACCAACGGCCGCGCCAACGGCAAGGCCACGTACGACGAAAGCAAGATCAAAACCCTCTCTTCACTTGAGCACATCCGCCTGCGGACCGGCATGTACATCGGTCGGCTCGGCTCGGGTGCCGATCCCGACGACGGCATCTACGTATTGCTCAAAGAGGTCATCGACAATGCCGTCGATGAGTTCATCATGGGCAGTGGCAAGCAGATTGACGTCGAGATCGACCAAGGGCGAGTCCAAGTCCGCGACTACGGCCGCGGCATTCCCCTCGGCAAAGTAGTAGAGTGCGTCTCGATCATCAATACCGGTGCCAAATACAACGACGACGTCTTCCAGTTCAGCGTGGGCCTCAACGGCGTCGGCACCAAGGCCGTCAACGCACTCTCGGCTCACTTCGCTGTCCGCTCCTACCGAGACGGCCGATGCGCCGAAGTGCTCTTTGAGCGCGGCGAACTCAAAAAGCAAAAGAAGAGCCGAGCGCCCAACGAGCCCGACGGCACGTACGTCGAGTTTTTGCCCGATCAAGACATCTTTGGCGAATACGCCTTCAACCACGAGTTCGTCGAGCGCCGGCTGTGGAACTACGCCTGCCTCAACCGAGGTCTGCGCCTGTACTGCAACCGCCAAAAATTCGAGTCCAAAAAGGGACTACTCGACCTCCTCAACAGCGAGGCTGGCGACTCGGTTCTCTACCCGCCCGCTTACCACAAGGGCCAGTACCTCGAATTTGCCTTCACCCATATCGACAGCTACGGCGAGTCCTACCGCTCCTTTGTCAACGGCCAGTACACGGCCGACGGCGGCACGCACCAGAGCGCGTTCCGCGAGGGCGTGCTCAAAGGCGTCAACGAGTTTTACAAGAAATCCTTCAATGGCGTCGATGTGCGCGACGGGGCTTTTGGCGTCGTCGCCGTCAAGGTCAAGGAGCCGGTTTTTGAGTCGCAGACCAAAAACAAGCTGGGCAATACCGACATCCGCGGCTGGATCGTCAACGAAACCCGCGAAGCCATCGTCGATTTCCTCCACAAAAATCGGGAGACCGCGCAAAAGCTCGAAGCGCGCATCGTCCACAACGAGAAACTACGCAAGGAGCTAAACGCGGTTAAAAAAGAAGCCAAGGAGGCCGCTCGCCGCATCGAGATCAAAATTCCCCAACTCAAGGACTGCAAGTACCACAAAGGCGACAAGAAGCGCGGCGAAGAATCGACGATCTTCCTCGCCGAAGGGCAGTCAGCCGCTGGCTCGATCGTCTCTTCGCGCGATCCCGAGACCCAGGCCATCTTCACCCTCAGAGGCATGCCGCAAAACCTCTTCGGCAAAACCCGCGCCTCCATCTACAAAAACGAAGAACTCTACAATATGATGATGGCCCTCGGGATCGAAGAAGACATCAGCAACCTGCGCTACAACCAAGTCGTCATGGCTACCGACGCGGATGTTGACGGCTTCCACATCCGCAATATCCTGATGACCTTCTTCCTCACCTATTTCGAAGAGCTAGTCACCTCGGGCCACGTCTATATCCTCGAAACCCCGCTCTTCCGGGTCCGCAACAAACAAGAGACCCACTACTGCTACGATGAGCGCGATCGCCAACGCGCCGAAAAAAAGCTCAAAGGCAGCGCGGAAATCACCCGCTTCAAGGGCCTTGGCGAGATTTCTCCCAAGGAGTTTGGCCAGTTTATCAACGGCGACATGCGGTTGGTCAAAGTCGGCGTCCGCTCGCTCGACACCGTCCCCGAGACCCTCTCCTTCTATATGGGGAAGAACACCCCCAGCCGCCGCGACTACATTATGGAGCATCTAGTCTAATGGCCTATATCGACAGTCTCTACAACAACTACTTCCTCGAATACGCCTCCTACTCCATCAGGGACCGTGCAATTCCGCACATCGACGACGGGCTCAAACCCGTCCAGCGCCGCATCCTGCACGCACTGCACAAGATCGACGATGGCAAATTCCACAAGGTCGCCAATGTAGTAGGACAGACCATGCAGTACCACCCGCACGGCGACCAGTCGATCTACGGCGCGCTCGTGTTGTTGGCCAACAAGGACCTCTTCATCGAAAAACAGGGCAACTTCGGCAACATCTACACCGGCGACGAAGCTGCCGCCGCCCGCTATATCGAGTGCCGGCTCACGCCACTGGCCAAACAGGTGCTCTTCAACAAGGCACTGACCGACTACATCGACTCCTACGACGGTCGCAATCAGGAACCAGTGGTTTTTCCCGCCAAAATCCCGGTGCTATTGGCCCAAGGTTCCGAAGGCATCGCCGTCACCCTAGCGACCAAAATATTGCCGCACAATCTCATTGAACTGTTAGAAGCCCAAATCGCCTATTTGCAAGACCGTCCCTTCCAGCTTCACCCCGATTTCCCCACCGGCGGCCTAGCTGACTTCTCCGCCTACAACGACGGCAACGGCAAAGTCTTAGTCCGCGCCCGGCTCGACACGGCCGACCCCAAGCGCATCGTCATCCGCGAACTGCCCTTCGGCACCACCACCGAACAACTCATCGCCTCCATCGAAGACGCCGCGCGCAAAAACAAAATCAAGGTCGGCACCATCTCCGACTACACGGCCGAAAACGTCGAGATCGAAATCAAGCTGCCGCGCGGGACCTATACCGAGGAAATCGTGGATGCGCTCTACGCCTTCACCGATTGCGAGTTGTCGATTTCAGCCAACTTGATGCTGATCAACGAGCACAATCGCCCGCAAGTCATGAGCGCCACTGAAGTCCTGCAACACAACGTCGATCGCCTCGTCGATATCCTCAAGGCCGAGCTCCAGCTCGAAGCCGAGCAACTCAACGACAGGCTCCACGCCAAGACCCTAGAACAGATTTTTATCGAAAACCGCATCTATAAGGCCATTGAGGAGCAGACCACCACGGACGATGTGGCCTTGGCCGTGCGCACCGGGCTTTGGCCTTTTGCCCCGCAGCTCAAACGCGATATTACCGACGACGACATCGAGACCCTGCTCAAGATCCCGATTCGCCGCATCTCGCGCTACGACATCAATCGCGCCCAAGCAGAGATGAAGGAAATCCGCGCCCGACTGCGCCAGATCAAGAAGCATTTGGACGGCATTATTCCCTATACCATCGCCTTTATTCAGGATCTCATCGACAAATACCGCAGCCAGTTCCCGCGTCGCACCGAAATCGTGGAGATCGAAAGAGTGGATGCGCGCTCGGCGGCCAACCGCAATCTCAAGCTCCGCTACGACAAAAAGACCGGCTATCTCGGCCACCAAGTCAGCGGCACCGCCGTCTGCGACGTATCGCTCTACGACGCTATGCTCGCCATCCGCAAAGACGGCTCCTACTCAGTCGTCCACGCGCCCGACAAGCTCTTCGTCGGCAAGGGCTTGCTCCACTGCGGCTTGGTAGATAAAGAGCTGGTTTTCACTGTCGTCTATAAGGACAAGGCCGGTGCCTCCTACATCAAGCGCTGCACCATCGACAAGTTCATCTTAGGCCGCAGCTACGACCTCGTGCCCGCCGAGTGCAAGGTGCTCAAGCTGACCACCGACTCCGACAAACAGATCGCCCTCAACTACAAGCCCAAGCCGCGCCTCCGCAAGCTCAACGAGGTCTTCCCCATCAGCGAATATCCCGTGCGCGGGCTACGTGCCGGCGGCATCCGCCTGAGTACCAAAGAGCTGGAAGGCTGCAAGCTCCTGTGAGTGGCTATCCAAGTCCGGCCAGCCACTCGCGCATCGCTCCTGGATCCTCTTTGAACATCAGCGAGCCAGGGACAATATAATCAGCACCAGCTCGCGCAATCTGCGGCACAGTGTGGCGGCGAATCCCCCCATCGGCCTCCACCACGGTCGCCAAGCCGCGCCGGTCAATCTCGTCCCTAGCCCGGCGGATCCTAGCGGGTGCCTGCGGGTCCATATCGGCACCCTTGATCCCGGCGGCCGTGTTCATCAACGTCAACACATCCAATAACCCCCAATAGGGATCGAGTAAATCGAGATCCTCTTCCAGCAAGAGCGAGACCCCGGCCTGAAGTCCCCTTGCCTTAATCGCCTCCAGCACGGCACCCGGGTCAGCGGTCGAGTCAAAGCAGATGATAATGGCGTCGGCACCCGCCTCGGCAAAGGGGTCGATCCACGCAGCCGGGTCAGTGGTCATCAGGTGCATTTCAAAGGGCCGATCCGTATGCGGGCGCAGTGCCGCCACCAGATCTGGGAAAAACAGCATCGTCGGCGCATAATGGCCATCGGCTACGTCGAGGTGGAAGCGCTCCGAATAGGGTTCGACGCGCTGGATATCAGCCGCGAGATTGGCCAAGTCAGCCGACCACAGGGAAGTTGCGCACTTGAGCATCGTGGACCTCTGCAAATAAGCGGATGGGATGGAAGTGCCCAATATAGAGAGACCATCATTTAGATACCAATTTGCCTTTGTGCCAGAGGGCACTGTTATTTTTAGCCGTCACTTACACCACACCAAGGAAAACGCCCCATGACCACTACCCCGACAGCCATGGACTGGGACCTGACGAGCTATTTCGCTGAATTCGACGGCCCGGCCATGCGGCAATTCAAAGATGAACTGCAAAGGGACATTGCAACGGCACGTGAGCAAGCCGCCGTCCTAGCACCGCTGGCCGAGGACAATGCCGATGCTTGGGAGGCCATATTCCTCCTGACTGAGGGTCTGACCGACCGCCTCTCCCATCTGGGTTCCTACCTCGGCTGCCTCACCGCGGCGGACGCCCGCAATGAAGACTACGCCCGCGAGGAGGCCGCCTTTTCCCTGCTAGCGGCCGAGAGCGAAAAGCTCGACGTCGAACTCCTGCGCGCGCTCAAGGATGCCTCCGACGAAATGTTTGCCACATTCGCCCAGCGGCCCGCCTTGGCCGACTGCGGCCACTTCCTCCGCCGCCAGCGCGAAGACGCGCAGCGCACCATGAGTCCAGAAAAGGAGATGCTCTCGGCCGACCTCGGCGTTGATGGTCTCCACGCCTGGGGCCGCCTCTACGACTCAATTTCCGGCAAGCTCGAATTCGACATGGCGTTTCCCGACGGCCGCACCGAGCGCCGCCCCATGTCGCAGCGCCGCGCCCTGATGGAAGACCCCGACCGCCGAGTTCGCCAAGCCGCCTTCGATGGCGGCAACCAAGCCTGGGAAAACGTGGAAGACGTCGCCACCGCCGCGCTCAACGCCATCTCGGGAACGCGGCTGACCCTCAACCAACATCGCGGCGTGGACCACTTTCTCGATGTCGCCCTCTTCCAAGCCTCCACTTCGTCCCAAACCCTCGACGCGATGTTTGCAGCGATCACCGCCCAAATCGAACTGCCTCGACGCATCCTTGCCCTCAAATCGCAGCTCATAGGCACCGAGGGCGTCGCTTGGTACGATCTGGGCGCGCCGCTACCACTGCCCGATCAAGGCCAGCTTTCTTGGAATGAAGCAAAGGACCTCGTCGTCCGCTCCTTTGCGGCAGCCTACCCACGCCTAGGCGAGTTCCTCAACCAAGTATGCGAACGCCAATGGATCGAGCACGCGCCCCGCCCCGGCAAGCGGCCCGGCGCCTTCTGCACCGGCTCGCTGTTGACCCGCGAGTCCCGCGTCTATATGACCTACAACGACACTCTCGGCGATGTGCTCACGCTCGCCCACGAGATCGGCCACGCCTTCCACAGCTACATCATGCGCGACGTGCGCACCTACGCCCACTTCTACCCGATGACCCTGGCCGAGTCGGCCTCTACCTTCGGCGAAATGATCCTCACCGAAGGCATTCTCGCCGACCCTTCCTTTAGCCCGGCCCAAAAGGCCAGCGCCCTCGACCAAGAGATCGGTCACGGCGCGATCTTCCTGCTCGACATCCCCGTGCGCTACCAGTTCGAGAAAAAGCTCTACGAGGAGCGCGCCGACGGCGAACTCACGGTCAGTCGCCTCAAAGAGCTGATGGTCGAAACCCAGCGCGAAGTATTTGGCGACGCGCTCGCACAGGGGGGTGAAGACCCTTACTTCTGGGCCTCAAAACTCCACTTCTATATCACCGGCGTAACCTTCTACAACTTCCCTTACACTTTCGGTTTTCTACTCAGTCGCGGCCTGTATTCAATGTTTAAACAAGAGGGTAGCGACTTTCTTCCCCGCTACGAGGAATTCCTCCGCCTCACTGGCAGCGACACGGCCGAGGGCGTGGCTCGCCGGGCCTTGGGCCGCGACCTCGAAGACACGCAGTTCTGGACCGAGGCCATCCAGACTTTGGAAGCTCCACTGGCCGAGTTAGAGAAATTGCTACCCGAGGTTCTACCTGAGCATTCGTAAGAAGCCGGCAGACTCTTCGCGCTCCAGTCACCCGCAACCGCAAGGATCCCTATGTTGCGCTTACTCCTAGTCTTCTTCTTTTGCATCGGCCTAGCCCACGCGGCCGACAATCCCGCAGCCCCCGGCTTCAACGCCGCCGATTCCGACCCCAAAGCTATCGCCCTAGCCGACGAAGTTATGGCTGCGATGGGCGGTCGCGCCAACTGGGACGCCACGCGCTACATCACTTGGCGCTTTTTCGGGTTCCGCTTGCACGTGTGGGACAAGTGGACGGGGGACATTCGCTTCGAGCAAGACGATCTGACGGTGCTGATGAACATCCACAGCAAAGAGGGCCGCGCCTTCGCCGCTGGAGAGGAAATCAGCGACCCCGACACGCTCGCGGCCAAACTCGACCACGGCTACCGCGCTTGGATCAACGACTCGTACTGGCTGGTCATGCCCTACAAGCTCAAAGATACCGGCGTCACCTTGCGCTATCGGGGCCTAGAAGCCACTGAGGACGGCCGTCCAGCCGAAGTGCTGGAACTCACGTTCAAAGACATCGGCGTCACCCCGCAGAACAAATACGCGGTCTGGATCGACCAAGAATCGCGGCTAGTAACCCAATGGGCGTTTTACCGCGAGGCCGCCGACGCCGAACCGCGTTTTACCGGCCCCTGGACCAACTGGCAACGCCACGGATCCATTTTGCTCTCCGACGGTCGCGGCGAGCGCCAGCACACCGACGTGGCGGTCTTAGACAAATTGGCGCGTAAGGTTTTCACCAGTCCGGACCCGCTGGATTGCTCTTGCCTTCTGAAAGAGTAAGCCACTGCACCGCTAGTCCGCTACAGTCAACACGACAAAAAAAGCCGACCCAGCTATTGGGTCGGCTTTTGCTTTCGGGGTGCGTTCAGTTCACGCCGCCTGCAACTCATTTTCGGGCGCGTTCTCCAGCCGCGACAGCCAGTAGGACACGTCGTAGCTCTCGTCGCCGGTCAAAAAGCGCCACAGCTTGATGCGATTGACGACCTCCAAGCGCACCTCGTTGCCGTACCAGCGATGGTTGGCATTGAGCAGCGCGGGGATCTCCGCATCGTCGATATCGTCGGTGTTCCACAGCTTCTTTTGCCGCACCGTGGGATTGAGCCGCAGCTTGAACATGTAGCGCTTGCGGCCGGTTAGATTGGGCTGGGCGCAGTGCCAGATGCCGTGGTGAGCCACGGCCACCGTGCCGGCCTTGCAGACCATCGGCATCTGCCCGAGGAAGTTTTGATAGCGGGCGACGTCCGACTCGCTGATGCGGCGATAGTGACTGCCGGGCAGGAACATGGTGCCACCCATCTCCCTCGGCGTATCATGGGCAAAGTAAAAGAGCTGGATGTCAAAGTGCAGCCGGGTGTCGATAATCGCGTCGGCGTGCCAAATCTGCCCGTGCTCGTGGTGGGCATCAACCGTATGCACGGCGTGGTGATCGTAGAGCGGGTCGGGGCCGACTAAGCTGTGAATGATCCCCTGAACCTGGGGCAGACGCACCACTTGACCGACCGCTGCATCGGTCCACAATTCGGCGAGCGGCGCACCAGCGCGGCCCCGTGGGACCCCGGCTTCCATCTCCGCGCACGCAGCGAGATTGAGCTCGTCGGGCACCAGCTCGTCGAAGCGCAAAAAGCCGTCGGCGACAAACTGCGCCATCTGCTTGGTAGTAAGGAGATATTGCTCATCGACCATCGATTGCCTCCATCTTTTCGAGGATGTACTCGTATTTCAGGTAGGACGTGTTGTATTCCATGCCGGGATAGGCCGGGTACTGCTGGGGGAACTGCACCACCCGCCACCCGTCTCGCATCGCCGCCACCACCGAAGGATAGGGCGGTTCTTCGCTATCGCCGCTGCTGGACCGGTCCTCGCCCGTGCCGTCGTATAGCGACCAAGCCACGGTTTGGCTGTGCAAATCGGGAGAATGGGCGTAGAGTACCAATAATTTCTGCCGGAGCGGGGCCATGGCGTCCTCTCGTTAAGGGTATTCAATAATAGGACGCGGCACAGCCCCCGGCAATGGGCCTGTCGCCCGCTCAGTTGTTCGAAAACTCGACCAAATGCCCGCCGCACTCGTCTTTCATTTTTTCCAACGCCCGGTTCCGCAACTGCCGCACGCGCTCGCGGGTGACGCCCATGGACTCGCCGATCTCCTCCAAGGTCTTAGGCGGACTGTCATCAAGACCAAAATAAGCGCGGACGATGTGGGATTCGCGGGCGTCGAGCACCTTCAGACAATCGGCCACCGCCGCGCACATTTCTCCCTCGACGAAGCGCTCGTGCGAGCTGGGCTCGGCCGAGACAAAGGTCTGCGCAAACGTCACCTCGCTGTCGGCAAAAGCCGGGGCGTCCAAGGGCAGGTCCGGCTGCCCCATCTCAAAGGCATTGCGAATGCGCTCCGCCGAGAAATCGACGCAATCGGCAATTTCCTCAACAGTCGGGGCGCGCCCCAACTCTTGGGCGAGGACATCGGCTTCCTTTTCGACCTTCTGCCGGTCGCTGACCCTGCTCAGCGGCGGGCGAGCAATTTTACCGTGTTCGGCTAGGGCGCGGAGGATGGCTTGGCGAATCCACCACACCGCATAGGTAATGAACTTAAAACCGCGCGTCTCATCGAAGCGCCGGACGGCTTCTAGCAGCCCGAGATTGCCCTCGGAAATCAGCTCGATCAACGAGAGACCAGACTCGTGGTACTCGCGGGCGACGCGAACCACGAAGCGTAAATTGGCCCGCACCAGCGCCTGACGCGCCTCTTCGTCGCCTGCTTTAGCGCGCTTGAAGAGGGCCACTTCTTCCTCGCGGCTGAGCGGCTCGGAGTCTTTTATGTCGCGCCAGTAGAGATCGGTCGCCGAGTACATTGTTTCTTTTTTTTGTGCGTTCATTTCAGTTCCTAAGTTCGCAGTAAACAACCTTTACGTTCACGTTAAGATTTAAGATAGAACACCTAGTGAACATGCGCAAATACTATCTTTCTTTAGACGCACCAATAGGGCCAAACGTTCAATCCAAAGGCGTTTGGCGGTTCTTTTTTTTCTCGGAATGACGCCGCTTGCTGTCGAGGCGACGCGCTTGGGCGGCGCGGCTGGGCTTGGTTTTTTTGCGTTTGGGCTGCGTCTTGAGCGCCTCGGCGAGCAGGGCAGCCAGTTTGTCGAGGCAGTCGGCGCGATTGCGTCCCTGCGTGCGAAATCGCTCTGACTGGATCGACAGCGCACCCGTGCTATTCAGGCGCGTGGCGAGCTTCTCGGCAATCCGCTGGCGCTGCTCGTCGCTTAGCACCACACTGCGGACAAAGTCGTACTGTAGCTCGACGGACGTATTGAGCTTATTGACGTTTTGTCCCCCCGGCCCCGAACTGCGGTGGAACTTGAAGCGCAGTTCGGAAAGCGGGATGGAAAGAGTAGGCGAAACGTACAAGGTTTCCATAATTGGTGGTCGCTCCCAAGCCTGCAATCTCGATTGGTACGGCCTGCGGACTTGAAGATAACCTAATGCCTATCCTTTATTATTACACTTGCTATCACGTTTTCGCCAAGGAGATATCCTCTATGAAACGCTATACCGCGGCAATCGTCGGCTGTGGCTCCATCGGCAACGCCCACATGGAAGGCTACAATCTCGTGGACGAGGTCGAAGTGATCGCCGTCGCCGATCCAGTTCCCATGGCCCGCAAAACCTACGTGGACGCATACGGCATCCCGCAGGAATTTGGGACAGTCGAAGAAATGATGGAAAAGGCCCGGCCCGACATCGTCAGCGTCTGTACTTGGCACCTCTTGCATCCGGCACCCACCATTGCCGCAGCCGCCGGCGGTGCCCGCGCCGTCATCTGCGAAAAGCCCATGGCCATCGGCATGGCCGCAGCCGACTCCATGGTCGATGCCTGCGAGGCGCACGGCACCCAACTGGTCATCAGCCATCAGCGCCGCTTTACCCCGGGCTGGGAAAAGGCTAAAGCGCTAGTCGAAGAGGGCGCGATTGGCGAGCCGATCTTCGTCACCAACAAGGTCGCCGACGGCCTGACCAACTGGGGCACGCACTCCATTGACGGCTCGCGCTTCGTGCTCGGCGATCCCCGTGCCCAATGGGTCATGGGTGCCGTCGAGCGCCGCACCGACCGCTACGAGCGCGACACCATGATCGAAGACGCCTGCATGGGCTTGGTCCACTTTGACGGCGATCTCCAACTTTTCATTCAGTCCGACCTCATGCGCGAGGGGGCTGGTGCTGGCTGCTTTGAAATCCGCGGCAGCGAAGGGCTCTTATCCGTGAGCGAAACCCGACTCCAGATTATGAACGCCTCCTCTGGCGGCTGGCGCGACGTCGATCTCGCGCTCACCGAAGGCTCCAAGGCCATTGGCGGCAACACCAACGCCGCCCAAGTCCGCGAACTTCTCGCCTGCCTCGAAGGCCACAAGGCCGAGCACCGCAACGCCGGCACCACAGCCCGCGACACCGTGGAAATTATGATGGCCCTCTACGAATCGGCGCACCGCAACCGCGCGATCCACTTGCCGCTAGAAGAAAAGGGCTATCCCCTCCAACTCATGGTCGAGGAGGGCGGCCTGCCCGTGGAAGTCGAGGGTCGCTACGACATCCGCGGCTTTCTCAAGCGCGAGGGCATCGACGAAGCCAAATACAAAAAGCTCCGGGACGAGGGCATGGGGCACCACCAAATCATGCGCCAGCTCCACGAAGAGATGAACCCGCGTTAAGTGGGATCGGAGCCGGGGGATATATTGACATTCCCCGGCCCCTCCAGTACTTTTTGTCCTTTTGAACTTGTGCATCCGCACCAAGCGGGTGCCTTAACAAGGAGCATCGTCATCGCCAAGTTTCGCAGCTCGCGCCGAGAGGCCGTCGCCAAGCTCAAGTCCGAAGACATCGACTACAAGCGCCTCGATGTCCTAGTCAAGTTTATCACGCCGACCGGCAAGATCGAATCGGCCCGGCGCACCGGTGCCACGCGCAAGCAACAGACGCGCGTCGTCCGCGCCATCAAGCGCGCCCGCTTTTTGGCCCTCGTCCCCCATACCCTCAACGACACTCGTTGACCGAGCCATGCGCGCCCAATGGCTGCCATAGGGCTGATTGAGACTCGCGGTCTCGTCGGCGTCATCGAAGCAGCCGACGCAGCCGTAAAATCCGCTCCAGTCGAGCTCCTCGGCATCAAGCCCATCGGCGGCGGGCTGGTTTCAACGCACTTTAGAGGTGAGGTTGCCGCCGTCCAAGTAGCGGTGCAAGCCGGCGTCGAAGCCGCGCTCAAGGTCAGCCAAGTGATCAGCCACCGCGTCATTCCCGCCCCCCATTTAGACATAGAAAACCTGCTCCTGCACCAGCCCCAAGCAGCTACCCCGCCAGCGCAGGCACCCCCCGACGAGCTAGAGGGCTTGCCAGTCGCCCGCCTGCGCCAACTCGTGCGCCAGCTACCCGACGCTCAGCTCAAGGGCCGCCAAGTTTCGCGGGCCAACAAAGAGGCGCTCCTCCGCGAACTGCGCCGCGCCTCGGAGCCAGACACTTAAACCATACGAGGTCTCAGTGGACAACCTGTGGAACAATCTCGTGAAAGGGCTGCAAGAAGGCGCAGCCACAGCCGCCGACAAGGCCGGCGACCTGACCCGTCTAGCGCGTGCCCGACTCGACATCGCCGCGGCCAAAAACCAGCTCCACCGCACCCAAGCAGATTTGGGAGCACGGGTCCACCAGCTTCTCGAAGCCGGTTCCGACCCCGTGACCGACGATCAAGTACAAGCGCTGAACCAACAGATCAAGGAACAAAGTGCTGCGCTCGCCGATTGCGAGGCGGCCTATGAAGCGCTGCAGAGTACAGTGCGCGCGGAAGAGCGCACCGCCGATTAAGAGTCTAGCGGCAGCAACGTTTGCTGGGAGTCGGGCGGCGCGGCGGGCCAGTGCGCTGCAAAGCCGCCGTTCGGTTCCCCGTTGTATTGCGCCACCAGCGTCATACCGTCGCCCTCGTCGTCAATTCCCGTAACTTCGTTTAACAACAAGTCTTGTTCCTGAGCCGTCATTACCGGAAATCCGTAGTGGCGGCTTGCGTATTTCAACGGGCCATTCTCCTCCGTGCGCACAGCGGCCCACTCTTCGTGCCGGGCCAGCCGGTCACAGTTGTACTCATTGGCCACAGAACGTGTGGAGCACAGCAGGCTTTGCGCGACCCGCACCAACGTCTCGTCAATTTCCACGCCGACCGAATTTCTTCCCGCTGTTAAGGCAGCCGCCAGCGTCGTTCCCGTCCCCGCAAACGGATCGAGCACCACGTCTTCTTTGACGGAGAACATGCAGACGAGCCGGTAGGCCAGTTCAAACGGAAAGGCCGCGCTGCGCTCCCGGGTCGGCGCATCAACCAGCCCTTGCGAAGTTCCCTTTACATCAAGCCACACGTCTGAGAACCAGACGTTGCGCTCCTCCCAGAAGAAGGCGCTCTCGCGGCGCTTGGCTTTCTCCGCAGCCGTGGTGAATGTTCGCCGCCGCCCTTTTCTAAGCACGAGGATGTACTCGTGCTCGTAGGTCACATACGCCCCTACGGGCAGCATCCCAGACCCCATAAATTTGTTGGGAGCGTTGGTCTGTTTGCGCCAGAGTATATCGGGCAAAGCGGCAAAACCTTGGCCGAGGAAACTGCTGAGGATGCGGGAGTGATTGGAGTATAACTGAAAGTCGCCATCCAAGGTGCGGGTGGCATCGCCAATGTTGACGCAGGCAATAGCCCCCGGCTTCATGACGCGGTTGCACTCCAGCCAAACCGCATCGAGCAATTCGTGCATGAGCGCGAAAGCGGCCTGTCCCTTGTCGCACGACAATTGCTCCCCAATGCGACCGTCTTGGAGCGTGAAAATCTCATCCCACATTTCCACCATTGGATAGGGCGGCGAGGTGACGATCAAATCGACCGACTCATCCGCGATTCCCGCCATGGACTGGGCAGGACCGCATATCAGCTTAGCGGTGGTTTGCATGGATGCTGTAATTTCTGTAAAAACTCTATTGCCGCGCCGTTACATATCTTCAGCAAAGTAGTTCTCGTCCAGTTTTTCACATCGCATCTGATTTCGGAGACCACGTCGCCGCCGTTGATTGAAGCCGCTCAATGCCGTATCCTTTCGGTAGCACCCCTCAAGGAGGACAACCATGGCCACACCCCGCATTGACGACCGCGACTGGTCGGCCCTCACCACTGGCCAACGCATCCGCCAACTCGAAGTCGAAGGCTACCTCGTCCTGCCCGACCTGCTCGACGCCGACCACATCGCCCGCCTCAAAGCCATCACCGCTACCTTCGAGACCAAAGCCGTCGATTACAGCGAACGCCAGCGCGGCCGCAGCAACATCCAATTCGACGGTGGCGAAATCACCGCCCTGCTCGGCCACCCGCCGACACTCGCGTTCCTGCGCGAACTTTTGGGCGACGAAGTGATCTTCATGCACTACGGCTATGCGCGCTCCGAACCCGGGCACCCCGGCATCAGCCTGCACGCCGATGGCCAGCCCTACGGCTCCCAAATTTTCGGCTTTGAAGGCTCTTGCCCGGTGTTGATACGGGTGCTCTACTATCTCGACGACCTCATCCCAGCGGTCTCGCCTTTCCGCGTGGTGCCGCGCTCGCACCTGTGCCTGCACGCCGATGCCAACCCTTACACGCGCTATAAATCCCATCCCGAAGAAGTCATGGTTCCCTGCAAGGCCGGTTCTGCCGTGCTCATCCACCACCGCATCTTCCACGGCAACTTCCCCAACGTCGGCACCTACCCGCGCGAAATGCTGGCCGTCGCCTATCGCCCCGCTTGGGCCGGGCCAGTTGACGAGATCAGTCCTTGGAACGAGGAAGACCTCCAGACCTTGCCCGACGAAATCCGCCCGCTCTTCGCCGACCGCAACACGCGCCACTGGGACTACGACGGCGGCAACAAGCCCCCGAACATGGCCTCCGAGGCCCCGGGCCTAGACCCCAGCCGTTGGAAACGCGCCTAACGCTATCGAGTGAACACCGTTCCCCGCACGTAAGACCCTTCCTCGGAAGCCAAAAACGCCAGCACCCGCGCTATCCCCATCGGGTCCCCCAGCACGGCGTTCCGCTTTGCTTCCTCTGGATCGCGGCCTGCGGCCTCGGCCCCCTGCGCTATATTCTTTAGCTTCAGCGGCGTGGCAATCCCCCCAGGGCAAATCACGTGCAAGCGCACCCCCTTAGGCCCTAACTCGCCTTCGAGCTTGTAGTGCAATCCGTGCTGCCCAGCCTTGCTCGCTGCATAGGCATAGGACGAGGAACCGCCCCGCACGCCCGCGCCCGAGGCGATAATCAGCAGCACAGACTTGCCGGCTGCCGCCAAGAGCGGCGTCGCGTATTTGGCCGACAGAAAGGTGCCCTTCAGGTTGGTGTCGAGCGTCGCGTCCCAATCCTCCTCTGACAGCTCCTCAATCGTCTTGAACGCCCCCGTCAAGACCCCGGCCGAGAAAACCGCCACATCGAGGCGGGCGGTGCGCTCTCTGATCTGCGCGACCGACGCGGCTACGCTCTCTTCCGTGCGCACGTCCGTGGCGTAGAAATGCGCTTGGCCTCCTGCGGCCTCGATCTGCTCCACAACGGCTCGGCCCTCCGTCTCGTTGTAGTCCATGATGTGGACGCGCGCGCCTTCTTGAGCAAATAGCTCGGCAGCGGCCCGGCCAATGCCGGTGGACCCGCCAGTTACCAATGCATCTTTGTTTGCTAGCTTCACACGTACCTCCTTCTATCGCGTGTGGCGACGCGGCAAAAGTTGCCAATCTATCGCCATAGAGTATTTTCTACGAGTGATTTGTTCAAACCCCGCCACATGACCACCAATCGCCAACTCGCCGTCTGGCTCCTCGCTGTCTCGGCCCTCATCGTCGTCCTCATAGTGTACGGGGGCTGGGTGCGCCTGACCCGCTCGGGCCTATCCATCGTCGAGTGGAATGTCGTCACCGGCGTCGTTCCGCCGCTAAGCACTGCGGCCTGGGAAAGCGAATTCGCCAAGTACCGGCAGACACCCGAATACCAGCTCGTCAACTATGGCATGGAGCTGGACGCATTCAAATTTATCTACTACATGGAATTCGGCCACCGCCTGCTCGGCCGACTGGCCGGATTGCTCTTTGTGGTGCCCCTGCTCTATTTCCTCTGGTGCCGCGCCATTCCCCGCGCCCACATACCCACCTACCTAGGCATTGGCCTGCTCTTCGCCCTCCAGGGCTTGGTGGGCTGGCTAATGGTCAAGAGCGGCCTAGACGACCGGCCCCAAGTAAGTCACCTGCGCTTGACCTTGCACCTTTCTTGCGCCCTCGCCCTTTTGGCCGCTTGCCTCTGGCAGGCCCTCGGCTATCTATCGTCTGTGGCAAAGGCTCAGCCAATGCCCCGCACCGCACGCCGCCTTTGTGCTTGGCTGTTTGCCGCCATCTGCCTCCAGATCGCCGCTGGCGGCCTAGTCGCCGGGCTCAAGGCCGGGCATCTATCGGACACCTTCCCCAAAATGTTCGGGGTTTGGGTTCCGGCCGGCTTGTGGTCTATGCAGCCGCTGCTGGTAAACCTGCTTGACAACCCCACTACCGTCCATTTCCAACACCGCTTCTTCGCCTTTGCAGTCCTTGGGCTAGCACTAGCACTGTGGGCGGTCGCCCGTCGCACGGCCCTGAAAACTGGGGCTGGTCTAATCCTCTGCTTGGTAGTGGTGCAAATCGGCTTGGGGATCGGCACGGTCGTCGCGCATGTGCCCTTGGCCTTGGCCTCGCTGCATCAGGCTGTAGCCGTAGCCTTGTTCGCTGCCGCGCTTTTTCTCAGCCACCGCGCGTACAGAGGCTAGACCGCCTCATAGCGGTTGATGATCTCGGTTTCGACCGCGCCATCGGCCGCGATTCGGCGCACTGCAAGCGCGATCCGATGCTCGGGGTTTAGAGCCTCCCAGAAGCGAGCGGGCGCATCGGCGAGGGGCAACAGGTAGGGAACTCCAGAAAACGCAGGCAACGGCTCGCCATCTGAGTCGTACGTAGTGATGGCGTAACCGTAGCCCGGTTCGACGCAGTCGAAGCGGAAGAAGTGGCGTTCGCTGCGCTCGGGATCAAAAGGGCTAGCCTTGAGTATGGCGAGCCAAGCCTCATCGGTCTCCAGATCGACATAGCCCGCTATGCGCGGCGTGTAGTTGGGCAGATCCGGCTCGTGCAGCCAGCCAGCCAAGCTCTCGGCAAAACTGCGGCCGGCGGCAAAACCCTCGTGTATGGCGTCGGTATGCACCCCATTGGAAACAATGCTGCGTCGAGCGCAAACGCGCATGGCATTGTAAATGATGAGCGTAGGATCGCTCAGTTTGGTGGGATCAGCCGCTTTGGTCCGCAACAAGTCCCCCTCGGCGACGAAGATGCGGTTGCGGCTGTTGGCACTGCGTCCTGAAATCCAGTAAACCTGCATCCAACTCCCCTCCACAGCCCGACCGATTACAATGCCGCGGCCTACGTAGGGATTTTCGGCCAGCCGTTGCTGCAAGTTAGCCGCGGCCTGTTCTCTTACTGTTTTTGGCATCATGGCCATAGTATAGGCCAACCCTACACTCGGCAAAAGCGCGACAGTATCCACTTTCTGGCGCAAAAAAGGCCGGTGCCTTTGCTCGACGGGGAATATCGAGAAAAGGCACCGGCCTGAACGAGGCTCAGCCGAGGCAGCCTACTTAGCTGCGCTTTAGTACCGGCAGACCGTTTTTGCTCTCAGACACCTGATAGCCAGCCGGCACCGCGTCGAGAGCTCCTTCCTTCTCGGTTTTGGCAAAGAAGTAAATCGTCTGCGAGTTCCCGTTTTTGAGGGTCGTAGTCCGGGAATGCAGAATATACGTGACCCCCTTGGAATTCGTATGCGAAAAAGCCATGGCATCTCCTTGCGTGTGATATAGAGGAAGCATGGAAGTCGAACGGCAAAGCACGACTTCTCGCTGAGTAGGGGAGTCTTTCTAAAAAAAAGGCCATCTAGCCAAAATCGCAACTACTTTTATAGCCCCTTCATCTTGGGCCAGCACGGCTGGTAAGACGGCTCTTGACTAAGAGCAACCCATAGCGTAGAATATATTTTTCTTTACGTAGGAACTTAAAACCCACCAGGGTTAGGAGCAGCATATGAGCAATTTTAGCGTCGAGGTCAGATCGGACGAACCCTTTGAAAAGGCGCTACGGCGCTTTACGTCCAAAACCCGCAAAGCCGGCTTGTTACGCGACTTGAAGAAGCGGCGTTTTTACACTAAACCCTCGGTCCAGAAGAAGATCAACCGCCAAAAGAGCATCCGCCGGCAGCAAAAGGCCATTCGCATGGCCGAGATTGGCTTCGTCCGCGGCGCACGCGGGGCGGCCGGCGGGCGCGGAGCCGGTGGACGTGGAGCCGGTGGACGCGGGGCCGGTGGACGCAGTCCGCGTTAGGGTCTTTTTGTAGCGAACTCTGCCTTGAGCCCAGCTTGGAACGCTTAGTTCAATGCCATTAGCAATCGAAGGGAGGTAACCTTCATCATGTCCGAACGTCAAAGTGGATCCGTCAAATGGTTCGATAGTTCCAAGGGGTTTGGTTTTATTCAGCGCGAAGGACAAGACGATGTCTTCGTTCATTACAGCGCGATTCGCGGCGATGGTTTCCGCTCTCTAGAAGAAGGTCAGCAGGTGGAATTTGAAACGGTCGCTAGCCCCAAGGGCCTGCAAGCCCGAGACGTAGTTGTCATCGGCGCGGCCCCTGAAACCGAAACTCCGCAATAATCCCTCCAGACAAACACGAAAAGCGCAGGTCCTTAGGAGCCTGCGCTTTTTTTTGTACCAACCCAGCCTAGTGAGTCTGGAAAAACTCCACGACTTCGCCGTTGGGGCCTTTGAAAAAGGCAATCGTCACGTTCAGCCTGTCCAATGTCAGGTCCTTGGGTTCGACCGTGATCTCGCATCCGGCCGCTCGCACCCGCTCAGTGGCGGCGCGGGCGTCTGTAACCGCCAAGGCAAAATGCGTCACCGGATCGTTGGGGCTTTCGGCCCCAGGGGCGGGCGACTCGGCCGTGGGGGCGAAGAGTTCGAGGTGACTTCCGTCGCCTGCATCCAAGAGCGCGATCTTGCGCTCAGGAGAACCAAATTCGGCGACTACCTCCATGCCCAGCACATCTCGGTAAAAGCTCAGCGACGTTTCCCAATCGCGCGTCTGCACGGCCACGTGGTGCATTCCACAACCGGCGATTATAGCGTTTTTGTCTCCTATGGGCATTGACGTTCTTCCTTTCCTTGCTTTGCGATCACTAAGCGTGCGAAACGCGCGATCGTCTCCTCCAAGTCAAATCCGTACACGGCCTTGTTTCCCGCGACGACCTGTCCGATCACGTCTGCTGGCAGCGCATTGTCGCCGCAACAAGCCCCTACCAGTGCCCCGGTAATCCCGGCATAGCAGTCGATATCCGCGTAGCGGCTCCAGTGCCCCTCCTCGTCGAGATCGCCTTGGTTGGCCGCCACTTGCAGCGCAAGGGACGGATCGTCGGGATGAGACAAGAGCGCGGCAAAGGCAATGGCCAACGCCCGGAAGGGATCAAAGACGCTGAAATGGCGCAACTCCCACGCAAGGAACTCGGCCAATTCCTCGGCTCTTTTACCGGCAGCTCTCGCCAGTAGCGGCGGCAGCCTCTGCCGGATGAAAGTGTCCCCGAAATACCCTCCCAAGCACAGCGGATCCAGCGCCAGTACGGCATTGACCAATGCCGACGGCGACATATCGGCCAATGCCGCCCCTTGCGCCGCTGCCAAGAGCGCGGTGGCCTCGCGGGCGTAGCCAACCGCAAAAAAATCCGCCTCATAAGCCGCGCGATAGGCTCCTGCGGGGTCGCCGGGAAAGAGCAGACCCGCCGATGGCAGCACCAACAGCCCAGCCAACGTCGGATAATTAAGCCCGATACTCCGAGTCGCCAACACCGCGGGCGGCACTCCCGGGTAACGCGGCGACTCCTCCCCCAGACAACCCCGGCTAACCCCCTCCCACAACTCAAACTGCTCGTGCGCTAATTTGGCATTACTGGGAAAGAAATCCCCGGGCCGCTCATACACGTCCAACAATCGCCGCGCCACTTCCCGATCCCCCGGCATCCTCCCCAACTCGACGGCCAGTTCCATAAAGAGATAATTGTAGCGCACATCGTCGGTGCCCGTACCCGCTGGGGCTTCGTTCACCCACATCCCATGCGGCCCCTTTTGCCCGGTGAATGGATGAAGCCGTGCCAGCCACTTCTTCCCCGTGCGCTTTTCAACGGCGTCTGGCGACGCGAATTCAAACGGCGTACCCAAGGCGTCTCCCCAAGCTTGGGCCAGCACCGAGCCGCGGATGCGCGCTTGCAGCGTCGGTTTCATTTTACCCATCGGGGCCGACGTTTAGAGCAGATAAAAGAGGATGTAAGCCGCCAGCCCAGTGCCGACTATGGCACCGCCGTAGCAGAAGTAGTGAATGGGAAGGATCAACTTCCGCACCCCAAATTCGTGGAGCATGAAGCGGATGCGGTGCGCCGCGTGGTAGAGAGGCAGGACGGCTACGACGAAAAAGACCACTTTGACCAGCGGGTGGCTGAGCAATTTGCTCATAGCCTCGTATCCGCTCACCTCCGCGCCGACTGAGCCAAGCGGCTCGGCCAGCCCGACGAAGTAGATCAACACGGGGATCAGCATGGCGGCTACCACGCCGCCAGCGGAAAACAAGCCCCACCAGAAAGGTTCGGTTCTGTCTTGTTTGTAGCTCATGGTTATAGCGCGTACAGGAAAATGCAGCCAACGGCCACCGATACGAGAAAAAACCCGACGAAAGCACCAGCCGTTACCAACTTGGGCGGCACGGTAAACGCGCCCATCCGCACGACCTGGACTCGGCCCATTACCCCCAGCCAAGTGATCGTGTGGTAGAGCGCAAAGACAAACGCCACCGCGTAAAAGACCACAAACGCCGGCGTCGTCAGTGCGGAGCGGCAAGCCGCATACGCTTCCTCTCCCTCGGCCAGCGCAAAGAGCTGGTAGAGAAAAAGGATGACGAAGGCGGCGACGAAGACGCTGCTCAATTCGCGCATCATAAACAGGAAGTAGTTGCGGCTCTTTAGCCACCAAGTCGGCGACAGCTTTGGCTTGTAGGTTTCGTACGACTGGCTCATTTGTTCCCCCAAGGCATGAGAAAGGATTTGAACCAGTTGGTCGTGGTCTCGAGCTTGGTGCGCTGGATGGCGGCGGCCGGATCCACATCCTTGGGACAAACCACCGAACACTCACCGATAAAGGTGCATTCCCAAATGCCCTCACTGCTAGCGGCGACGACCGTGCGCTGGGCATGGCCTTCGTCGCGCGAGTCGAGGTTGTAGCGGTAGGACAGCGCGAGAGCCGCTGGGCCGACGAAGACGTCTTCTAGCCCATAGACGGGACAAGCCGCGTAGCACAGCAGGCAGTTGATGCACTGGCTAAACTGCTTGAACTCCTTTAGCTCTGTGGGCGACTGCAAGTACTCGCCTTCGGCGACCGGCTTTTCTTCCTCGCGAATGATCCACGGCTGGACCGCCTTGAGCTTGTCCATGAAATCGTCTATATCGACGACCAAGTCGCGGACGATTGGAAAGTGAGCGAGGGGCTGGACCACTAGTTCATTCGGGTAGTAGTCCTTGAGAAAGGCCGCGCAGGTCAACTTAGGCTCGCCATTGACCATCATGCCGCAGGAGCCGCACACGCCCATGCGGCACGACCAGCGGTACGAAAGAGTGCCGTCGATGTGGTCTTTGATGTAGTTCAGCGCGTCGAGGACGACCCAATCCTCCTGATAGGGAACCTCGTAAACCTGCTCGGTGGGTGCGTCCTCCTGCTCGGGTCGAAAGCGGGTCACCCGGATGCCAATGGTCTTGTCGCTCATAGCTCCTCGTCAATCAGTAGGTGCGCTCTTGGGGCTGCCAGCGGGTGATGACGACGTCTTGATATTCAATGCGCGGCGCGTCCTCGGTGCGATACGCCAAAGAGTGGCAGAGGAAGTTTTCGTCGTCGCGCTCCTCGTAGTCCATGCGCGAATGCGAGCCGCGCGACTCCCGGCGCAACAGTGCCGAATGGGCCACGGTCTCGGCCACATCGAGCAGCGAGCCCAGTTCCAACGCGGCCGTCAGTTCAGTGTTAAAAACCGACGAACTATCGTCCACTTGGACACGCGTGTAGCGTTCCTTAAGCTTGGGCAGTTCGGCACAAGTCGCCTCTAGGCTCTCCTGTTCGCGGTAAATGCCCGCCCCTTGCTCCATCGTCTTCTGTAGGTCCGTGCGAATGTCAGCGATGCGCTCGCTGCCTTCGTTTTTGAAAAACGCCTGTTCAATCCGCTGCCACTCGTCGGCCGCCATCTTCTCCAAACTGTCGTACGACGGTGAATTGACCTCGGCGGCGTACTCGGCAGCATACTGGCCGGCCCGCGCGCCGAAGACCAAAAGCTCGGACAGCGAGTTGGAGCCGAGGCGATTGGCTCCATTCATGGTGACACAGGCCGTTTCCCCGGCCGCGTACAAGCCCGGAATCGGCGTCGCCGTAGTAATGTCGGTGTGAATGCCGCCCATCATGTAGTGGACCACCGGGCGCACGGGCACCGGCTCGTACACGGGATCAAGGCCCACGTAGTTTTTGGTCAGCTCGCGCACAAAGGGGATGCGCTCGTCGATTTTCTTTTCGCCCAAGTGTCGCAAATCGAGATGGACGTACGTGCCGTACGGACCGGAAAAAACCCGACCGGCTCGCTCCTCGTGGACGAACGCCCGCGAAACCATGTCGCGCGGGCCTAACTCCATCTTGTCAGGCAGGTACTCGCTCAGGTAGCGGTCGCCCTTGTTGTTGATCAGGTAGCCGCCTTCGCCGCGCGATGCCTCGGTCATCAGAATGCCCGTGCCCGGCAACCCGGTGGGATGGTACTGGACAAATTCCATGTCCTTGAGTGGGCAGCCCGCTCGGTAGGCCATGGACATGCCGTCGCCGGTCTTGATGGCGGCATTGGTCGTAAAGGGAAAAATGCGCCCGCCGCCGCCCGTGCAGATGATTACGGCCTTGGCGGGAATCGCCTCCATGGCACCGGAGCGCACGTTGATCGCGGCCACGCCGCAGGCCGCGCCGTTGTCGTCGAGCAGCAGCCGCGTGCCAAACCACTCGTCGTAGCGATGGATGCGGTCGTATTTGAGCGAGGTTTGGAACAGGGCGTGCAGCATGTGGAAGCCGGTCTTGTCGGCCGCGTACAGGGTGCGCTTGACCGACATGCCGCCGAAGGCGCGCACGCTTATCCGGCCGTCGTCGTCGCGGCTCCAAGGGCAGCCCCAATGCTCCAATTGAATCAGCTCGTCGCGGGCCTCCTCGACGAAGACCTCGACTACATCTTGGTCGGCGAGAAAGTCGCTGCCCTTGATGGTGTCGAAGGCATGGCCGTCGAAGCTGTCGTCGTCGCGTAGCACCGCTGCGGAGCCGCCCTCGGCTGACACCGTGTGGCTGCGCATGGGGTACACTTTGGACACCAAGCCGACGCTGAGGTTCGGATCAAGTTCGACGGCCGCAATCGCCGCCCGCAGACCCGCACCACCGCCGCCTACGATTAGTATGTCGTGGTTAGGTACATTCACGGGAAAAGCTGCTTAGGTAAATGGTGTGTTGCGAAGGTCAAAAAAAATTAAATCATATCGCCGATACGAGCAACAGCCCAGACGCGGCGAGATTACGCCGGAGCATGCAGTGCCCGCAGCCGGGCCACTTCGCGTGGGGTGGCGCGCCAAGCCGGGCCGGATTCGTGCCGCAGGGCATAGCCCAGCGGCGTGAGTTCTTCGACCTCGGCGAAGAAGTGGTCCTGCCCCTTGTGAACGCAGTCCATCACCTTGTCATCAGCCGCCGGATTGCACTGGATGCGCGCTCTAACCGTCAAGTCCGCTCCTTTATCCAACAGGTACTCGAAGGTCTCCCAGCCCGTTCCTTGGTTGGCACCAATGGCGTGGAAGAGGGGCGTCTGACCTCCCACGCCGTTGCGGCCAATCTCAGCGCGGGCATTCAAATCGGCACCACGCCTCAGCAGCAGATTCAGGGCATCCAACTCGTGATATTCGACCGCTACGTGCAGGAGAGTGACGCCCCGTAGCGTGAGATGGTCGCCATAGTCGAGCCAAAAGCGCTCCGAAACCAAGTCGGGACAGCGGTCGAGCCGTTGCTCCAGTTGGTCGAGCCTACCTCGGTGGATATCTATCGTCGGCCCGTCTTCAAAGGTGGCCCCTGCTTCGATGAGTGATTCGACGCAGGCGTGCAGATGGGCGGGGGGCGAACGGTGGTACGTCTGTAAAAGCCCGTAGAGGACGCGGCAGTCCCAGCCTTCGTTGTGCGCGTCGTCGGGGTGGACGCCCAGTTTCAGCAGACGCTGCATGTGCTCTAGATTGTGGTTCTCGCAGCACCCAAAGAGCGCTTCGTTCAATTCGCTCAACTCGGCACCAAATTCGACCAACAGGCGCATGGCATCCAAGCTAGCGTCGATGCGGTCGGCGTACTGCAAGGGGGTATAGCTCTGCCCGTTCGCGCCTTCGACGCGGTGCTGCACCAGATGTGGGTGTTGGCGCAGCAGAGCCGCCAAGGCGTCTAAATCGCGCTCGTCGAGGGCGTTTTGCAAGTCTGTGCTATTCATATCCGTATTCTTTAACTGCGTCTTCGTCAAAGCCCATAAAGTGCGCCAGTTCGTGTACCAAGGTGGTTTCCACCTCCCGCGCCAGCTCGCCCTGATCGGGGAAATCCTCCTCCAAAGGCCCCTGATAGAGCGCGATTATCGGCGGCAGGTCGCCGCTGTCTTCGAGGCGACGCTCGGGCAGAGGTGTGCCCGTGAAAAGCCCGTAGAGCACTTCTTCTGGATCGCCGGTGAGTTCCTCGACCAGTTCGGGGTCCGGCCAGTCCTCGACGACGATGGCGAGGTTGTCCAGCACTTGGCGGAACTCCTCTGGCAGGCGCAGGAGGGCCTTTTCTACCAGTTGTTCAAACGCACGGCGGCGCACGGCTGGTTGCGCGGAATAACTGATGTGACGGCCCTACTCGTCGGCGTCTAGGAGGGACTGGAATGCCTCAAGACTTTCTACTTGGATCGCCGCTCGATGCAACTGCTTGAGACGCTGCAAATCCTCAATGCCCCGTATGCGAGCGGCCAACGGATCCGCCGCACTGAGCGCAAAGCGAATCTCCAGCACGTCGAGCAGATCTTCAATGGCGCGTTCTCGGCCCCCTTGCTCAATGCCTTGCTCAATGCCTTGTTGGGTCAGGTATTGGGCAACGGGTGATTCGCGGATCATGTCCATGAGACCCTCCTTGAAGAAAATGGTAGAAACGGTTTCTCTCGCATACACCAATCCGCTCAGCAGCGACATGCCGGCGAGACAATCGGCTTGAAGGCCACAACAAGTGTGGCCTGACTGCACGTCGCCCGATCCAGCGGCTGCGCCTGCACCGCGCGCACACAAGTCTGCAGCCAATCCGCTGGCCGCCCGATCGGCCGCATCAACGGTGCAAACGACAGCAGTCCCACAGGCCCCGACTTGAGGATGCGCTGGCCGTCCAACTCGCTCAGCCGGATCACTTGGTACTCTATCAAGATGCGCTGGCCGGGACGCTCCTGTAGATAATGGCCCGGATCGCGCCGGCCGGCCTCCGGCCCAGGTAGATGACGCTGGAAACCACCGGCAGGCCGTATTGCTCAACGGCTCGCCCGATATAGCCGACCATCCGCCGCGCCATCGGCGGCTGCGTACTATCGGTGGTTTGAAACTCGGTGTGGACGAGGACCTCTTCGCCGCCCAACCGCACCCGCAGCAAACTGTCGGTCTGCCTCGCCTCAACGGTGAGTTGCTCCGGGTCAATCACTTCGGCGACTTCGACATCGTCGCGACCGAGGGCAAAGCGGGCGAAATCGGCGGGGTAGTGCTGCATCAAATACTTGGAAACAATATCAAAATCGGCCATACCCTACCAACGTTCCGCGATACGCACCGGCATGTCAAGGCAGCGTGCCGACACAAAGGCCGCCGGGGTTGGAATCCGGCGGCCTCTGGAATTAGGAACTGATGTTGCACAGCTTTTAGTTGTTGTTATAGGTCCTCGACGATGGCTAGGTTGTCCAGCATCTAGCGAAACTCCTTCGTCTTTTTCACCTCAGACTCGATCAGGTCAAATCCCAATCCCGGCTTGGTAGGCAGCTCAATCCGGCCAGCGCGAGATACCCGTTGAGATACAGACGGGTGCTCAAGCAGCGTTATCCGTTTGCCTTTGTCAGATGGAGCGACCATCCACTTGCCCACTTCGGTCGCATCACCCATCGGCACACAGCCGATATGCCCGTCTTGGTTCGCGACCGGCTCGACAATGCGATAGGATACGACAGGCTTGCTCGCCCTGCCCGACCTGCGGTACGCCGACAATCCGTCCATCGTCAGCGTCGCCCGACCACCGGTGGCTTCCCAAAAATTGAAACCGCTTTCGTCGTCGGGGCCAGCATGAGTGAACTCCTGCACTTCAGCACTCAAATCGTCCAACGTACCTTGCTGTGCCGGACGCTTTGAATCTATGAGTAGGATAAAGGCGGCGCGGAAGTCCTTCTGAGACTGGCGGCTGTTTGGGATTCGCGCCCCATGCTCGGCCACAATGCGCTCAATGGACCACGTCGAAACCTGTGAGGCCGTGAAAATCCGAGCGTCGGCAGCATCATCCCACTCATCCGACCACTCCCCATCTTCAGCCACCCACAGATCCGGGATTTCCGAGGGGGGAATCAACCCGGCGAAATACAACTCTATCGGGCTGTACGGCAGGCTGTTTCCGTAATTGGCAAAAGTCCCAAATGACCCCGCTGAATACCGGCCGCCGCCGTGCTCAATCAGATTGGCGCGGTCGAATCCGCCCAACTGGCCATTGGCACTGCTGAAACCCCAGTGGCTCCCAACCGCGGTGGGAATCGTGTAGTTCGCCCACGAGTGCATAATTTCGTGGAGGGACGGCCCATCTAGGAGAGCCGAGTTGTAGGGGAAGTGCAGGATGGCGTTCAGCTTGCCCGCCGACCCGAACGTTTGGTTACGCGAATACCGGCTCCTGCCCGTACCCTGAATGGTGTTTTGGACTCCCATATGTGTGCCGACATAATCTGTATAGTACTGGTTATCGTTACGATTCGCGAGGTTGGAAAAAACCATCAGATAATCAAAGGCGTCTTCGTAGTGGGCGAAGAAGCCCTGGGCCAGCGCGTCAAATTCAATGGGATCCGTTGTGAGCCGACCGGGAATGCCCATGACGACGACCCGGTCATCATATTGCGCGACACCGTCATGTTGCGCGATAAGATTCTCGGTTGTGAATACGGGCGTTGGGTCGTCGGTCCCGGGCGTTGGATCAAACTTTACCGTAACCCCTCGGGCCTGAAGGACGGGGATATGATCGTTGATGGAGGAGGCGCTCAGGGAGTTGCCATCAAGCGACAGCTCGGTCAGGTTGGTCAAGCCCCGCAACGCCGAAATATCCGAAATATCGTTGGCGATAAGATCCAGCTTTGTCAGGTTGGGCAAGCCCGAAAGCACCGAAATATCCGAAATATTGTTGATCCTAAGATTCAGACCTGTCAGGTTGGTCAAGTCCCGCAACGCCGAAATATCCGAAATATTGGCGTCTTGAATCCACAGCTTTGTCAGGTTGGTCAAGCCCCGCAACGCCGAAATATCCGAAATATCGTTGACGGTAAGATCCAGCCATTCCAGCTTGGTCAAGCCCCGCAACGCCGAAATATCCGAAATATCGTTCTCCCTAAGATCCAGCAATTCCAGCTTGGTCAAGCCCCGAAACGCCGAAATATCCGAAATAGCGTTCTCCCTAAGATTCAGACCTGTCAGCTTGGTCAAGCCCCGCAACGCCGAAATATCCGAAATATCGTTGACGGTAAGCCACAGCTTTGTCAGGTTGGTCAAGCCCGAAAGCGCCGATATATCCGAAATAGCGTTCTCCCTAAGATCCAGCCATTCCAGCTTGGTCAAGCCCCGCAACGCCGAAATATCCGAAATAGCGTTGACGGTAAGCCACAGCTTTGTCAGGTTGGTCAAGCCCGAAAGCGCCGATATATCCGAAATAGCGTTATCGTCAAGACTCAGCCATTTCAGGTTGGTCAAGCCCGAAAGTGCCGATATATCCGAAATAGCGTTGTCGTCAAGACTCAGCGATGTCAGGTTGGTCAAGCCCGAAAGCGCCGAGATGTCCGAAATAGCGTTGTCGCCAAGCCCCAGCGATGTCAGGTTGGTCAAGCCCGAAAGCACCGATATATCCGAAATAGCGTTCTCGTGAAGATACAGCCATTTCAGGTTGGTCAAGCCCCGCAACGCCGAAATATCCGAAATATCGTTGGCGATAAGATCCAGCTCGGTCAGGTTGGTAGCGAACTCCAGCCCGGTCAAATCTCGGATGCCCGAGTAGTCCGCATCCAAGCCGGCCAACGTCTTCATTTCAGCCACGGTAATCGTCGCACCCCTCGCCTTGCCCAGCGCCTCCGCAATCGCCGCCCGCAGCTTGGCGTCGGGGATGGATACCACATCGCTATCTTGTCCATCTTGTTGCCCTTCTTGTTGCCCTTCTTGATGGTCTGACAACGTCGTAAAATTCGGCCCGAAGACCCATTCAGAGGCTCCATCTCCATTCTCGGCTCTAGCCGCCCAACGATACTCTGTATTCGGCTCCAGATCGTAAATCGTGTTGTAGAGCCTCACGCCTTTATGTGGCTCATTGGTCCACTTTCCGCCGACGGCCCGCTTGTAGTTGACATCATAGTCGGTGGCCCCCTCAGCCGCATCCCAGCGCACCCGGCAGGACGAATCGGTCACCGCCTCAAAGCGCAGGTTGGTCGGCGCAGCAGGCACTTCGAGGGTCGCCTGAGCCTTCCCGCTGGGACTGGGGCCCTCGTCGTCGTCGTTGAGTACGTCAAACAGGTCGCAAAAGGCACAATCGTCGTCCGTGGCTTTGCCTGCCAAATGCTGTCCCGCCTGCACCACTAACTCCACCGGGGCCATGCCTGCTTCAACCCGAAAGGACGAATCCACATAGGGAGCCAACCCCTCACCCGACACGATCAACCCATACACTTGCTCGCCATCCGACCTGCTGCCACCGGACGCACCCGACCAAACAGAAGCCGTCCCGCCAGCCGAGACACCCGCCTGCCCGTCAAGCAGCACCATCCGACCCGTCTGACGCTCCGCCGCCACCGTCATCCGGTAGATATACACCCCCGCTCCTACCGCACGGCCTGCCGCATCGGTCGCGTGCCACGTCGCCGTGTGAAAGCCGGCCGGCCGTTCCCCATCCACCAACGTCGCAATGCGCTGCCCGAGCAGGTTGAACACCTCCAGCCGCACCGGGGCCGCAGCGGCCAGTTGATAGGGAATGATCGTCGAGGGATTGAACGGATTGGGATAGTTCTGCCCTAGGGTGAAGCTCGTAGGCAGGACGCTACCCGTTAGTGCTGCTAACGGCAACGCAAAATACCCCGTCGCATCAGTGGTCGCCTGCGCCACCGCGCCGCGCCGCAGGTTGGTCATATCGAATATCCGCACTTGGGCGGCCTCAACCGATTCGCCTGAATCCAGCCGCACCCGCCCCTCGACGAGGGGTGCCGCGTTGACGCTAACGCTTAACACGAAGCCGATAAGACTGCTGATTAACGACTTCATCACTGCACCTGCATTGCTTCATAGAGGTAATCAATAGGCTCTATGTTTGGATGAGTCTCCACACCAGCGCCACAACTTGCGTCTCCCCACTCTCCATCTCTGACCTCAATATGCACATGCTCGTTCTTACTCGGATCGCTGAATCCTAGTCCAACATTTCCTTGTATCCCCAAAGCAGTGCCTACATTAACAGTCTGCCCTTGAGATACATAAATTTCTCGAGCATGAAGATACAGTGTGGTTTTGTTAGCTGTGGAATCGTAAACAGCGATCTTGCCAAGCGTTCCGCCTCTGGCAATTACCCGCCCTGATGTCAGAGAGTAAAATTCTTCGTCCGCTGTTTTTTCGTCGCCAGCTACGCTTTTAGTCTGAACATCCCATCCTGAGTGACCACCCAGATAGCCGTCACATATGTCCGCATCATTATGAGGGCATGCCTTATAATTGTTGTAGTAATAGTTAGTCAGGCGATCAGCTTCACATGGCTCGAAATCGAACAGCTTTTCTGCTATTCTGGCTTGTTTTTCAATATGGTATAATGCCGGACAAGGCGTACTAGAAGGTTTAGAGGATATGTTATTTTCTTGGTCTGAGCAGGCCGCCAAGGCGAGTACAAAGAAAAAAGCGAATAGGTTCACGAGAAAACTCCTTGAGTTAAGAGTAATGGCTTATTGCGGAGGCTACGGAGCCAGCGGTTGGCCGAAATGAGCGTCGAAGGGGAAAAGGGAATGATTCCAGAGCGCACTCTGGCGTACAGACCAATGCCGTGCGGCAAAGGCCAGACCTACGACGCGAAACTAGGGCAGAGCCGCACAGACTGCGGCCAGACCTACACCGAACAAATCGCGGAACGTCATTTGTATGTTGCCAAATCCGTTCAGAAGGGCCAATCTGAACGGTATGCGTGCGGGGCGCGTCGTCCGTCATTGGGTGAGCAGGCCCCTCGTGCCCGCTGCACCGTGCGGGAGTAAGACACCCCTCACGCTTAGTTG
>JAJDUT010000037.1 GCA_022826515.1 Candidatus Latescibacterota bacterium
AGGTCGAACGCACCTTCGCATGGTGGGGTAACTTCCGACGGCTGGTCGTGCGATGGGAATATCACATCCAAATGTATCAAGCCTTTGTCAACGTCGCCTGTATGATGATCACACTGAGACGGTTATGAAACCACTTCTAGCAACGCCGTTCCATGCTCGCTCGAGCGTAGAGTTCGGTGTCTCCACACATCTCGCGTCCGTTATGGAGATATAAGCGCAATGTCTGCTTACTTGAATGCAGTGCCTTTTTTATTCACGCTTTTGGTCTCTGACAAGTAGATCATGCTCATACGATAGCCAACACCCATGCAAAACTGCTTTTTAGCGAGAGGACATGTATGCGCGCCTTCCAACCTTACGCCTCTTTAGAACGCTACATTGGCCGCCGCCTCTTGGCGCTGCTGGCCGCGCTGGCCCTAACCGACGTTGCCATTGTGCTGAGCGCGTCGCTGAGTACCGCCCTGATGAGCACGGCGTCCGGGGCCGACGTGGTCCGCGCCCGCGCCATTGAAATCCTCAACAACGAGGGGCAACCTGTGCTCGTAGCTACGGCTGACGAACGCCAGAACGGCGCTTTGTGGGTGGGGGCTGGCAATGGGCAGGGCGGGGTTAGTCTCAGTAGCGATGCAACTGGCCACGGCTTGCTCGTGGTCAATACGGCGACTGGTGCGCCGCTGGTCTCGCTTGTAAGCAGCGATCAAGAGGGCGGTGCGTTGCAGGTGTACAACGCCTCGGGGGAGCAGTTGGCGTACCTAGGGGCGAGTGAAGTCGGCAGTGGCCACTTGGCCCTGCGGAGTGCGGCCGGTAATTTGCTAATCGCTGCGGGTGAAGATGAAGGCAGTGGCTTGCTGATGGCCAACAATGCTGCGGGCGTCAACATCTTCCTCGCCAGTGCTGATTCGTCGCAAAACGGCGGTCTGCTGATCAATAGCCGCACCGGCGAGAACCTGATCTACGCGGGCGCGGGTGCCAGCGGCAACGGCGGTTTGCACGTCAACGCCGCGAATGGAACCCACCTCGTCTTCTTGGGGGCCGATGGGCAGCGCAACGGCGCAGTGGGGATTTGGGACCGCCATGGCGCGGGTAGCGTCTTACAGAAGTAGCATTTGAATCCACTCTATGCAGGAGCAAGGCAAATCATGGACTCCTTTGGACGATTGGTCTTATGCTTGTGTGGGGTTATTTACGCCTTTTTTAGCGTACCCCCGGCGAGTGCCGACGAGATTCGCTTTGCCTCCCGCCGCGACTGGCAGGCTTGGCCGCTGCCCGGCACGGTCGAGTTGACTCCACAGGGTGGGCTCAAGCCCATCGCTGCCCGCCGCGACATCAATGCGTCTCTCAATGCCGCAGCCTTTGGCGGCGGCATCCGCCGCGCTGGTTCCAACCTACGAGACGCGCCATTGGTCATGGATGGCGATCTTTCCACTGGCTGGCACCCGCATCTGGACGATCCTCCCGAAAGCTGGACCATTGAAGTCGATTTGGGCCGGGGCGTCTCCGCTCGCCGCGTCAAGCTAATCTTCGATCCCCAAGGACCGGCCCCAGCGCTTTTTGACTTGTTGCTTTCCACTGGCGAACACGCCGTTGACGAGGTCGATAATCCCATCGCCGGGACCGTTATCTACCGCCAGCGCGAGCGATTCAAGGAGAACACTCGCCACGAGATTACCTATGAACTCGACCAGTCCTTCCACACGCCGATCCAGTACGTGCGCTTGGACTTGCTCGCCCTCGAACCGAACACCCGCCTGCTCGAAGTCGAGGTCGAAGCGCTGGGCGACAATCTGGCCTTGGGGACGCTCGAACGCGGCGGCAACCTCGAAGTAGTTCTCGATGCGTTCGTCACCCAAGACCTCATTCCGCTGGGCAACGCCCAAGTGCTCATCGACGGCGATCTCTCTACCCGCTGGTTCGTGCGGCGCACCATCCAAGCCGAGCGCGATGTATTTTCGCACATCGTCCTCGACTTGGGGGCCACCTACTTTGTCGATAAGCTCAAAATCGTCGGCGGCGTGGTCGCCCGGCCCGGCGGTGGCATTACCGCGGGTAGCGGTCGGACCATTGCTTTCTTCGTTACCCGGCGCTCTTTTGGATTCAATTTCTACGAGGTGCTCGGTTCCGACGGGTCCTTGGCACCCGATGGCACCTTAATCTGGCAGAAGTACTATTCCGGCACTGCTAACGATTACGTCAAACAAGTAACCGGTGCCGCCACCCACGAGTTCGGGCTGGTGCCCACTCGCTTTATCCGGGTGCTGTGGAAGAGTTGGGATGCGAGCAATCGCTGGGCCTTCCGGGGCTTTGCCGAGGAGCTTCAGGTGTTCGGCGAAGGCTTCCCGCAGAACTTGGAATTCCGCTCGCACATCATGGACTTCCAAAGTCCCAAAAGCCTCAATGCCCTATCTTGGGAAGCCGACATCCCACCGGGCACCCGACTGGAACTACGCAGCCGCTCCGGCAACGAAGTTGAAAACCTCCTCACCTACTACGACAAGAACGGCAAGGAAGTCACCAAGAGGCGCTACGACAAGCTGATTGCCAGCTTCAAAGGACCTATCGACACCTCCCGAGTCATCGGCGGCGACTGGAGCGCGTGGAGCAAGCTATACGCCTTCTCCGGTCAGGAGTTTCAGTCGCCCTCGCCGCGGCGCTACGCTCAGCTACAGATGCGGATGGTCACTGAAGATCCGTTGGTGGCACTCCAACTCGACGCGCTTACTATTGCCTTTAGCGACCCGCTATCTCAGCGCGCTGTCAGCGAAATTTTTCCCACCCAAGTGCTGCCAGGCGAGGAAACCGAATTCCGCTTCTTCTTGCGCCCGCGCGAGACGAGGGCATCTGGGTTCGACCGCCTCGTCTTGGAGACGCCGACGCCGACGCGCTTTATTGGTGCCTTGGTCAATGACGAGCCCTTAGAGGTCACAGACCAGTCGGTCGAAGCTGGGTTTGCAGTGACCTTCCCCCAGCCGCTGCGCGACAACGATCTCGTCGAATTGCGCTTTGCTGCTCAGGTCTTCCAGCAGTCCACTCCCTTCGTCCTTTTCATTCAAGATGCGCGCACCGAAGATGTCAGCCGCCAGCGCGTCGATCCCGGAGACGCTACTGATCAGGTTGTTAGCAGCACCAATGTCGTTGGGCTTCCCGTCGCTCGCGACCTTTTGCTCAACTTCGTCTTCGACAATGAGGTGCTGACGCCCAACGGCGACGGCATAAACGACGCACTCGCCGTCCGCGCCGACGTGATCAACATTCTCGAACCACGCCCTTGGTACCTGCGGCTCTACGACTTGGCTGGTCACGCGCTCGTCGAGCGCTCGCAAGCTGTTACTGCGGGTACTCAGGACTTCACTTGGGATGGCCGCGATCAAGCAGGGCAACTGGTGCCGCCTGGACTCTACGTGCTTGAACTCCACCTCGATGGAGACGCCCATCAGCAGCGGGTCCGGCGCGTGGTTTCAGTGGTGTATTGAAACTTTTCGTGGTTTAGCTGGGCAATTTGCTCCACAATTGCAGGATAATCACTACAATGCCCAATACCGCGATCCCTCCTTGTAGTCGGTTCAAGCTCTTTTTGACGTCCTGTATCTGACTAGTGAAATCTTTACTTAAACTGGCTTCGAGGTTGGCCATATCGACTTTGAGGTCGGAGATATCGGCTTTGGTGGCTAAGTGCTCATAGACGCCTTCGAGTCGTGCTAGCCGTTCTTCAGTGGTTGGGGGAGTAGTGGTCATAGGATTCTCCTCCGTGATCAGAAGTGATAGTTATACTGTTCTCAAAGTACTGGACGGTATAGGACGGCGTCAACAAAGGGGTGCTGGAAAAAGCGCACTCGTTGAAGTGTTGTTCGCCGCCGAGTCGGCTGCGGAGGCGCAAACCGCCATCGGCATCACCATCAACTCCACCAGTAGTGCGTCCGGCGCGTGTTTAGTAGGAACGCCTAGCGCGTCCGATAGCGCCGCCAGCCGCCGCGTTCCACTCGCCAGCCAAGCGCGTCGAGATGGATTGCGCGGATCTGTTCGATGTGGCGGGTATGGGCTGCGGCCTTTTCTTCGCTAAAGGCGTAGTGGCGCAGGCGCTCGGGATCGAGTTCGACGCCTAGCCCCGGTTCCTTGGGCACGGCGAGGAATCCCTGATCGTAGTTCATCTTGCCGCCGCGGATCACGTCGTCGGTCCACTGGTTGTAATGCGCGTCAATCGCGTGCGCCGAGAAGGGCGGGAAGGCGCGGTCTCCCCCCCAGACGATGTGATAGGGCATCTCGTAGGGAAAGGTGAAGGCGGCGATGTGCAGGCGGATGGCCGTTGCTGGTCCCAATTCATAAGCGCTGTGCATGCCGATCCCCATGCCCATAAAGCGCGCCGCGTCGTAATAGCGCTTGAGCGCCAGCGGTCCTGCGTAGGCGTCGGGAGCGGAAATGTCGGCTGGCTGCCAGCGCCGCAGCGCGTCTAGATCCAACTCCGCGTCTAAGACATCGTCACCGTAGCGGCCCTTGGTGCTGGGATGCGGAACCAGGGGCGGCAGCCATGCGTGCGACGAGATCGGTATGGTGGTCAATAGCCGCAGGCGATGGCCAGCGCGGAAGATGTGAGCGAAACGCCCGCCCACTGGTTCCTCGATCCACTCTAGGTGGCAGTCCTCAACCTCGCGCATAAAGCGCAGCGCCTGCGCCTCGCCCCAAGAAGCGTGTGGATCGACGCGAATGTCCACGTCCGCTCCCACGGCCGTGCGGATGTTGCGCACCAATTCCACGTAGTGCTGCGGCTCAAAATCGCACATTGAGAGCTTGATGTTTTGGAAGCCGTGGGTGCGGATAATTTCCTGTACGTAGGAGGGATAGCTCTCAAAGGTAACGGCGTTTTCGCCGTTGAGGTCGGGGAAGCTATACCAAGTATAGGCCGACATGGGCACGCGCTCTGCCAAGGGGGTCTCCAGCGCGAAGAGTTCGTGTAAGTACTGGCCCAACGGTCGGTCGGCGATTTTGCCGATCAGGTCCCAGTAGGCTAGGCCCATATCGGCGCGGATGTTTGGGGCAAAAGGATTTTTGCCTAGGACTTTGCCCTTTAGCTCTTCGGCGTCCGCGTTGGCTCCCTCGGCAATGCCGACCAAGCCCTTATCGGTTTCAAACTCGGCAAAGGTGAAACTCTCGGCCGAGCCATCCCAACGTTTGGTCCCAACCCAGGGCATCAGCACCCGGAAGACGCGCACGTCGCGGATGGTGTGCCCGGCGGCAAGGCCCTCGGCTTGGATGCGCTGTTCGACGGCTTTGGCTTGGGCGACGGTCTCGCGGTCGAATTCGGCTAGTTCTTTTATGGGGTCCATGCTTTGTTTTCCTCCCGTTATTAGTCCTGCGTTTCTACACGTCGTCTCAGTGGTAAATAAGGCGGACGACCTGAATCTACTCAGACGTGCTTTTTCCCTGCAACTGCTTCACGGGATGCCCTTGCTTTACTCCTATTCGACGGAGTATATTCCGCGTAGCTGACAATGATTTCCTTTCCGAGGATCGCATTATATGGGAACGTTCAACGTACAGATTAGCATCGGCGACCAACAGCGGACACAATGGATCGACTTGGATGCGCTAGTGGATACAGGGGCGTCTATAACCTCAGTTCCGGCGTCCGTTCTGCGCCAACTGGGGGTGACGCCCTTGATGCAGCAGCGTTTTCAGTTTGGCCAAGGCGAGGTTCGGCTTATGGATGTTGGCCAGACGTGGCTGCGAGTTGAAGGGCGAGAGGTGGTTACGCTCGTTTTATTCAATGAGGAAGAGACCGTGCCGTTGCTAGGTGCTCTGGCCCTTGAAGGCGTGTTCATGGGCGTCAATCCAGTGGCCAAAAGACTTGAGCCGGTAGAAGGATTTATGGTATAGGACCAACGACGTGATCGATTCCATCGACCTCTTTGAGAGCGGCACCCAAGGCTACCACACCTTTCGCATCCCAGCCCTGATTACCACGCTCACCGGTACTGTCCTCGCCTTTTGCGAGGGCCGCAAAAACGCTCGCGGTGATACCGGCGACATCGACATGCTGCTGCGGCGCAGCGACGACGGTGGGCAGACGTTTGCTCCTTTTGAGCTAGTGTGGGACGACGGCCCGAACACCTGTGGCAATCCCTGTCCGGTGATCGATGCCCGTACGGGTGCGATTTCTCTGCTGATGACGCACAACCTTGGCGGCGACCACGAACCCGAGATCATCGACCAAACGAGCGAGGGCACTCGCACAGTGTGGCTGACGCGCAGCGAGGACGACGGACGCACTTGGTCTGATCCCGTGGAGATCACGGCCGCGACCAAGCAACCTAACTGGACTTGGTATGCCACCGGGCCAGGCGCTGGCATCCAGCTAGCCACCGGTCGGCTCGTCATCCCCTGCGACCACATTGAAGCGGGTACCAAGAAATACTACTCGCACGTCTTGCTCAGCGACGATGGCGGTCAGATCTGGCGGCTCGGCGGCTCGACCCCGCAAGATCAAGTCAACGAGTGCGAAGTAGTAGAGTTGCAGGACGGTCGTTTGCTACTCAATATGCGCAACTACGACCCCAGCATCCGCGCCCGCGCTTTTTCGTTTAGCGACGATGGCGGTCAGAGCTGGTCGTCTATAGCGCGCGATCCCGTCCTCGTCGAGCCGATCTGCCAAGCGAGTATCCGCCGGGTCGGCACCAGCGTGCTCTTTTCCAACCCCGCCAGCACCGAGGGCCGCCAGAATATGACCGTGCGGCTCAGCGACGACGATGGCCAAACGTGGGCCAGCGCCCGCGTTCTACACCCTGGCCCGGCCGCATATTCCTGTCTGGCCGTTCTGCCCGATGGCCGCGCCGCCTGTCTCTATGAATGCGGTGCCGAGCATCCCTACGAGCGCCTGACCTTGGCCCGCTTTTCGCTGGACTGGGTGCGCGATACGCCCTGAGGAGATCCCGTGAAAATTACCGACATCCGCACCCTCTGCCTTTCTCGCCCCCACGAACCTGCCCGTCAGTGGTTCAGTGCCACTTTCCATGTGGAAAAAGCCGACTGTCCCATCGTCATTATCGACACGGACGTTGGCTTGCAGGGCATTGCCGAGCCTTCTACCTATGGCGATCCGCCGCTCATTCGCCAGCGGCTCGACGCGCTCAAGCCCAGTCTCATTGGCCGCGATCCGCTCGACCCGGACCTTGTGCCTAAATCCACTGGAGACCGCTCGATGTACATTGCCTACGCTGGTCTCGAACTGGCGCTGTGGGATCTGCGCGCCAAGGCGCAAAACAAGACAGTCGCCGAACTCATCATCCCCCTCATCACGCCCGACACCCCCGAGCGCAAACCGCGCACCCGCCTGCTCATCTACGCTTCGGGCGGCGTTCAGTACGACTGGGATGATCGCCCCACATCCGTCGTCGATGAAGCACGTGCCCTCGCCGACCGGGGCTTCACTGCCTATAAGATGCGGCTGGGCACTGAGTGGTCGTGGTCGGGCGTCACGGTTGCGCAGATGATCGACCTGTTGCAGGAGGTGACGGACGCGGTGGGCGAGCGCATGGAACTGATGCTGGAGGGCAATTGCCGCCTCGACGAGGCGCAGGCCCGCGAGATCGGCCACTTTCTCGACGAAGCGGGCTGGACGTGGTTTGAGGAACCGCTGCCCAAGGAGCAGATCGACGGCTACGCCCGCCTCAACGCCGAACTACAGTTGCCCATCACCGGCGGCGAATCTAACTCGACCCTTGACGAGTTTGAGCCGTTCTTCGCGCAGAAAGCGTACGCCAAGGGCCAGCTTGATCTCGGGGTCTGTGGTCTTGACGAGGCCATCCGCATCTACCATCGCGCCAAAGAGTATGGAATCGAGCTTTTTATCCAGAATTGGCACAACGGCCTGTTGACCATATCTAACGCCCACTTCCTCGCCGCTCTCCCCGAAGAGCACGTGCTGGAAATGTTCATCGGCCAAGGGCCGTTGCAATGGGACATCCTCAAAGACCCGCCCGCGACCGAAGGCTACCTCGCGCTGCCCGACGCGCCCGGCTGGGGCGTGGAACTAGCCGACGATCTCGAAACGCGCTTTCCCTACATCCCCGGGCCTTGGGGCCGTGCGGTGGAGCGCTGAGAAGAGCATTCAAATCCACATCGGGCGTTTTTCGATGTTGTGCTGATCCGAGATTTGACAACTGCCCTCGGCTCCTTGTAAAATAGTCCGCCGTCATTCACCTTTGGAGCCAACATGATAAAAGACCCTCCGCTACTAACGGTCCGCCGCAACTTTCCGAGGCCCTCGGAAGCTGTCCTACGCGCCCTGCGCAATGTTCCCACTGGCTTTATCGTTGACTGCATGAACGGCCGTGGTGCGCTCGATTACCTCATCAAGCCGCTCGATTCTGACAACTGTAAGTTCGTCGCGCCCGTCGTCACCTGTCATCCGGGGCCGGGCGACAACCTCGCCGTCTTTGCCGCACTCGAGATTGCGCAGCGGGGGGACGCGATCTTCATCGCCACGGATACGTTCACCAAGACTGCGGTTGCCGGCGACAACATGATGGCCATGGGCCGCAACCGCGGCGTGGTCGGTTTGGTCACCGACGGCCTGATGCGCGACATAGATGGGATATTGCCCGTTGGTTTGCCCGCCTTTTGCCGGGGCATTACGCCCAACTCTTGTACCCGCAACGGCCCAGGCACGGCCGGGATGCCGGTGGTCATGGGCGGGATCTGCGTGGATGCTGGTGAGATCGCGGTTGCCGACCAAGACGGGGTGGTGGTCATTCCCCACGACCAGTTCGATCACGTCTGCGCGACCTTACCCCAAGTGCGCGAGGCCGAGGAAAACCTCTCTCGCCAGATCCGCTTAGGTTTGGACAATATGGAGGGGATACGCGAGTTGCTCGACTCGGACCGCACGGAGCACATCGACTAATTTTCGACGATCACTAAGCTCGGCTGGTCGAGCGCTACCTCTGGCAGCCGTTCGGCCTGCATCTCTTCTACGGTTCCGTCGGCTAGGCGATAAAGCCGTGCCGATCCCGCAATCTCCCAAGCGGATGGGACTGCCGCCCCCGCAACTGCTGGTAATAGCAGGGCCAACGTACGGGTCGGCCCCTGAAGTAGCCGCAGTGTCGCGCCGTCACCCTCTACGCTAGTCGCCTCGGCAAAGGGCACGCGGAAGCGCTGTAGCAGTGCATTGAGGCAGCGCAGGACGCCAAAGACGGGGCGGGGGTTGCACAGGGGGTCCAGAAGTCCCTGACCGACGTCCATGGTGCGGTCCAGATCGATAAAAGGCTCGACAAAAAGCCGCGCCCTCGGCAGCAGCGCCGTTGCAAAAAGCGCCTCCGCGGCCCGGACTCCATCGTCTTGGTCGCTTTGTCCCGGCAACTCAAAGAGCAAATCCAGCCGACCCATCGTGGTCAGGGCACTTACCTCGCGCCAAGCCAAGGCCTCTTCCCAAGGGGCCGTTGCGTCCAGTCGGCACAGGGGCGCTTCTATCCACGTATCCGCGTTTTGCAATAGACGGTCGAGTTGGGCCACTTCGTCGGGCCGGTAGCCGATCCGGGTGCGGGGGTGCTGCTTGCCGGCTATCTGCTGGCCGGGGATTACTGGGGCCAGAGATAGCCGCAGATTGCGGTGGTAGCTCTTGAACAGATACAGACACGACGACGAGGGCCAAGGCTCGCCCGGCGTCTGGATCTCCCAAGTATCTACTTGGTCGCGGCGACTTTCCAAGATGGACTCGTACGGAGTGGCCTCGTCGTCGAGAATGGTCGCTTGTACTTGGACGCCTTGGCTGCGCAAAAAGCGCAGGCGGTCGCCGGACTGGTCCAAATCGGTCCAGGGACAGCGCAGGGCCTGTGCGCCCAGCTCCAGACAGGCCAGCAGGGGATAGTCGTTGCGCACTGGCTGGCGCACTACTGAGGGAAAGGTTATGGGGACTTCCGTTTCCCAGCCCAGTGGGTGGGTCGCGGTCAGGCCCAATGGGGCTCCGCCCAAGTCGGCAGTTGCTGGGGTGAGCAATCGCCGCGGACCCGAAGCCCAATCCTGTGCCCCGGCGGTGCGGATCAGGTGAATGTCGAGTCGGTTGTGGCGTAGGCGACACAGGAAAAAACCCAACTTGGGTTGGTCGTTGCGGCCCTGCTCGGGCGGCGGTGCGCTGCTGAACAAGTGGCTAAGACCGGGCCGCGCAAAAGAAGTGGAGGGGACGGTGCGATAGTACAAGGCACCTGCCAGCTCGCAAAAGGAAAAGTGTACGTGGGATGCAAAGAGCCAAGCCACTTGGTGGGCGGCTAACAGTTCCAGCAGCCAGGTGCGGGCCGGTTCGCCGATGTTGTCGTAGTGTCCTAGATGCGGCTCGGCGGGGTTGTGCAAGTAGGGTGGCAGGTGCAAAAACACTGCGATGCGCATCTGGGCGTGCGCGGCCAAGTCCGCTTCCAACCAAGTCCTTTGCTCTTCTTCTGCCGGCAGGCCAGTGTTCAGAATCTGGCTGTTGAGTACCACTAAGTGCAGGTCGCGACAGTCAAAGCTGTACCAAGACGGGCCGAAGCGCCGGTGGTATGCGTCCAATCCCTCGGCTGTGACTGGATGGGTGGGCATGGTGGGGTCGGGTTTGTCGCCGACGTCGTGATTACCGGCGACCCAGCGCGGCTGCACGCCGCAGGCGGCCATCTGCTCTAGGGCTTGGTCTAAAGCCGGGACAAAGCCCGCGCTCTCGGGGTATTCCTGTACCACGTCGCCCATGTGTACGACGAAGTCTGGTTCTAAGGCGGCTACCAAGCGCAAGGCCGCGCCTGCCCGCTGGCTCTGTTGGGCGCGGGAGGGGAATTCGTCCATGCCGACGCTCCCTGCTAGCGCATAGTGGGTATCGGAGATGAGGACGAATTCGCCTCGGGCCTCGGGCAACAGGGTGCGGTCGAATAGAGGGGGCATCGCGTTATCCAACTGGGCGCAAATTGAGCAACACCAACAGCCAAGACCGCGCCCAGTACGAAGTGTTCATGTAGGGATTCTCCGCCGAAGGCCACCCCGTCCAGTACGTCTCGTTGACCGGGATTCGGTGCGGCCACTGCACGAGCGGAATTGCCGGCAGCTCGGCCAGCCAGATCGCTATTGCCTGTCGGTAAATTGCCATCATCTCGGGCGCATCGTTGGGCGTCTGCGCCATGCGATCGACTAGTGCGTCGAAGTCGTCGTTCTGCCAGCGCCAGTAGTGCTCGGCGGTTTCTCCCGTCGGTCTGGAGAAACGGCTGTGGTAGTGGCTCAGCACTTGGTAGGGATCGCGCATTGAGCTTAGGTTGCCAAACATGAAAGCGCGCGCTTCGCCTTGGGCCATCCGCGAAATGTAGTCCGAAGTCATGCGGAACGAGGCGTCGAAACCCGCCGCTTGGAGCTGGGCGACCAAAACCGGCGTCAGGTCCTGGAAGTGCGCGAAGATGTCGATGACGAGCGAAAATGCCTCGCCGTCCTTCGTCCAGAAGCCATCCGGCCCCCGTGTCCAACCTTTGCTCGACATGATAGATGCCGTGCGCGCGGTGTCGTGAACGCCGATCTCGTATTGGTCAACTAGATCCGCTGCCGCGGCGAAATAGGGCTGCATTTGCGGCACGTCCGGCAGCGGCAATAGCGCGTAGTCGCCGGAGTTCTGCCAGCCGATTTCGACTAGTTGTTTGCGGTCGATGGCGAAGTTGATCGCCCGGCGGATTTCAGGATCGTCGAAAGGGGTCTCCATATTGTTGAACCCCAAGGTGATCGCCCACGGCGTCATGTAGCTATAGGGTGGCTCTCGCCCCGTCCAGGTGCTCATTTTGTCGTGTTGTTCGAGCAAGGTGATGATATTGGATGGTCGGAGTTCCAAACAGGTGTCGAGCTTGTTGGCGAGCAGGTTCTGCACCCGCTGGTACTCCTCCATATAGGGCAGAAAGATCAAGCGCTCGACCTGCGGCAGCGCGTGGAAGCCGGCCTTGGCCGCCCACCAGTCCGGGCGCAGATCCCAGATCCGCTGTGCTGGCTCCGATAGCGCAATGCGATACGGCCCGGTGACCACCGGCCAACCGCTGGCCAGATCGTAATTGGCAAAGCGCAAGGGATCTTGCTCCTCCCAGATGTGTTTGGGGACGATCGGCACGCCGTTGCCGTGGTTGTGGGTGAAATAACTGAACAGAAAGCGCGGGTTAGGCGATTTGAGGACGATCTTCGCCGTCAGGCTGTCGAGCGCCACGGCCTCTTGGACCCAAGTCTCCATATCGGTTGAAAACACCAGATTCGGCGCGTGCTCTTTGAGCATATTGACCGTAAAGACAAAGTCGTGCGCCGTCCACGGCATTCCGTCGCTCCACTCCACACCTGGGCGAATATCCACCACGACTTCGGTGTAGTCCGCGTTGAACCGGTGCCCGGTGGCAATCCACGGCAGCGGTTCAGCGTCGATCTTGTAGCCGTTGAAGAAGTAGAGCGGCTCGTAGAGGAACTGATAGCCGATCCGCGAGATTCCACCCGGCACGAAGGGGTTGAAGGTGTTGTAGTCTTGGATTTGGCCGCCGCAGGTGTTGTTTTCGGCGCAATCGACGATCAGCGTGCGGTTGCGCGGCACTTGCTGCAAACCGTCTGTAGCCTGTTCGCTAGTACAGGCTACCAAGGCTACACCGCAGAGAAGGGCCAAGCGCCAAGCGCGCGTCGCCCGAGTTGCCCTAGGCTGTTTTCCCATATTCGCCGTACTTTCCTCCGTGCGAGACTTGTTACGCGCAACGGGAGGTAACATAACGCGCGGAGTTCTCCGTTGTCCATATCCGTTCCCGCGCTGTCCCTTGAGCGAGCGGGCTGCGTGCGCTAATATGGAAGGTGTTCCTCTCCACCCTCACTCCCCGAGGTAACGCCATGAACCCCTTACTACCCCTCGCCTTATTGGCGTTAGTCGCTTGCTCAGACCCCTGCGCCGAATCCATCGACCAAGCCTTCCTCGACCAAGAAGCCGCTAAGGAAGGAGCCGTGCGCACTGAATCCGGCCTCATCTATCAGGAGCTAAAAGGAGGCTACGGTCCCCAGCCAGGGCCTAAAGCCCGCGTCACCGTCCACTACAAGGGCATGTTTGCCGACGGCGAGGTCTTCGACAGCTCGTACGAACGGGGCCGCCCCAGCACGCTGTCGCTGAAAAGGGTTATCCCCGGTTGGACCGAGGGACTGCAGATGATGAAGGGCGGCGGCAAGGCGCGGCTGGTGATCCCGCCGGGATTGGCTTATGGCAAAAAGGGCAAGCCCGGCAGCATCCCTTCGTGCGCGACCTTAATTTTTGAAATCGAGTTATACGAAATAAAAGGGAGTTAAATCCATGAGTAAGCTATCGCGCCGCAACATGGGGCGCACCGGTATGCAGCCTCGGGCGCTCGGCATGGGCGCGGCCTTTGTCGGTGCGTCCGGCGAGGCCGAGACCATTGCCACTATCGAACGCGCGCTCGATTTAGGCATCGACTACTTCGACAGCTATGCTGGCCGCAACGAGGAGCGTTGGGGCAAGGCGCTTGCTGGCGTCGAGCGGTCGAGTTATTACATGCAGGCCAAGGTCGGCCCACACCCGGAGCGGCCCAAGGACTTTTCCGCAGAGGCCACGCGCTGGAGCGTCGAACAAAGTCTGCAATCGATTCGCGTGGATTACCTCGACGCTGTGTTAGTTCACGATCCGCCTGATATTGCCGATCCGTTAGGCCCTGGTCGCGCCTTCGACGAGTTGCAGAAGATGAAGGAAGAGGGCTTGGTGCGGCACATTGGTTTGGGGGTCCGCGATCACGACTTCCACCGCGCTGCCATTGAGGCTGGCCACGCCGAGATCGTCCTCACATTTCTCGATTACACGCTGCTCGACCAATCCGTCGCTCGCACCACTATGCGCTTGGCAAAAAAGCACGGCACGGGCCTGATCTTGGCCAGCGTCTTCGGCATGGGCCGCCTAACAGGCATCGAGCCGGATCGGCCCGCTGAGCCGCGTGCTCACGCCATGTGGGAGTGGTGCCAAGAGCAGGACGTGGACATCAAGCACTTAGCCATGCAGTTCTGTCTCGACGCGCCCATCGACGGCATCGTCATGAGCGGCCCAGCCGACCGCCACCAGCTTCAGGACGCGTACGACGCGGCGACTCAGGAAGTGCCCGCTGAAATTTGGGGGGAGTTTGAGGAGAAGTTTGGGGTCGGGATCTAGGCAGTGGTTTAGACTCGATATCTGGAATCAGAATTAATCTCGTCAGATGGAGTAAAAATGGATTCATCTTTACCTAAACCTCGCAGTTACTTCGCAACGACCGCGGATTCGTACGATCGGCTCCAGCCCGTTCTAAGTCCACCGTACAGTAGGGGCTTGGACATGCTTGTGGATCTGATTCCCTTTGCTGCCGATGAGTCATTCGAATTTGTGGATCTCGGCTGTGGCACGGCGGAGCCGGCTGTGCGCGTGTTGGAACACTTCTGCCGCGCTACTGGCACCTGTATCGACAGCGAACCGGAGATGCTTGCGCTCGCTAGGAGGAAACTGACGCCGTATTCAGGTCGGATTGAGGTGCGGGAAGCGGACATCACTAGTTGTGAGATTCAGCCGTGTGACGTGATTTTCTCGGCCAAGACCTTTCATCATCTTCCCCCGGCCAGTTTGCCCGAACTTTTTGCCCGGATTGCGGGCGGACTCCGGCCGGGTGGTTGCTTCGTCCTGTACGACGCGATGTCGGTCGGCCCCCGCTGGGGAGCAAGTGTTCGGCAGCAGGCATCGCGCTTCCGCCAGCGCCATCTCCAAGACGCCGTTGCTTCAGGAGTAGCTACTCAGCAGGAGATTGATGCTAGGGTGGAGTACAAGCGAGCGATGAAGGCCGCTGGTGAGGATGTCGAGTACGAGCACAGCGCAGAGAACATGATCGACGCCATGATCGATGCTGGCTTTGATGAAGTGGCTGTCGTCTGGCGCATGTTTGCCGACACGATTCTGTTGGCTTTTACACCTACTAAGGATGCCTAAATGAGTACGTGGCGTGAATTGACCTTTCCAAACAGTTCCTTAAAGGATGCGGTACTTGTTATCGAAGATGATCGTGCGAACGTACTCGCCGATCCACTTCGTTGGCGCATCCTCGAAATTCTTGGAGCAGGGAAGTCGGTTGCAGAAATTTCGCAGACTTTGGACGTTACCGACGCTCGGGTGCTGTATCACTTGCAACGGCTGGCGCAAACAGGTGTCGTGCATTTGGAGGAAGAGGGAGTAGACTCCCAGGAATGGCGTTGTTTGCCAGCGGCGAGCAAAGTTCGCGTTCGAGATATTAGTGCGGCACAGGATCAAATTGCGGAGGCCATGCCAACGGATGTTGTTAGCCAGTTCAATCAAGCGTTTCGCGAAGCTGCCGAGGGATTGTATGGTTCGACATTCCAGCAATCTATCAATCACAACCGTGCACGACTATCGGAAGAACAGACAGCCGAATTTGGTCGTCGATTATTGGCACTTATAGAAGAGTACTTTCCGCCGGGGAAAGGGGATCGCTCAGGCATCAAATACGGTTTCTATGGGATTCTCACGCCGATAGATCTGCATCCGCTTGGGGACTCTGAAACTGAGGAGTGAGAGTTCGTTTGGCGCGTGAATCGTTCCCGAACGTTGCAATATAGCACGTCATCGCCTCCTTGACATACTACGATAGTACCTTTCATTCACCCCCTTCATTCTTCTTCTCTCTCTGGGGGTATCATGTCGCAGGCAATGAATGATTTGAGGGGCAGCTTGGTCGCCTTGGTGACGCCGATGACGGCATCGGTGGCGATCGACTGGGCGGCGCTGGACGGCTTGGTGGATTGGCACTTGGAGTCCAAGACGCATGGCATTGTGCCGGTGGGCACCACCGGCGAATCAGCCACGCTGACTCACGCCGAACAGAAACAAGTGATCGAAGCCGTGGTGCGCCGGGTTAATGGCCGCGTGCCGGTGGTTGCAGGTACCGGTGCCAATGCGACGGCCGAGGCAATCGAGTTGACTCGGGCGGCGCAGGGCGACGGTGCCGACTACTGCCTGTCGGTGACGCCGTACTACAACAAGCCGACTCAGGAGGGTCTTTACCGGCACTATTGCGCCATCGCCGAGGCCGTGGATTTGCCAATGGTCCTCTACAATGTGCCGCCGCGCACGGCGTGCGACATGGAGGCCGAGACTGTAGCTCGGTTGTCTGCTGTCGATTCGATCGTCGGCATCAAGGAGGCGTGTGGCGATCCCAGCCGCGTCGCCGAGATCAAGGCGCTGGTGCCCGACGACTTCGTCCTGCTGTCCGGCGAGGACGCGCAGACGCTCACTATGGCGGGCTACGGAGCCGTTGGAGCGATTTCAGTGACCGCCAATGTCTTGCCGGCGGCCATGGCCGAGTTCTGCCAAGCATTCATCAACGGCGACGACAGAGCCTGCGAATTGGATGCCAAGTTACAGCCGATTCACGAGGCCCTGTTCATGGAGACGAGCCCCATTCCGACCAAGTGGGCACTCAACGCTATGGGCAGGATTGACGTTGGTATTCGTCTGCCGCTGGTGGAACTAACAGCACCCGTGCAGGTTGAAGTACGCAAACGACTGGAGACCTTGGGCGTACTTTAACGAATTGTTGATGGCGAATTTTGGCGACGACTATCTAATCTCTGACTCACAGAAGTTAGGTGCCAATGTTACAAGCAGTACTCTTCGATCTTGACGGAACTCTGTTGGATCGGCTTAGCTGCCTTAGAGTGTATCTGTACGGTCAGGTCGAACGACTAGCCGATGACCTTCACGCTCTTCCATTTGGCGAATACATGGAGCGAGTAATTGAGTTGGACGCACATGGCCACGCTGATAAGGGTGAGTTGTTTAGGAGCATTGAACGTGACTTTGCTCTCTCGTTTGGTACTTGGCAGAGGTTGCTGGATGATTTTATGACGTACTTTCCCCATGTATGCGTTCCGTTTTCCAAGACGCATCAGACGCTTACCACACTTAGGCAACAAGGCTTAAAGATGGGGCTCGTCACGAATGGAGCAGTTGATTCACAGCAACCGAAAATTGATGGTTTGGGGATCGCTCGCTATTTCGACACCGTATTGATCTCGGAAGCCGAAGGGGTCGCCAAACCGGATGCGGAAATCTTCCGTCGGGCGACCGACAACTTGGGTGTCTCGCCAGATCAAGCTGTCATGATTGGCGACAATCCAGAGGCCGACATTCGGGGTGCCAAGTTCTGCGGGATGAAAACGATTTGGAAGCGCGATGCGTATTGGGAGGCACCTGAGATTGTGGATGCGGTGATTGACGATCTCGACGAGTTGCCGAGCACAATACGCAACCTCGCATGAGTTCATACTTTGCTCAATGGATTTCTATTAGCGGGTCTGAATGATATATTAGGACGAAACGGTAATCTGCTGTTAGGAGGCTTACGATAATGCCTACGACGTGGAAAGACTACATTGAGAGTACTTCGGACGTGCTGCGTGGAAAACCGCGTATAAAGAATACCCGAATCCCTGTGGCTCTGGTAATCGGCTACTTGGCGGATGGTTATTCCGGCGATCAGATCATAGCCGAATTTCCAGAGTTGACGACCGAGAGTGTCGCCGCCTGCCTAGATTATGCCCGTGAATTGGCAGATTTTGAAGTAGCGGCCTGATGGCGGTCGTTTTCTTTGCCGACCATTGCGTACCGACTGTAGTCGTAGATGAGCTACAACAGGCGGGCTACAAGGTGCTTGTGTTAAAGGATCACCTTCCCACTGCATCGCCCGATGAGATTGTCATTGATGAAGCCGGGAGGTTTGAAGCGGTACTGATATCGCTCAATGGAGACTTCTCAGACATAGTGCGCTTTCCGCCGAGCAACTATCATGGAATCATTGGACTACAGGTCAAGAATCGTCCAAGCCTCATCCCGCACATTATGTCTCGTCTCCTCGATTTTCTTGCAAGCCAGGAAAGGTCTGACCTTACTGGCAAACTAATTCTCGTAGAACCAGACAGAATAAGAATTCGCTGATATAAAAATACTATGCCTAATCGCTTTGCGAGTCAGAAAGATTGCTCGATTATACAACTGGACAGATGAAATGACACAAGACATAAGAGTCTGCTTTATCGGCGATTCATTGGTCAACGGTACCGGTGACGAAGCAGCTCTCGGGTGGGCCGGGCGTCTGTGTGCTATGGCCAGTGCGAGCGATATATCCGTTACCTATTACAACCTTGGTATTCGGCGAAATACAAGCAAAGATATTCTGCTGCGCTGGGAGAGCGAATGCATCCTTCGATTGCCCGGTTTTTGCGATGGCCGCATAGTTCTCGCATGTGGCGTCAATGATACGGTCATCGAGAATGGGAAAGTGCGCGTCAATTCTGCGGAATCTTGCGCGAATGTCCGAGCGATTCTGGGCGGAGCTAAGCGATACACCGTGCTTATGGTTGGTCCACCACCGGTTATTGACGACGAACAAAATGAGAGAATCGAAAGTCTCTCGCTTGCTTTTGCTCGCGAGACAAAAGCACTTGGAGTTCCGTACATCGATCTTTTTTCTGCACTATGCACGGATGACGCCTATAAACGGGAAGTGGTGGGGAACGACGGCGCTCATCCAAGGAGTGAGGGCTATTCCAAGATGGCGCGTATTATAGGCTCGTCGCCCAGTTGGTGGTTTCATGCAATTAATAACACCATAAGAAAGTAAGACACTTTGGGCGGGTCCTAGCCGTCCTCAAAAAAAGTCGCCGTCTAATCAATCCCCAGCGCCTGATCAATCTCGGCTTGATAGCCCTCCAAGTCGCCGCGCTCGATCTCGGCCAAGGTCACTGGCCGGTTAAACCACTCCGACTCAAAAATCGCCATGCAGATCGCCTGCGAGCGATAGCCGTCTAGGCCATCCACTTCGGGCGTACCCTGACCCCGCACGGCATCGGCGAAATCCTTCAGCTCGGTTGAGATGGGATTTTCCACGCCACTGGGGAAGAGCCGCTCGCGCTCGTCTTCTGTGAGGCTGTTCTGATACTCCTCGATCAATGACTCGTTAGACGTGTTCGTGCCGGTGCGCGTCCACAGCCCGCTCTCCCAGTCGATGCAGCCCTCGCTGCCGTAGAGGACGCGCTTGCTGAAATCCTGTCCCGGCGCTGAACCTTGCCAAGTCCACTGCACCACTGCGCCGCCGTCAAAGTCAATCAGCGCCATGGCGCAGTCCTCTACATCCACCGGCCAAGCGCCCTCGCGCTCGACCGGTTCGTCGTAGCGATACGGCTCAAAGCTGGGCGCCCGCGCCACTACCTGCCGCGCTTCAGTCCCCAAGTGATAGCGGAACAGATCGGCAAAGTGTACGCCTCCGTCGAGGAGCCAGCCCGCCCCGGCGTCGCGCTTGAAGTTGCGCCAACCCCACTTGCCCAATCGCAAGCCCGCTTCCAGCCAGTAGAAGGTGCGCGGCTGGCCGATCCTTCCGCTGGCTACCGCCCAAGATCGGGCTCGCTCCTGCGGCGAGCGGCGATAGTTTTCGGCTACGGCGAGCTGACAGCGGTTATCTACGGCCGCATTGAGTATTTTGCGACCGGCGCGCAGGGTGATCGCCAGCGGCTTTTCGATGATCACATGCTTGCCCGCCTCTAGGCAGGCAACGGCGAGGATGTGGTGCTGCGAGTGCAGAGCGCAGATGTCCACCGCGTCTAGGTCCTCTACGTGCGCGAGCATCCTCTCCACGTCGGTATAGATCTCCGGCTTGTGCTCCTGGAACTCGGCGATCTCGTTGGCCCGCTGTTGCGCCTGCGCCTCCACCAAGTCGCAACAAGCCACCACCTGTATATCGTCAATCCCGGCCTGTGCTAACTCCTCCAAGCCGCGCACGTGCGCCCCGGCCATGCCTCCACAGCCCACGAGGGCCAACTGCAACTGTTCCATCATGGTTTCTCCTAAGTTGGAATAATTGGTAACACCACATGCGATGCCTGCGCCGCATTATGGTGAATTCTGTTGTCCGCTCCCTGGCGTCGTCGCTCCTGGCCGATGGGGTCGCCGGTGTTGGGATTGACATCGAAGCGGGGGAAGTTCGAGCTGGAAATGTCGAGACGGATCTGATGCCCGGCGGCAAACACATTGCTCGTCGGATAGAGGGTAATCGTCAGTTCGGCGACCTCGCCCGGCGTTAGCAGCTCGCCCTTTTCGCGCCCGTTGCGGTATCGTAAGCGCGCGATGCTGTCGGTCAGGTTGAGCGCGTAGCCATGCGGATACCAGCGACTCGGGGGATACCAGTCGATCAGCTTGGCGGTAAAATCCGTATCCGGTGCTGACGACGAGACCCACAACTTCACCTCAATCGGCCCGGTCACCTCCACGTCCTCGGCTAGCGGCTCAGTGGCAAAGACCAACACATCCGGCCGCGAGCCGAGCGGTAGATAGGGCGGCGCACAGCCGTAAAACGCCGGCCCCTCCGCCTGATCGAACCCACCCGGCTCCATCAATTGCTCCGTCCGCGCCCGCCACGGCGCATTGGCGGAAGTGCCCACGCCCGGCGGCAGCGGGCCAAGCTCGGAAAGCGAGGAGACATTGCCGCCAATAGAGGGCACCGGATTGGCTGGGTCGAAGCGATAGACTGTATCGCCGCCGTCGGCGGCTGGTTCTTCCGGCGACAAGGTGCCGTCGCCGTGCAGATAGTACTGGGTGTAGTTCGTCCGGGCTAGTGGCCACTCTGCCTCGTCGCGCCAATGTCCGCCGTGGAAAAGCCGGCCACTGCTGGTGCGATAGCCTCCGCCGCCACCCATGGCGAAGATCCGCACAAGCGGCGCGTTCGCCTCGCCATTGTCAACTCCCTTGAGCGCCCAGTCGAAGTAGCGCAGATGCAGGGCGCGGAAGTCGTCTAGCGCTGAGTCTTCGCCGAATTCCACGTCGCCGGCAAAGCTCTGCTCCAGTGTTTGCGTCCCGTGCGTCCACGGCCCCATGAGCATCCGCACCGGCCCCTGCTTGCGCGCCGCCAATCCCTCGTAGTTTTTGCACGTCGAGCGCGTGTACGAATCGTACCAGCCTCCAAGGATCAGAATCGGTACGTCCGGGAAATCGTCCCAGAAGAGCGCTGGCGCGTAACTCGGGTGTTGCCAGTACTCGTCGTAATCGGCCTTGGTCAGCAAGTCCAGTGCCCACTGCTGGTAGGGCGGCACCAATTTGAGCTGGGTCTGTCCTTTGCGGAGCGGCATCCGCGCGAGCCAGTCGGCAAAGGTTGGTGCGCCTATGTTTAGAGCTGCGTCAACCGCTGGATCGGCTTTTAGCGCACGCTGGGTGTTGGCTGCTGAATGCCAGAACGCCCACGCCAAAAACCGCAACTCCAGTGCGCCGCCGTGCCGCACGGAAGACTCGTGCGCGTCAGCCCCGCTCATGTTGACCACCATGGCCTTGAGGTTGGTCGGCCCCAACGCCGCCATGGCCGTCTGCGTCCAGCCCGACCACGAGGTCCCCCACGACCCCACCTTGCCGTTGCTCCACGGCTGCTGGTCGATCCACTGCAAGGCGTCGTACCCGTCCTCAGCCTCGGGCAAGAGGAAGTTCACATCTCCTTCGGACTGGAACGTGCCTCGGCAGTCTTGATAGACGGCCACGTACCCGCGTTGGGCGAAAAACCGGCCGTAGCTGCTGTTGCGCTCCACGTCGCTTTTGTCGTAGGGCGTGCGGTGAAAGACGGCGGGGAACTTGCCGGGCACTGGCTGGCCATCGCGGGCGGGGAAGTACAGGTCGGTCGCCAGCCGCACGCCGTCGCGCATCTCCACCATTACATCGCGTTCTATTACTAGGTCGTACAAGCCGTCGGCCATAGCGTCATCCTTTGTTTTACTCTGTGGCATTAGCTCGCGAAGTCATGCGGCGCTTGGCGCTGCAATGAAAGATCTCAATCTACCTACCGGCTTGGCTAGGCCCCTTGTATGGCCGTCCAAACGGTAGGCCAAACGGCTCTTCATATGGCCGGAATGGCACCATATCCGCGATCGCCTGAAGCTGGGCGAGGACATCGGCCGGCAGTGGCCCTGCTTCGACCGCGCGGACGTTCTGCTCTACTTCCTCCACCGATCGCGCTCCCATCAAGACCGTGGAGATTTGCGGGGTTGCCACCATCATGCGGAGTGCAGCCTCTGGTAGCGACAGTTCGATTTTCCATAGTTGTTGCTTTCCCTTACCTCCAACCTCATTTAAGGCCGCGATTTACCGCCTTGCTCCGAATTCTCCCCTATGGGTCAAATAGTTGGCCGTCTTTTCAAAAAGGACCAGTTGTTCAGAGGGATCTTGTGTATATAGAACCTCTCCTTGGACTTTGATCACGTCAGCTACGTAGTCGTCAATATGTCTTTCAATATCGGAAAGGAATGTCTCTTCCTTGCTTAAGTCCCACAGGCGGTGAGCTTCACATAGGAAACGTCCCATGAGAATCACCTTCGCATCTCCAAGTGAGACAGATATATTAGCCGATTTGAGGACGCGAATTTGGTCCTCTGCACTACTCAGAACATGAGTAATGTCGACTTTGGGGACGTGATGGGTAGCCCCGTTATCTTCCTTGCCACAGACGAGTATCAAGTCCAAATGTATCGGCGTCTTTGCCTGTTTCAGAGGCGTGGAAACGGACATCTCAGCCTTAATCGGATAAGCCTGTTTGCACACGAATCCGGCATATCGGATAGCCCTGTGGACACATGTCCACCCTTCGTGTCGAGCATGGTGATAGGAGAACACGAGAAGCCCGGTATGCTTGAGAACGCGGTGGCATTCGGCGAACACGGATGTCAGTTTGTTGGCGAAAAGGACAGAACTCGTATCTTGGACTTCGTCTTTCCGTCTCGTCGTTTCGGCTTTGGAATAATCCAAAAGCTGGTTCAGCCAGTAAAAGAAAAAATCGGCGAGCTGGGAGTAGTGGACATTGTCGAAGAATGGGGGATCAGTTACAACGATGTCCACGCTGCGGTCTGGAATACTGGTACGACTGGAATCGCCTTGAGTGAGGTAAACCACGTCGTTCCCATTATTAGACAAGGCAAACTCGTTGGACACCGGAATGGCGAGAGGCCGATTTATTCCTCCAACTTTACTGTTCTTCCCCGATGTCACATAGAGCTCTGTTGGATCAGCCTTGTAGGTAAGCGCATTTAGGATGCGAGAGCGAAACAAGGTGGAAAACGATCCAGACGACTTACTCGTACCCCAGACATTTGCTTCGATTGGCATCACTTCGGGCTTGAGGACATGGTGTGAAAACATGTGCCGCACGGCCCCTGTTCCTTCCCCCTTGAAAGATGCAAATAGGTTGTTGAACTCAAGCACTCCAGAGAACAGGCAGGCAAAGAGGAGCCTATGATCGGCGTGGTCAATCTGACGAATGGCTTTCCGCAGGTGGTGGATGCAAAGGAGCTGCCTATCGGAAAACAACTCGTGCCAGAAGTGGTAGTTGTGCTTCAAAATCTGGTTTGTGTTATAACCCGGTGTGATTTCAATCTGAGGAAAGGAGGAGCTGGTGGAAGTAAACTCTTGTGCGATGTTTTCTAAAAGGGCATCATCAAAAGCATTCATAGAGGCGTATCGTTTTTGCCCATCCGTGGTGAGAATCATCTTGGCGTACCGGCGATAACCAAGAGGCCCACGCATTGATTTCATCCGCTCAACAAGACGGAATGTATGGCCACATTTATCGCATTCGACTTTCGCCCCTTTGATATTGCCTTGTTGTGGGTTGTACGTCGTACCACAATCCGAGCACTTCACGTAATCAGCATCGTAGAGCGTCGCGTTAACGGCACCGCAACTAGGGCAAAGTGCACGGGCACTAGGGTCTTTGCGCGGGACGGCGTTCTTTGAGAAAATACGAGACTTGAAGAGGTCGATCTGTTCATCGCATTGTGGACATGACACAACCTTGACGAGAAAGTAGTACAGTACGGTTGCCCTACTACCTTCTTCTGTACGCGTCTCGAAGTAGTTCAATAGTTTGGGGGCGATCGTGTGCTCAAGGAGTTGATATGTAGCGACGACTTCGGACGGATCGTACTTAGTGAAGGCAGCGCGACAGGCGAGATACGCGACCGGATTTATATCTTGGCCTAAAGTGGTACAACCAAGCTTAATCGCTTCTCCTATGGTAACTCCGCTTCCCATGAAAGGGTCAAAAATTACAGTTTTAGCAAAATCGTTCTTCCCATAGAAGCATTTCCAGAAGTCCTCTCCTTCGTCGAGACATGCGCCCAGCAAAACACCCCGAAAAACAGAACCCAATCTACGCGCCCACCATTTATGGATGTAATAGACTGGACGATGGACCTCTTTTCTCCACGATTCGGCCTCTGCAATCACGGAAAGACGAGCATACGGAAAATCGTTCTCTATGAGTCGGGGCATCCTTTACTCCGGGAGTATAATACACCGCGAGGGGCCTGTCTCCGTCTCACCGTTTCTACTCCATCGGCACCAGTCGCAAAATCCGCCCTGGGTCTTCCACCGCGAGATAGATTGCGCCGTCCGGTCCGGTCTGCACGTCGCGCATCCGCGATTCGCCTTGGTATGCGATTTCGTCGTGTACCACTTCTGTGCCCGCCAAGCGCAGTCGGTGCAGCCGGTTGAAGCGCAGCGAGGTCACAAGCAGGTCGTTTTGCCAGTTGCCAAAGCGATCACCGGTGTAAAAGTCAATGCCGCAGACGGCTATCGACGGCACCCAATAGGTCTGCGGTTGCTCCATGCCCTCGGCGTGGGTTTGGTCGGTGATGGGCGTGCCGTCGTAGTTTAGGCCGTAGGTAATGACCGGCCAGCCGTAGTTTAGGCCGCGCTGTACGAGGTTGAGCTCGTCGCCGCCCTTGGGGCCGTGCTCGGCTGCCCATAGTTGGTCGGTCTCTGGGTGCATGGCCATGCCTTGGGGGTTGCGGTGGCCGTAGGACCAGATTGACGCAATGGCTCCGTTGCTGCCGACGAAGGGGTTGTCGGTTGGGATACCGCCGCTGTCGTGCAAGCGGTGGAGCTTGCCGTTGGGCAGTTTCACGTTCTGGGCGAGGGGTCGCTGGCCGCGGTCGCCGATTGCAAAGTACAGGTAGCCCTCGCGGTCGAAGACGATGCGCGAGCCGTAGTGGTGGGAGTGCCGAGTGTAGAATTGCTCTGGGACGCGATGAATCACTTCTACATCGACCAACTCGCCATCTTGCAGTCGTCCGCGACTGATGGCCGTATAGCTTAACATGCCGCCTAGCGGACCGGGCAGCGGATCGGAGTAACTAAGGTAAATCCAGCCGGTCTCCGCATACTGGGGGTGCAAGGCCACATCCATCAGCCCGCCCTGTCCCTTGGCGAGCACCTTGGGCACGCCGTTGATGGGCGGCGAGACTGCGCCGTCAGTGCTGACGAGGCGTAGCTGTCCCTCGCGCTCGGTGACCAACAAGCGTCCATCGGGTAAAAAAGCGAGACCCCACGGTATGTCCAAGCCGGTGGCGAAGGTCTCGACGCGAAAGGTGTGTTCCTCAGATTGGACAATCTGTTGGGCTGAGGCGTCTCCTACGACAGCGAGAATGCAAAGCAAAACGCCGTATTTCATGTTTCTTTCCTCAATGATAGTGGTCAGTGGGCCGCTCAGCTTACCTGTACGCGCCGGGCTTCTGCATCAGCCAAACCCTGCTCGATACCGGCATTCAGGCTGCGGTTGGCGCGAATTTCTTCCATCTCGAATTCATCCACATATTCCTCGCGCTCCAGATAGCGCAAAACCGCAGTTTCGATGAAGTTAGGCAGGGGGCGGTTATCGCGTTCAGCCATGACGCGAAAGCGCTGGTACACGGCGTCATCGAGACGAAGGGTGACCGTTTTGGACATGACGAACCTCCAGTTAGGCGATCTAGTGTCGCGGATGAAATTTCCTCAAAATCTCATGTTTCTTCTCGTTGCAATAGTGGTTAGTGGGAAACTGATCACTCGCCGCTACCACTACTAGTCCTCGGCCTCTCGCATCAGGCGCACCAATGCTTCAACTTGGGCTGCGTCCATTACCGCGCCAAATCCGGGCATACCGTCCTCGGGAATCCCCACGGCAATGCTTGCGAAGATGGCCGTGTCGCTGGCGCCGTAATCCCAGCGACCGTCAATCAGGCTGCTAGCCATGCCGCCGTCCATGGCGGGTCCGTGGCAGTCGGCGCAGTAGTAGGCGTAGTGGGCTGTCGCGGTGGTTGTGGCCGACGGCTTTGCTGGCGAGGACTGACGGCCCCAACCGCCGCAGCAAACTATGCTCAGGGACAGGCTGCAAAAAAGTACGCGCCGCCATGCGCTAGCTGTCATGCGGGACGTTATAGTACCTGCACCACCTCGCGCACCCCCTGCACCAGCGCGTCGATGTGGTGAGTCTCGGTCGCCAGCGACACGTTGCCACCCGTCCGCGTGTATAGTCCTCTGTTGAGCAGAGCGAAGAACAACCAGCGGTGCAGTTGCGCGTCGTCCTGCGCTGCTGCGCGAAAATTGCGCGGCGGCTGTTCGAGGAAATACAGCCGGAATATGGATCCAGCCACGACCACCTGCACGGCGATCCCGACCTCGCCAAATGCGACCTGTAATCCCTCAGCCGCCCGCCGCGCCAGTCCTTCCATCTGCTCGTACGCCTCTGGGGTCAGTGCTTGGAGGGTCTGCAAGCCGGCGGTTAGGGCGATGGGATTGGCGTTGAAGGTCCCAGATTGTTGGATCTGCGGCCCGTCGGCTGGATCGTACAGGTCCATGGCGTCGGCGCGGCCGCCGAAAGCTGCGCCGGGCGTCCCACCGGCGATTACCTTGCCCAAACAGATCAGATCGGGCCGCACTTGGTAGGCCGTGTGCGTCCCGCCTGGACCGAAGCGGAAGCTGACGATTTCGTCGAAGATTAATAGGGCACCGGCGCGGGTGGTCGCCTCGCGCAGGCTCGACAAAAAACCGGCCTCTGGCAGCGCTAGCCCGGCGGCGGTGGAGAGCGGATCCACGATCACGGCGGCTAGGTCTTGGGCGTGGTCGCCGATGATCTCGGCGCAAGTCGCCGCGTCGTTGAACGGCAGCACGACCACCTCGTCGAGGGTGTGGCCCATCAGCCCGGCCGAAGAGGCCACGCCTTGTGGCTTGTTAGCTGGCCCCAACTCCGGTCCCAGCGGCGGCAAGTAACTCACCAGCGCGCTGTCGTCTATGCCGTGATAGGCTCCCTCGAATTTGGCGACCTTGGTGCGCCCAGTATGTGCCCGCGCCACGCGCAAGGCGTTGAGCACGGCCTCGGTGCCCGAGGAGCAAAAGCGCATTTTTTCCAGCGCGGGCATGCGTGCGCGCAGCACTTCGGCCATTTCCACTTCGAGGACGAGAGGCCGCGAAAACCCAGTGCCGCGGGCGATTTGTTCCTGCAGGGCTGCGACGATGGCGGGATGGGCGTGGCCCAAGGGCAGGGCCGTGTTGTTGTTGACGAAGTCGGTCAGGCGGTGGCCGTCGATGTCGTAGAGATAGGCCCCCTCGCCGCGGTCGGCGTAGAGGGGAAAAGGATCAATGTGGACGCCGGTGCGGGTGTTGCCGCCCGGCAGCGATTGCACGGCCCGCGCAAACATCGCTTGCGAGCGGGGATTGCGCACTGCGTACGCGGCGATTTCCTCGTCGAGCAAAGCCTTGATTTCTCGTGCCATGGTTCATCCTTGCCGTGAAGGGAGTGCGAATTTCGCTGTGCGAAGGGAAGGGTGCTGGAGGGAAAGTAGTGGTCGGGGTGGTCGGATTCGAACCGACGACATCCTGCTCCCAAAGCAGGTGCGCTGACCGGACTGCGCCACACCCCGACTCACTGCAAAAAATAGAGATAGCTATAGACGATGGCAACGGCTCAAGGGCGGTGGGCGTTGATGGCGTCGCGCAGGGTTAGGGTCGCCTGCCGCGCCGCAGCCACGAAATCGCTGTCTTGGGAGGCGTAGAGGATGCCGCGCGAGGAGTTTATGAGGATGCCCGCTCCGTGGGCGTCGCAGCCGTTTTTGACCGCTAGCTCTATAGAGCCGCCTTGTGCGCCGACACCGGGCATTAGCAAGGGTATGTCCGGCGCTAGGGAGCGGAAGTGAGTCAGGTGCTCGGGTTGGGTCGCGCCGACGACTAGGCCGATGTTGTTGGCCGCGTTCCACTCGTGGGCCTTGGCAATGACGCGCTCGTATAGGGGCCGATTGCCCATGAGCTGTTTTTCAAAGTCGTCGGCACCAGGGTTGGAGGTCAGGCAGACGAGAAAGGTGGTGCGGTTTTGGTACGCGGTGAAAGGCTCGACGCAGTCGTGGCCCATATAGGGATTCACCGTCAGCGCGTCGCAGCCGAGGACCTCGTAGAAGGTGCGGGCATATTGCGCGGCTACATTGCCCATGTCGCCGACCTTGGCGTCGATGAGCACCGGGATGTCTGCGGGGATGTGGTCGAGGGTGCGTTGGAGCGTGGCAAAGCCGTCTGCGCCGAGGGCGTTGTAGAAAGCGAAGTTGGGCTTGTAGCAGCAGACGAGGTCGCAGGTGGCGTCGATGATTTGCTGGTTGAAGTAGAGGACCGGATCGGCTTTAGCGCGGACGCTGACGGGCAACTGCGCGGGATCGGTATCTAGCCCGACGCAGACCAGCGAGTTATTCTTGGAGATCGCTTGGTTCCATTTCTCCGTAAAACTCAAACTCATTTTCCATTCCTTCTAAGATGAAAGTGTCCGTATAGGTAGAATCGAAATAGGCGTCATCGAAGGCCGCTGGCGCGGGGCCAAGTAGGAAGGTCACCCGGCCTTGGCGCAAGAAGTCGCCGACCTCGTCGGCTTGCAGCACTTGGACGGCATCAAAGTTGTCGAGGACGGCGTCGCCCGAGTAGCGGCCAGCCGTGCCTGTGGCCCTGACGACGAAAGGGTTGGCCCCCTCGCCGCCGAGCCGTTCGCTGGTGTAAGCGCGGTTGATGTCGTCTTCGTAACCCGCGACTCCGTAATCCGTGGCGAGGTTGTGGTCCACGGTGGCCGCGCCGTGAATCACATGCCCAGCCGTGCTGAGCAGCCTCGGCGCGATGCTCGGTTGCAGCCCGAGACCGCGGACGTCGACGAGCAGGCCGGTATAGGGTGCCGCGGGGATGAAAAACACGAGTTCGTCTGCCGCGAGTGAATCGGCGGTAGGGGGCGTCGTCAGCGAGTCGGGGGTGTTCACTGCGAGTGAATCAGAGGTAGCTGATAGCGTTAGGGAATCGGTGGTCGCGGACACTGCGAGCGAGTCGAAGGTAGCTGGCGTCGTCAGCGAATCGGCACTGACTAGTACTGCGAGCGAGTCGGTGGCGGGTGCTGCTAGCGAATCGGCGACGACTGGCACTGCGAGTGAATCGGCTATGGCCAGCATCAGCGAATCGGCGCTGACTGGTGCTGTTAGTGAATCGGCGGTCGTTGGTACTGAGGGGGAGTCGTCGAAGTAACTGAGGTCGTGTGATCTTGGGTCTATAGGCTCGACTTGAGGTAGTGCCGCCGCCGCGAAATCGCCTAGCAGAAGCAGTCGCACGGCGATGCGATAGCGTCCTTGGTCTTCGCTTTGCGAACCAATGGCCACGCGGACGAGGTCTTGAAAATCGCGATCGAAGCCAGCGTCTTGCAGTTGGGTGTCGGCGTTGAGGTGCACTTGGCCGATGAGTGTGCGCATGTTGCGGAAGGCCGCGTCTCGGGCATTGCGCAACCCGTGGAGCCGCTGCTGCACGGGGTCGGTGATTGCCTCGGGCGCGGTGCCATCGCCATAGGCGAAGAGCGCGTGTTGCGTCCAGTCAATATAACCCTCGGCTAGCGGTTCGATTGCGTAGCGTTCGGGTTGTTGGGCGGGCAGTCGCGCGGCAATCAACACCAGCGTGGCGATCAGAGGGAACATTAGCTCTCCAAAAACAGAAAAATCACCCGGAGCCGCCGGGCCCCGGGTGTGGGAGAAGTAAGTCTATAAGCCGAGTTCTGTCCACGCACCTGAAGTGCGCTGTGCGGGCATTCATCTGGGGCGGCGGTTGCCCGGCCGCCTCGGTGCAGCTTACCCGGGAATCTAGCGAGGCGGACCACCTCTTTTCCCCTATTTAGCCTTGCTCCGGATGAGGTTTGCCTTGCCACCTGCGTCGCCGCAGGTGCGGTGAGCTCTTACCTCGCCTTTTCAACCTTACCCAGCAAGCTGGGCGGTGTGTTTTCTGTGGCACTGTCTGTGGGGTCGCCCCCCCTGGGCGTTACCCAGCATCCTGTCCTGTGGAGCTCGGACTTTCCTCACTAGCGGCCACTGAGGACTGCTAGCGCGCCCGCCCGACTCACTGCTCCCACAATCAAACCGACTGCTCGTTCCAGACCATAATGGTGCCGCAATTCTCGCAGTAGATGACGCGGTCGCCGACGCGTACCTCGTTGAGTATTTGGGCGGGCATTTGGTAGTAACAAGCGCCGCAAGCGTTTCTGTGTATGGCTGCGACGCGAATGCCGCGCCGTCCTTGCTTGCGCTTGTACGTCTTCAGCAATTGGGCATCGATGCTCTCGGCGACCACCTCGCGACTCTTTTTAACTTCGTCGATTTGTTCCTGCATAGTGCCGAGCTGGCCTTCGAGTTTGTCAATGCGCTCTTGCTCGACCGCGCGGACTTCCTCAAAAGCCTCTTGCTCGTCGTCGATTTGTTCCTGCATTCGCTCTTGGCTATCAATGGCTTTGAGCAATTGCGTCTCGTGCTCGGCAATGGTCTTTTTGCACATCTCGATTTCGAGCTGAAGGGCATCGTATTCTTTGTTAGTGGTAACTACGGAAAAGCGCTCCTCGCGCTCGCGCAGGGAGGCTTTGCTGCTTTCGATCTCGCGCTCGCAGTGCCGCTGCTGCTTGGCGGACTCCTCGCTTTGGGCTTCTAGCTCGGACAAAACGGACCGCGCCTTTTCTATTTTGCTGCGCCGCAGGTCGATTTCAGCGGGATATTTTTCTTTGGCCTCTTCGAGTGAGAAGAGTTTTTTATCGACTTCTTGGAGCTTCAACAGTTGCAACAAACTCTCTTTCATGCGGCTTCTCGTTTCCTATGACACCGAGCAAAGAAAAAGAGTGCATCTTTGATGCACTCTAGTAGCTTATATGAGCTTCTACTGGTGAACAAACACTCTGTGTGGCAAGTGAACCCAGTATGTCGCGTCATCAGCAGCTTGTGGCTATCGGTTGCGGTAGATGAGTCTCATTTAATTACGGGCATTTGGATAAAGCGGTCAAGAGAGCAGCGCCCGCGCCGCCTGTGCGACGTGCCCGGGGGTCAAGCCGTATTTTTGCAGCAGGTCTTCGTTAGGTGCGGATTCGCCGAAGACATCGCGGATGCCGACGCGCCGCATGGGCGTGGGATGTTGTTCGCCTAGCACTTCAGCGACCGCGCCGCCCAAGCCGCCGATGATCGTGTGGTCTTCGGCCGTCACTACGCAGCCCGTCTGCGCGGCCGCGGCGACAATGGCATCTGCGTCGAGTGGCTTGAGGGTCGGTACATGCAGGACGAGCGCCGAGATTCCTTCGCTCGCTAATTCGTCGGCCGCAGCGAGGCAGCGCGGGGTTTGGGCTCCGGTGGATATAAGGGCGATGTCCGTGCCCTCGCGCACGGCAAAGGCGCGGCCTAGCTCAAACTCGTAGTCGGTCGGAAAGATGACCGGCTCTGGGTCGCGCGTCATGCGTACGTACACGGGGCCGGGCAGGTCGTTGGCCACCAGCATACAGGCGCGGACTTCTACGGCGTCGGCCGGGGCTAAGACGGTCATATTCGGCATGGCCCGCATGACGGAGATGTCGGCGACTTCTTGATGGGTTTTGCCGGTTTTGCCAGTCAATAGGCCCGAGTAGGCACCGCAGAGTTTGACCGGCAGGTTGGGCTGGGCGACGACGACGCGGAGTTGGTCGAGGTCGCGGTTGACGATAAAACAGGCGAAGCTGCTCAGCCACGGCACGAGGCCGCAGGTGGCCATGCCAGCGGCGACGCCCATCATGTTTTGCTCGGCAATGCCCATTTCGAGGAAGCGACCGGGCCGTTCGCGGGAGATTTTGTCGGCCTTGGTCGAGTTGGCCAAATCGCCGTCGAGTACGTACACGCGCGGGTCGCGGTCAATGAGTTCGATGAGCGCGTCGCCAAAAGCGTCGCGCTGGGCCAGCATCTCGCCGGTGGTGGACAGATTCACAGCGCGGCCTCCTGCGCGGCGAGTTCGTCCTGCGCTTGTTTGAGGTCTTGGTCGGTCACTGGCTTGGAGTGCCAGTTGAAGTCGTTTTCCATGTAGGAGATTCCTTTGCCCTTGACCGTGCGGGCGACGATGATGGTGGGTTGGCCGCGGTGTGCTTTGGCCGCGGCAAAGGCCGCGAAAATGGCGGGGAAGTCGTGGCCGTCGGTTTCGATGGCGTTCCAGCCAAAAGTGCGCCAGCGGCTGAGGGGATTTTCCTGCGCGGCCAAGCGGTCGAGCACGCCGTAGCCCTTTTCGGTGGCCCAGCCGTATTGCTGGAGGCCGTTCCAGTCGAGGATGGCGGTGAGATTGTCGAGGCCGTAGCGGGCCGCGACAAAGGCCGCCTCCCAGATTTGTCCCTCCTGTGAATCGCCGTCGCCGATCATCACCCAAGTGCGAAATTCCTGTCCCTTCAGCCGGGCGGCGAGGGCCATGCCGAGGCCGGGCGACAATCCCTGGCCTAGCGAGCCGGTGGACATGTCGAGGCCGGGGAGGACGCTCATGTCCGGGTGGCCCTGGAGGCGGGAGTCAATGGCGTCAAAGGTGGCGAGTTCCTCAATGGGTAAGTAACCGCGCAGGGCCAAAGCCGCATAGAGGCCGATCGAGGAGTGCCCCTTGGACAAGATGAAGCGGTCGCGGTCTTCGTCGCGGGGCTGGGCCGGGTCGATGTTTAGTTCGGCGAAGTACAGGGCGACGAGCAATTCGGCTGCGGACATGGGGCCGCCTAAGTGGCCGGCTCCAGCGTGGTGTACCGACTCGACGACCAGGCGGCGCAGTTGGATGGCATAGCGCTTTAGCTCGGCGTGGCGCTCGCGCGTCAGGCTCATAGAATGTCTCCTTTTTGCGGTTCGTTAAGGTAGAGACCGGCGCGGTGTTAGTCCAGCCACGGGGGCGCAATGCCAAAGGCTTGGCCACACTCGGCTAGGCGCTCGACGTCTTCTACGTCAACGGGTACGCCATCGCGTGCGTACGCTTCCTCGTTTCGGTGTTCGGGCGTGCCGGGTAGAGTGACTTCGTCGTACCCGCGCAGCGGGATCATCTGCTCGCTGGCTAGGCGCACTAGCTCATCGACGCCGTGGCGCACTTGCGGAGCGGGTGCGAAGAGGCCCAAGTCTAGGACGAGGACTAAGCTGCCCATGCGCGCGGCTGGCCATTGCGCGGCGATCTCGCGGGCGCGGTCGCCGCCTTGGCCGACAAAAGCCCCGCCGAGTAGAGTTGCGACCGCGGTGTAGCCCATAGACTTGAAGAAGGCCGCGGGGATCAGCTCTTCAATGGCTTTGATCTGCTCGCCGCGCTGGTAGTCGGCGAGGATGCAGGTGGCTACGTCGAGTACTACAGGAGGCCCTTCTTGTCCGGGCAGGCCAAAGCACAAGGGCGGGTTGCCGTAGTGGGCGGCGCGCTCACCTTCGTTGCTAGGGTAGTACTGGGGATAGGCCGCTTGCACTGAGAAGCCCACGCAATTTTCCGCCATGGCGCGGCGCACGTAGTGTCCCGCCGAGCCGTAGTGTCCAATGTGGCAGGCTGCGCCGACGGCGAGTCCCTTTTCCTTGGCCTTGGCGATGGCGCGTTCCGCGGCTAGCATGGTCGGCGCGTACCCGAGGCTGCCATCGCCATCGACAAAGACGTGGGTGTCGCCTTCGCGCAGGATGTGGATGTCGGGGTTGGGGTTGGCCTTTTTGTCGCGGATCGTGCGGCAGTATCCGTACAGGGCGCGGGTGCCGTGCGAGCGCACGCCGCGCAAGTCCGAATTGGTCAGCAGGTCGGCCAACTGCGCGGCGTGCGCAGCGGACATGCCAGCGGCGCGGAGGCAGGCCGTGCCAAAAGCGCTGAGGTCGGTGGCGGCAATGCGTTTGAATTCTGTGGGGGGACGGTTCATAAAAGGACTCCTGTGGGCGTTAGGGATGGTCGGTGGCCTTGCGGGCAAGGAGGTCGGCAAGTGCTGCGCCGACTTGGTCGGGATCGTTGGCGGGGGACGCGGCTAGGGCGCGTCGATAGAAATGCTCGGCTTGGCGATAGCGATCCTGTGTGTCGTATAGACGGCCTAAGTAATAACAGGTGCGGGCCAAGTCGGGATGATCGCCCGTTTGCAGGGCCAGCGCGTTGTGGTACAGGGGCGCGGCCCGTTGGTAGTGGCCTTGGAGGAACAGGTCATGAGCGCGGGCGCGGAGGTTTAGGGCATGGGCGCGTTGCGCGAGGGAATCGGCCGCGGCGCGGTCGCCCTGTGCGCGGTAGAGGTCGGATAACTTCTGCATGGTCGCCGCGACTTCTTCGTCGCCTTGGTGCGTCTGTTGGAAGGCGAGGACGCGGTCGTAGAGTGCGGCGGCCTCGGCTGGTCGCTGCTGGAGCCGATAGGTGTCGCCTAACTTGTCGAGCGTCAACACCTTGTCGGGATGGTCGTCTGGGAGGGCCATTTGCCGTTCGCGCAAGTGCTGGTAGAGGCTTTCGGCCCGCGCGAGTTCGCCGCGCACGACGTGGAGTTGAGCGAGTTGGTGGGCGGTGCGGCCATAACGCGGGTCGGCGGGGGGGAAGGTTTCGGCTAGCGTTAGGGCGTGGGCTAGGGCTTGTTCGGCCTCGTCAAAGCGGCTCTGGCTGAGGGCTGCGCGTCCGGCTTGGTAGTGTTGGGACCAATCCTCGTCGCGGGGGTCTGGCTCGCTACAAGCGATGGATAGGGCGAGGGGCAAAAAGAGTGAAAGTAGTGCAATCACGGCGTTCCTGTGGGTTGTTGTTGCAGGGTGTTGAGCAGTCGCTGGGTCTTAGTGTGCAGCGCAGCTTCGTTCGCACTCAGCGCTAGACTGCGGCGCAACGCCTGTTCGGCGGCAGCGCGTTCCCCATTGCTGAACAAGCCCAAGCCGAGGAGGTACCAGCCCTCGGCGTCGTCTGGGCGCGCTGCAACCGCTCGGCGGCAGTAGGCGATGGCCTCGTCGTAACGTCTGAGTTGGCCGGTGATGTGACCGGCGTTGAGCAAGGCGGGAAAGTACTCTGGATTTTGGTCGAGAGCGACCTGTAAGTAACGCAGCGCGGCCTCGGGTTGTTGCAGCTTTAGGAGGTCGCCGGCAAGGCTGTTGAGCAGAGCGAGATTCCCGGGGCGCAGGGCGACGGCCCGGTCAAATTTGTTCTCGGCTTGGGGAAAGTACCCGTGCCGGACGAAGAACAGGCCGAGGTTGTAGTGATGGGCGGCTTCTTCGGGCGCGTTGAGGATGGCTGCACGCAGTCGCTTGACCTCCTTACCGCTGAGGGCTTGCAGGTGCGAAAAGCTCGTTAGGGCTTGCTGCGCCAAGGTGTCGCGCCCGGCCTTGCGGGCAAGAGTAGCGAGGCGATAGAAGGCGTCGGCAAAGCCGATGTCGAGCAGGGTGGCGCGCTGAAAGGCCTCCAAGGCATCGTCTTGTCGGCCCTCGGCCGCGAGACTTTGGCCGAGGTAGTAGTAGAGCGTGGCGTCGTTGGGAAAAAGGCGCAGTGCTTCGAGCAGTTCGCGGGTGGCTTCGGCGTAGCGGCCCGTGGCCAAGTACAGCTCGCCCAAGCGTCGGCGCACTGGCGAGTTGTCGGGATTGAGCTGGACGGCGCGCTGGAGATAGGTGTCGGCGCGATCGTACTGGCCTAGCTTGGTATAGATTCCGCCAAGGTTCACAAAGCCCATGGCGAAGTCAGGTTTAAGGCGGACGGTTGTTTCGAGGGATTCTATGGCTAGCGCGTAGCGACCCTGCGCCGCATGGGACGAGGCCAGCACATTGTGGAGGTCGGCGTTCGTCGAGTCGAAGGCTAGCCCGGCGCGGGCGGCGGCCGCCGCTTCCTCAAAGTGGGTTGCTGCAAAGTGAGTGCGGGCGCGGGTGAGGTGATCGACTGGAGCCGGTACTGGTACTGGCTCGGAGGCGCAGGCGGCGAGCGCGAAGGCCGCGCAGAGTAGTCGCCACGCCATTTTAGGGCTGCTCGGCAAAGCGGTGGAAGCGGTCGATTTCCAGATCCGCGTACACTTGTTGTGTGCCGGTGGGCCAGCGGATTTTGAGGGTATCGACGCGGGTTCGCGTCCCCAAGCCAAGGGCTGGGGACAGACTGTTGGAAGACCCGAATCCCGGACCGCTGTTGATTTCCACGACCCCGAGCAGATCTTGAGCCCGCAGGCGCAACTGCGCGCCGATGGCACGAGGCCCTAAATCCACGCCGAGGAAGTGGTTGTGGTGGCCCTCGTTGCGGTACAGGCTGTTGGCCCACAGGTCGCCTGGATAGTGGCCGCCGACCGCGGTATAGAGGTCGAGATCGCCGTCGAGGTCGTAGTCGGCAAAACCTACGCCGTGCCCCTTGCCCGGATTGCCGACGCCGGCCGCGGCTGTGATGTCGGCAAAGCGGTCGCCGCGATTGTGGAATAGGGTGTTGGGTTCAAAGCGCGCCATTATAGGGCCGCCGTTGGTCAGGTAGATGTCGATTAGACCGTCGTAGTCGATGTCGCCGTAGCCCGCGCCCATCGAGCCAAAGGAGCGGGCCAGCCCTTGCTGAGGGGCGATGTCGCGGAAGGTCGTCCCGTCGTTGCGGTACAGATAGGCGCGGGTCGGGCGCAAGGCCAGCCCCGTGACCTGCGACTGCACGATGTCTTCGTAAAAGTTCATGGCCGAGACGAAGAGGTCGAGATCACCGTCGCCGTCGCTGTCGATGAAAAATCCCACGTAGCTGCCCTCGCCCGGCTTGGCCACGCCAGCCTCGGCAGTGACGTCGCTGAAGAGCTGCCCGTCGTTGCGGTAGAGGTGGTTGGGGGCGGCTACGTCAATGGCGTAGAGGTCGCTGTCGCCGTCGCCGTCGTAGTCGCCGCAGGTTACGCCGAGGGTTTTGCCGCGATAGGCCACGCCAGCCTGTGCGCCGCGGTCGGCAAAGGTGCCGTCCCCTTGGTTGTGGTACAGACGATTGGGCCGCCCGCTGCCGGTGATGCCGGAGGCCACGTACAGATCTGGTAGGCCGTCGTTGTCGTAGTCGGTCCAGACGGCCATGAAGCTGTCGTCCGCGCCAGCGACTCCGGCTTGGGGTGCGACATCGCGAAAGGTTCCATCGCCCTGATTGCGGTAGAGCGAGTTGGGCGCGAGGCCCTCCCAAGCCTCGCGGGTGGTAAAGAGGTCTGGGTGGCCGTCGCCATCGTAGTCCGCGGCAATGGCCGCCCAGCCGCCGCGCGGGTCTGCGAGGTCGGCTGCGACAGATACGTCGGCAAAGCGGTCGTTGCCGTCGTTGCGGTAGAGCGCGTGCGGGGCTTGGATGCCCGCGGCGAAGATGTCCGGGTCGCCATCGGTGTCGTAGTCGAGCCACGCCACGCCGCGTCCCCGATCTCGCTTGCCGACGCCGGTTGCTGCGGCCACATCGGTGAAGCGCACCGGCGATGCCTCGGCCAGCGGTGCCAAGCCGATTTGATGGGCCGGTTCGAGGTCGCCTGGGTAGGTGCCGTACGCCTCGATATAGGCCAGCCGCAGGTTCCACTGGCGCACGGTGCGCTGCGGCGAAGCCGGGGGGAGGACGTCAATGGCGCGTTTGTACGCGGTGACGGCCTCGACGTATTGGAGCAAGTGGTGGTGGGCCGCGCCCAAAAGGAAGGAGAGATACACGTCGTCCGGTCGCTCGACGAGCAAGCTGTCGAGGCGGGTGGCTGCGCCGATAAAATCGCCTAATCGCAAAAGCGAGGCGGCCTTGCCCGAGCGCGCTCGGTAGTGCTTGGGATCGACGGCGAGGATGGCTTCGTACTGGGCGAGGGCACCTGCGGCGTCGGGTTGGTCTTGCGTCATTAGGAGGTCGGCGTATGCCATGCAGGCGACCGCGTTGCCGGGGAAGGCCGTCACTATGGAGTCGAAAAGGGTGCGCGCTTCGGCTTGACGTCCGAGTTTGCTCAGAGTTTGGGCCAACTGCAATCGGGGTTCGATGCGCTCGGGCGCGAGCTTTTGTGCGCGTGCGAGCGGAGACACAGCTTGTTGGTAGTGCTTTTGCCGCAAGTAGATTTGCCCGAGCGCGAGCGCGGCCTCGTAGTGCAGGGCGTCGCGCTGGACGAGTGCTTCGAGCACGTGGGCGGCAGAGTCCAAACGGCCGGCCGCTAAGTGTTGGCGGGCCTGTTCGTAGCGCTGGGCGCTCTGCGCGGGAGGGGGCGGCTCGGAGGCACAGCCCAACAAGGCGGCGACCGCGATACCTAGGCGCGTTGGCGTCTTTGGCAGTGGATACATTTTGCGCTGCATAGTGTACGAACTGAGGGGAGAATTGGCGAGTGGCGGCGGCGCAAAGCGGTTGATTCGCGGCGCGTTGTGCCCTATACTTTTGCCGCATGAAAACGCTGCGGAGGTAATCGCAATGAAACAATGGACATGGTTGGCCCTAGCGGGTCTGTTGACTACCCTGAGTTGCGGTTCAGAGGAAGCCGTTCAACCGACGCCCGATTACGCCGATGCTTGGGTCGGCGAATACGAAGGCACCGGGAATTTCGCTCTATCCAATGGCATCAGCGGAGAAGACCGCCCTGTTACAATAAGCATTGTGCGGGTCTCTCCTAAGCAAGTTACCGTGTCTGCCACGTTGGTTTATGGCGAGGGGCGCAACGATTTCTTCCAAGAAATCGACATCCTCCAGCCCGACGATCCCGAGCAGATCACCTTAGAGGTGCGCTACCTCAATGCGAAGACGGTTTATGCCTTTACTCAAGAAGAAGGTACGATCACCGGCTCCATCGCGACGAGTTCGCTCCGGCTCGGAGGAACTTGGGGCCAAGATCAGATCATGACCGGGCTAGAGGTGGTCCGGCAGTAGGACTGTGATTTATGGGATTGGTGGGATGGACAGGATTTGCGGTGAGCGTCCATACATTCGCAATGGTGCGCTAGACGCGCTCGGCGCGACTGATCCCATGCCTAAGTATTCCCCCCGCCAGTAAACGCAACGCACGAATGGCCCGTAATAAAAAGAACCGTGAGCAAGTGCCGAGCCGCAGTTTCCTTTATATGGGAATGGTCGCGCTGGCGATTGCCCTCGGCGTGGGCGGCTCGTACTGGTACTCGCAGTACCGGGCAGACGCCGCGCAAGAAGCCGTCGAGCAGGGCGACCGCTTGTTCGGCAAGGGCCAGATGGACGAAGCGGCTCGCTATTACCAACAGGCCATTGAGTTGGAGCCAGACCTCGCCCAAGCCCATAGCAAACTGGGTGCGACGCACGCCGCGCTAGAGCGTTTTGCTGAGGCAATCCCCCACTTTGAACAGGCGCTAACGCTGGCCCCCGATCACTTTGAGGCGCGGATCGGCCTCGCTATTTCACTCGACGGATTGGGTCGCTTTTTAGCGGCCGAAGAAAGCTATAAGAAGGCGCTGGCGTTGCGGCCCGACTTTGGGGCGATTTACTACAATCTCGGCTATCTCTACCATCAACAGGGTCTCTACGCCGAAGCCGCCGCTCAGTACGCCGAAGCCGTGCGCTTGATACCGACCTTCCTGCAAGCTCGGGCCAATTTGGGACGGGTCTATCACTTACAGCATCGCCCGGGCGAAGCCATTGCCGAGTACCAACGCGCCCTCGCTGATCATCCAGACGAAGGGAAGGTGTACGCGCACTTGGGCGAGAGTTACATGGCCTTGAGCCAATACCAAGAAGCGCGGGCAGCCTATCGACGAGCGATAGAACTCGGCATCGAGACGGCGGGCGGATTTTACGACCTCGGCGTCATCAGCGAACAGGAAGGCAAGCTCGAAGCGGCGCGGAGTTACTTTCACCAAGCCCTGCTCAAAAATGCGGCCCACGCCGACTCCTATCACCGCTTGGGTGCGGTGACGGCCAAACTGGGGCAGGAGCAACAGGCTGCCACCTATTACTTGGAGGCCATAAAGCGAGATCCCGGCCACGCGGGTGCCCACTATAGCTTGGCCCAACTTTACCTCAAGCAGGGCCGCAGCGACGAGGGCCAGGAACTGATGCAAGCCTTTGCCAAGCTCAAGGAATACGAAGGTCGGCTCGCCAGCCTCAAACGGGCTGCGAGCCGGTCGCCGCGCTCACCGGAGGCCAGCTACAACGTGGGGCTGCTCCACTTAGAGTTCGGGTACGTCAACAAGGCCGCTGCGGTCTTTGAACAGCTCCTCAAACTCCATCCCGAATTTTCTGCCGCGCAGGAGCGCCTCGCCGAAATCGAGCGGGTGCGGGCTGAGCACAGCGCGGGTTGATCGTTAAAAAGGATTCGCGCCTAATTTGAGGAGAGCGTGCCCCTGCCCTTGGCGGACGACTAAGAGCTTGTTGACGGGCACGTTCTCGACTGCGTAGGTGCTGCCGTTGGGATAGGTGATTTCGACGCGGTCGATGGCCTGTGCGGTGCCCAAGCCGAAGTGGACGCGCAAGTCGCTGTGCGAAAGATAGCTGCCTGCGCCGTTGACCGTGCGCCACTGATGTTTGCCAGCCGCTTGCAGGCCGATGCGAGTGCCGATTCCGTCGCGATTGTCCTCGCGGCCAAAGACCTGCACCACGAGATAGTTTCCCGCATTTCCTCCATCATTGCGCAACAAAGTCGGCGCGTCGTTAAGCTCGACGACGAAGAGGTCGATATCGCCGTCGTCGTCGTAGTCGCCAAAGCTAGTGCCGCGGCTGACTTTAGCCTGCGCTAGCTCAAGGCTGGCTGACACTGGGGCGAAGCGGCCGTCGCCCTCATTGCGGAAGAGTTGGTTGGGTTGGCGGTAAGTGGTGCCGGTTGTGGCTTGGTCAACCTGCGGATATACGTGGCCGTTGGCGACGAATAGGTCAAGGCGGCCGTCGTTGTCATAGTCGAAAAAGCGCGTTCCCCAACCCAACATCTCTACTGTAGCCGCAGCGAGGCCAGCCGTGGTCGTGACATCGGAGAAACGCGCGCCGCCCTCATTGCGGTAGAGCGTATTGGTCTCGGTAAAAAAGTGGGTCACATACAGGTCTGGGTCGCCATCGTCGTCGTAGTCGCCAAAGTCCACGCCCATGCCGGCTTCGACGTCGCCGTCGCCGTTGTACGCCACGCCTGCGATGAGGGCGACGTCTTGGAAGGTGCCGTCGCTTTGGTTTTGGAAAAGCACGTTGGGAGTCTCGTCGTTGGCGACAAAGAGGTCGGAGTCGCCATCGGAATCGTAGTCGACCGGCACCACGCCCAAGCCGTAATAGCGGTTGGCGGCCGCCACGCCGGACGCTTGGGTGACGTCGGTAAACGCGCCATCGCCCTCGTTGCGATAAAGCACATCCGGTGCGCCGACTAAGCCTTTGGGACCGCAATAGACTTGGAGGCCGCTGAAAAAGGTGCAGAGCTTGGGCGTAGCCGGTAGGTGCTCGGCGTCGAAGACGACGTAGTTGGCGACGTAGAGGTCGAGGTCCCCATCGCGGTCGTAGTCGAAAAAGGCCGCGCTGGCGCTGTATTGGTCGCCGCCAACGCCCGCTGCTTGGGTCGCATCGGCAAAGCGGTCGCCGCCGCGATTGCGATAGAGTACGTTGGCTCCGTAGTTGGTCGCGTAGAGGTCCGGGCGGTTGTCGTTGTCGATGTCGCCCACGGCTACGCCCCCTCCCCAACCAGCGTCGCCGACCTCGGCTTCTCGGGTGATTTCCATAAAAGTACCGTCGCCGCGATTGCGGTAGAGTGCATTGCCCGGCCCCGAGCGGTCGCGGTATGTAGCAAAGGTGGCCCCATTAACTATGTAGAGGTCGAGGTCGCCGTCGGAGTCGTGGTCGAAGAAGGCCGCGCCGCTGCCGTGGGATTCTAGGATGTAGTGCTTTTCTGGCCCGCCAAATACATTGCGGTAAGTGATGCCGGCGGCGGCGGTTTGGTCGCTAAATTGGGGTTGGGCGCGCAGGGGGAGGGCGCATAGCAGCGCGGCGCAAAATAGCGGAAAGACGCGCAAGGCTTAGATGCTGTTTGAAAGCGCCCGATCGGCTATCCGCAGATAAATGCAGATGAACGCAGGGGCGAAGGGAGTTATCACGGGGCGACCGCGTAGTTTAGACCCGTGAGCAAGTGCAATGCTTCTTTGGCGGCCTCGTGGTCGGGACCTTCGCGCTCGGCGAACATGCGCTCTAGCGGCCTCACAGCCGTGGTGTCGCCGATGCGTCCGAGGGTGCGGGCGCTTTCTGCGCGGACCCAGATGTTGTCGTCGGTCAAGGCGAGGCACAGCGCGTCGAGAGCGCGATGCGTCCGGTGGTGTCCCAATAGCTGCGCAGCGATGTAGCGCACGTTGTCGTCGTGGTCGCGGAGTGCGCTGAGGGCCGCGGCTTCGGACGCTGGCGTCCACAGAAACTGCAGCGCGGCAAGGGCCTGTCGGCGCACCGAGGGAATAGTATCCGCCAAGGCGCGCACCAGAGAAGGCACTGCCGTGGTGTCGCGGAGATTGCCCAAACTCCAAGCTGCTGCCCCGCGCACCTCGGGGACCGAGTCGTCGGCGAGGATGCTGGCCAAAGTCGCGTGGAGGTGGGGGTCGTCGAGTTGGCCGAGGGCGCGGACGGCCTGTTCGCGGACATAGCGGTTGTCGTCGCGGAGGAGCGATTTGAGGAAGGGGGTGGCGCGCGGGTCGCCGATTTGGCCGAGGATTTGGGCGGTAATGTAGCGCAGGCTATCGCTGCCAGCGGCCGCGCGGTCCAGCAAAGGCTCGACGGCCGCACCGCCTAGTTGCACTAAGGCATGGCTGGCGTCGAGGCGGACTTGACGCCGCGAATCGGCGAGTTGGTCGATGTAGTACTCGGCCTGTTGTGCGGCGCAGCTCAATAGGCCGGCGCAGAGGGTTGCTAGGGCGAGCTTGGACATGGGCGACTTAAGTGAAAGCAGGTGTCAAGAGTTAGACCTGACACCTGCTTTGAAATTGGCTTTGTAGGAAAGCCTAGTTGACCATCTGCATAAGGCGTTGGGTAATCGACCCCTCCTGCGTCAGGGCGTAGATGATGATGTTGACCGCCAGTTGGAGCTGGCGCGTCGAGTCCCCGGCACGTGTGTCGTTTTGCCAGCCCCAGCCGCCGTCGCCGGGTGTGACGCTCACCAGCCGACCTTTGATGTAATGGCCACGCAGATAATTCCAGGGCCTGACGCCTAACTTACCCTGTCCCAACGAGGGACTATAGCCAAAAGGCATGCCCCCATCTAAGTCGAAGAAGGCAGTATAGACGGGATGATCCTCTGGCAGGCGCTCAGACCAGAAGTCCTTACCGTGGACTAGGCCGCCGTACTTTTCCAGTGCTTCGCCGTGGAGCCCGCCGAACGTAAAACCACCCGACATTAGGTAGTGGGCTAGGTTGGCCATTTCGGTTTCGTTGGGCCCGCCATACGGGTAGATGATGGGTATTTCCATCAGGCTCGGGTCATCGTACGTGACACGGCCGAGGAATTCGGCCTTGAGCCCGGTGTATTCGTTGACCACATCGCGCAGCCGGTCGAGGGTTTGGGTGTTGAGTCCAGCGTTGCCGGATAATGCCCGCCCAGACACGACTGAAGCAAACTTGACAAAGCCCTTGATGGCCTGCTTGTCCGTGGCGTCTTGGACGATAATGGCGCGGTAGCGGCCGGTGTCCATGTTGTTGACGTCGAGCATCTCTAGGCCCATGTCGATTTTGTGCTCGGAGGTGCGGGTGCTAGTCACGGCTGCGGCCGTTAGCTTAGGCTCGATAGTCATAGTACTCGTCGGGCTGAAGGCGGATTGCCCGGACAGGCGAATCCCCGAGCCACCGACACCGGCGATTAGGCTGCGGGTGTTGAATGAGGCCGTGGCCTGTACTTGATCCATACGCGCTTGTGCGAGTTGGACTTCGCGGCGTGCGAGCTGACGCTTGGGCTGGGGAATTTTGCGCAGCTCCAGCGGCTTGGTCAGGCGCGGCTCGCGCTTGATAAACTTGGTCGTCAGAGGCCGGGGTGCCTTCTGCTCGGCTTCCTGAAAGGGGTTGATCGCCACGACGATGAGCAGGAGGGCCACAGCAGAGCCTAGGGCAATAAAGAAGCCCCGGCGCAAGCGGCGGACTAAGCTGTCGAGATCGAAATCCTGCGTGGGTGAAGCAAAGCGCGTGGAGACCCATTTCTTACTCATAATGAACTCCTCGAAGGGCGTTTTGGGGAAATGACCCGGTCTTGGACTTGTAGGCCATCTCCGCGTTTTTTGAGCTTCTTGTCGAGTTTTCGCAGCCGAGCGATGGCCATGGTGGAATCTACGTCAACCACCTCTATTTGCCCCACTTTCTGCTCTGATGGCCTAGGCCGCCACACGTCGAACCGCATTCGCTTCGTCAGCCCGTGCCGCGCACCAATGTTTAGCTGGACATGGGGCTTGCCTTTCCGTTCGGGCAAGACGGCTGCTATAAGGCCCTCTAGCGGCAAATTCGCGTCTAGGTCGGGGGCTAGATTATCCGCCAGTCCCTTTAACACCCCGCGGGCAGTAACGAGATCGCTACTGGGCTTGGAGACGAACCAGCGCTCGGCGACGTTGAGTGCGCGTTCTGTGGCGGGATCAGCCATTTGCAAGCGAAGCAGATCGGCTAGAAAAGCCTGCGTCAAACCGGGATGGGATGCGCCCGGATATTTCCATGTATTATAAAGGAATAGCTGTTGGTCATAAGGTATCACGGCCGAGGAGTCGCGCAAGTCCGACCAGAAAATTTTGTCGCGGTGTAAATCCTCTAGCTTAACTTCGAGTTGACAGACGATGGAAGGCAGGGAAATGACCTCGTAAGACTGAGAGTCGCTTGGGCCGCCATCGTCTAATAGGCGCAAATTGTCGGAGTAGTGAATGACTTGATTGTGGTATGTTTTATGGGCTTTGTTGAAAGTGAAATGGGCGATGTAATCGATGGATTCTTGCCCGGTGGGGTCGCGGGCCTCGCGGATGCTCGGCAAGCGCACGACGCGAAAGCGGCCTAAGTTGGTAAAGACATCTCTGATTGTGCGCTCGATTTCCAGCATCAGGCGGGGATGCTGCTCGGCGAGATGGATGGGCAGGAGCTCTTGCTCGACGAGATTGGTAAAGACCAAGCCGATGGTGTAGGTGTGCGGCTGGGCGTTGGCTGGCTGGCCACCGAATACGAGAGCCAATCCAATAAGGGAAAGAGATTTCACGAAGTTGAATATGCGCTCGCGGTCAAGCCTTCGCTCGATGCGATCTAAGCGTTTGGACAACTTAGTAGCTCGGAGGATCCACTAGGCATTGGGTCAATAGGCTTTGATAAATCACAACTGACGTTGCACAGTGCCTCTACTCGGCTTCGTCTAGCAGGAGCCTAAAGGCTCCGAGGCTGGGCACCTGTAGGGCCGCCCGAAACAACTGCTTGAGACGCGGCGCATCGTCGATGGTCGCAAGGCGACTGGCTAACGGGGCGACTTCCTCTGGCTGAAAGCGCAGTTCCAACACTTCTTGGATGCTCTCGCGGATGCCTTGCTCAATGCCCTGCTCAAGGGCCTTCTCCGTGAAATACTGCACAATTGACGATTCGTACATGGTCTCCTCCGAAAGGATGGTCCTAATCGTTTCTGATTTATACGCTAATCCGCTCAAAATGGCAAGATCGGCCAGATAATATTGGCCTTGCGGGTTTCGTCCATGGGCACCTGCTGCGCCCGGTGGATGCACTGGCGCAACCACGACTCGGCATCCACACAGGAATGGGGGTTGGGGAAAAACAGCTAAGTTCGTTGCTGTGTTTTTCGGTAGAACTGTCTCAATTAGGGCCAACAGGGCCTCTTTCAACCGCTGGATGAAGGATAAGAAAGAAGCAAACAGCCATGTAAATCCCACTTGTGTGGTGTGATTGAGCGGGTCGCGTAAAGCCATTTTTTCTTGACAGGTCTTGAGCGGGCGTTTATCATACACCGTTCATTCAAACTTTTTCGTCCACTTCTCAATAAAGGAGATGCAGTAATGAAGAAGTTGACTCTTTTAGCCGCTATCGCGGCCTTTTGCTTTACCACGCTGGCCAGCGCCCAGCCACCCGTGCGCTACTTTGACCTACCCAAGTTCACCCAAGCCCCCACGCTCGATGGCGACCGCGCAACCGTTGCTGACGAGTGGGCTGGTGCGCTGAAATTTCCCTGCTCGCCAGACCAGATCCAACTCGACGGTCAAGAGTTTGGCTGGCGTGATCAGGCGAACGGGCAAAGCGAAGTGAGTACTAACCAGCTCAATGAAAACGGCGAGACCGAAGTGGCAGGCGAGGGACGCACCAACGCTGATTTTGAGTCGGTGCTCTTGCAGGCTTGGGATGACGAAGCCCTGTACTACCTCGCCGAGGTTAGCGATAATGTCCGCGACACCGAAGGTGGTGGTGAAGCCCGGGCTTGGTGGGAGCGCGACAGCGTGTCGCTCTACCTCGACCTGAACAACGAAGATCATCCCGGTGGCGACCCGACCCAAGAGTTTGTCAACCTGAATGTGGTCAACTTCATGGCTGTGCCTTTCGGCTCGAACGAACTGTCCGTCTGCTTGATCACTACCGTGGATATGGCGCGCGTGGATGTCCACGACCCCGACGCACTTGAAGGGTTTGAGTACGGCTTCCGCGACGCCGGCGACGAGTTTGGCGACGAGGGGGATGCGGACTACGTGATTGAAGGCAAGCTGCCGTGGGATACCTTCCTGCGCAACGGAAATCTCTATGAAGCCCCCACGACTGGCTCTGAGATGGGCTTTGCTTGGTTGCCGATTGATCCCGATGGCGAAGATGCCTATGGTGGTCAGATTCAGTGCGTGGCTTGGGCAGGCGGCAACATGTCCGAATTCGCCAACTGGGTCTTTGTGGATACGCCGGCTGGTCCGACGGGAACCGCAGTCGAAGAAGATTCTTGGGGCCGCGTAAAGGAGACCTTCGTCCAGTAATCAACGGCCTCTAAATAGGTTCTAAAACGGGAAGCGGGCTTGACGCCTGCTTCCCGTTTTTTTTTCTTGACCCACGAGCTTTGGCAAGCGTATGTTTTCGCCCGTTGATTTTCTATAGATACACGCGGTCGAGGCGAGGAAGGATTGACCATGAGCGAACCGATTACCCCGCAGCAAGACCACGACCGCCGCATTGGACGATTGGAAGGCATTGCCGAACAACTCAACTTCCGCTTGGACGCGATTGAACGAGCGGTAAGCGAGTTACGCACCCGTATGGATAGTCAATTTCGCTGGTTAGTCGGCATTCAAATCACTAGTCTGATCGCCATAGGTGGCTTGCTTCTAAGTATCTACAGCAAGCTACCCGATTGATTCCAACCCGCCGGGGCTAGCCCAGTACAGGCCTTGGCCAAAGCACAAGGGTTTTCATGTTTATAGACGTCGTGTCCAAGCACTGGGTGGGGATATTATCAGTAGTTTGCGTTGGCTTATCTGTGCCAGCAGAGGCACAGCGCCATCCGGAATCTGGTGGCCCACTGCCCTATTACAACCCCACTCCTGGCACGCCGCAAGATCCGCCGTGGAAAAAGCGCCCTCCCTTTCTGCGCGGTCCCCAAGACCGTTATGATCGCGGGTTGGGGAGGGCCTTCCTCAACGCCGCAGTTAGCGTCCCCTATCTCAACTACGCCGACCAAAAGTACATTGCGTACTACCGCGAGACCGTTGCTTGGGCCACCCCGTCGGGCCGCTCGCCAAGGACTCGCAATGTGGGTTGGGATCGGATGGGCAACTACATGGGCGGCGGCTATCGGCGACTGCTGACGATAGAAGAGTCGCGCAGTGGCAATGACTTTAGTGGAGCTAGTTATATTGACCACAAGTATCGGTCGTTTCGAGTTGGCCACTATACGCACAAGGATTTGCACTGGACCGCCACGTTGGGCAACTTGGGCACAGCAGGTGGTGCTACGGATGTGCGCACCATCTTCACGCCGCTTACCTTGGTCAACAGTAAGCTCAATGTGCTGCGCATGGACATCAACTACAAGGAGCGCGACCGGGCGACCCTGCTCTACTCGCGCGGCGGCGATCACTCGGGTGCCCAGTTGTTTTCCAAATGGGCGTTCGGCCAAGAAGGCGACGACGCTTGGGACAACTCACCGGTGTTGCTCTTTGGCGGCCACTATCAGCGCGAAGTAGGTCGCTTCGCCAGCGTTGGCGGGACGCTAATCAACCAAATTATGGCTTCGCCTGCTCTGTCGCGCTCTAGTGCTTGGCGCGGCGATTTGCCCTATGAGATGCTCGGTCCCAAGACCATCCGCGTCTTCGTGGCCGATGATTCGCCCGACGATGCCCAGGCCAATGCCATTGTCTATGGTGTAGATATCGTTCTTGAAGGTACGCGTGGCACAGAGCTGGTGCGCCTGACCAGCCTCGACGACGACCCAGACTATGATCCGTCCATAGAAGCCGGGCCACCCGAAGGTGGTGTCGTTCACGCCGGTGGCGGGCGCGAGGCCGAGGGCAAGGTGCCGGTGGTGTACACCTTCGTCCTCCCGCCAGATGTAACGGTGCGCTCGACGCGCTTTGTCGCTGATGTGGCCGGCGATTATCGGATCGGCGTCAGTCAGACCCACGACTTCTTCAGTATCGATCGTCGAGGCAGCGCGGCTATCGCCGAGTCGGCTTGGCCAGCCCCCATCACCAAAGCCAACGAGCGGGCCATCCGGCGTCCGTTCAAGTGGTACACAGACGAAGACGAGGAGATCTATTACACGGTGGTCCGCGCCGATGGCAGCGACGGCACCGGGGCCAACCGGCAGCTGGTTTCTTTTGACTACGGCATTCCCACCGGGCAGAGTTTGGCCTCAATCAACTATCAGGTCGATTTGGTCGGGCTCGATCTCAGTGGCGAGGTGGCGCACAATCTGCAAAACTTCATGTTCCCAATCGGCAATAACGAAGGCCAGCGCAGCAGTGAACGCGCTTTGGCGTGGTGGGTCAAGGGCGTCAAGGATCTGGTCGGTGGTTTGGCGCTGGGCGGTGAGATATACCGGATGGATCCGGCCTACGGCGGCGGGTACGACAGCTACCGAGGCGGCATGGCCTTCCACTACGATGGACAGCCGGCACCCGGCGAGCGAATCACTACGGTCACCGAGGAGTTCCCCCTCCACGAAGACAACGACGATCACGACACCTTACCCGACAGCCACAGCGACGATACGGCCACTGCCGAGCCGCGTTCGCTTTATCCAGGTAATCCCGGTGCCCAAGTGTATCCGGGCCTCGACGAGAACGTCGATAACATCCCAGACATGGATCGCAACGAGAACTTTATTGTGGATTGGGACGAGGCGTTTCTGACCTACGATTCGGAGCCACCCGAATTTGTCTATGGCATCGACTTCAACAACAACAACGTGCCCGACTTTCGCGAGAACGACGATAAGCCGGATTACCCCTACCCGCGCGACCAAAAGGGTCGGCACATCTTCCTGCGCTACGACCGCTTGGGGGCTTGGGGCGAGTTCGTCAGCATAGGCGGTTACGACAACCGTCAGATCGCCGGTCCGGGCAAGTCTGAGGGGGTTTACTTCCGCTACGCATACTCGGTGGAAAAGCGCGGTGTTGGCGCACTGAAAATTAACTACGACGCCAAGCAGGTCAAAGACGATATCCCGGATCACACTTACGTGTACCAAGTGCCCATTGACGATATTGAGGTCATCAACTGGTTTAACGAGCCGGACGGCCCGCCTGAACGCGCGGGTTTTTGGCGGCCAGCGACGCCGGACGAACTGTTGATGCGCGACAGCTTTGTGCATCTGCTCTTTTTCGACAGCACCTATCAGGGATTTAGCGGCTTCAACATTGAAAACGGCTTCCTGTGGCAGCGCAACAGCCAAGCCGAAATTGAGCTTGAAGACGGCAGCGGGCTGTTGCAGCCCCAAGACGTGCGTTCGCGTTTTTCCATTGTCAACAAAATCGACTACACGCATAGCTGGGGTGCCTTCAGCGTTACGCCGAAGCTAAAGCATCGGACGATCTTTGAGCAGGTCGATAGCGAAGATGCGCCGAGGAAATCGTACAGCGACTTCATCCCCATCGTAATGGGGCGATACCAGCTCACGCCTAAGACTAACTTCCAGCTTGGTGTACAAGGGTTGCCCTTGCTGCCATTTAAGCACTGGGATCGCGGTTCTGAGGATGGGGCGTACAGCCAAATTGGGGCGTACAGCCAGACCGGGACGTATAGCCAGACCGATTATCTGGCCATGCTGAGTATTACCGCAGACTACTTTGGCATCCGCGACAATTCGATATTTTTCGGCTATCAGCGCACGCGGCGGGACTATAGCCATGCCGGGCGGCCCGACTCCAAGCAGGGCACCCTCTTCGTAGAGCTGATATCACCCTTCTAGGATGCGAATGCAGATGAGATCCATCACAAAATACATTCACGTCCTCCTGTACTTGGCACTGGTCTCCGGAGGGTGCGCTACGCTCAAATCCCTCGAATCGCATGTGCAACAGGAGTACTTTATCGAACTAGAGCCGGTCCTACCCGATGAGGATACCTATTACATTGATCCAATCGACAGCTCGGTCGTATGGAGTGAGCAAGGGGTGCAGGTCAAGGTCAAGTTCTACGACGATGCCATGCTCGACGCCGAATACGACGTCCGCTACACGCCCTATACGCTCACGGGCGTCGAAATTCCCAGCTTAGACTATACGCCGCCGTTGTGGACCGTTTTTGAAATGACGGTGATCAATCGCACCCGGGAGCGGGTGGAGCTAGATCCCACGCAGACCATGCTGCGCTTGGACGATGGCCGCCGCTTGCTCTGTGGCCAAGGGGCGGGGAATTGGTACGACAAGGATGAGTTCTACGACTATTCCTATTTGAAGTGGGGGGGGCAAGAAGGCAATGTGCGCTATCACGCCAGCTTGGATCGCGGTCCCATCTGGACTAAAAGCGCGTACCACCGAGAAAAGCCCGTGCGCAAAGGCTCTAGGTATATCGGCAAGTTGACCTTTCCGCCGCTGCCGGCAGAAACCAAGTCGTTCACTCTTGAAGTAAACGACTTCATTCTGGCCTTTGATCGCTTTCAAGTAGGGTACGGCAATCCGGTGGAATTTACCGACTTGAAATTCCACTTCAATGTCGATCACGGAGTGCGTTGGGTGGAGAATGAGTAAATGAAAAAGATGGTGAAATATCTCGGGGTGGTGCTGCTCGGCGGCTCGATGGCCTGTACTTTGAAATACGAGACACTCAAGGACACCAGTTTGCCGAATCCGCCGTCGGTGCCGATCAAAATATACGTCAAGGAATTCCCGGTCGAGAGCAAGGCCAACGTAGTCGATCCGAGAGCTGCCAATTCGGCTGGTAGCCAAGGAGGTACCCAGTATGTTACGAATGCCCTCGCCAGCGCGGGAAATCGCCTAGTGCAGATTACTCGGCCTTCGCGGATCGAGGATTTGTCTGGGGCCTTGTTGCGCGAACTCCGCAAGGACAAGGTGCGGATTCTCACGCAGACGGATCGGATCGAGGTGCTAGACGAAGACAGCGTGCGTCAAGTGAACAATCCCTTCGCGCTGGTGTCAGCGGACTCGGATGAGGCCGACTTGGAAATTAGCGGCACGGCTATGATTACCAGCCAGCGGGTGCGCAAGGTATTCTCCCCGCAGACGCAAAGAGTGCAGGTTGAGGTCTCAGTTAAGGATCTCAAAACCGGCAAAGTGAGCAAGAAAAGCCCAGTGGATGCCGGCATTGTCATGACCTTCAACTCTAGGGAGTTGGAGGAGGCCCTCGCCGTCGCCGTGGTGACCAGCCTGACGCAGAAACTGCTATTCTGAAGTGCTGAGGCTGGGTGCACTTTTGCTGTTGCTCGAATTCAGTCCGTGCCGTGCTGAATTAAAGACTTGGGTGGTAGATGCGGTGGAAACATTTGCCTTGGGAACGACCCAAGGTGTACAGGTGCATTCAGATAGCCTCGTCATCTTGGCGCATTTGGACGAGGATGTAAACGTGGCCTTGGGACGATCAGTGATCGACGATTTTGACAAGCCTGTGCCCCTAGCGGACGGCGCGATTGACCTCGTGCGGAGCGAGTGGATCTCGGGCACCAATCACGTGTTCGACAAGCAATTTACTGTCGATCTCGGCTTGGACCGGGGGATCAAGCGAGTGCGCGTGTTAGCCGGCGAGACGGCGCTGAATCAACCCGAGTATTTCATGCGTGGATACAGACTCGAAACAGCCGCCCAAGTGGCGCCGCAAGTTTGGCATCTTTTGGCGGAACAGCCGGACAATTTCGTCCTCAATGTAGATACGAGCGCAGATTCTACTTGGGCTGCGATTGACGAGCGCGGTGAGGCGATCCCGCGCGAGGGGCGCTTCGTGCGGCTGACAATAATCCGCCAAGACCGCAGCAACTGGGTCGCTCTCGGCGAAATCGAGGTATTCGGCGTGGGCTACATTAGCGAAGGCTTCATAGAGGATAGCTTTGCCCCGCCTATGCCGGTCAACGTAGGGCAGATTCGCTGGCAAGTAGATCGCCCAGAGCGCACGGGCATTGAGTTGAAGGTGCGTGGGGTTAGCGCAGAGGGAACAGAGGGGCCTTGGGGAAGCGTTGCCGCGCACTCGGACGGGGAATTTTTTTACCGCGGAGACGAGCCGGTCGCGCGAATGGCGTACCGGGCCCGCCTGACGAATTCGGCCCCTTTTGTCAGTCCGGCGCTCAAGCGCATTGCCATTGACTACGATCCAGTCTTGGTCGCTCAACAGCTCTTGGCAGAGGTGGTTGCATCCGATCCGCTGCGCAAGGGCGAGGAAGCGACGCTGATCTACCGAGTGGAGATCGCGGCTGGCGTCGATGATTATGGGGTCGATCTCTTGCGCGTACAAGGCCCCCTACTTCGCGTAACAGCCGTGCGCGTCGATGGTCGGGAACTCGTGCCCACAGAGGATTACACTTGGGACCCAACGCCGGATCGGGAGGGGGTGCTGATAGAGCTTGCACCTAATGAGCAGATCAATGGGGTGGCGACCATTGAAATTGAGGGGCCAGCGCTCTTTGTGCGCGACAAGACCGCCATGCGCTTTGAGGCTGGCAACAAGGCCCAAGGCGACAGAGACGGGTACGTGAACTGGCAGCAGGGGCAAGAAATGCCGGGTGCCACTTGGACGGTACTGGCTGCGGGAACGCCGTTGCAGCTCTTGGGCGAAGTGCAGGTAGAGCCGCGCCCGTTTTCGCCGTTTGCCGATGAGTACGTGCGCTTTGCCTTTGTCGTCGGCAATATCGAAGCGGGCCGGGAAGTCGTGCTAAAAATTTACGACTTGACCGGTCGGTCAATTCGCCAGTTGGCGCAGACCGGAAGCGCCCGGACCTATCAGTTTGAGTGGGACGGCCGCGATGAGGGGGGGCGGATTGTCGAGCCAGGGCTCTATCTCTACGAGATTGGGATAGAAGGAAGCGATAAGGTGCGCCGAGGTACTTTTGTGGTGGCGTACTAGCGTCCTGTTGCTGGCTCTCGTTTCCCCGGTCGGCGCTGCGTTTGAATTTTCGGGACGGGGTGCCCAGAGTTCGGCACTCGGCGGCGCTTTTGCCGCTAGCACTCGGACGGCTGAGGCCGTTTGGTACAATCCGGCCGGCAACGCCCAGCAGCAAAAGTGGCAGGCTGGCACGACGCACGCGTTGCTTTATCCCGGGTTGGATCAAAGTCCAGCCCTAAACGGCTTGTCGGTCACCGGTCCCTTGCGCGGCGGCGGTTTCCAACTGGGCGTCTCGTTTCTCGGTGCCGATGGCTGGCGCGAAGAAGTGATTGCCTTGGGTTACGGGCAGCCGTTGCACGAGCGATTCGCCTTGGGTGGCGGCTTGCGCACCAGCGCTTGGAAAGCTGGCGACCTGTCGCACCGAGCTTGGCACGTCGATGTAGGTGCCACTTGGGAAGTGGGTTTCATACACCCGCGGGCGTACCTGCGCCTAGCGTTGGTCGCCAAAGGCTTAAACGGCGCGAACATCGCTGCGGGAGGCCAAGCCGCTGGCCAAGAAAAGCCGGTCGTGGTTGCGGCGGCCCTGCTCAATTGGGCGGGGCGGGAAGTCCTGCTCGACATTGAGCGCCGCGATGGACGAACGGAGTTCAGAGTGGGGTACGAGACGCGGACGGTGAGTCTCAACGGCGCTCGGTTCCGCATGGGCGGGGCCGCGGTTGGTTCGGGTTTTGACGAGAGAGAGCTCAATGTGGGGCTTGGCCACAACTATAAGCAATGGCATTTCGATTATGCTTATTCATACCCGATGCATCTCTCCGGCTATGGAGGCGTGCATCGGTTCAGCGTCGGGTATCGCCAACACTGAGTTTAGAATGCGACTGAAGACAGAATCTCTACACTGCATGAGGATAGCTGCCATGAGTAGTAATGCGAGAAAGAGAATGGTAAGGGCCGCGCTACTAGCGCTTGTGGGATTGGGAATGCTGGGTGCCGAAGCCGAAGCGCAGACCTTTCTGCGCAACCGGGATTTCCTCAACCTCGGCCATCCCGAACCGTATTTAAACTACGGGCGCAAGGAGTACGATCCCTATCCTTCGGTGATCAACGCACGCAATCGCTACGACCGCTTAGGCAATTACCTGTCGCGCGGCTTCAATGTCTTCACATGGGAATTTTCCCGCCCTGGGGAAAGTAATATCAATACCCGTACTGCCCAGTACTTGGGATGGTTTGCCAACTTGGTGATGCTCAACGACTCGTACAAGGGCTGGAACTACCGAGTGACCTTGGGCGAGGACATCCGCGCCAAGTTTTCAGATCTGACCTTTAGCGATCCGCGCTTCTATGGCATCTTGCTCGACGGCGCTTCCTCGGACAACAGGTTCACCCTGATGCTAAGCCAAGGCGGCGACATGTTGGGGGCCGCCAAGTTTTCGACCTTCAAAGCGACTCGGGAGACCTCGCCAGTGTTGATTTTTGGCGGCCACTGGGAGACTAAGCTAGGCAATGTGCTGCGCATGGGTGCCACGTACTTCAACCAGCACATGGCCAATACGGCCGACGAGAACGGCTCCTTCCTCAAGGGCGATACCCCCTACAGCATGCTGCCGCCCTCTTTCATCGAAGTCATTATCGAAGACGATTCGCCCGACGATATTGGCCGGGCGGCCACTGTGTACGATGTAGATGTGGTGGTTATCGGCGAGTCGCAGGGACAGCGGGTGCGCCTGACTAGCATTGAAGGCGATCCTGAGTACGATTCGAGTTTGAAGATGATCGATCCCGTCGGTGGAGTCGAGGGTGGGTTGTCGGTAGCCGGCGGCGATCAAGTGGTCTTTCGCTTCCAAATGCCGCAATTCAATCTCCCGGATGCCTCGGAGTACTCGGCCGATCCTGATGGCTTTGCGCCAGGCCTGACGATGAAATCCGTGCGCTTCTTGGCCGATGTCGAAGGCGACTATCGCATTTTGGTGCGCCAACAGCACTTGTTCTTCGACCAGCGGGCCCACCAAAAGAACGTGGACAAAGTGGCCGAAGGAGACGACCGATACGCTCCGGGCGGCAGGAGCTACGTCAATCCTTTTACCGGGCTGAAAGGCGACGACGCAATTAAACCACTCGAAGATGTGCTAACGGAAAATCCCGACGCCTTCAAGCAGTGGCCGGTGGTGCCGGATCCGACATTTACTCAGGCGCAGCCGTTTTTGCAATACAAGTGGGATCTGCTCGATCCGACTCGGGTAGGCTATACGGTCTTGCGCTCCGAGGGCAGCGACTCGGGCCGCAAGGTGGTCGAGTTCGACTACGGCATCCCCACCGGTCAGGCGCTCTACGGGTTGGACTGGGACTTAAGTCTCAAAGGGCTAAAAGTAAAAGGCGAGTTGGTCGCCAATCCTCAGTATTTTCTGTTCCCAGTGGGCAGCAATGCCGGCAAGCGCTTTGACAAGCAAGCCCTCGGCTATTTCCTCACGGCCCAAAAGGAATTAGGCCCGATCGAGCTAGGCGGCGAAGTTTTCAACCTAGATCCAGACTACAGCGGCAACTACGACAGCGCCCGGGGCGGTGTGGCTTTTTTCAGCGACGATTGCTTTGTGTGTCCACAGATGCAGGAAATGTTTGTCATGACCGATAATGACGACAACGATCAGTGGCCAGACGAGATGATTAACGAACTGCCGAGTGCGGAGAAGTCGGATTCGGGCATTTTCCCCGGCTTGGACGAAAACAACGACCTAATCCCGGACAGCGATCAAAATTTCAACGGGATCCCCGACTGGACCGAGCCGATCCTCTTTTACGACGCCGATCCGCCGGATTTCATCTACGGCATCGACTTCAACAACAACGGCGTAGTCGATTACCGCGAAAACGACGCATTGCCCGACTATCCATACCCACGGGACCGCCGGGGCGCTCACTTGGTGGCCACCAAGAAAGGCTTGGGACGCTGGGGCAAATGGGCCTCTGTAGGCTATTACACTATGCAGGAGCCGGCCGGTGGCGGCGAAGCCAAGGCCATCTACGCCCGCTACGAGCACAACTTCACCTCGCCCTATTTGGGCAAAATTCGCATCAACGAGGACATCAAGCAGGTTAAAGACGACATCCGCGACGACGTGTACGTCTGGGAAGACGTGGGTTTTACCCAGCGGATACCCAGTCCCTTCCCACATTTGAAAGGCCCGATGATTGAGGCGAAGGATCTCAATTCGCAGATTTTCCCGCCGGATGTCGATCCGCTGAACATGCGCAATAGCTTGGTCAATACCTTGTTCATCAGCTCGACCTTTCGGCAGCTTTCCAACCTCAACGTCATCAACAGCGTCCAGTGGATTCGCAACAGCAAAGCCGCAGACGAGTTCGACGACGGCACCCAGCAGGAAGCCGGAGTGATTTCGACCTTTACGATGGTCAACCGGCTCGACTATACGATCAGCGCCGGCAACCTGAACATCCGCCCGATGTTCAAGCACCTATTGTTGCGCGAGCATGATAGTATCCTTGAAGATGCCACGGGCGAGGGCAGTATTCGCTCGTTTTCGATTTACGCGCCGATCATCAGGACCCGCTTCGACCTGACGGCCAAGTCCAATCTGCAACTGGGCTTCCAAGGCTTGCCTTTCTGGCGGCACACCAGCTTGGACCGGGTGAACGAAAGCAACGATTTTAAGGAGTGGACGCTCGTGCTAATGATGAGTAACCGCTCGGATCACTACGGCTACAATCTCGCCTCCCAGTTCGGCTTTATCCGAACCAGCCGGGAGTACGACGATGCCACTCGCGCTTCCGATAGCTTCGACAACTCGCGCCTGTTCTTTGATATTGTGGCCGGGTTCTAGAGCTTAGGAGATTGACACCATGATTCTGGTAAATCTGCTGCTAATTGCAGCGGTCGGCGTGGCTGCCAGCCTAAGCACGCGCTTCTTCTCGCCGGTGGAATTGCAAGATCGCTTTGAGGAAGGTCAGAAGCTCTATGCGCTGGGGGACTACGATAGAGCCATTGAGCGCTATGAGGTCATTCTCTCCACCGAGAGCAATGCCATGATCAACGTGGAGGATGTAACCGTAGCGGTTGACGAGTTCATTCTGCCGGTGCGCGTGGGTGCCACCTACCAGCTAGGCAATACCTACAACAAATTGGGTCTCGAAAAGTTGCAGCGCTCGCAGTTTTTGCGCTCAGAGCAAAAGGAAGCTGAAGCCGACGCCCGCTACGAGGAGGCGCTGCAAGATCTCAACAAGAGCCGCGACCACTTCCGCACCCTAGCCGCAGACGAGCGCGTCGATGATCGCACCCGAGTGATGGCTCAGTATCAGATGATTCAGACTAGTTACCAGCTCAAGGAGTACGAGCAGGTCATTGAGCAGGGGAACGCGCTGCTGCACAGCTTCCCCCACAGCCTCTACGAGGCGTCCGTTCACTACGACCGAGCGTGGTCCTATTTTGAACTGGAGCGCTACGAGGAGGCCATCGCCAGCTTTAAGCAGGTGTTGATCTTGGCCCCCCGAGGCTCTAACGCCGATCGCTCGCTGTTCCAGATCGCCGAAAGCTACGACAAGCTAGGGCAGTACGAAGATGCGCTGGAGTTCCTCGACCGTCTGATCGCCCGCTACGACTTCGCGCAGATGACCGAGGAAGAAATCATCGAGATGACCACCCTCAAGCTCAAGGGTTTGGTCAAGGAGACGGCGCGTGAACTCGTCGCCAAGGCCCACCTGAAAAGGGGCGATATCTACGCGCGCAACGGCGAAGTCGAAAAGGCCCTCGCCTCTTATGCCGTGCTTCCGATCGAATACGCGGCCGAGGCGGTCTTGGTGCAAAATAGCTATATCCGCACCGCCGAATTGGTGCAGAAGGAACAGGGCACGACAGCGGCCATCGTCGCGTACAAGGACGCCATCGAAAAGGTCGAGGACAAGCTCTTTCAGGCTCGCACGCAGCTAACGGTCGCCTTGATGCTTTTCGATCAAGACGAGTACCTCAAGTCAGCACAAGAATACGAGATATACCTCAATGCCTACGGCGATGTGGCCCGGCGCATTGGCTTCGACCGCTACAAGGTTCTCTTTCGCATTGCTCAATGCCACCAAGAATACGGACGGCAGATTCTCAGTGAAGACCCGGCTAGAGCGGACACGGAAATCGCCAAGGCACTCGAAGGCTACGACCAGCTTTTGAGCCAGAGCGAGGACAATGCCCTGATACCGGACGTGCTTTTTAACGCTGGCTTTGCCAACCAAATCCTAAAGAAAAACGAGGCAGCACAGCCGCTGTACCAGCGGTTAGTCGATGAGTATGCGGACCATCCGGCGGCTCCCAATGGCCTTTTGCAGTTGGCCCGCATCGCCTACGCCGCCTCCGAACTCAATCGGGCCGAGGAAATCTATACGTCCTTCCTCAACCGATTCCCGGATTCAGAACTGTGCAATACGACGCGGATGGAGTTGGGACTCACCTATAAGCGTCTCCAAGATACAGATAGCGCCATTGCCGCCTATGAGACGGTGGAAAAGGGTTGGGACAAGTGGCCTACCGTGCAGGTCGAGTTGGCTGAGCTATACATGGGCAAACAAGAGTACGAAAAGGCGCGCAAGGCCCTCGCTAACGCCTTAGATCGGGCCGCTGACGACACCCTAAAAGGCCAGATGCACTACACTCTGGCCCGGGTGCATTTCGCCGAGGACAATTTCGCCGGTGCGATCGGCTCTTGGGGACAGGCTATTGTGCTGAATCCGCCCACGCACATCCTGCAAAATTCGCTGCTGGCTCGCGGCGGTGCGTACTACGAGGTCGCCAAACAGCAAGACGCTGTCGGCGACACGGCCCAAGCCCGCATAAGCTATGAGGCATCGCTGGAGGATATGAAGGCCCTGCTCGAAAGCGATCCCACACCCCAGATAAAGGACAGCGCCTTCCGCACCTTGGGGGCGGGGATGATCCGCTTGGGGAGGCAAGAAGAGGCGGCTAGCTACTATCAAGAGCTCATCGCCGCGTCGGACGACCCGCAGGAACAGGCGACCTTTAGCATGCTCCTGACCGAGCTGTACTACGATCAGCAGGACTTTGTCCAAGCCGAGAAATTCGCTCGCCAGCTCCTCGACATGCAGTTTGAAGACGATAATCAGGCGGGTTACTACCGCAAAGAACGCGCCTATTCCATCATCGGCAATGCGCTGTTGCAGCAAAAGAAGTACGAGGAAGCCGCCCGCATCTTTGCCCAAGGTCTCAAGCGCTATCCGAATTCGGGCGAGAGCGGCAACTTGGCCTTCTCCAAGGGCTTTGCCGAAATTAGCTACGGCGACTACGAGACAGCAGCCAAGAGCTTCAAGTCCTTTGTTGACAAATATTCGCGCAACGCCAACCGCATTCACGGCCAGTACTATCTGGCCCACAGCCTCCAAGCTCTGACGCGGTTTAAGGAGGCTGCGGCCGCTTTTACCGAACTGGTCGAGCGCTATCTCCAATCCCAATACGAGGAAGAAGCGCTTTTTCTCATTGGCGAAAACTACTACAACGAGCAGGCCTTTGCCGAGGCCGTGATCGCATACCAATCCCTCTTGGCCAAATATCCCCAAGGGCCATACGGCGGGTCGGCGCAGTACGCGTTGGCTTGGTCCTTTGTCGAACAAGAGGAGATGGAGCAAGCAGTAGGCGCGATGCAAGACCTAGTTGCCAATTACCCCGAGAGCGAATTCGCCCCCAAAGCGCAGTTTACCATTGGCGACTACTACTACAATATCCAGTCTTATGACGAGGCCATGGCGGCCTACGAGAAAGTACTCAAGCTATATCCCAACTCCGAAGAGGCGTCGCGGGCCACAACTTTAGTGGAAGAGCTAAGCGAGATCCAGGCCAGCTTTAGCTACAACGAGGCCATGAAGCTCTTTGAGGCCAAAGACTACGAGCGGGCCGTGCCAGCTCTACAGCAAATTATCCGCGATTACCCCGGCACCTATACGGAATTGGCTGCGTACTGCAACTTGGGGCTGGTCTATGAAATCACGCGCCAGTGGTCGCAGGCGGTGGAAAACTATCAGGTAGTAGAAGAAAAGGGCGGGGACAAGCCGGAAAACGCCGACGTGGTCAGTTTTGCTAAACTGCACCGAGAATGGATTGTGGAAAACCGGCTCTAGTGAGCTTTTAACGCAACGCAAAGTAGGACACAATACCGGGAGGTTGTAATGGAGCAGAATTTTTTAGTTGACCAGTTTTTCAAAGGCGGGCCTATCATGTGGCCCTTGTTGCTCTGCTTGCTGATCGCCCTAGCCATCATCATAGAACGGCTGTGGCGTCTGCTGACGGTCCCGGGCGAAGAGGAAGCCGAACAGCAGCTCAATGAGGCCGAGGAAGTGCTCAGAAGCCAAGGCGAAGGCGGGGCCATTGAGCTGTTTCGCCAGGGCAGTGGCGTGCTCAACTTCATCTTCGCCGCGCTGGTGAAGCGCTACGATACCTTGGTGCTGGAAAATCGCACGGATCTAGAGGACATGCGCCAAGAGTTGATCTTGGCTACTGAGGAGGCTGGCGAGATGTACTTAGGCCGTCTGCTCAACGCTCTGGGAACCATTGGCGTCCTTTCCCCGCTGATGGGGTTGTTGGGCACGATCATGGGTATGATTAATGCCTTCGACGCGATTGCCCGCGCCGGGGCTGGCGATCCGGCAGCTGTGGCCAGTGGCATCTCTGAGGCCCTGATCACGACGGCCAGTGGCCTCATCGTCGCCATTCCGACCATCATCTTCCACCGCTACCTCTCCGGCCGTGCGGAAAAGGTCTTCAAGAGCGTGGAGCTATACTGCCACGCCTTCGCCAATACCCTGCTGGTGCGCTTCCAAGCCAGTCAGCAGGAGGCCAGCTAGGCAGAAAGAGACGCGGCGATGCGGCAGAGACGAAAGAGCGGATTCGGCAAAAGTGCCTTCAAGACCTCGGAAAACCCGGATCTGACTCCGCTGATCAACTGCATGTTCTTGCTATTGGTTTTCTTTATGGTGGCGACCACCTTCGTCAACCCCAAGGGCCTGAGTGTAGATCTGCCGGGTGGCGAAGGCGAGTCGAGGGCAACCAAGGACATGAACATCGTGATTGACCCGGATCAGACGATCCAAGTCAATGGCGAGATCACGGATAAGGCGAGATTGGCGGAAAAGATCCGGCAAGTCATTGAGACCGACAACACCAAGAACGTGATCTTGGAGTCCGCGCGCTCCATACCGCACTCCTATGTGGTGCAGGTGATGGACATCGCTCGCGGCGAGGGTATTGAGGCCATCGCTTTCGCCAAGAGCGGAGAAGGATAGCGTCATGGCTAGACGGAGACAATCGTTGGCCGAAAAAGCCGGCGAATTCGAACTGAACCTGACGCCGATGATCGACGCAGTGTTCCTGTTGCTGATCTTCTTTATGACTACCACGGTCTTTGTCAAGGCCACTCAGCTCAAGATCGAGTTGCCCGACTCGGTTCACTACGATCAGCTCAAATCCGAAAAGAAGCTGAATCTGCGCATCTCAAGCGAGGGCCAGCTCGAGATCAACGGGCAGCTTGTGGCTATGGGGCAGCTAGCGAGTTGGTTAGAGCGCGAGAAGGTCCGCACCGGCTCATCGACGCTGATTATCACTGCGGACGCGGATGCTGCACACGGCCATATTATCGACGCGATGGAATCGGCTACCATGGCGGGTGTAGGACAAATCGACATTGAGACCGAGGAACCAACCAATTGACAATAGCAGGCAAAAAGGGAGTTGCAATTTTATGAGAGCGAGGTACATGGCGCTCGTCGGAGTAGTGGCGCTCGGGCTAGTCTGGAGTTGCGGGGGATTAGTACCACCCCAACTCGAGTACGACCTGCACGTGATGCCCATCCTGCCCGAGGGCCGTGGCGATTATACCATCGACCCAGACGACAGTTCAACGGTCTTTAGTAAAGAGGGACTTTTAATCCGGGTGCGACATCTGAGCGATGCCGAGCTCAACGAGCGCTTCCCGCCCCTGTACGATGGTCGCCACGTCAACCCTTATACCCGGGACGACATCGATCCCGAAAAGGGCTATATCCCTCCGCGGTTTACCGTTTTTGAAGTCGAGGTCATAAATAAGACCTATGCCAAGATCGAATTCGATCCGGCCAAGGCAACCATGGAATCGGGCGGCGAGACCCATCGCTACTACGATCCCGGGCGCGAGGGGGCCGTCGTGTTGGGGGGTAACAGCTTCACCAAGTACTACAAAATGGAGTTGGGCACTTCGGGTAATGAGCGCGAAATCAACTTGGAGCGCATGGGCATTATCTACAAGACGGTCTTTCATCGCCATCGACCGATCTTCCGCGATAGCAGCCAAAAAGGCATGTTAGTCTTCGATCCGTTGTTGCCAGAAAACGACGAGTTGCTGCTCACATTCCACGAATTTGTGCTGTCGTTTGACGCCAGCGGTAATCCTGAAGAGACCATCGACGTCGAGTTCCGCTTTGCGGTGGATCAAGGAACGAGGGAAGAGGCCAGCGCGGGCGGAGCGGGTTGAGTCCCGACGCTGCCCCACATCTGGATAAGTACGTATGGCAGGATATTTCATTGCGAGGGGCTGGACCTTCCGTCTAGCTCCTCTTTTTATGCACAAACCGCTGTTGGTCGGCCTGCTAGTCGGGGCCTGCATTAGCTGTGGCGAAGAGCAGCCGGACAATGCCCATCTGTTGGCCAAGGTCGGCGAGGTCGAGATTACCGCGGCCGATCTGCGCACCTTTGAGGCCAATCTCAAAGACGCCACCATGCGCTCGCAGCACCGGGACAACTTGCAGACGCTCATTGACCGCCAAGTGTTGCTTTTGGCGGCCAACGAGCGGGGTTTGCAGCGCGACGAAGAAGTCTTAGCCGAACTCGCCAAGCGCGAGACCAAGGCCCTCGCCGACGCGATGCTGCGGCGCAATGTTGCAGCCAAGGTCTCAGTAAGCGAGGACGACATCGAAAAAGCCTATACGCGGCCCGGGTGGAGCGAAAAGGTCACCACCGTAGAGATTTTTGTGCCCAACCAGGAACAGGCGCGTCAGGTGCAAGTGCTTTTGGCACAGGGCGAGGACTTTGCGGAAGTAGGCCGTCAATTCGCCGCCGACCTCTATTACGGCATGAATACCGGCGAGATTCGGCGGCAGGCCTATTCGCCCTTCGACAGTCCCCCCTCCTTGGCGGGAGCGGTCTTTGCCCTGCCTGTGGGCGGCGTGACCGAGCCGATCCCCTTGCACGGAGGATTCATCATTGCCAAAGTGGTAGAACGTCGTCGCGCTGAATTGGTCGAGGTTGAGGACGGCATCCGCAAGGCACTCGGCGACGAGCAGCAAAAGCAACTGCGCGAATCGTACCTGCGACACCTCAAGTGGGATTTGGACACGGTTTTCGATGCTGAAGGCATGGGTCTAGTGGTCAGCGTCTTACAGGGTGCGATCCGCTATGCGGATTTGGGCGAGGTCCAGCGCCAACACCCGGTCTATGCTTTCGAGGGCTTTCGGATGGACGTGGCAGAGGTATTAGAGGCCGTGCGGCCATCGGGCCAACTGTGGGCGACAGCCACAGCCGACGCCGTCAACGAGAAACTATCTGAGGACCATTTCCCCACCCGCCTCATGGCCCACGACGCCCGGCGCAAGGGTTTTGATAAAAGCGAGGCTTTCGCTCAGTCGCATGAACTAGCGTTGGGCAATCTGATGCTGATGAAACTGCGCGAGCAAATCTTGACCGAGACTCCCGCGCCGACCGAGGACGAACTGCTGGCCTTCTACGAGGAGCATAAGCGCCGTTTTCGCAGCCCTCCTCACGCGCAATTAGAGGAAATTTTGCTCGAGACCCCGAGCGAGGCGCGTCAGATCGCAGCCCAGATTGAGGCAGGTGCCGAGTGGTCGGAGCTAGCCCGCGTGTTTAGCCAGCGCCGCAACGCCGAAGATGGCCTCCTGTACGTCTCCGAATCACAGGCCCCCTTTTTGGGGGAGGTTTGGATGAATGCGGTGATGAACGCCGAATTGCACCAACTCCAAGGGCCGATCCAGACGAGGGGAGGATATTCGATCTTCCGGGTTATTGAAAGGTACCCAGAGGTTTACCACGGCCTAGAGCTAGAGCGGGTGCGGAATTCGGTGGAGCGGGACGTGCGAGAGCGCATGGAGCGGGAGTTTTTCAACAGCTATCTGCGGGATTTGCGCCAAAAATACGCCGCGCAGATAGACGTGTACGAAGAGCACTTGCGGTATTTGTAGAAATTAAGAATTAGGAATTACCCCCGGCCCCAATTCGTAATTCCTAATTCTCAATTCGTAATTCCTAAAAACGAGGGGAGCGATTTTTGTCACAGGCCAACGCCCAAGAGCGCTTCGCGGTCATGCCCGCCGATGCCCCCTTTGAACCGGGCTTCAATGCAAAGACCCTGTGGGCGGCGCTCTTCGTCGGCTTCGTGATGTTGCCGGGCGCGATTTACCTCGGGTTGGTGACCGGGATGAGCATGGCCGGGGGTGCCGAATGGGTGACGCTCATTCTCTTCATCGAAATGGCCAAGCGCACCTTCGTGTACTTGCGGACTCAGGAAATAATCATCCTCTACTGGGTAGCCGGTGGCTTGGTGATGATGGGCGGCAAGCTGGGTACGGGGGCCGACCTGTTCGGCGGCCCATTCGGCGTGTTGATCTGGGATCAATATCTGATCCAATCGCCCCAAGCCGACGGACTGGCCGAACACATTCCAACTTGGGTCGTGCCCCCGCGTGGTTCGGAGGCGCTCTTAGAGCGCAGCTTCCTCGACAGCGCGTGGCTCAAGCCCATCGCGATTCTCCTCTGCGTCGTTGCACTGCAACGCGTCAACGCCCTGTCGTTGGGCTACGTGCTCTTCCGCATCACCCACGACATCGAGCGTCTTCCTTTTCCTATGGCATACGTGCAGGCCGGCGGTGCCACCGCCCTTGCCGAAACCTCGGCCAAGCAGGAAGGCTGGCGCTGGCACGTGTTCAGCACGGGGGCTTTTATCGGGGCAGTGTGGGGCGTATTCTACGTGGTGGTGCCAACGCTGTCGTCGGTTTTTTTGACCGAAACCGTGTCGATTTTGCCGATCCCCTTCATCGACTTCACCGTGCCGCTAAAGGCGGTTTTGCCCGCTGCGGTCATCGGCTTGGCTACGGATTTGATCCACGTGCTGTTCGGCCTCGTGCTACCGTTTTGGGTCGTGGTAGGGGTGTTTTCCTCGTCGATTGTGGTCAACTTGATCGCCAATCCCATCCTCTATGCCTACGGCATCCTGCACACCTGGGAGCCGGGCATGTCGTCAATTCCCACCCAGATCGCCAATACCTTTGACTTCTGGCTGAGCTTTTCGCTGGGTGGGGCCATCGTGGTCGCGGCTATGGGTTTTTATACGGCGGGTAAGGTCTTACTCGCCGTCGGCAAGGAGCGCGCCCCGGCTCGGGAAGCTGGTTCGGGACCCAACCCCGAGCGCGGCGACATTCGCATTGTCATGGCCTTGGGGATCTGGGCGGTGAGCACGCTGGGCTTCGTGCTGATGGTGTACTATTTGGTGCCCGATTTTCCTTGGTGGATCACCGCGCTCTTCGGCTTTGTGTGGACGCCGATCTACTCGTACATCGGTACGCGAATGATCGGCCTGACGGGATCGCCGCAGGGAGTGACTTTTCCCTATTTGCGCGAGGCCAGCTTCTATTTGTCCGGCTACCAAGGGGCTGGGATCTGGTTCGCGCCGGTGCCGATCTTCCAGTGGGGCTACGAGGCGCAAGTGTTCAAGCAGCTAGAGCTGACGCGCACCCGCTTTGGCAGCATCGTCAAGATGACGGCCCTGACCTTGGCCGTGATGTTTGTGTGTAGCTTCCTGTTCTGGTCGCTGATATGGAAGTTAGGGCCGATTCCCTCCTCGGCGTATCCGTTCGTGCAAAAGATGTGGCCCTTCCACGCCACCATGCAGGCGTTCTGGGCCAAGTCAACGCTGCCGGGCGCGGGTCAGAGCTTGGTGACCCAAATTATTCGCTGGGATTACATCGGGATTGGGCTGGTCTTTAGCGGCGCATTGTACGCGCTGCTGAGCGCACTCAGCGCGCCGCTGGGAATTTTCTATGGTTTTGTCGCCGGCCTCGGCGGCTGGCCGCACTTTGCCATTCTCAACTTCGTCGGTGCCCTACTGGGCCGCTTCTACTTGCAAAAGCGCTTTGGACCCGAGCGCTGGTACGCGTACGCGCCCATCGTGCTGGCCGGGTACTCGTGCGGCGTGGGTTTGATTGGCATGACGTCTATTGCCATTGCGCTGATTTCCAAGGCCGTGTCACAGGTCGTGTTCTAAGAAGGTATCCGCAGATGAACGCAGATGAACGCAGATGCGGGATGACGTGGCTTGGAGTACACCCGGAATTTTCAGACGGCCTCTGAGGGGCTTCACGGTGAGTCGCGCACTGGTGTGCATGGCCCTGTTGGCACTTGGTTGCGGCCAAAAGAATCCGGGGCAAGACAGCGAAGACCGCGTGGTTGCGTCCACTCCACCCGAAGAAGCTCCTGCTACCGAAGAGACCAGCGAAGTTGCCGAAGAAGCCAGCGAAGTTACCGAGGTCAACAAAGCCGATCACGCCATGGTCCTCGTGCCCGAAGGTCTCTTTGTGATGGGTTGGGACGCGGGCGACCCAGACGAGCGGCCGCCGCACCCAGTTTTTCTTTCCGCGTACTACATCGACCAGTTCGAGGTCACCATAGGGCTGTACCGGCGCTGCGTGGAGGACGACGCCTGCGAAGAGCCAGCCTATGCCCCTAACTGCAATTGGGACAAAGACCTAGACGACACGCATCCCATCAACTGCGTGAACCGCCAACACGCGCTCGACTATTGCGCGTGGGCTGGCCTGCGGCTGCCGACCGAGGCCGAGTGGGAAAAAGCCGCACGCGGTACCGATGGGCGCATATATCCTTGGGGATACGAGTTGGCAGGAGGCGAGGCCAACTTTCGCTTTATCGCCGGAGCGACCGAGCCGGTGGGCAGCCGTCCCGCTGGCGTGTCGCCGTACGGAGCACACGACATGGCGGGCAACGTGTGGGAGTGGGTGTCTGATTGGTACGGGGACGCGTACTATGCAGAGAGTCCACGGGATAATCCGCAGGGGCCGTTGCGCGGGGAATTTGGGGTGTTGCGGGGTGGGTCGTGGTGGTTTGAGAAGGAGTCCCTGCCTGCGGCGAATCGGGAGGCCTATCATCCGCAGTTGACGGACATAGATATTGGGATTCGGTGTGCGCGGGATTTTTGAGTTGGGCGTTAGGTTGATCTGGCCGTTGCTCGTCGCGCTGGCAGGCTGTGGCAAAGAGCCAGTAGCACCGGTAGCGCCGATCGTCTTGGCAGAGGGCGTTGTTATTGCGTCGTCAGCCGACATCGCGGCCTTGAGGGAAAGAGGAGGTGCTGCGTACATCATCGACGGCGACTTGCAGATCGTCGGCAGCAGCTTAGTTGCGCTGACGGGGTTGGAAGGGCTGAGGCGCGTCGAGGGCAGCGTCGAGATTTGGTTTAACGACCGCTTAGAAAGCCTAGCGGGGCTGGAGGGGCTTGAAAGCGTCGGTGCCGGGTTAGGCCCGGCGGACGCATCGCCGCCCTTGCCCACGCCTGGAGCTGGCAAAGCTGCTCACGTGGTGGAAGGGTTGTTGATTTTTGAAAACAAGGCCCTGCGCTCGCTCAGAGGGCTGGAGAACTTGGCCTCTGTTAATGGGGGCTTGGCGCTCGTTCGCAATGCGTCGCTTGCGTCCCTAACGGACATGCCGCATCTCGTGGAGATCGAAGGCAGTGTGGACATCTGGTACAACGACGCGCTGCAAAGCCTAGCGGGCCTGCACCACTTGGCTAGAGTGCGGGACTTTTTGGAAGTCAGCGGCAACGACGCATTGCAAAGCCTAGATGGGCTGCGCGGCATCGAACACGTGGGGGCGGATTTGATTATCAGCAACAACGCGCTGCTGCCCCAATCCGAGGTGTGGGCCTTTACCGAGCGGCTGGCAGCCGAGGGCTTTGCCGGGGCGGTGATAGTCCAAGGCAATCTGGACGATTAACAGCCCTTACTTACGCACTAGGCGGATGCGGTGATTGCGGGTATCGGCGATGTAGAGGTTGTCGTCTGGGTCGAGTTCGATGCCATAGGGGCGGTTGAGCAGGGCAGCCTGCGGCGGGCCGCCGTCACCGCTGTCGCCAGATTGGCCGCACTGACCGGCTACGGTGTAGATCGCTCCGTCGAGGTCGATGCGGCGCACGCAGTTGTTGAAGGTGTCGGCGACAAGGACTCGCCCTTCTGAGTCAATGGCCACATCGCAGGGCCAGTACAGAGAAACGTCGAGCGCGTCGGCTCCGTCTTCGCTGTCTCCGGGCTGGGGTGGGGAAGTGTAGTCGGCGATGGAGCCGATGTTTCGCGCTGCGTTGCCGGCGATGGTGGTGATGATGCCGGTCGCGGCGTCCACCTTGCGGATGCGGTTGTTGTACGTGTCAGCGAGGTAGAGGTTGCCAAATTCGTCCGTGGCAATGCGGCTGGTGGGTGGGGCGGCTTGGCTTACGGGTGCCCAGATTTGGGCTTGGTCTGCAGGCCCTCCGTCGCCGGAAAAACCCGGCTCGCCGGTGCCGACAACCGTGCGTATGGTCCCATTGAGGTCAATCATGCGGATGCGCTGGTTTTCTTGGTCGGAGATGTACATGCGTCCGAATGGATCAAAGGCGGTGGCGCTTGGCAGGTTGATCGTCGCTAGGGCCGCGGGCCCTCCGTCGCCGCTGTAGGTGCGCTCGCCGGTGCCGCAGATCGGCTCGATATAGTCGGTGGCAAAGTCGTAGCGCAGGATCATCGAGTTGTGCCAAGCCGTGAGTATCAGGCGTCCGAGCGGATCGAAGGAGATGTGGGTCGGATGGTTGAGGCCGATCTCGCGCGCTTGGCCGGCCGGGGCGTCGCCGAGTTCGCCGGTGCCGATCAAGGTGCGGATGCTGTCCTTGGCGACGTCCCGGTACCGTGGATTCCTCTGTCGCGTCTGGGTGAGGACGCTGGTGGTGGTGACGCGGACGCGGTGGTTGTTCCAGTCGAGGATGTAAAGCCGTCCGTCCGGGCCGTAGGTCAGGTCTTGCGGCAGGTAGAAGAGTGCTTGACTCAGTTCCGCTTCTTCGGGGCCTTTGCCGGCGTCGCCGGTGCCAGCAAAGGTTTCGATGCGTTCGTAGGGGCTGCTAGGGCCAGTAGGTGCATCTCCGCAGGCGGACAGGATGAGTAAGAGTGCTAGGTAGATCATGGCAAGACGACTCGGCGGATGCGGTGGTTGTAGGTGTCGGCGATATAAAGCCGACCCTGCGGGTCAAAGTCGAGCCCGGCAGGTCGATTGAGGGCTGCGCTGAGGGCGGGTCCGCCATCGCCGGAAAATCCTTCCTCGCCGCTGCCAGCAACGGTTTCAATGATGCCGGTCGCTAGGTCGAGGGCGCGGATGCGGTGGTTAAATTCGTCGGCGATGTAGAGCCGACCGTCGGGACCAAAGGCCAAGTCGCGCGGGTTGTTGAGGGCTGCGCTGAGGGCCGGACCGCCATCGCCGCTACCATCTGCTACTCCCGTGCCAGCCACCGTTTCGATTAAGTCTTGGTCAAAATCAACGCGGCGGATGCGGTGGTTGAGGGCGTCGGCGATATAGAGCCGACCCTGCGGACCAAAAGCCAAGGCCCCGGCCGGGGGTGGGTTGGCTCCGGCTGGCATCTGGAACTGGGCGTCGCGCGGGCTGCCGCCATCGCCGGCGAACCCAGCCACGCCGGTGCCTACGACAGTAGTGATAATGCCGTCGAGATCGATTTTGCGCACCCGCTGGTTGCGCTGGTCGAGGATGTACAGCCCGCCGTCGGGTCCCAAGACCGTCTGCGGTGGCTGACTCAGAAGCGCGTCGCGGGCCGGACCGCCGTCGCCGGCAAAGCCCGGACCCGCGCCGCAGATGACTTGGACGAGTCCGGTCTGCGGGTCGTAGAGGCGCAGTTTGTGATTGTGCCAAGCCGTCAGCAGCAGGGTGCCGTCGGCCAGCGGTAGGATATGGGTCGGGTGGTTGAGGTGGACCTCGGTGCCGGGCGCGCCGGGCGGTACTTGGTCGGATTCGTCGTAGGGGCCGTCGCCGACGAAGTCCGTGCCAATGACGGTGACGAGGGTTCCCGCCGGGGTCACGCGGCGCACGCGGTGATTGTTCCAGTCGAGGAGGTAGGTCTGACCCGAGGGAGTGAAGGTGAGATCGACGGGCCAGTAGAAGGTGGAAGCAAGCAGCGGTTGATCGTCGCCGTTGAAGCCAGCTTCGCCCGTGCCGGCCCAAGTGCAGATGGTGCCGGGCGCGTCCGTGCAGCGGGCTTGCGGACTGCTGTCTGGGCCGGTGCTGTTGGAGCAAGCCGTCAGCAGCAGGGCGAGAAGGGGTATGAAGCGATTCGTGGACATAGTTCAGTACATTGATGCGAAACGTTAAATATACAAAATAATGAACGCTGTAAATTATCGCTTGCGTAGGGGCGGTACAACGTGACTTTGCGTGCGGCCTTGTTGGGGATTGTGGTCGTGATGGCCATTGTCATGGGAGCGCCCTATTCGATTTGGATGGTGCGCTCTTCGGAGATTACGTGGTCGTATTTTCCGACGAGCGCCGGTTTTTGCTTTGTGGTGGTTCTGCTGGTGAATGCGCTGGTGCGGTGGGTGCGGCCCGCGTGGGCGTTGCGGCCGGCCGAGTTGGCTACGATTGTGATCATGGGCTTGGCGGCGACCGGGATTCCAACCTTTATCGTCGGCACCTTGCTGGCGATTATTTCATCGCCGTACTACGGAGCCACCCCGGAAAACGACTGGGCGGGCAACATCCATCCCTACCTGCCCGATTGGATCGTCCCCCGCGCCGACGGCGACGCCATGCGCTGGTTCTACGAGGGACTGCCCAAGGGCCAAGCCCTGCCGTTCGATGTCTGGATCGGCCCGCTGTTTTGGCTGTTGAGCCTGATCCTGACGGTTTACTTCGCCTGCTTTTGCTTGGTGGTGATCTTTCGCCGCCAGTGGGTCGAGCACGAGCGGTTGGTCTTTCCGCTGATGGAGATGCCGAGGTTGCTAATCGACGATGATGGGCGGGCGATTGTGCGCTCCAAGGGGTTTTGGATCGGCGCGGCGATTCCACTGGGGATGATCCTGTTCAATATCATTGGCTCGTTCTACATCGGCTTTCCCAAGATCAACTTCAATCACGCTGTTAATCTGCAACTGAGCCGGGAGTTTCCCACCATCAGTCTGATGCTCTACTTCCCGGTGATCGGCTTTATGTACCTAGTCAGCACCAGCGTTTCGTTCAGCATCGTGTTCTTTTATCTAGTAGCCGTGGTGCAAGAGGGGATTACCAACCGCATCGGCTACGACGTGACGCGACCCGACGCCTTCGTCTGGGGGATGCAGTCACTTTCTTGGCAGGCTTGGGGCGGATTTACGGCGATGGTGCTGTTGAGTTTGTGGATGGCGCGAGGTCATTTAGTGGCGGTCGTGCGCCAAGCTCTGGGAGGACGGCGGACTATAGACGACCGCGAGGAAATGGTTTCCTATCGCACGGCGGTTTGCGGCTTCATAGCCGCGTTGGTTTATATCCTCGGCTGGCTGTGGCGGTCCGGGATGGATCTGCACATTGCCGCGCTCTTTGTCTTTGGCGTGTTGGTCGCGTACTACGGCATCACGCGACTGGTGGTGCAGGCCGGGGTCTATTTTTTGACGCCGCCAGTGGGTGCTCAGGCTTTTGCGCTGGCGATAACCGGCACGAGTATCGGCGGGCACAATTTGGTGGCGCTGGGGGTCTCTTATACTTGGTTCGGGGATGTGCAATCGCTTTTTATGCCGGCGGCAGCGCACGGCGCACGGCTCGGCGAATTGTACCGGGTTCGCCGGTCGATGGCCTTGGCGCTGGGTATTGCTGCGGTCGTGGGTTTCACTACCTGTCTCTACTTCGTCCTCTCGCTGTGCTACAAGTACGGCGCGGGCAATTTTGGCTCTTGGTACTTTATCGCCGGCGGTGGTGCCGGGGGCATGGCGTACAACGGAGTGATCCGCCACTTCAACGATCCTTGGCCGACCGACTGGAACAAGCTGTCGTACTTTGGGATCGGCATGGTGGCGTACTCAATTTTGTCCTTCCTCCAGTATCGCTTTCACTGGTGGCCGCTGCACCCGGTGGGTATTGCGGTAGCCCCGCTGTGGATGACGCGGCTCATCGCGTTTTCGGTCTTTCTGGCATGGGTGGCCAAGAGTGCGATTATGCGCTATGGTGGCATTGCAGCATACCGACAGGCGCGGCCGTTTTTCATGGGATTGATCGCCGGGTATTTCTTGGGGATTGGGTTGTCGTATTTGGCGGATATTTTCTGGTTTATGGGCGAGGGGCACGCGTATTTTCATGGGTGAGTGGCCGCGGCCCTGATGATGCTCAAACCTATGGGTATCACTCCAACGGTCTGTAAAATCCTTTCCAGAGTATCATCGAGTCGATGTTTCTCTTCTTCACCACTTCTGAGCAATAAATCTGTAAGCTCCCGAAACTCATCCGATGATTCTTGGTAAGGTCTCGAACGAGAGAGTTCATGAATAGTCGTAATGAGTTGTTCGTATAGACCTCGTCTTTGCTTTGAGCGACGTACCCACGCTTCATACGGTTCTCCAATACTGAATGCGGGCAACATCAAGCAAATATCCCCTGACTCCGATAGGCTCAAGAGTTCCAAGCAGCCTTCATATTCTTCTTGAAGAAATGCGAGTTCTAGGACAAAATTTGATTCTACATACACAATCATACTGTAGCTTCAATAGCAACAGAACCGCGTGTAATCGCTTCGTATAAACCTGAGTCAGAGAGCCATTGGAGATTTTGGTCAACTGAGTCTCGTTGCAAGTCTGTACGAACCATATCTTCCAGCCACGAAATCGTAAGCAGTTCGAGTCCATACCCGCTTATGTTTTTAAGAGATAGAGTTGGCTTAAGATATGGTGCCAGTATTTCCGCGGCCTCTATTTTATAGTCAGGTTCTGCTAGATTATTCACAGGCGTGGTGTCTGTCCACAAATAGAAAAAGTCAGGGAGCACAAGTAAGAAGTAGGGGGAATGAGGCATGAACGAATGAGCCAACAAATTGTGGCGCATGCGGGTGGCCCACTCGGTGGATGCGCCAAGTTTCCTTTTTATTTCGACGACGAGTTGGAGTTTCCCATCTGGACTGTACACCGCAATATCGACGCGTCTTATTGCATGAGTTTCCACAGTATAAACCTCCACATATGACTAGCTACAATCTCTTGAGAAATTCTCAAATAGGTTTCTTAGCTAACGAGTTCCGTAGCGACTTTCTCACATTTTACTTTCCATGTTGAGCCATGTCAAGCAAATCAAGCCGCGAGAATTAATCGTTGGGAAAGACGCTCTTTCCGCTTATTCCGGTACGATGTTGTGCCTTGGCACCGACTGATCTCCTTCCGCGCTTGAACCCCCCTCGCCGATACCCTATCTTGACACCCGCTCGTCCCATTCTACAGACAAAGCGAATTTCATGGCCAAACCCAAATTACTCAATGTGTTTTTCTTGCTGTTCGCCGCCGCCATGATTGCGATCGTCGGTTTCGGCGATCCGGGAGCAGTCAATCGCGCGGTAAATGATTTCTTCGGCTGGGCACCCAATCCGCCCGTCGAGGCGCGGATGGTGGATCCCGCGCAAGCCGCCCAGCTTCGCGCTCTAGTCGCCGGCATTGACGAGGCGGACATTGCCGCTGAGATCGCGCACTTTGCCGCCTTCGGCTCGCGGGTGCCGGGTTATGCGGGGGAGCGACAGGCCCGTGATTACGTGCGCCAGCGGTTTGAGGCGCTGGGGTTGGAGGACGTGCAGAGCGAGGCATTTAAGGTGGCCGTGCCCATAGATCGCGGCGGCGAGTTAGTGGTGCAAGGCGGCGACAGTAAACGGCTCTACAGCTTGTGGCCCAATGGCGTGCGCACGCCCTCATTGGGGCCGGACGGCGTGCGCGGCCCCCTGATCTACGGAGGCCAAGGCGCGCTCGAAGCATTGGATGGCCAGCCCGTGCAGGGCAGCGTCGTGCTCTTGGACTTTGCCTGCGGCCAAAACTACCTCCACGCCGCATCGCTGGGGGCCAAGGCCATCGTCTTTTTCGACAACGGCAGCGTCAACCGCGAGCAGGCTGCGGACAAGTTCCTCAAGGTGCCGGTTGACATCCCGCGATTTTGGCTCGAGCGGCAAGACGCGCTCGATTTGTTGGTGCGCCTGCAAGATGAGCCGGTCGCCGTCCACTTGAATGCGCGGATGGATTGGGAAGGGGTGGAAGCGCACAATGTGTATGGCTACCTGCCCGGTTCGCCAGAGATGCTGCCGGCCAAGAGCCGGGAAAAGCCGCAGGCGTGGCAGGACCAAACCATCGTCATCCAAGCCTATTACGACGCCATCTCGGTCGTGCCGGCCCTTGCTCCCGGAGCGGAGAACGCGGCCGGGATCGTCGCTCTGCTCCAGCTAGTGGAACTGCTGAAAGAATATCGCCCTCATTACTCGGTGCTCTTTTTGGCGACCTCAGGGCACTTTGAGGGCTTGTCTGGGATCAACGATTTTCTCTACCGGCACAGCCGCCGCAGCGACTATTTCCGCGAGCGCATGAGCGCGTCCGAGCGCATCGACTTCGACCTGATGCTATCGCTGGATTTGTCGAGCCACGCCGCCCGCACGGCCAGCTTTGGCATGGGCACCTTCTACAATCCCAAGTGGCGCACTGACAACTACGTCAAATACATGTTGACGCCCTATTCCAAGCGGCTGAGCCTCGCGGTCGAAGAGACCTTTGGCGACACTACGCGCCACTACGAGGGCATTGCCCCGCCCAAACGCACGTGGAAAAACTTCATGGCCATTCCGCTGGCCTTTGCCAGCGAGGCTGCGGCCTTCGTCGGTCAGAAGGCCCTCGCCCTTGCCACGGCCAATGACGCGCGCGAGCGGATCGACACGCCACTCGACCTGCCGGAGGCGGTGGACGTGCAAAACCTCACGCGGCAGATCCAAACGCTCGCGGCCATGTTGGCGTGGGCTGGCCGAGACGCCGAACTGCTCAAGCCGACCAAGTTGGAATTAGAAGACTACGGCCACAGCTTGGCGGGCGCGATCTATTGGTTCGACCGCGACGTCAATTTTGCCGTGCCCAAAAAGCCGGTGCCGCAAGCGCTGGTGACCTATCAGCAGCTCGGTCCGAACTCGGTCGGCGGAGTCCGCACCTTGATCGCGCAAGAGGCCGACGACGCGGGCCGCTTCCGCTTTGACATTATGCGCAACCGACTGGACAATGCCATTCGCGCGTACGAACTTGATCCCTACGGCGAAATCATCTCGGCACCGGACATGGGCCAAGAGGGCGACGAGACGTACCCGACTGTGCATCCGTGGGGCTGGTGGGAAAACGAGATGCTGCAAGTGCTCTTCAAATGCCGGGCGCTGAGTTTGTTTGAGACGGTTGACTCGCGCTACCTGTCGGTTTTGGACCACATGACTGTGCTCAACGAGCGCGACGGCGTGCCGCAGTCGTGGGGGGCTGACTTCGTCGAAGATCAGAGCAATGAGGAGGGCAAAGTAACGCTCGCCTCGGTGGTGTACGCTCAGCCCGGCACCCGGGTCAAAGCCCTGATGAGCACGAGCCTTTTCGGTGTGCGCTATTTGCTCAGCGGTGCGCCCGCCGAATGGGTGGCCGAGCCGGTGCGTCCAGCCGACGTGGATGAAGAGACGATAGAGCAGGCGCTCGGGCGCGGCTATCTCGTGGATCAAGGCGTGGTGTTGCGCCCTGGGTACGCGGCCGCGCGCGACATGTGGGTTCTCGACGATGTGCGGATCAAGCAGTTGGCGCGCTACGGGGTGCGCAACGACAAGTTCATGCGCCTGCACGAAGAGGCGCGCTTGGCCCTGTTGGAGGCCGAAGAGCACCTACAAGCGCGGCGCTACAGCGAGTTCAAGCGGGCCACGCGCAAGGCGTGGGGCCTTGAAGGGCGGGGCTACCCAGACATCAAATCGACTGCGGACGACACGGTCTATGGGGTGATCTTCTACTTCGCGCTGCTACTGCCGTTTTCGTTTTGCTGCGAGCGGTTGTTCTTCGGCTTTGCCGATATCCGTCGCCAAGTGGCAGGCGCGGCGTTTTTCTTTTTGGCGATCTTCCTCGTCATGCGCTTTATCCACCCGGCCTTTAAGCTGAGTTCGTCGCCGTACATCATCTTTTTGGCCTTCGTCATCTTCGCCATCGGCGGCACGGCCCTGCTGATGATCTTAGGCCGCTTCACCCGCGCCGTGGGCCAGCGCAAGCGGGCCGCCGCTGGCGTCCACGAAGCAGACATCGGTCGCCTCAGCGCCACGGCCGCGGCCGCGTCGCTGGGGATTTCCAACCTCCGCAAGCGCAAGTTGCGCACCACACTGACGGTCATCACGCTGACGCTTTTGACTTTTACGGCCCAGGCCTTCACCTCGGTGCAGAGCTATCTCAAGTTCTATCAAATTCCCCGCTCGAATGAACCCAGCTACGAAGGTGCCCTGCTGCGCGATCGCGGCTGGAAGGGCTTGCAGCTATCGGTGCTCGACTATGCGGAGAGCGCGTTTGGCGACCAAGCGCAGGTGCTGCCGAGGTCGTGGATTACCTCCAAGGTCATTGGCGAGCGGGCCTATATTGACATTGAACACGAGCAGGCGCAGAAGAAGAGCTTTGCCTCGGCCCTCCTCGGAGTGACTCCAGGCGAGGGCAGGCTGATGGGGTTGGAAGAGTTGTTGGTGGGGCCGGAGAGCCGTTGGTTTGCGGACGGCGAGCGCGATGTGTGCATTCTGCCGGCGGCTATGGGGGAGATCTTGGGCATTGGCCCGGAGGACGTGGGCACGGCCCATATTGGGCTGATGGGGCGGTCCTATCGGGTCATTGGCTTAATCGATGGCGAGGCCATCGACCACCTGCGCGACTTGGACAACGAGAGTCCGATGCCGGTGGATACGGTCGCCGAGGCCAAGAAGATGGAGCAAATGGCCGATTTGGACCCGCGCCTGATGGACACGACCGCGATTGAGACCTTTACCCATCTGATGGCCAACAACGTGGCATTTTTGCCCTACCAGCAGGTAGCAGATTTGGGCGGGACGCTGCGCTCGATTGCCATCGCTGGCTTTGCCGACCGGGAGACCTTGCTCGCCGAGGTGGAGGAATTCGTATCGCGGGTGGCCGTGCCGCTCTTTGTCGGGGCTGGCGAGCGCGTGCGGGTGTACACGTCTATGGGATCGGCGTCCTTGGCCGGGATTGGCAATCTCTTCGTGCCCTTGTTGATCGCCTCGCTGATCGTGCTCAACACCATGCTCGGAGCCGTGTACGAGCGCTCCGGCGAGATTGGGGTGTACTCGTCGGTGGGGCTGGCGCCGAGCCACATTGCCGCGCTCTTCATTGCCGAGGCCCTCGTGTTTGCCATTGTCGGCGCGGTGCTGGGCTATTTGGTAGGGCAGACAACGACGCTGCTGCTGGCGCACTACGCGCTGTTGGGCGGGATGTTTCTCAACTACTCGTCGCTGTCGGCGATTTTCTCGACCTTGGTGGTGATGGTGGTAGTGGTGCTCTCGACGCTGTATCCGGCGCGCAAGGCTGCGGCCATGGCCGTGCCCGACGTGACGCGGCGCTGGGAGTTCCCTCCGCCCGATGGCGACGACTGGCGCTTCGACTTTCCTTTTACGCTGGGCAAGGGCGATGCTTTAGGCTCGTGCGCGTACCTGCATCGGGTCTTTTCGTCGTATGGCGAGGGGTCGGTGGGCGACTTTATGACTGAGGGCGTGGATTTCCACTTGGAGCAGGGCGGTGCGCAGCCGGTCTATCTGCTGGAGCTGATGGTGTGGCTTGCACCCTACGACTTGGGCGTGAGCCAGCGGGTGTTCCTGCGGACCTTGCCGACCGACGACATTCCGGGCATTTACCGCATTGAGATGCACTTGCAGCGCGTCAGCGGCGATGTGGTGAGCTGGCAGCGGCTCAACACCAGCTTCCTCAACGTGCTGCGCAAGCGCTTCTTGGTCTGGCGGACGATTGCGCCCGAGGTGCGGGAGGAATACTTGATTGAGGGCGAGAAGTTGGCGCAGGGGACGGGGGTGGGGGTTTAGTTTGGTAGCGGGCAAAGGTTCGCTGAAGACAATGAACGCGATATAAAATGGAAAACCGCGCAGATTACACGTTGTTGCACCTCGAACGGCCCGAAGAGTTGGCCGCGTACGTGCGCTCTCGGGGATGGCTTTTGCCCGTGGAATCGGTGTGTGGGCTAGGCCGCGCTGGCGAAGGCAATATGAACCTCACCCTGCGCGTGCAGACCGCAGAGCGTTCCTTCATACTCAAGCAGGCGCGTCCCTGGGTCGAGAAGTACCCGGACATTCCCGCGCCCAAGGAACGGGTGCTGGTGGAGGCTGCCTTTTACCAAGCCGTTGCCGGTTGCCCACTGGTGGCCGGGCGTATGCCCGGCTTCTTGGGTTGGGACGAAGAGAATTTTGTCGCCGCGTTTGCAGACTTGGGGGAGACCGCGGATTGTACCGATTTGTACAATGATGGCGAGGCCGCGTTTGCAGACTTGCTGGGCTTGTGCCAGTGGTTGGCGGCCTTGCATCAGGAGACCTTTGACGAGCCGACCCGAGAGCGCTTGGAAAACCGCGCCATGCGCCAGCTCAACCACGAGCATCTATACTGCTTCCCACTGCGCCCGGACAACGGCCTCGACCTCGACGCGATCACGCTTGGGCTGGCGCAGGCCGCCCGGCCCTTGCAAGATGATGCAGCGTATTGCAGCGCCATTGACGAGTTGGGTGCGCTTTACTTGGAAAATGGTCCCTGCCTGTTGCACGGAGATTTCTATCCGGGAAGTTGGGTGCGCGCTGGTGGGGACGTGTGGATCATCGACCCGGAGTTTTGCTTCTTTGGCCCGCCGGAATTCGACGTGGGTATTCTCGTCGGCCATCTGTTGCTCGCCGGTCGCTCCTTGGAACTGGCACAGTCGGCGTTTGACTACTACGGCGCCGATTCCTCGCTTTCCCGTAGCTTGGCGCTGCAATTTGCCGGCATGGAGATTATGCGGCGGCTCATCGGCGTAGCTCAATTGCCGCTGGCTGCTGATTTGCCGCGCAAGGAGGCGCTGTTGACGACCTCGCGGGAGTTGGTGTTGGGGCATTAGGTATGGATACATTGCCCGATGTCATTCCCTTGACGCCCTATTACCGGGAGATGGTGTGGGGCGGACGCCGCTTAGCTGCGCTCTACGGCAAGGCCCTGCCAGACGATGCGCTCATTGGCGAGTCCTTTGAACTGTCGGCATACGAGGGCCGCGAGAGTCGGGCGGCGGACGGTCGCTCACTGCGCGAGTTGGTGGAAACGCATCGCGCCGACTTGGTCGGTGCTGCGGTGTGGGAGCGTTACGGTGGGCGCTTCCCTCTGCTTATTAAGCTGCTCGACGCTCAGCAAGATCTGTCGATTCAAGTGCATCCCGACGACGAGTACACTCGGCGCAATGGGTTGGAAGACAGCGGCAAGATGGAGGCTTGGTACGTGCTGCAATCAGACGGCGGTCGCGTGGCTTGCGGGCTGGCTGAGGGCGTGGGCCGCGCCGAGTTTATCGCCGCCCACGCGGCCAATCGCGTCGCCGAGGTAGTTCGCTTTTACCCGGTTGCGCCGGGGGACGTGCTCTTTGTGCCGCCGGGCACGGTACACGCCCTGTGCCAAGGGGTCGTCCTCTACGAGGTACAGCAAACGAGCGACCTGACCTTCCGCATCTACGACTACGGCCGGCCGCGCGAGCTGCACTGGGAGCAGGCTCTTGAGGTCATCGACTTTGCCCAATGCCTGCCCGGGCCAGTGCCTCATCCCGTGTTGCGGGGCCAAGTGCTGGTAGAGTCCGAGCATTTTGTGCTGCGCGGCTGCGGCTTAAACGGTGGACAGGCTGAGCATCGGGCCGAGGGATCGTTTTTGTCGCTGACAGTCGTTCGCGGTCGGGCGTGCGTGGGCGAGTGCGCCTTGGACACGGGTGCGACCGTGCTGGTGCCGGCTGGGCGGGCTTGCGAGATCGCGCCGCTGGGAGGCGAAAGACTGGAGTACCTAATCGCTTCTGTACCCGTCTGAAAAGTCTTGCCGGAACGCCAGCCCCGATTATCATTAACCAACACAACCACCAACAACGAAGGAGTGTATTGTGAGTCTATTTTCGCTAGAGGGAAAAGTTGCTCTCGTCACTGGCGCTAGTCGCGGCATTGGTCGCGGGGTGGCCGCGGGCATGGCTGAGGCCGGAGCCACGGTTATCTGCGCTGCCCGCACCCGCAGTCAGCTCGACGAAGCCGTCGCCGCCATTGAGGCCAGCGGCGGTAAGGCCCGCGCGGTTGAGCTGGATATGGCCGACTTAGAGGGTATGGATGCGGCCTTGGAGCAATGCGGGCCTATAGACATCCTGTTCAACAATGCCGGCATGAACATCCGCCAGCCTATCGTCGAGGTCTCGGAGGAAAACTACGACCAGATCATGGCCGTCAACCTCAAGGGCCTGTACTTCCTCAGCCAGAAGGTCGGCCGCCAGATGATCGAGCGCGGCCAAGGCGGCAAGATCATCAACATCGGCTCGCTGACCACGGGCTATGCCCTTGCCAAAGTGTCGGTGTACACCGCGACCAAGGGAGCCGTCGGCCAGCTCACCAAGGGGCAAGCCATTGAGTTCGGGCCGCATAACATCCAGGTCAATGCCATCTGTCCGGGCTTTGTGATCACCTCGCTTAGCGAGAAGCTGTGGGCCGACGACACTATGCGGGCTTGGGGCGAGGGGCGGGTTGCGCTCAACCGCTTGGGGATGCCCGAAGACATGGTTGGCACGGCCGTCTTCCTCGCCGCGCCAGCTTCGGATTACGTCACCGGGCAGTGCATTTACGTCGATGGCGGCTTCATGGCTGGCGACGAGTGGCCCTTGCCGCCGGTGGCTGGTAGCAAGTAGAATGTGGACGGTACTGAGATTCGTTCCGGCGTTTTGCGTAGCCTTGCTGATCAGCGGCTGCGATGGTTCCGATTCGTCGCCGGTTGGCATCAGTACTGAGTGGAATGAGGCAGGATATGAAATACGTCGCCTGACCGACAACGCTGGCACTGACGAGTCTCCTTCGTGGTCTCCAGATGGTCGCTCTATCGCCTTCGCCTCAGACCGCGACGGCACCAACGGAGACATTTACGTGATGGACGCGGATGGCGACAACGTGCGCCGCCTGACCAACCACACTAGCCAAGACGCGACTCCTTCGTGGTCTCCGGACGGTCGTTTCATCGCCTTCGCCTCTAGCCGCGACGGCAACCCTGAGATTTACGTGATGGATGCGTCGGGGAGTAATGTGCGCCGCCTGACCAACGACAGTGCTGACGACGGTGCTAACGACGGTGCTTGGGACTGGTCTCCTTCGTGGTCTCCTGATGGGCACATCATCGCCTTTACCTCAGACCGCGACGGCAGCAGGGACATTTACGCGATAGATGCGTCGGGAGATAATCTGCGAAACCTGACCAATCACCCTAGCGACGACGAGGATCCTTCGTGGTCTCCTGATGGGCACACCATCGCCTTTGCCTCAGACCGCGACGGTGCCAGTGGGGACATTTACGTGATGGATGCGGACGGGGGCAATGTGCGCCGTCTGACTAACCACACTAGCCAGGACGGGGATCCTTCGTGGTCTCCTGATGGTCGCTCTATCGCGTTCTTCTCCCTACGAGACGACAGTCCTGAGATCGCTGGGATTAATCCTGAGATTTACGTGATGGATGCGGATGGGAGCAACGTGCGCCGCCTGACCAACCACAATGCTTGGGACTATGTTCCTTCGTGGTCTCCAGACAGTCATTTTATCGCCTTTGCCTCCAACCGTGGCGACAACAGGGACGTCTATGTGATAGAGGGGTTTGGCAGATCGAATAGAGGGCGGCGACCTTAGCGCGATGTTGATAGATCGTTACGGTAGGCGATCTTTGAGGTCTGGCGGCTGGCCGCCGTCTCGTCGAAGTAGGCGGCGAGCCGCTTCAATATCGGCCTCGGTGCCACGCTCGGTGAAGAACTCGGCGGTTTTCATGGCGGCGATCTTTTCGGCAATAGCTGTGTTTACGAACTGATTGATACTCGTACCGTCAGCTTTGCTGATGTCGGCGACTGCGGCCTTCAAGAAGGTCGGCATCCGCAATAGGTAGGTGCTGGTTAGTTTTTTCATTTCTGTATTCTCCGCAAGGCTTGTTGGGGCGATAGGAGCGCAATTCCGAAATGTTTGGGTGCATCACCGAAGTCGCGCTGATGATATTATACACGATTCTCAACGGCTTCTAAACCCCTCGCCTTTAGACGGAGCAAAGGTTATTTTCCTGTCGCTATGCCACATTCATAGCAAAGCCGCACCTAAACCTCTCGCCCTTATAGGCGAAGGTCGTTTTAGTTTGCGCTATTGATGGCTATTTCCACCCTAATGAGGAGTTAGCTCGCATGTCTGAAGTCTATGAACCCAATGCTGATTTACGCGGCCGTGCCCACGTCAAAAGCATGGACGAGTACCGGGAAGAGTACGCGCGCTCCATCGCCGATCCGGAGGCGTTTTGGGCCGCAAAGGCCGCGGAGTTTCACTGGTTCAAGAAGTGGGACACTGTGCGGTCGTACAATTACGACATGGACGCCGGGCCGATTGCGATTGAGTGGTTTGCCGGCGGCCAGACCAACATCGCGTACAATTGCCTTGACCGGCACCTCGATGCCAAAGGCGATCAGGTCGCCATCATCTGGGAGGGCAATGAGCCGGGGGAAGACGCCACGCTGACCTATAAAGAGCTGCACGAACAGGTCTGCAAATTCGCCAACGTGCTCAAGGCGCGCGGCGTCAAAAAGGGCGACCGCGTCTCTATCTACCTGCCGATGGTGCCCGAACTGGCCATTGCCATGCTGGCCTGCGCCCGCATTGGCGCGATTCACTCGATCGTATTCGGCGGCTTTTCCGCGGACGCGCTCGCCGACCGCATCGTCGATTCCACTTGCACGACTGTCATCACCTGCAACGGCACCCATCGCGGCGACAAGCCGATTCTGATGAAGCCTGTAGCCGACCAAGCCATGGCCGATGCGGATGCGCGCATGGACGCCGAGGTAGCGACCTGCATCGTGGTCGATCGCGCGGACTTTGCCGTGGATATGCAGGCAGGCCGCGACTGCTGGTGGCACGAACTGATGGCCGATGCGGACGCCGACTGCGATTGCGAGGTCATGGACGCCGAGGATCCGCTCTTCATCCTCTATACCTCTGGCTCCACCGGCCAGCCCAAGGGCGTGCAGCACACGGTCGGCGGGTACATGGTCTATACGGGCACCACACACAAGTATGTTTTTGACTACCACGACGGCGACATCTACTTTTGCGCGGCCGACATCGGCTGGGTCACTGGCCACTCGTATATCGTATATGGTCCGATGGCCAACGGCGCGACCACCGTGATGTTTGAAGCTATCCCTACGTATCCCAACCCGGACCGCTACTGGCAGACCATTGAGAAGTGGAACGTCAATCAGTTTTACACGGCCCCGACCGCCATTCGCGCCATTGCTGCGGCCGGCGAGGAGTGGCCCGCTGGCTACGAGATGCCTTCGCTGCGGCTGTTGGGCACGGTTGGCGAGCCGATCAATCCCGAGGCTTGGCGCTGGTATCACAAAAACGCTGGCAAGGAGCGTTGCCCCATCGTCGATACGTGGTGGCAGACCGAGACTGGTGGCATCCTCATTTCGCCGTTGCCCGGGGCGACTCCGACCAAACCCGGCTCGGCCACCTTCCCCTTCTTCGGCATTGAGCCGGTCGTGCTCGACCCAGAGAAAGGCACGGAGATAGAAGGCAACGGCGTCACTGGCGTCTTGGCTATGCGCGCTCCTTGGCCGGGGCAGATGCGCACGGTGTACGGCGATCACGAGCGTTTTGAGCAGACCTATTTCCAGCAGTACAAGGGCTACTACTTTACGGGCGACGGCTGTCGGCGCGACGAGGATGGATACTACTGGATCACCGGCCGCGTCGATGACGTGATCAATGTCTCTGGCCACCGCATGGGCACGGCCGAGGTCGAGAGCGCGTTGGTGCTGCACGCCAAGGTGGCCGAGGCTGCGGTCGTTGGTTTCCCACACGACATCAAGGGCGAGGGCATCTACGCGTACGTGACGCTCAATGCTGGAGAGGAGTACACCGACGCGCTCAGAAACGAGCTCAAGCAACAGGTGCGCACGGCCATCGGCCCGATCGCTACCCCGGATGTCATCCACTGGGCACCGGGGTTGCCCAAGACGCGCTCGGGCAAGATCATGCGCCGCATCCTGCGCAAAATAGCTACCGACGAGACCGACTCCATCGGCGACACCTCGACGCTAGCGGATCCAGCGGTTGTGGACTCGCTTATTGCCAATAAGTAGTGACCGCCGATGCTTTAGTACGCGAGGACAACTTCTCCCGCGAGTGGCTGGAGACCAACGGCTTGGGGGGCTGGGCTTCCTCCACGGTCAGCGGTGCGCACACTCGGCGCTACCACGGCCTGCTGGTTGTGGCGACCTGTCCGCCGGTTGGTCGGGTGGTGTTGCTCTCGCGGCTTGACGAGACTTTGGTCCTACCTACAAGACGCGTCGAGCTAAGTTGCAGCATTTTTCCCGGAGTTATTCACCCACGGGGCGACCAATGGCTGACTGCTTTCTCGTCCGAGCCGGTGCCGACGTGGACGTACGCGGGGGATGGGTGGGTGTTGTGCAAGCGGCTGGCTTTGTTGGCGGGCGAACACGCTTTGGTCGTAGCGTACGAACTGGTGGAAGCGTCTGAGCCGCTTTGGTTGGAGTTGCGCCCCTTTTTCGCGGGTCGGGACTATCACCACTTGGTGCAGGCCAACGATCAAGTCGCCCGCACTGGTGCTTGGACCGATGATGTGCTGGCCTATCAACCCTATCCCGATCAGCCCCCTGCCTACATCTACGCTGCCGACGCATCTTGGGAGGCCGACCCGGACTGGTACTACAACTTCCAATATCCGCACGAGGAAGAGCGCGGCCTCGACCACAGCGAAGACCTGTCCACACCCGGCTACCTGCGTCTGCAACTCGTCCCCGGAGAGACTGTTGGCGTAATTGCGGCTACCGAACTGCCCACCTGCCGCGACCCCATTGTGCTCCTTGCCGACGAAATTGACCGCCGTCAGCGGATGGAGGTACGCGCTGATTGGGCCGCTGATCCTGTGATGCGGTCGTTGGCACGGGCGGCCGATCAGTTTCTGGTGCGGCGCGGCGATGGCTTGCACACCATTGTCGCGGGCTATCACTGGTTCACGGATTGGGGCCGCGACACCATGATCGCCCTGCCCGGTCTCTGCTTGGTCACCGGGCGCTTTGCCGAGGCGCGGGGCATCTTCGCGGCGTTTGCCGAGCACGTCAGCGAGGGCATGATCCCCAACCGCTTTCCCGACGCGGGAGAGGAGCCGGAATACCACGCTGTTGACGCGACGTTGTGGTTTTTTGTCGCGCTCTACAAGTATTTGCAATACACCGAGGATTACGAGTTTGCCCGCGAGCTGTGGCCGACGTTAGAGGATATAGCCGCTTGGCACGAGCGCGGCACGCGCTACCAGATCCGGGTTGATGCCGATGGTCTGCTCGCGGCTGGGGAGCCGGGGGTGCAACTGACGTGGATGGACGCCAAGATCGGCGATTGGGTGGTCACGCCGCGCATGGGCAAGCCGGTGGAGGTCAATGCGCTCTGGTACAATGCGCTCAAAATTTTGCAGCACTTGGCCGAGACATTTGGCCAGCGCGCTGATTACGGCCAGCGCGCCGCTGAGGTGCGGGCGTCTTTTGAGCGCCTGTTCTGGTGCGAGGAGCGGGGGTATCTCTGCGACGTGGTCGCGCCTGAGGGGCCGGATTGGTCGATCCGCCCCAATCAAATTTTCGCGCTCTCGCTGCCCTTTCCGCTCGTCGAGGGCGAGCGGGCGCGGCGAATTTTATCTGTGATTGACGAACACTTGCTGACCCCGCGCGGCCTGCGCAGTCTCTCGCCGCGCGACCCGGCGTACTGCGCCCGGTATGCGGGCGGCCCTTGGGAGCGCGACAGCGCGTATCACCAAGGCACGGTGTGGGGCTGGCTTATCGGCCCGTACATCACCGCCCTCTGTCGTTGCCACGGCCGCGTGGGCCGCCGGAGCGGCCGCGCCCTTCTCGATGGCTTTGCCGCGCACCTGAACGAGGCGGGCTTGGGCACGATCTCGGAGATATTTGACGCCGAGCCGCCTTTTGCGCCGCGCGGCTGCATTGCCCAGGCGTGGAGCGTAGCTGAGTTGTTGCGGGCAGGGGTGGAGGATGTGGGGGAAAAATGAAGGGCATGAGCGGCCACTTGCAACTCTTGCTTAGGTGAGCGGTATTAGCTAGGATTGCATCTCACACACTCGCTATAATGCACAATGTACTCCTGCCAAAGATGGTATCTGGAGTTGCGGGTGCAATGGGCGAGCAAATTTTCTAAAGGTAGCCGTTATGGCACTCATTCCACTCGGATATCTAAACGCGGTTGTTGCTTTAGGCATTCCAACCGAAGAAAATACGGTTCAGTATATAGCAACAGGTTTTCTATACGGCCATCCTTCAAGAGAAGAGTCAAACGATAGAGACCAGAATTTCAAAGTTTTCCTAGTAACAAACCGTCATGTAGTCGAAGGTTCTGATGTCATAGTAACTCGCTTTAACCGCCCTCTGAATCGTCCCTCACAAATATTCCCTATTGAGTCAAGAGCAACGGATGGATCAATGCAGTGGACCATACATCCAGGAGGTGCAGATGTAGCCATTATACCGATTTCTATAGACATATTAGAGCAATATGGAATTGAGGTTGAAGTTTTTCGAGGAAACGAAAATGCAATTTCACTGGAAGAAGCACGCCAATTAATCAGTGAAGGCGATGGAGTTTTTGTCCTCGGTTTTCCAATGGGTTTGGCTGGAGAGGAACGAAATTATACAATCGTTCGTCATGGTACGATAGCACGTATTCAAGATTGGTTTCAAGGAAACCCTAATATACTGATTGATTCTTTTATATTTCCGGGGAACAGTGGAGGCCCAGTAGTAACCAAACCAGAGCAAGTTCGTATCACTGATACACAGTCTATTATGAGATCACTTCTGATTGGAATGGTTTCTTCTTACATTCCCTATGAGGAGATTGCTATAAGTGAGCAAACTGGTAGAAGAAGAATGGTTTTCCAAGAGAATTCGGGCCTAGCAGTGGTAGTTCCCATCGATGTGATTCAAGAAACTGTTGATTATGTGTTATCTAACTCTGAAAAAGACAATGAATAAAGACTCAGCGTATAGGAGGACTAGGCAATGAATACAAAACGCGCCTTCATCAGTTTCGACTTCGACCACGATGCAGAACTACGAGATGCCTTAGTGGGCCAAGCGAAAAATCCTGATTCTCCATTCGCCATTGCAGATTGGTCCGTACAGGAACCCTTCGCCGAGAAGTGGAAGGATCAGGTGAGGGAGCGCATACGCAAGACAGACCTTACTATCGTCATTTGCGGCGAGCATACTCATGAAGCAAAGGGTGTGGCTGCTGAGCTAACCATCGCTCAGGAAGAACAAAAGCCGTATTTCTTGTTATGGGGCCGACCCCAAAAGGTGTGTCACAAACCTCCTATGGCACGTCGTTCAGACAAAGTTTACGAATGGACATGGAACAATCTGAAGCAATTAATCGAGGGAGCTCGGTAGTTCTACCTAACCTGCTAGCGGTCAGCGCTCTTGACAGAATCCAACGCAGCCCTTTTAATAGCCAAATCAAATAACGGCGCAGGTGCCCGCTGCCGCACGGCAGTGGGAGAATAGGGAAGGCAGTGTAAATCTGCCGCGGTCCCGCCACTGTGACCGGTTGACGGCCCATTGGCCGTCGCGTCCCCGACATCAGCCACTGATTCCCAAGAGGATCGGGAAGGAGTCGGGCGGCACATAACCGGAAGCCAGGAGACCTGCCTGCGATCGAGGTGAACGACACCCTTCGGTAGAAAGGTTGGTCCACCGGTGCCTAATACAAGCACCCAGACCCGCACTCATTCGAGGGCGGGCTTTTTTATTGTTTTTTTCTTGCTGGCCCTGCATCCTGGGGCACTCTTGGCCGGGTCGCTACAGGGCCGGTTGCTCGACCCGGATGCAGGTCGCCCCGTGTCTGGTGCCGCATTGACGCTGAGCGCCCCATCCGGTGCCGTCCATTCCGTCCGCAGCGATACCTCCGGCTCCTTTCATCTCGAAAATCTGTCAACAGGCACTTGGGATTTGCGCGTGGAGCGGCTGGGCTATCGGCCCTTGCAAGGCCACATTCAGATCGGCGCAGCCCTCACTTCGGTCGAGTTACATCTGCAGTCTCTGCCCATGCTCATGGACGAGTTGGTGGTCCGCGCCCGCCGCAACTCCAAGGGCAAGCATATTGCCTCTTTCGTCGAAACTATTGTCTTGGGCGACCGACGTGCGCCCGGCGCAGACCTAGCCCAGACTCTCGACCGCGCTACCGGCGTCAACATTCGCCGCTACGGCGGGTTGGGCGCGTTTAGCACGCTTTCCATCCGCGGATCCACCGCCGAACAGGTCCAAGTTTTTCTCGACGGGGTGCCGCTCAACTCGGCTGTTGGCGGCGGCGTGGATTTAGGCGGCTTGCCCATTGGTGGCGTCGAAAGCGTCGATGTATATCGGGGTGCGGTGCCGGCGCGCTTTGGTGGCAACAGCCTCGGCGGCGTGGTTCACATTCGCACGCAACCGCTCGGTGGCAAAGTCCGCACGCGCTTGCACACGGCTTCCGGTTCGCACGGTACCCGTCGACTAGGCGCTTCGCTCAGTGGTCCCTATAAGGGCTGGGAGTACTTGGGCTTGGTCAACTACCGAGCCAGCCGCAACGACTTCCGCTTTTGGGACGACAACGGCACTGAGTACAACTCTCAGGACGACGGCTGGGCGCGACGGCTCAATAGCGATTTTCGCGGCTTGCGCGGCTTGGCCAAAATCGGGCGCAGCTTGGGTGCTAGCCGCTTGCAGATTCACAACACCTTTGACCTGAGCTACAAGGGTATCCCCGGCATTGGCAACAACCAGTCCCTGCACACCCGCTACGACACGTGGCGTCAGATTGCCGAAGCTGCGCTCTTCGGTCCGCTAGGTGATGGCCGCGCCGGATACCGAATCAAAGCCCACCACTCGCGCGAAAAAGACGAGTACCAAGATCGGCACGGCGAAGTGGGCTTAGGCCGCCAGCACGACCGCAATATCACCCAGAGCTTGGGCCTGCGCGGCGAGGTGAATGCTCTGTTGCCCGGCGAGTCGCTGCTGACCGCTTTTGTCGCGGCTCGACATGAGACCTTTGCGCCCGACGATCTACTTCGTCCTGAAAGTCGGCTTTTGCACAGTCGCCGCCGGGCATTGGCTGTCGGCACCGAGGTGGAGGTGGGGTTTGGGCAGCGATTGACGCTCAATGCTGGCACGCAGGCGGAAGGGCTCGACGACCGCTTTTTCGACCGGAAGTACTTCGCGCCTAGCGCGGTGTTGCCGAGCCGGGACAACGGCGAAATCCTGTGGGGCTACCGCATGGGTGCGGCCTTGGACTTAGGCGCTGGCTTGGCACTCAAAGCCCACAATGGCCGCTATCAGCGTGCGCCCAACTTCTTTGAACTGTTCGGCGACCGAGGCGCGGTGATTGGCAATACCAACCTCGTCAGTGAAGAAGGGCACAACTGGGATTTGGGTTTGGTTTTTCGCGGTTCCGCCGATGGAGTGGGTCTGGGGCTGGCCGAGGTCGTGTACTACCACAATCGCGTCGAAGACCTCATTCGCTTTATGCAAAATTCACAGCGGGTGTCGCGGCCCTACAATATGGGACGCGCTTTGCTGCGCGGTGTGGAGACGCGGGTCGAAGCGCGGTTGCTGCCAAGGCTGGCGCTCCGTGGCAATTACGCGTATCAGCGCACCGAAAACCGCACTCCGTTCTCTTTTGAACGGGGCAACGACCTGCCCAATGCGCCGCGCCATCGGCTCAATGCGAGTGTTTCCCTCGACTTGGGCCGCGCTGAACTCTACGGCGAATTTAGCCGCGAGAGTCGGCATTTTCTCGACCGCGCTAATCTGCGTACCGTGCCCGTCCGCGCCCTGTACAATCTCGGCGGCAGTGTGCCATTAGTCGAGGACATCTCCTTGTCTTGGGAACTGCGCAATCTGACCGACAATCAAGTAGCCGATCTGTGGGGCTATCCACTGCCGGGCCGTTCGTATGGGCTGTCCGTGCATTATGCTGCGTACCACTAGGGGCAGTTGGATACCCACGAGGGATGCCCCTACTAACCGCTAACTAAGGAGGATTTTCGTGTATCGCATTTCCGTTTTAGCTGTCTCTGTCTTGCTGCTGGCGAACTCGGCGTCGGCGCAGAGCGATCTCTTTGTAATCACCACGGACTTTTCGACCGGCAGCACGGCTTTTTTGGCTGCGAATGCGGCTGAGGCCGAGGTGAATCTGTTGGGCATCCACTCCGACGCAGTGGGGCACTACCACGATGGCCGCGTCTATATCGTCAACCGTTTGGGGCAGGACAATATCTTGGTGCTGGACGCGATGGATTTGCGCACTCCGCTGACTCAGTTTTCGGTGGGCAATGGTGCCAACCCGCACGATATAGAAATTGTCGCACCCGACAAGGCGTATGTGACGCGCTATGAGACGGCGTCTTTGCTGATCGTCAATCCCCAAGACGGCGCGGAACTAGGCGAGATTGATCTGAGCGCGTTCGCCGACGCGGATGGCCTGCCCGAGGTATCGCAGATCGTCCGCGTGGGTGACCGGCTCTATTTGAGCTGTCAGCGCCTCGACCGCAATGGAGGATGGGGACCGGCTGACGTTAGCTATCTGATCGTCGTCGATCTGACGACTGACGCCCTAGTTGATGTGGACCCGGACGCCGAGGGGGTGCAGGGCATTCCCCTGAGTGTCGCCAATCCTAACAGCATGGCCGTCGTCGGCGAGCAGATTGCCGTGGGGGTTGTGGTCAATTTTGGCGACCGGGCCGGTGGAGTGGAAGTCGTCGATACGGCTACTAACCGCAGCCTTGGATTGGCCGTCAGCGAGGAGGACTTGGGCGGTGATATTACGTACATGGTACTCGTCGATCAAAACCGGGGCTATGCCGTGGTCGCGGACGAAAACTTCGCCAACAGCGTCCGGCCCTTTGACTTGTCTAGCGGCACCGTGGGCGCACCCTTGGAAAATATCAGCGGCGGTTTTATTCCTAGCTTGGCTGTAGATGGCGATCGATTGATTGTCGCTGACCGCGGCTCTTTCTCCGATCCGGCTAGCGCGGGACTCAAATTCTACGACGCGGTTACTGGAGCGTTCCTGAGCGGCCCCATCGACACCGGTCTGCCGCCGCAGGATATCGTGGTCTTGGCCGATGCGGCCGTTCCTACGGCTGTGGAGGAGACCGCCGACAGCGGCTTGCCGCAGGAATTCGCCTTGGAGGCGGCCTATCCCAATCCCTTCAATGCCTCGGTGCAAATTCCCTTTGCGGTCTGGCAGGCCAACACTCCGGTCGAATTGACCGTTCACGACGTGTTGGGCCGCACCGTCCGCACGCTGATCGCCGGTCCGATGGACGCCGGGCGACACGTTCTCCAATGGGACGGTCGCAATGCCGCCGGTGAGCCGGTGGGCAATGGCGCGTATCTGGTGCAGTTGCGCACTGGCAGTCAACGGGCTGTGGGCAAGGTGATGTTGATAAAATGAAAGGCAACCACAGGGGTTTTAGGGCAACCACAAGCAACTGTCTTGGCGGTCAAGGGGTTTGTAGGGTCGGATTCCACGGTTGTTGGTCTCGTAGGATGGCATTGAGTATGATAATCAGTTTCCGCATGCAGGCGGTTAGGGCGACTTTTTTGGGTTTACCCGCCTCC
>JAJDUT010000119.1 GCA_022826515.1 Candidatus Latescibacterota bacterium
GGCATCGGCTTCGCAAGGCACTATCTATGCGTCGCCATGACTGTCCCTGCTGTGGGCTGGTCTTGGACCGAGACGAAAACGCCGCACGCAATATCTTGAGATTGGGACTACAATCTCAGGGCCAAGCCCAAGAAGCCGCCGCGTTTTAGCCGGCGGAGTAGTCACTCTAGTTAATCAGACCCTTTTTAGCAATTTTACGCAGAGGAGGCACGGCATGGCACAACCGTTGGGCAAAGCCTATGAACAGATCGCGGCGACGCAGCCACGCGGAACGTATCGCGGCGCAGTGGTTGGCTGCGGGCGGATGGGCAGCACCATTGACGACGAGCACATCGGGATGCCGCACTATCCGTGGCCGTGGGCACACGCCCCGGCCATGATCGAAGCGCGGGGCATTGAGCTGATCGGCGCGGCCGACGTGGACCGAGCCAAGTTGGACGACTTTGCCCAGCGCTGGGGCGTAGAAGCCCTGTACGAAGACTACCGCGAGTTGGTCGCCCAAGAGCAGCCCGACGTGGTGGCGGTGACGACGCGGCCCGATGAGCGAGCCGAGGTGGTCATCGGCCTAGCTGAGGCCGGAGTGCGGGCGATTTTTGCCACCAAGCCGATGTGCCGCACCTTGGCCGAGGCCGATGCCATGATCGCAGCGTGCAAGGCAAGCGGGACGATTTTTTCTATCGCCTGCCATCTCAACTGGTATAACTGGTACACCAATGCGCGACAGGCCATAGCCGACGGGGCGATTGGCCGGTTGCGCTCCATGGTCTGCCACAGCCCGCACAGCCTGTCGAATCTGCAAAGCCATACGCTGGCCTTGTTTCGGTTGTTTGCCGGAGCGCCGGTCGAGTGGGTGATGGGCGAGATGGACGATGAGGAGCAGGCCGCAGCCGACCGGGATTTATCCGGCTCGGGTTACATTGCCTATGCCAATGGAGTGCGCGGCTTTTTGAACTCCCGCGCTGACCGCTCGGGGCATGGGTGGACCTTGGAATTTATCGGCGAGCGCGGGATGATCGTCTCGCGCAACGCCCACGCGCAATTCGAGCTGTGGGGGGCGCACCCAGAGACCGGCGAACCGATCCAGCGGTCATTCCCCAACCCGTGGCATCCGCGCTCGTCCATGGTCGATGCGATTGAGGGCGTCTGTCGGGCGATTGAGGAAGGGGAAGAGCGGATTTGTCCGGGGGAATTTGGGCGCGAGGCGTTGGAGATTGCCATTGGCTTGCGCGAGTCGCATCGGCAGGGCAATGGGCGGGTGGATTTGCCGCTGGCGAATCGGGCGTTGCGGATGGGTTAGGGTTGGGAGGGTAGGGGTCGAAATCCCCTTGATTTGTTCAGTTTGGCATGTTCGCGCAATACGCGGTTGATCTCGGTCTGGTATCCCTTTCCATCTGGAGTGTTTGCCCTGAACCATGCCACCACATCGGCATCTAGCCTCAGCGTGATCTGCTGCTTCACTGGCCGATACAAGGCACCGCGTCTGGCATCGGACCAATCCAGAATCTCGGGTATGTCGCTCGTATCGATTTTCTCGTCGGGAAGGGCCGCAAGCGACTCAATCTCCGCCTTCTGCTCATTGGTAAGTGCTTTAGAAGTCCCCTTCTTCATACGCTCTCCTTTCGTGCGCCGTAGCTTTCCGGGCACTAATGATACGACCCGTCTCGATGCAAAAAATAAGGACCTTTGCCGGTTTTTGAGTTGTTATTTACCAGTTATTATTTTTTTAATTTCTTTGATAGATTTCTTATTACTAATTCCTTGGCTTACTAAGCCTATTTTAGCCTCCCACTGACATTCTGGGGATTTCGTAATTTTTCTAAGTAAGTCAGCCATACTGGTCATTCCATAAACCTTACCTTTTGGGGGCTTATAGCCTTTAACTAAAAAAACGATGATTTCTATAAGAGGATCGTACCCGACAACCTTGCTTATTTTTTCTTGGTGTTTGATATAACTCTGTAGTTGCTTTATGTATGGATCATTCGAGTCCAATTTTTCCATTAAATAGTCAATAAGAAGCCATTGCGTCTTATCAAGACGTTGTTCTCGACGTGCCATTTCAATAGCATCTAATATCCTTGGATCCTGGGCAATTATCTGTTGAGGTTTCATTTTTGGAGCCTATGTTTGAAATGGGGCTTATATACATGGCTACACAGATAAAAACTTGCTGTTCTGATTAAGCCTTTATAGATTTACAGCACGAACAGAAACACCAAGCCCCCGACCAGCTTTTGGTCGGGGGCTACTTCCTTGCCTTAGCGTGTAACCAGCACGCGACAGGCGAGGACATCACACTAAGGTTAGGAGACCTGCGATGTCCGAACAACTCTATAAGTCTAATAATCCCGAACAGTTACAGCAAGACCTACTCAATCAAGAGTGGGCACTTCTCTGCGCTATCCATGAGAAGGAAGTCCAAGCCTCTGAGCTAAAAGACGAGCTAATAAGGTTCCGTCATATCAAAGATACATACGGACTTAACTAAATCGAGGAACCCAAAACCTATCAGAAACGAGGAAAAAATGAAAAGTGCTCTGATCGTTGGTCTTTGCATACTCTTTGCTTACCAGCCCCTATTTGCTGAACTTAAATTAAATCAAACCCTACTAGCTCAAAGAACTCCTTGGAATAAATATAGACAGAAAGCGAAAGCAGACAGCATTGAGGTTGAGGCTGATGCTAATGCCGAGGGGGTAGTTGAGGTGACTTCAGGCGATTATAGTTTATATGCCAACAAGTCTCGCTTACTCGCTAGAGAGGAGGCTGCTTTGCTAGCTGACTATACCGATTTAGGGACTACGAGCCAATTTCTTTCCGGTGTGGCTCTGGGAATCATATTCCCAATTCTAGGGCCGCTTTTTGGGTATTACACCATTAAAGGGGCTAAGTTCCCGGTTTATATGGGATATAGGATGATCCAGGATCAAGGCGAGGAATACTTTAGAGAATTTGCAGTGACCTATCATCGTATGACAAAGCAACGGATGCAGAATTCGTTTTTCAGCGGCGCGGCGCTGGCGACCATTGGACTCGTTGGTATTGCGTTACTTATAAGAGACCGATAGAGCGTCCTGTGTAGTTAAGTATATAAGCCCCTTTGAAATCGGCGATGTGCTCGCCGAATAGCTATAGAGGTGATGTTGGTATTAGACTCGTTATTCTTCAGCGATGCTCAAAATAAGAGTCCGCACGTTATCGCTGAGATGAAAATGGATCTCTTGCAACCGATCAATAAAGGGTTTTACCGCTAGGATATGACCCTCTTGTTTGGCTTTGAGTAATACACCTGCTGTGCCTGTTACACGCAAATCTCGTAGGCGAGCTATTTTTCTTGCGAGTTTTTCATCGATAATAACTAGGCTGTCCGATTCTTCTAATGCCAAAACCAGCACCTCGGTTTCACCTGGGCCAAAGTCCGTGCTCAATCCTAGGATTTGCGGAGACCGAATGGCTCGGATTTTGATCCATTCATAATTGTCTATCGCTGGCACATCTTCACCTTGTCTGCGTCCTGCTTCCAACTCTGCTACAACTGCTTTTGGAACAATTATCTCCTGATAGAGTTTTTGCAGCAGATCAAGGCGGCGAAGTCGATGGAGATAAAAAATTGGTGATGTATTGCTGATTACGACCTCAGGCATTTTGGCGGTCCTGTTCTAATTCCTCGTGGGTCATATCAAATACAGACACACCGTAGTGACCCATATTTTGGAGAAATTGGATGCGCGACATGCCAGCCAATTCAGCCGCACACCCAGAAGACATCTTACCCATTTCATAGAGCTTGGCGGCGGCAGCCATGCGGACCTCTTGGGTAAATTCTTCGGGCGTCTCTTTTAGAGAGAGAAAAATCTCTTCTGGTACTTCAATCTGAATCGTCTGCATTGTTATTCCTTTGGTATCAGTGGTCTGGACGCGACGCCTCTTCACCGCATGAGATCGGCGATCCGCTCGCCAATGGCCATGGAGGTGATGTTGGTGTTGGCGCGCACGCAATCGGGCATGATGGCTGCGTCGGCAACGCGCAGGTTTTCGAGGCCATGCACTCGGCCATGCTGATCGACGACAGCCATTGCGTCGCTCGCTGGTCCCATCTTACAAGTCGAGGAGACGTGGTGGCTGGTGCCCACTTCGCGTCGCATCCACTCGTCGAGCGCGGCGTCGGTGTCGAGTTCGGCATCGGTGGGGCCGATGCGCTCGACGACGAGCGTGTTGAGGGCATCGTGGTTGAGCAGGTCGATGATGATGCGGATGGATTCGCGCAGGCGGCGGCAGTCTGAACGCTCGGCCAAGTAGTTGTAGTCGAGCACGGGCTGCACGTGCGGGTCGGTGGAAGCCAGTTTGAGCTCACCTTTTCCCTCGGCCAAGTAGATGCAGCCGACCAGGTAAAAGCCCAAGGGTTTGGAATGCGACGAGGTGTAGTAGCCCGCGGTCGTGGCAAAAGAGGCCGGGATGATGAACATGTCGTTGCGCCAATCCGATCCGGCGGCCGTGTAGCGCAGGCCGATTTGCAGCCGAGGCTCGGTGCCGTCGCCGAGGTACTCGTCCTTGGCCCGCAGCGTCACGCTCACTTGCGGATGGTCGCGCAGATTCTGGCCGACGCCGGGCAGGTCGCACACCACCTCAACGCCCGTCGCTTCTAAGTGCGCGGATGGCCCAACGCCCGACAGCAAGAGCGTCTGCGGCGAGCCAATCGCCCCGCCGCAGAGCACGATTTCTCCGCCGTGGACCGTGGAGAGGTCACCGTCGCGCTCGACGAGCAGGCCGGTGGCGCGCTGGCCGTCAAAAATTACGCGGTGGACGTGAGTGTTGGCTTGAATGGTGAGGTTGGAGCGACTGCGAGCTGGGTTGAGATAGCCGATGTTGGTGCTCCAGCGGATGCTCTCGGCGTTATTGAGGGCCAAGGGGCCGACGCCAGTAGAATCAGGGTCGTTGTGATCGGGGCAGTCGGGGTAGCCAGCGGCGAGCGCGGCCTCGTAGAAGGCGCGGTGCTCGGGGTTGAGCTCGTGATCTTTGAACCGCCGGGCGCGGATGGGGCCGTCAGCGCCGTGGTAGGGGGCGTCGCCGTAGTCGGGGTCGGATTCGAGGCGGCACAAAAAGGGCAACAACTCGTCGTGGCTCCACAGGTCGTTACCCGCCGCGGCCCAAGAGTCGTAGTCTTCGGGCACTCCGCGCAGAAAAATTTGCGCATTGACCGCACTCGACCCGCCGACGATTTTGCCGCGCGGCACAAACATATCGGGGCGCAGGTCCGTAGCCCGGGCGCGATATTCCCAGCCAAATCGGGTGCCCAAGCCAAAGGCGCGATCCCAGATATTGCGGTCGCGCCCATAGGCATAGCGAATCTCCTCGGGCAGGTCTTCAACCGCAGCAAAATCCGGCCCGGCCTCCAGCAGCAAAACCGACCGACTCCGATCCTCGCTGAGCCGCGCCGCGAGCACTGCACCCGCCGCGCCCGCCCCGGCAATGACGACATCGTAAGACGCAGACATAAGCTCCCCTTTGTTGCTTTTTAACTGACGTTACGCACTCCTTATAATATAACGAGAGTTCGGTAAGGCATCGCAGTTCATCGCCGATGCGGTCAACCGTGAGCACGTTGCGCTTGTGCTGCTCAATCGTTACGCTCAGTCTAAGGAGTCGTCATGGCTGCATCGTACCCGCGCATTCCCTACGGAGAGGCCGATTTCAAGCGCATCCGCTTGAATGGCTGGCTCTATGTCGATAAGACGCGCTTCGTCCACGCTTTAGAAGACGAGCGCTACGTCTTTTTGATACGTCCGCGGCGCTTTGGCAAGTCCTGCTGGGTGTCGCTGCTGGACAACTACTACAGCCGCAAGAGAGCCGACGACTTCGAGGCGGTCTTCGGCGGCACCCACTTGGGGCGGCAGCCGACGGAAAACCGCCATCGCTACGTCATCCTGCGCTTCAACTTTTCGGCGTTCAAGAACGCCTTGGACACCCTCGAGTACCACTTTGAAGAGTATTGCCAACTGATAGTCCGCAGTACGCTGGAGCGCAATGCGGATTTGTTTCCCGCGGCGGCGCGGCAGCACATCCGCACCCCCAGTTCGGTCAATGGCCAGCTCAATGAACTGTTCGTGTATGCCGGCGACCACGGCATCCCCCTGTACGTGCTCATCGACGAGTACGACAACTTTGCCAACACGGTGCTGGCCTATCACGGCGAGCAGGCCTATCAGGCGTTCACGCACGGCGGCGGCTTCTATCGCAATTTCTTCGCCACGCTCAAGGACGGGACCGGGTACAGCGAGGGCGGCTTGGAGCGCATGTTCATCACTGGCGTGTCGCCGATCACGATGGACGACGTCACCAGTGGCTTCAACATCGGCAGCAACATCAGCTTGGAACCAAAGTTCGACCAGATGCTTGGTTTTACCGAGGCCGAGGTGCGGCAACTACTGGAGCTGTACCGCGACCTCGGCGCGTTCAATCAAGAAGTCGAAGCCGCGCTAGACGTGATGCGGGAATGGTACAATGGCTATCGGTTCTCCGAGGAGGCCGAAGTTGACATATACAATACGGATATGGTGCTCTACTACTTGAAGTACTCCATCCCGAACAGAGAGATGCCGCGGGAATTGATCGACACCAACGTGCGGATTGACTACGGCAAGCTGCGCCACCTGCTAACGGTCAACCGACAACTCAACGGCAACTTCAACCTGCTGCGCCACATCATCGGCGAGCAGAGCATCCAAAGCAACATCCAACTCAGCTTTCCCCTTGACCAACTCGACCAGCGCGAAAACTTCCTATCGCTGCTGCATTACTTCGGCCTACTCAGCATTCGCGCCGTGGAGCGCGGGATGCCCCGGTTGGGCATTCCCAATCAAACCGTCAAGCGGTTGATGTATAGCTACCTGCGCGATGCGTACCGCGATGTGGAGGTATTCTCGGTCGATGTGTACACTTTTTTCCGCTTGGCTCAAGAAATGGCCTACGACGGGGCTTGGCAGCCCGTCTTGGACTTTTTGCGCGATGCCTTGGCCGAACAAACTGGCATCCGCGACTACATGGACGGCGAGAAGGTCGTCCACGGCTTTGTCGCCGCCCACTTGAGCCTATCCCAGTATTTTCTGCTGCACTCGGAATACGAACTCAACAAAGGGTATGCGGATTTGTACTTGGAGCCGTTTGTGGCGCAGTATTCCGACATGCAGTTCGGCTACGTGCTCGAACTCAAGTATCTCAAGCGCAGTGCGGCTCTCAACGAATCTGTCGTAGCGGACAAGGTACAGGAGGCCGTAAAGCAATTGCGCTCCTACTTGGCGGACCCGTCGTTGCCGCGTCGCTATCCGTCAGTGCGGCATATCGGCTTAGCGGTGGTGTTTCACGGCTGGGAGATGGTCGCCTACGAAGCGGTGGATGACGACGCGGCGAAAAAGTAAAACTGCTGATCGAAACCATCATCGATCAACTCAAATTCCCCTACAACTGCTCTGCTAACTCCTCGGCTGGATAGGTAATAATCTCTGCCAAAGTCGGATGATAATGGGGTATTTTAGCCAAATCCTGCACTGTCCCGCGAAAGTACATCACCGCGATCAACTCGTGGATCAGCTCGCCGGCCTCCGGCCCGACAATGTGGCTGCCGAGCACCTCGCCCGAGCGCGGGTCGCAGAGGATTTTTACGTGGCCGCAGGTCTCGCCCATGGTCAGCGACTTGCCGTGGTCGTCAAAAGGGTAGCTGGCGACCAAATAGGGCCGGTCCGCAGCGCGGCAGTCCCGCTCGCTGAGGCCGACGCTGGCCACCTGCGGGTCGGTGAACACGACTAGCGCATTGAGGCGGTCGTCGAAGCGGTGCTCGGGGCGGTCGGGATGCGTGGCATTGTACGCGGCGATCTCGCCTTGCTCAATGGCGATGTGGACGATTTCGTGCTCGCCGTTGACGTCGCCGACGGCGTAGATGTAAGGCTGGCTGGTGCGCATGGCCGCATCGACGACAATGCACCCGTCGGCGACCTCGACGCTGGCTTGGTCTAGGCCCAACCCGTCGATGAGCGGGCGGCGGCCGAGGGCTTGGAGGACGAGGTCCGCGGAGGCTGTTTTTTCTGCGCCGCCGTGGGAAAAATGCGCCGTCTTGCGCCCGTTTTCCTCGGTGAATTGGCGCAGTTGCGTGCCGGTGTACACCTCCATGCCCTCCTCGCGGAAGTGCGCTTCCACCGGTCGCGCCAAATCCTCGTCACCAGCGGAGAGAATGTGGTCGCTGCGCTGGATGAGCGTCACCTGCGTGCCAATGCGCTGAAAGAACTGGGCTAGCTCGACGGCAACCGCGCCGCCGCCGAGGACGAGGAGGCTCGCTGGCTGCTGGCGCAGGTCGAGAATCTCGTCGCTGGTGAGGTAGCCGACTTGGTCCAGCCCCGGGACCGGGACATGGTGAGGCGTAGAGCCGGTGGCGATGATGAAATGCCCGGCCTCAATGACGTCGTCGCCGGCTTGGATCTTCTGCGGCGAGAGGAAGCGGCCGCGCGCTTCGTAGAGCGCGAAGCGGCCATCGCTCAGTTGCTCGCGGCGATAGGCGGCAAAGTCGGCGACCAGCCGCGCCTTGCGCTCGACAATGGCGGTTAAATCAGCGCGGACTTCTACCGGCGCTAGCCCGAACTCGGCAGCGCGTCCCAGATGCGAGGCTATCTCGGCGGAGCGCAGGATCGCCTTGCTGGGCATACAGCCGCGCAGAATGCACAGCCCCCCCCAGGGACCTTGGTCGATAACCGCGACATTCGCGCCGGCTGCGTGGGCCGTGCGCGCTGCGGCGTACCCGGCCGAACCGCCGCCGATGATCGCGATGTCGCATTGCACAGTTGCCATAGTTGATTTTTATCCTACTCTTGAACGGCTTGGTTTTTGTTTTACTGCTTAGTACACGCCAGTAACGTTACGCATGGGCATTGAGGAATAAGATGCTTCGACTCCGCTTCGCTCCGCTCAGCATGACAGGTGCTGACGCTTCATGTTGTCATGCTGAGCGAAGCGAAGCATCTCATACCGCTTCTACTGTCGTGTACTTAGGTTTTACTGTTAAGCCATGAGGTCTGTTCCTTGAATGCACTGCACCCCATAGGCGCGGCTTTGCTCTGCTGTGTGCTGGCCCTGCCCGCTTGGAGCGAGGACTCGGCCTATACGATGCGCGGCTTTGATGCGCGCATCCAGCGGGGCATAGACCTGATTTACAATCTGCGCTTTGAGGAAGCCGAGCGCCACTTTCAAGACATCGTCGCGGCCGAGCCGGACAACCCGCTCGGCCACTTCTTTCGCGCGATGGTATCTTGGTGGCGAATCCTCATCGACTTGCCCGACAAAACCCACGACGCGGAGTTCCACGCCCGGCTCAAGCAGTGCATTGAGGTCTGCGACCGGCGTCTGAAACAAGACCCGATGGACTTCGACGCGATACTCTTCAAGGGCGGTGCCATTGGTTTCCGCGGCCGCCTGTACGGCGACAGAGAGCAGTACCTAAGGGCAGCGCGCGACGGACTGCGCGGCCTGCCCCTCCTGAAGAAGAGCCGTCAGCTCGAGCCGACCAACAAGGACATCCTCTTTGGGCAGGGTCTGTACCACTACTTCGCCGAGGTCATGCCCCAGCGCCACCGAATTCTCCGTCCAATCATGGCCTTTTTGCCCGACGGCGATCGCCTGTTGGGTCTCCAGCAGCTCAAGGAAGTCGCCCGCGAGGGAGCCTACGCCCGCACTGAGGCCGCCTATTTCCTCGGCCAGATCTACCGGATTTTTGAAAAGGACAACCGCAGAGCACTGCCCTATTTTGCGGAACTCTACGTGCGGTACCCCGACAACGCCGTCTTCCACCGCTACACTGCGCGGCTTATGGTCGAACTCGGCCGCTGGCGCTCAGGCGTGGCTCTGTACGAAGAATACGTGCGGCGCAGCGTGGCCGGTCAGACCGGCTATCACCACCACGGCCGCTTGGAGGCGCATTACTACGCGGGCAAATACGCTTTTTTCGAGCGCCGCTTTCCCGAGGCCGCCGATCACCTAGCAGCAACCGACAGTCTCGCCGCCAATTCCGAGCGCAAGCGAGACCTCGCTTTTGCCGTGTTGGCCAACCTACTGCTCGGCCAAGTACACGACTTATCGGGCCGCCGCGAGGACGCGGTTTTTCGCTACCAGCGAGTGCGGCGCTTGCCCGACCACGCGGATAGCCACCAACGGGCACAGCACTATCTGCACGCGCCCTATCGCGAGGGCGCAAATGAGGTCAATCCTGTCCCTCCAACCGAATGACTTCCTCGTGGTACACGCGCATCAGATCTGAGTGCATCAGATAGCCCCAAAACTCGCTTTCCCCCTCGTCTGTGGTATGCACCACGGGCAGCTTGTCGTAGCCAGAATCCAGCAGCTTTTGCAGGGCCTCGTGCAGGTTGTCCTCCGCGTCGATGGGCCGGACGTCATCGACGACCATGTCCTCAATAAGGACCAAGTTGCGCAGCATCTCGTCTTCGGGCAGGTCGAGGTCTTCGAGGCTGATCATGCCGCGCAGGCCGCCGTCGTCATCGGTGACGACAAAGTGCAAATGGCCCAGCTTTTTGCTCAAGCTACTCAGGGAAAAGTAGGAAAGCCGATTGCTGACGATGGCCTCGGAGGTGTTTTTGAGGCGGGGAAATACTTCGCGGACTTGGAGATCGTGTAACACATTGACAGTTAGGTCTTTGATATGGGCCGGAGAGTGGAACTTGTTTTGGACTTGGTTTTGGTAAATGGAAAAGTTGCGCGCGAAGATCAGGGCGAGGGCGCTTACTACCATCAGCGGCGGCAGCAGGTGATAGGAGCCGCTCATTTCGATGACGAGAATCAGGGCTGCTAGCGGCGTATTGGCCACTGCGCCGAAAAACGAGGCCATGCCCACCACGATATAAGCGGCCGGTTGGTGGACGATGTGGGGAAAGTACTGTTGGCCCAGCAGGCCCACGGCACCGCCGAGCATCCCGCCGATAAAGAGCGAGGGGCCGAAGACGCCGCCCGAGCCGCCGCTGGAAATCGTGCAGCTAGAGGCGAGGATTTTGAGCAGGGCGAGGGCTAGGAAGGCGCGGATTGCAAGCTCGCCATCGAGCCCCCGTTGGATGACGCCGAACCCATCGCCCAGCACTCGCGGATCGATAAAGGCCGCCACCCCCACCAGCAAGCCCCCGCAGCAGACGATCCAGTAGCGGGGCAGTGGCAGGCGGTCGAAGAGGGTGCGCGCAAGGCGCAGGGTCTTGACGTAAAAAATGCCGACCACGGCGCAGAAAAACCCCAGCACTAAGTAGAAAATCAACTCGCGCACATCGGTGAACAGCAGGTCGGGCAGGGCGAAAATGTGCGAGAAGCCAAAGACAGCTATGTAGATAGCATAGGCGACAAAGGAACTGATGACGCAGGGAATGAGCGCGTCGCTTTCAAAGTCTTCGCGATAGAGCACTTCCACGCTGGCGATCGCCGCGCCCAAGGGCGCGCGGAAAATTGCGCCTAGCCCTCCGGCTGTGCCCGCCAGCAGCAAAATCCGCCGCTGGGCCACCGAGAGCTTGAGCTTGTCACCGATCCAAGAGCCTAAGCCCGCGCCAATATGCACCAAAGGACCTTGCTGACCAGCGGCACCACCCGAGGCGAGCGTGACGATGGTCGCCAGGGCCTTGACCGGAGCGACGATGGGACGGATGTGACCGCGCTGGTTGTGGAAGGCGTCAATCATGGCATCGGTGCCCGCACCTTGGGCTTCGGGCGCGAAGCGGTGCGTCAGATAGCCACCGAGCAGGCCACCCAGCGCCGGCAGCAGCAGCAACAGCCACAAGTACTCTCCGTAGGTGGGCGCGTCGAGGAAGGAGAAGTCGAACAGCGCCCTGTTGTGGGGATGAATCTGGCGGTAGCCAGCCAGTTTCTCGACTAGCAGGAATTTGGCCAGTTCGAGGCCGTAGGTGAATAACACGGCACCCAAGCCGGCAATCAAGCCGATGAGCGCGCTGTAGAGATAGATGCGGGAGACGAACTCAAAGCCGAGCCAGTCGCGGAGCAAGCGGGCGGCTAGCCCCCGAGTCTGCGGGGCGGCTTCAGGCATGGGCGGTGGGCTGGCAGGTGGGGCTTACTCCCAAGTCGCGCTGAATCTGGTCGCTGGCCAGCTCCACTAGATAGGCGTGGAAGCAGCGGCCAGCAAAGCCATAACTGAGGACGACATTGGGTTTTTCCATTTTACTTGTGCGACGGCGTTTTTGTGACCGACAAACGAGCATTTATATATAAGCAAAGTTGGCTTTCATTGGAAGTTAGACCGGAGGGCAGGAAATCCCCCACCTGCCCTAAGTCGTCTAAGGTGGTGATCGCGCTGTAACGGGCAACGGGATTTGAGGCGCTATAGGCCCAGCCGGTTTGGGTTGCGTAGTAAGGTGCCTCCGTTTGAACTCTCTGTTCTGTGTTCCTATCTTCAAGCTGTCCACTTTCTCGCACAGAAACCCGCATGTCGGGTCTTCTGTTGAATACAAGAGCCGATATAAAGCGGCGGGGGTTGCTCCCTACCGTCGGTAAATAGACAGAACGTTCCCGCATGAATCTGTGCGTGAAGGTGGACAAGGCCCGGCTCCCCAATACTGTGGGAGCCGCCTCCACCCCCTACATGCGGAGAATGCTTATATGTGCAGTCTGTATTGGTCCCCAATTAATCGTTGTAGAATTATTATCGCCCTTTTCTTGGGCGTCTTTGGCTATGTACCTCTTTGGGGACAGAATCTGAACTTTACACCGGACAGGCCCGACGGCCCGCCCAAGATACAGAGTGCGTTGTGGGATTTGGCAACGCCGGGAGCGGCCAAGCCGACTCGCGATGTGCAGGATACTGTCGTCGTCATCTTGGTCCCACATCTTGGCCAAGCGTCGGTTTCGATTGATACGTCGTCGCTGGCGGCACTGGGCGGGAAGGTTCTGGCGCAGTCCAAGAGTCTTATGCGGATTTCGGTTCCGGCGTCGTCGTTGGTGGCAGTTTCGGAATTGCCGGGAGTTCGCTTTGTCCGTAGGCCGTATCGGCCACAGGCGCAACAGACTTGGAGCGAAGGTAGGCGACTCATCAACGCGTATGATAGTTACTTTGAGGGCGTCAGAGGCCAAGGGGTCAAGGTGGCGATTATCGACGAAGGATTTAAGGGGGCGGACGAACTGTCTTGGGACATGCCGGGATTTTGGTATTACGACTATACGCGCAAGGGGATATACGCCGGCGACAGCATCCACGGCACAGCCTGTGCAGAGATTATCTACGATGTAGCCCCAGAAGCCGAGTTTTATCTCTATAAGGTGGAAGATCTGGTTGACCTTGAAAACGCTAAGGATCGCTCCATACGAGACAGTATTGATGTAATCAGTCATTCCATGGGCTGGTTTGGAACAGGGATTGGCGATGGGCGAGGAAGGGCCTGTGACATTGTAAATGATGCCGCCGATAATGGCATTCTTTGGGTAAATTCAGCGGGCAATGACGCACAGAGCCATTACTATGGGTTCTGGTTTGATAGCGATGATGACGGTTGGCATAACTTTGAAGGAGAAGACGAGACGCTAGAGTTTGAAGCAGAGGAAGGGGAGGAAATACGAGTTTTCTTGACGTGGAATGATTGGCCCTCCTCCCAGCAGAACTATGACCTCTATCTCATATTGAACTCTTTCGGAGATCGCGAATTCGTCGACGGAAGCACTGATCGTCAAAATGGCTACGGTGATGTCCCTGTAGAACGAATCGAATACAGGGTAGAGAGATCAGGAAAGTACGAAATTGTTGTTCGCAGCGAGGACGCTCGGCCGAGAAGGCTGAAAATCTGGTCCCTCAATCACGATTTTGAAGAGTTTGCGGTTGCGGAGAACAGTATCGGGAGTCCCGCGGACGCTAGAGGGGCGATGAGCGTTGGGGCGGTCCATTATGACTATTACGACCTAGGTTGGATTGCGGATTATAGCTCCCGAGGGCCCACCACAGATGGTCGCTTCAAACCCGAACTTGTCGCGCCTAGTGGAGTATCGACGGCTTCTTATGGAGCGTCGGAGGATTTTTATGGCTATACCGGAACCTCTGCCGCTGCGCCCCATGTCGCCGGCGCAGCGGCTTTAATCAAGTCGGCGTATCCCTCGTACTCGCGCACTCAATTGTGGGACGCACTTGTCGATGCAACAGTTGACATAGGGACTTGGGGAAGGGACAACGACAGTGGATACGGCAAGCTGGTGCTGCCGGTTCTGCTAAAGCAACTCCCGAGCACAGGGACGTTCGGCTATTGGTTTCCTCGGGTTACCGAAAATCCCCAAAGCGTCAGGTTCGGCTTTGAAGGAAATGGCGAACCTGGTCTTATGGCATGGGAGCTTAAAAACAATGCTGAGGTCGATATTCTGATCAATGATAAGGACTATGGTTGGGCTTCGGAAAGCGACGATTGGCAAGTTTGGTTTGCTATTTTAAGCGAGGAAGATCTCAATTTCGGTCAGAATGTGATCGAATTCCGCAATAGGGCCAATCAGAACCGCATTAGCTCTTTTAGTTATTGGGAGTTGAGGGATGTGAATTTTTTGGAATTTAAGGGGGCTAGAGAATTACAGAAGCCTTTCAATGCCAAGCCCGTCGCTAGGACGCGGCTCCTGTCCGAGTTGCCGGATGGCATAGTCTCCGGCCTAGGTGATCCCTTCCCCACGCCGTTCAACGCCGAAGTGACCATTCCCTTTGCCTTAGCCGAGGCCGGTTCGGTGCGGCTTACTGTCTATAATTTGATGGGCCAGCAGATTCGCGTGTTGGCCGACGGGTGGTTGGCGGCTGGCGCACATCGCGTCAGTTGGAATGGTCGTACGGATATGGGCGCAGAGGCGGCTTCCGGGGTCTATTGGGCGGTGTTGCAAGGGGGTGGCGTCGTCCAAACGGCTAAGTTGGCGTTGATTCGCTGAGCGGAAAAATTCGGCCATAACGAATAGCCTGCATCCGTGCCAAGGCGAGTAGAGACCGCTTAACCCGAGCGCGCGTTAAAAGGAGAAGGAATGTCAAAGTTCGTTGTAAACCTGCTAGTTGCCGGTGCTGCACTCTTGGCCATGCTCCTGACCGGATGTTCCGACTCCGACGCGCCGACGGCAACGCCTAGTGTTGAGCCCCTGTTTGTCGTATCTGGACATGTTCGCGACCCGAACGGTTCTCTGGCGGGCAGCAATGCGAGGGTTGTAGGGATTTGGACAGCGGACGCCGGCGAAGGGGACTACGCCTATGTCTTCGGGTCGGGTGAAATTGATCTGGAGGCAGGAACCTTCCGAATGGAGTTTGTAGAAGAGCCTCCTTCAGAGGCGTTGCTGGGGGACCTGTTGGGGGTTGGTTTACTCGCAGTAGTCGATGGCTTCCTAGAAGAAGGGATCCTTCCCGATGCCGCCTTTGACGAGGTTCTGGGTGCGGCACCGAGGCACTATGTCCTTTTCTTTGATAGAGAAAACGAAAATGCGGAAGAGGCCCTTGAGGCGGTGCTGTGGCTGAAGGAATTCGGCTACGGGTACAGCGTCGGCAAGGGCATCGAGATACCGGACGATTTTGATGGATTCGAGCCGGTCGATCCCGGGTCGGTGGAAATCATCATTGACGATCTGGAGAACCTAGATCTCGTAAATTGGACTTGAGGAAAGAGCTTCAGGCATGGGCGGTGGGTTGGCAGGCGGAACTGACGGCCTGCCATTGGCGCAGGACCTCAAAGACGAGGACGGCGCTGGCCGCGGCCACATTGAGGCTATTTTTGTAGCCGTACATGGGTATCTCAACCAGTTCGTCGCAGCACTCGAGCGCTTCACAACTCACTCCAAGAGCTTCGTTGCCCACGATGAGAGCCAAGGGACGCGGATAGTCTAACTCAGTGTAGCAGCGGCTGTGCGATGTCGTCTCCAGCGCCCACACCGGCACTTGGCGAGCGCACAAGTGCTCAATGGCCTGGAGGGTAGTGGCAAAGTGGCGGGTCTCGATGTACGACAGGGTGCCCAACGCCGTCTTGTCGAGCTTGGGATGGGGCGGATGGGCTGTGTAGCCGCAGGTGTAGATGCCGCTGAGACGGCCCGCGTCGGCCGTGCGAAAGATCGAGCCGACATTGAAGGCGCTGCGCAAATTGTCGAGTACCAGATAGAGCGGGTGCTTGGGCAGGCGGGCGTATTCGTCGAGGGGCATCTCCGCGTCGAAGGTGCGGACCTCAAAGCTGGTCTCCTTGCCGTAGTTGCCCGGCCGGAGTTTCACCCGACTTCCTCCGGGGCCACGGGCCGCTGCTCGGCGGCGGAGAGCCGCGCGGCCTCAATGGCGACCATGGTCTGCTGCACGCTCTGCGCGGTAACGGCCAGCGCGGCGCGGCCGGCTAGCGCGGCGGCGATGTTTTCGTAGTAGGAACGCCAGCGGCCCGGTGCCGTCTCCATGATGGTTTCCTCTGTTGGCCTATAGAGGCGGGCGTAGTGCTCGGGCGCTTCTTCGGCCGCGTCGATATCGCCAGCGATCATGGCCTTTTCCTGCGGATCAACGCCCTCTTTGACCAGCGCACCTTCGGTGCCCAGCACGTACCAGCGCGGTTTGGCTTTGCCCGCCAGCGACGAGGTCTCCACGCGCACTTCGACGCCGTTGGCAAAGTGGAGCACGGCCAGCGCGTGGGACTCGACGTCAATGCTGAGCGGGTCGCCGGAGTGGAAGGAGGCGTACACCTTGGTCAGCGGCGCGTCGATGAGCTGGAGGGCTTGATCGACCAGATGCACACCTAAATCGAAGAATTTGCCGCCGCCGTGCCGCGCTATGCTGCGCCAACCGCGCGGAGGGCCGTATTGGCCCCAGAACATCTCCAGCAAAAAAGGATCGCCGACAAGCCCTTGGGCCAGCGCGTCTTTAACGGCGAGGAAATCGCCGTCCCAGCGGCGGTTCTGAAAGACGCTGAGCAAGCGGTCGTGCGCTTGGCTGGCGGCGATCATCTGGTCGGCCTCGGCCATGCTCAAGCACATGGGTTTGTCGGTGACGACGTGTTTGCCGGCCGCCATCGCTTGGATCGCGTGCGGGGCGTGGAGGTCGTTGGGCGTGGCGAGGACGACCAGATCGACGGCTGGGTCGGCCAGCACTTCGTCGAAGTGGCGGAAGGTCTTTACCCCCAAGTCGCGCTGGATCTGGTCGCGGGCTTCCGGTCGGCTGGTGGCAATGCCGTAGAGGTTCAGGCCGCTGGCCAGCCCCACTAGATAGGCGTGGAAGCAGCGGCCAGCAAAGCCGTAGCCGATGACGACGACATTGGGTTTTTCCATGATTTTTACCTGTATGGCGGGCGTTTTTGCGGGCGATGAATGGGCACTTATATTATGAAAAGTCAAAGGCTTGGGCAAGTTTTCAGGAGGACTGCAATGCGGATTCGGATTAGCTGGGATGATGGCGCGGTCGAAGCGATTTTGGACGCTACGCCGACGGCCGAAAAAGTCTGGGCGGTCCTACCTTGCACCGCGACAGCAAACACTTGGGGCGAGGAAGTGTACTTCGAGGTCCCCGTGCAGGCCGAGCTAGAACCCGATGCGCAGCAAGTCGTCGAAAAAGGCGCGGTGTGCTTTTGGGTCGAGGGGCAATCGCTAGCCCTGCCCTACGGCCCGACCCCGATTTCCGAGGGCGACGAGTGTCGGCTGGTAAGTGAAGTCAATGTTCTCGGACAAATCGAAGGCGAGCCGCGGGCGTTGGCGGCGGTGTGCGCTGGAGCGTTGATCCGGGTCGAACGCGTGTAATATCGTATAATATAATGTAACTGATGTTAAGCAGTCAGCCACCTCGGTGCCTAGACGAATGGCCGCGCCCGGCCCTGTGCCCCCACCGTACGCAGCACCCCGCCGTCATGTCCGCGCAAGCGGGCATCTTCCCAACAACCACTCACCATTTAGTATAGCACGGCAGCTTCCCAGCGCGGCTCAACCCATGCCCAACGAAGCTCGCTAAGAGCCTGCCCCGACCTGATCGGGGGCCGACGAGTTCAGCCCCGTTTTTGGCCGAAGGTGGGTGCCACAGGTCATATTGCAAGGCGGGAGAGCACACGAAAAGGCTGACGCTCAGCCAGACGATGCTGCGCGACATCAATTTTTGGTAGTGTATCAGGTTGAAATTTTCAGTCCTTTAATAAAAAGAAGAACCATCCGAAGAAATTCAAACTGATATACTACCCCAATTTTTTGATTGACATTGAAATTAACCGCACTATTTTAATCTCCGGTTCTACAGCACAGAGTACCCGCGCCTTGTCGGGTCATCTGTTGAATAACATAGCCTTTATTCGGCATAGGGTAGCTCCCTAGGCTCGGCAAATAGGCAGAACTTCTCAATTACTCTGTGAGGTAGAACCATGGCCCGGCACCCTGCTGGGTCGTTGGCTCTTTACACCTAGTGGAGGAACGGCGAGAAAGTTCTGATTCAAAGAATTATCCTTAAATCTGTAATCTGTCAGCAAATTCCTATCTATCCATTATGACCAATGATGCTAGTAGGTCTAGGTACTTTCTACGCTGAAGGTAGCCGACCTTCTGTAACATACACTAGCACCATTGGTTACATACCTTTATGAAGGAGATGAATAATGTCAACGAAATTTATTCCCCTGCTGAGTCTGTTCTTCATCGCAATGTTTGTCGGTAGCTGCTTTCCGCCAAAATTCATTCAACCGCCAAGACAGAATTTCTCCTTCGACTATGCCCCTTCGGAGGGGTCGTTAGCGAGGACGGACGGAAACCTTTCGTTTGCGCTTCTTAAGTTTCAGGTGATGAGCTATCAAAACCCAACACCAGAATTTACGCTCAAGGAGAGCAGTGTCTTAATGGATAAACTAACCCACAGTCTGGAGAGGGATTTTTCAGAAATAATCACGGCGCAAGGGTATGGCATAACAGGACCATTTGAGAGCCATGCAGAAATGACATATCCTGATAAAGAAGCCACTGACCTAATCCTTTTTACGAAAGTTGTTATTCAGGTCGATCACACTAATCTACGTTGGGCTCTATATGAGGAGAGTAGTTGGGTTGGTCGACAACAGGATTATGGCTATGGTATTAGGTCCTTTCCCACTAGTGTATCGATTGAGGCAAGTTTTGAGTTTCATATATACGAAAGCCTTTCAAAGGAAAAACTGTGGGCTAAAAGCATAACCCTTGACCCTCTTACGATAGATCTTACTTATCTATCGTCTGGCGGTATACGCTATCAAAAGCCTGAGCCGAGCTTTGAGGTTATGCTGGAGTACGACAACTCCTATCACGCCGCCGTAGGCGGACTCCTTGAAAAAGAATACGGCGGTATTATTGATAGAATGATCACTTATCTACACCCCAAGGAAATGCAACGAGTACACGAAGCCGCCAAGAGAGTAAGAGCAAAGAAGGTGTATTAATATGAAAAAGCTAATTGTTACTATGACTATTTTTGTGATGATGGGTCAGCCTATTTTGGCTGGTCCGTTGTCGATGGACACAATCGCGGTTAATGGCGACCCAAAATTGCAAGACGCTTCCAATCTGGATGGGACCGCGGTGGCCTGGGGTGGACGAGGGGATAGTTCGTCCGTGGATGGCTTGCAGAGAACAGGCACTAAATACGTCAATGCACCTGCCCAAAACGCGGAGAGAATACAAGTGATAAAGGGCACAAATTGGACGAGGATATTATTCGGAGGAACCCTCGCCTTTAGCCTGCTCTCTTGGCAGCAATTCGACCGAGCTTCCGACAACGAAGCCGAAGCGGCCCTCAACCGCGAACACGGCCAGCTCTCCCGCGCCCAAAAGCTCGACGACAAAGCCGATCGTGCCCGCCTCTATGGCTGGTCCACCGCCGTGCTCGCCGTCGGCAGCTTCGGAGTGGCCCTGATCTCTCGCAAAACCACCCACCGCGTCTTTCCCGGACTCAGTTTCCGCGACGGCGAGCCGTGCGTAGGCGTATCCTACGTCTATTCGTTCTGAGAGTCTAACGAACTCCGCCAAAAGATGGCGAGCTGGCCGGTGACGATCCTTCCAGAGAGGATCAACTGAAGCTCGAGAAACATCCAATGTCCACGGTTGATCTCGAGGGGCTATCTCAAGCCATGATTCGGTCCGCGGCAGGCGATGACGGCTATCGAGGGGAGCCTTCTTGATAGAGCCGGATACGTGCTAGCCGCGATCCAACCGTACTGGGGATCCCTACCAAAGGCTCTGCAAACGGTTTTCAGGCACCTTGCCCCGTGCTTGTGTTCGAGCCTTGATTGAAGGCCCTCAAGAGTTCCTTGTTTTTCCACACCCTAAGAACACCGATGATTCAAGTTGTTCCTGACCCTAGCGGGAAGATTGGGAACAAAAAAGGCGACTAATTAAATAAGATACGAAATAACCCAACAGCTTCTAAGAGGGACACTTTTCTCCCGCTTAGGTGTTATATTATAGCGCACGGTCAATTTGATGGCCCCAAACGTGGAGTCTTTATCCATGTCGCCGGCGCGAGGACGATGGACGAAATCACTTATGAAAGGGAAAGGAGGCAGCCGATTGGTCCGCGGTCTCAGCGTGGTCCTCTTGTTTTTGTTGAGCGGTTGTGGGGCGGCTTATTCGGGCTATATGTCCAATTCGCTCAACCAGCTAGAAAAGGGCAACTACGAAGGAGCACTCAGTGCGCTGAAAAAACCCGATGGCAAGACCAACAAACTGCTTTATCACTTGGAAAAGGGACTGATTTTGCACTATCAGGGTCAATACGAGGCGTCCAACGTGGAATTTGCTGAGGCCGAGCGCGTGAGCGACCAGCTCTATACCCGCTCGGTCTCACGCCACGTCGCGGCCATGGTCTCCAACGACGCTGTCATCGCCTACCGAGGCGAAGAGTTTGAGTTGGCCCTGATCCACTATTACCGCGCCATGAACTACGCCCGGCTGGGCGATCGACAGGCGGCGTTGGTCGAGTGCCGCAAGGCCAACCTGAAGCTCGAAAACTACGCGCAACAAGCCGAATACGAGCTCAGCTATAAAAACGACGCCTTTCTGCAGTACATGACGGGACTCTTTTTTGAGGCTGAAGGCGAGTGGAACGACGCGTACATTTCCTACAAAGATGCCCTAAAGGGCTATCGCGCGTACGAAGCGGCCTTTGATCTGCAAGCGCCGCGAATGCTGATAATCGACCTAGCGCGGCTGGCCCAGCGGCTGGGATACGAAGACGAGGTCGCGGAATACACCGAGCGCTACCAGCTTGAGCCAGAAGAGATTCAGCCGACTTCCGGTGGCGAGTTGGTCGTCTTCGTCGAGAGCGGCTTTGTGCCCCGCAAGCACCAAGTCGAGTTCAGCGTGCCGATTCTAAAGGACGAAGGGAAGTGGGAGGTGTGGACGGTGTCGGAGCGGGCCGTCCATCGCTATCACCACCCGCACGTGTACAAGCGCCGACACGTGGATTACTGGCTTCGGGTGGCGCTGCCCGAATACCGAGAGGTGCCCTCGCAGGTGGCCGGGGTGCGGTTGCGCGCCGGCGACCAGAGCGCGCTGGCGGCCACCGCCGAGGACTTGGACGCGATTGCCCAGCGGACTTTTGCGCAGAAATTCGATACCATCCTGCTGCGCGCCGTCGCTCGCAACTTGGCCAAGTACCTAGCGTCCAAGAGCATTGAAAAAGCCTTTGAGGACGATGACGACGACGATGACGACGAGAATGACTGGGCCAAGGAGAGTTTGGGCCAAGCGCTGGGCGGCTTGGTCAACCTCTTCGGCGTGGCGACCGAAGCGGCTGACACGCGCGGCTGGCTGGCACTGCCGCACGCCATCCGCATCGCCCGGCTGGCGGTCGCCCCAGGCACGGCCGCGCCGACCCTAGAGTTGCTCGACGACCGAGGACGGGTCCTATCTGTAGAAACGCTGCCCGAGGTGGCGGTGGCGGACGGGGAAAAGGTATTTCTAAACTTTCGCACTTTTCGCTGAGGAGCAAACAATCATGTACGTCAAACTATGGATCGCCGCGCTGGCGTTGGCGCTGCCGGCCGCGGCGCAGCAGAGCACGCGGGCTGCCGATCAGGTCACGGACCCGCTAGAGGAAGGGACGATCATCAATATCGTCGATTGGGACGGCGGCCAGCTACCCAAGCGCTACTACGAGCGCTCAGACCAACTGCCAATGAGCCTCGACGACGTGCGCAAGCTGAGCGCCAACAAGTTCAATACTGATGCGATCGTCAAAATGATCGAGGAGCGGCGCTGCGTCTGCGACGCCTCGGTAGATGCCTTGGTGGAACTGAAGCAAGCCGGTGTCGCCGAGCAGGTGATCCAAGCGGTATCGCTCCACGCGCTGCCGCCTAACCGCTCGTTCGGGCTGACGATCGCCCTCGACTTCGAGGGATTGGGCGGCAAGGCCACCGTATCGACGCAAGCGCGTAAGGGCTATCTCTACTTGATCGTGCCTGACGGCGACAAGGAGCGGGTCTTTATCGGCAACTTGCAGGCGATCCTCGCCGGCCGCTGGCAGCGCGATGCGCTAATCGACAACACCGATCTGCTGCTGCCCAAAAAGGTGCGGCGCGTGACCTTTGCCTCCGAGGTCCCGCTCAAGACCTATGGCCGCAAAAAGGCCCTAGTTTTTACCTCAACCAAACCGGACATCTACACTTCAGCCGATATTCCCGAGGCGGACCGAGCCGGGGTGCAGGAGTTCGTGTTCGACTATCCAGCCGCGTCGCTAGAGCGCCAATGCAGCCTACAGGTGCTCTACCGGCAGGACGCGATGCTGGCCAACCGCTGGCACTTAGTGCGCACCCATTTCCAGTGCGAATGGGATTGAAAGGAGCTTACGATGAGACACTGCGTTTTTGCGGCAATCGCCCTAACTGTGGGGCTTACAGCCTGTGGCGGCCCGAGGGCCTTTACCAAGGGCGAGTACGGAGACCCAGAAGCGATCTCCATGCTCGACGACAAGTGGAACCAGAACGACATGCAGCTAGTCGCCAAGAAGATGATCAGCTCGATGGAGGTCTGGTCAGATGCCCGGGCAATGGCTGAAAAGCCGGTTGTCATCTTGGAGATGCCGCGCAACAAGACCACCGAGCACATCGACATGCAGGCGCTGTACGACCACGTCAAGACCGCGCTGATCCAGAGTGGACAGTTTACGTTCCTCGACAAGGCCGCACGGCAAGAGATCGCCCAAGAGTACGAGTATCAAGACTCGGGCTACGTGCGTCCGGACGAGGCCCAAGGGCCGGGCAACCAGCGCGGCGCGCGCTTCTTGCTCGGCGGGGTCATCACCTCGACCATACAGCAGGTGGGCAAAGACAAGGTCATCTACTACAAGGCGACCTTTGAGCTGACCGACATCTCGACCACTGAGATCGTCTGGACCGACCAGAAGGAAATCACCAAGCACTTCCAGAAGAGGAGCATCGGCTTCTAGGGAAAGGAGCACGGAGCATGAGACGCATTGCACTGATCGCCCTGCTGGCGCTGGCCGTTGGGGCACAGGCTGCGACGCCGGGGCGCACCGACGGCCCCGAAGGCAGCGAATACGGCAAGGGCGGCTACCACTACAAGGCCCAGTACGGCCGCTTTTACACCGAGGGTTTTTTGGGGGCGGCGATGATGGAGAGCGAAGGTTCGGACAGTGAGACTAACCTCATTACGGGGCTTAATGCGGGCTACATGGTCGAGGAATGGCTGGCCTTCCAGGTGGGATTCGCCCGCATCCTGGACCAAAACATCAACCTCTATGCCGGCGGAGTGCGCTCGGCCTACGTTACTCGACCGTTCAACTACTACTTTTCGCTCGACGCCGAGCTGTACTCGCCCGAGATCGGCGACACTCACTTCGGAATTGTCCCGGGGGTTGGGGCCGAGGTGATTCTCAGCGACCGCTTGCGGGCGGGCTTGCGCTTTCAACGCGACTTCATCTTTGCCGACGATATGATTCACATCAATCGCTTTACGGCGAAGATACAGGTGGATTTTTAGGGAGTTTCGCGTTGGTATTGCAAAAGGGCCGGCTTCCGCAGTGAAGTCGGCCCTTTTGCAAATCACGCCAGATGCTCCGTCCGCAGTTCCCTAGACCAGTCGAAGTACTCGTCTAGCCGCACTAGCTCGAATTCATCGACAATATCGGCTGCGGTGCGCTCTGCGGTCTCGCTGTAGATCACCGACGTGCCCACCTGTCCGGTTGTGACAATGCGCACGGCCTCGCCGTATTGACGATGGATATCGTCGTACCTGGCCTGGTTCTTGTCGAGATGCACCACCTCGTAGTCCAAGTTGATTCGCGCCGTGGCCCAGCTCTGATAGTTGTTGCTTTGGGCTAGCGTGGTGCCCTGCGGGTCGATAATGGTGCAGGGGGTCCCCTTGTACACCGATCCGATAAAAAATGCTTGCACATCCAAAGCCCAGAAGTTTTGCACCAGCCCGCCGTGATACATGGAGCTGAAGAGCAGCAATTTCGGCTTGAGCTTTTTGTATTGGGCCCGCAATTCTCCAAAGTTTAGATCAAAACATATCACCCCACCCACCGGCCCGAATTCGGTCTGGATCAGGGACGCGCCTGGACCGGGACGAGTGCCGTGGTCAAACTCTGGGTACACTGGAATATACTTGCGGTAGATACCGGCCAATTCCCCCTGCCGGTCGAGCAGACCGAGGACATTGAAAACTGCCCCACTCTTGCGCTCCTTCTGATGCACCGGCACGGTGATATAGCAGCTATACTCCCGGGCTAAGCCAGCTAGTAGCTGAGTCGTCGGCCCCTCTGGCACTTCTTCGTCGCAGTTTCGGCAGATGGTTTCGGGTAGGACGATCAGATCGGCTCTAGTGGCCCGGGCGACTCGACCCACTAAGTCCTCCAAGTCCTTGTGGGTTTGCTCCATCACCTCTTGGTCCGTCCCGCTGGCTGGGGCGTAGGAAACGCTCGATACGACGATGTGATTGCTCATGGGATTTTTCCTTTTGAAAAGTGAGACCACGGTCCACTCGACATACTGTTGTCACCTGCATTTACTACTATGTTTATGCTGTGAAATCAAGACCTTATTCGCGTTTGCCCTCATCTTGGGAGGGCGCGTAGCCCCCGACACCTCTCCTGACGACCTATGAGCACTTCTCCAACTCCTTTGCGCGCCGTCGTCTTCGACATGGACGGCCTCATGCTCGACACCGAGCCTTTGTATCAGGCTGCTTGGCAACAAGCTGCCGAGGCATTGGGCTACGTCCTAGACGACGAGTTCTATCTGACCTTGATTGGCACTCCCACCAAAGACGCTTTAAAAAAGGTTGGTACCTACTTTGGCCCTGATTTTCCCTTACAGCGCTTTACCAAGTTGGGTGCAGACCAGTGGTACCGGCAAGTGGAGGAACACGGCATTGACACCAAGCCCGGCCTGCTGCCCCTACTCGACCAACTTGAGGCGGCGGCCGTCCCCAGAGCAGTGGCAACTTCTTCCAGCGCCAAGCAGGCCGCGGAGACCTTGGAAGCGAGCGGTTTGGCAGCCCGCTTTGCCCACATCGTCACCAGTGACCAAGTCGCTCGCGGCAAGCCAGCCCCGGACCTCTACTTGGAGGCGGCCCGTCGCCTCGGTTTGCCCCCGACCGCTTGTATCGCCTTGGAAGATTCAGAAGCCGGGGTCCAATCGGCCTCTACTGCGGGAATGACCGTGCTCATGGTACCCGACCTCAAGGAACCTTCGCCCCAAGCCGAGTCTCAAGCGTATAGAATCCTGCCCTCGCTGCATCAGGCCGCTTCTTTGATTGCCTACCTGTTGGCGCGCTAATTCGACCTATTCTCCTTGAGCCAACCAACTGTAAAGTCCACGACGTCTCGTTGTGGCATGAGTTGGCAATCTGCAAGACCAACCCGGCCACGACGAACGACATGGCCCGCATCCGATCGCAGAAAGTCTTCGCCGATGCGATCAAAATCTGAACTGTCGATGTCAACATCTTCAAAGGTGGCCCATCTCCGCGAATCCGCCGTAGCGATTGGCGCGCCTTGCTGGATGACGCGTTTGGTTGGAAAAGTCGCCCGATGTTCCGCAAGGTGCATGGACGTGTTATTTCCATGATCTACACCTAGAAGAAGGATAAAACCATGCAGGTCGTATATTCTCGCAAGCGGCGAATGCTCGCCTAGACCAAAGGCTAATGCGTGATTATCGGTGATGCGCGACGCCTGGGGTCCACACGCACAGAACGAGACCTGCGGATGTGCGCTGCGGAGAACGCCTCGTTGCTTGCGAAATGTCTCTGCGATAATGCCCATGGAACGAGTGGGGGTAAGCACTGGATCGTAGGCTGGCATATTCTCGCGTATTACCGGCCACCACGACTCGGGGACGGGTGGACTTTCCCAGCCGCTCGGTTCGGTCAGGTCGGGCGAATGGGCGGGCATCACAAGCGTTCCAGTGGAACCCAATGCTTTCTGAAGGGCAGCGATAACCGCCACAGATCCTCCGCACACCCATCCCATCGCACTCAAGGACGAATGCACCAACACGACCATCCCCGGTTTGACGCCGAGCGCATGGAGGTCAGCCTGTAGCGATTCGATTGTGGCGGGAACATCTGTTTTTTCAACGATCTTACCTTCACTCATTTCTCAGTTCCTGTAAAGCATCTATAAGTAGATCTACGTGGTCAAAGCCGTTGCAGATGTGGGTGGAAACGCGCATCCAGTGTCCATCGTCGCTTTTTGTCGTCGGCACAGTGATCCGGTATCGCTTATAAAGATCTATATCGTCGAATCCGGAAAGGTGGAAGGCTGAGATGGACCCGGATAGGGCGGGTGCGGAGGGAGTGAGCTGTTTTGCCCAGCCAGTTGCAGCCAAGCGACCCCGCAGATAGGCCGCTAACTGGCGACCCCTTTGTCGAATCCGCTCTTTGCCAATCGCCTCTTGAAATTCAATCGCCGTGCCTACGGCGGCAAAACAGGCTTGGTCCCGGGTCCCCCAGTTTTCAATGCCCCACATAAATGGGCGGTCATTGATCCGCAGAAGGCCATCTGCTCCCCTTTGTGCGCCTTCCCGGCTGTATCCCCAACTTACAACAACGTGATTGAGCTGTTCTTGTGCCGAAGGTGAAGCATAAAGAAATCCAGTGCCTTTGGGTGCGCACAGCCATTTGTGACAGTTGCCGCCGTAAAAGTCGCAGCCGAGATCCAGCAGGTCCAGTGGGATCATGCCCGGAGCGTGTGCGCCGTCTACTACAATCAACGCTCCGCGGTCGTGTGCCAGTCGGGCGAGGGCTTTGATGGGAGTAATCAGACCCGTACCAGTGGCGATATGACTGCATAAGACCAGCTTGGTGCGGTCTGTAAATTCACGGTCAAAAGCGTTTAGGATGTCTTCAGGGCGTTCGGGAAGGATGGGGATTTGGGCGCGTTTTACTACTACACCTCGGCGGCGTTCGGCCAGATGCAGGCAGTTGTCAATTGCGCCGTATTCTTGGTCTGACGCGAGGATTTCGTCGCCTGGACGCCAATCCAGTCCGTGTACTGCCATGTTGATGGCCATAGTAACATTGGAAGCAAAAGCAATATCCTCTGCTGGCGCGTTGATAAAGGAACCCAGACGAGCACGGGCATCATCTACAGCGCCGTAATATTTTCCTCGATGCCGGGAGGGGCTGCGTTCAACATCTTCCAGGATTTCCAGCATTTTCTCGAATACGGGCCTAGGCTGTGAGCCAAAAGAGCCGGTGTTGAGATAGATTTCATCCGGCGCGATCATGTACTGGTTGCGAATCGACTGCCAGTAGGCTTCCTCTTCCGCCGAAGTCGGCCAAGTAGCGCAGAGATGGGTCAAGGTTCCATTTTCCTCTAAAGTGATAATCACCCTTGGGGACGATCTTTGCTGAGCATCAATTTCTTCTGAAGGAATTTACTCAATTATCAAATGACAGCGATAATCCATCAAATGCTATTCTGTAGCCATGTGCTGCGGCATACTCGTCTAGTTTGTCGTGCTCTAGGCATCCTTCATGTGAGATGTGAGTCGCGTAAGCCTCCGCGTTGTCTTTGAGAAGGCCGCTGCGCCGAAAGCGATCGACGTGGCCTATGACGTCAACGGACGCCAAGTGATCAGGCGGACTAGCGTCAAAGCCGATGCCGTACGTGTGATCGAGGACGAGCAAATCGAACTGCGTGCCTGCAAACAGAAGGTGGTCCCATACCTGCTCTGATAGAACCGAGGTATCAGTGCCGTAAAATATAGCGTGTTGGCCTTGCTCGATTGCGTAAATCAGGCATCCCTTTTCAGTGCCGTGGTTCGCGGGATACCCTGTGAAACGGTAATCACCGATGACTTGAGTCTTGAACGGTTCGACGGTCAGCGGATTAATCTTCAGGGCCCGCTGTGTGTCTTGAGCGAAAATACTTCCGTACTCGCATCTTCCTCCCAAAACCTCGTCAATAGACCTCAGCGCATCGATTGAACCTGCGATAAGCATTTCTTGAGCGACGACCGTTGCGTATTCCTCGTGTCTCGACATGAGAAACTCGGGGTCAAAGTGATCCGCGTGGGCGTGTGTCAATAGGCAGACACTGATGTCTGTCAGAGAAACGTCGAGAGCAAATGACGCGGTCGCTATGTCTGGACCAATATCCACGAGCAGATCATCGTTAATTGCGATGGACGACCGCTTGCGGAGGTTCTTGCCAGCGGCCCGCCTCGCGTCTGAGCACGCCTGACATACGCAGAAAGGTATTGGCATTGACGGCGCGGCTGCTGTTCCGAGAAACGTCACTTGCAAAGCTTAGCCGTTCTCCGTCGTGGTGCAGAAGCAAAGCTGATGTTTCGAATCCGGCCCAAAGGCGTCCCGGTCCCAATTCCCGAACTTCTCCTTGATCCTTAGCCCATTGTACTTTAGCAGAGCATCCAGTTCCTGCGGGAAATACATCCGAAGATTCAGACCACCAACTATCTCATCAGAATCCCCTTTGTAGTGCACCATACGCGCGATCTGGGTGTCTGCCTCATACCTATACGACTGCGTCACTTGCACCTCTTGTCCAGTTTTATCGTCTGTGTAGCGAGAGAATGGATACCGTCTGCTTGGGTCGCGATTGAGGATCTCTAGCCCAGGGACAAAGACATCCAAAATGAAGTAACCACCCGGCGCGAGATGACGCTTAACGCAGCAAATGCACTCTTCGAAATCCGCTAGGTCGTGCAGGTGCCATAGTGCGTTGCTCAGTAGTAAGATCGACCCATATTGCCTGTCGGTGTCAAAGCGGCGTATATCGTCGTGAATCCAGTTGACCTTCACCTGTTTGTCTTCGACCTTTGCCTTGGCAAGGTTAAGCATCGGCTCCGAATAGTCGATCCCAGTGACCTCAAGGCCGTGCTCTGCCAAGGGGATCGCTATCCGACCTGTTCCACAGGCAAGCTCGAGGACCTTTTCGCGAGAGGCGAGCTCGGTTAGGAACCAATCTGGAAGCGTAGCATACGCACCGTAGTACTGGTCGTATTTGGCTGGGGCCAAATAGTCTGCGTCGATTGCTTCTTCTTTTTTCATTTTAGATATGGTTGTGCCGGTTTGCGAACTTACCTGTTCGGAAGCGACGAACCAGTTAGATTTTCTCCAATAGCTCTCGGACCTTTTGGTTGCGGGTTACTTCGACGGGTCGTTGTCCCTGATTATTTTTTGCATTTGGGTCAGCCCCTTGCGATAGCAGAAGTTTCACGCCCTTAATATCCCCCTTTTCCGCAGCTCCATGCAGTGCAGTGTTATTTTTAGAACTTCCGCGTTGATCAACGATAGGGCTATTAACATCGGCTCCATAATCGAGAAGCATAGTAAGCATACCTGGACACCTGCGGTTAAAGGCAGTTGCGTGTTTGAGCGCATCCCAAGACACGGTTTGCGTTTCGCTCGAACCACTGCCAGCGATCAGTGCGCCGTTCTCCAATAAGAATTTCATACTATCTAGGGAACTACCTTCGATAGCAAATATCAAAGGCGGGCCGTAGTCTTGAGTGACTCGATTCACGTCCGCGCCATGTTGAACCAGTAGCTCCATAGTCGCAACACAGCCACCGCGCGTTGCTGCTCGGCAAAGGGGGAAGTTGTGATTTTCCATAACGTCGCCCCCTTTGGCGATTAGATAAGCGAGAATCTCCGCATGACCGCTCACGGCGGCTTGTGTCATCGGATAGCCGCTGCGTCCCGCGCTAGGAAGGAGGGGCTCATGGAGAAGGTTAGGTTCTGTCTCGCTGATTTGTTTGACTGTGGTCAAGTCGCCATTTTCTATTGCTTCTCTGAGTTTATCTCTGCTTTCGGTCATCGATATTCCTCTGTTACTCGTTATGTGCCGCAGCCCCTTGGGAGTTGCCAATCCGTGCTAAATCCAGTCTGCGTTAGTATTTCGGTCCCTTTCTCGAGATGTAATCCAACTCCCGCAACTCCATGTGAATCGTCACCCGGGACGCAAGGGACGCCGAGATCCAGTGCCATTTCCAATATAGATTTGGATACGTAAGGTTCAGATCCGCCCTTTTCGAGGGCTCTGAGATTGAAATCGAGAATCGATCCAAGGTCCTTGATCTTCTCGAGATTCCTCTGGATCCTCTCCTTGATCTCAGGGGTCTCTAAGCGCTGACGATAGTCCTTGTCGTGCATTCGGATGAGGTCGAAGTGGCCGACCACTTCGGGTGCTAATTCCTCTACAAGCTCGTATTGTTTGTCGAAGTATTCACAGAATAGCGCCTCGATTCCTCCGGCCTCTTCTACGGCTTGGGCATACCACTCTGGCGGACCATCGATACATATAGCAGTCCTAAATGATTTGAAAGCATGCGTTCATCAGTTTACCTATGCGTCATTTGTATGTTGCCAAATCCGTTCAGAAGGGCCAATCTGAACGGTATGCGTGCGGGGCGCGTCGTCCGTCATTGGGTGAGCAGGCC
>JAJDUT010000016.1 GCA_022826515.1 Candidatus Latescibacterota bacterium
ACGAGGGGCCTGCTCACCCAATGACGGACGACGCGCCCCGCACGCATACCGTTCAGATTGGCCCTTCTGAACGGATTTGGCAACATACAAATGACACCGGGCGGGGTGGTAGGAAACCGCAGATAACGATAGCTGCGTAACGTCAGTGAGTTAGACAAGCAGTTGGTCGCAGTACAACAACTCGACGCGAAGGATTGATTATGTCGCTGCGCATTTGCGATTGGAAATACGGCAAACGCTGGGTCTATTCCATTACCTACGACGAGGCCCTGATCGATCTGCACCGCTTTGCTGTGCCCTATCACGAAGAATTCGGTATTCCTGGGCACTTGGAAGTAGTCGTCGGGCAAATAGGAGAAGTGCGTCAGATCGAAGGGTCGAGCTTCAATGGCTACCGACATATGAATGCCGATGAGCTCAAAGACCTGATGGCTCGCGGCTGGGGCGTCGGCAATCACTCGTGGACGCACGTTTTTATCAAACCCGAGATGGTCGATCAGGAACTGCGCGTGGCTAGGGAGGTTTTAGAGCAAGCCATTGATGCTCCGGTGCCGCTGTATTGTGCCCCCGGCAGCAACCGCAATATGGCCCCGCACATTCTCGAGGCCTGCCGCCAGCTCGGCTATTTGGGCGCGATGAGCATCAGGGAGGGAATCAATCGACCCGCAGACGAGTGCTATTGGCTCGACCGCAGTCCGCTGATCCACGAATACCCCCCGCCTTTCTTCAGCAAACACGATCCCTTCCGCAACATTCTCCCCGCCCGCCAGTCTCGCGGTTGGGTCATCGACTACTGCCACTGCCCGATCGAAGAGCCCATCCACATCAATAAGGATTGCTCCGCAGCCCAGCTCCGCAAGCGCTTGGAGACAGTGCTTGCAGAGGGCGGCGACGAAGTCTGGTGCGCCGTGCCCGAAGAAGTCGTGTTTTATCACCTGAGCCGGCGTCACGCCACCATTGACGTTGTTGGCGACAGCGTCGATGAGCAACGGTATCAAATCTCTTTCACCGATCTGCCGGCAGGCGTGGCTTGCAAGGAACTGACCTTTGAAGCAGAAGTGCCGGCGGCCTGGTGCAACTTTCCCCGTATATGGATCGATGGCGTAGCGCAGACCGCGGAGTTAGTGCGGCCCCGAGTGCTGCGAGCCACGGTCGATGTAGGGGATGGGGTCGAAGTGGGGTTTCGCGCCGGATAACGCTCAAAACAGAGATTTGGCGAAGGCCAAGTCTTCGGCGAGGAGTCGCTCTGTGGAGGCTGCATCGTGGTATTCGGCATCCATGCAGACGACACCGCTGAAGCCCCTTCGTTTCAGTTCCGCGACCGACCGCGGCCACGAAGCCAGGCCCTGCCGTCCCGTGGTCCAATAAGGACGCCATTCCACGTTTTCCGCTTCCGCTCCGGTCTGCCGCCGCCAGTACGCATTCTTGAGCTTGAACTGGGACAGATGCGACCAGACGATATCGATCGCCATCTCGGGAGATTCTCCGTTGAGAGCCGTGTGCCCGGCACAGGGGATGGCGCAGATATGGCTGGGATCGTAGCGGTCGATTAGGTGTTTAATGCCCATGGCATTGCACACCCATAGGCCTTCGTGATTTTGGATGCCCAAAGCCACCCCGTGTTTGTCGAGCAAGGGAATCAGGGCGTCAAAGGCTCGCCGGTGACCTTCTACGCTGGCCAAATACCCTTCGGCAGTGATGGCTGGACAGGTGCGAATGACCGGAACGCCGGCAGCGCCGCAAGCCGCAATGGTTGCTTCGTCCGTCGGTCCGGCCACACTGGTAATGGCGACACCCAAGGCCCCGAGTTCCTGTGCCGCTTTGGGCAAATCGCGTCCAACACTTTCGGGGGGCACTGGATAATCCGCCCGCACGGGCAGTTCAATGCCGTCGAAACCCAGATCGAGTACAAACTCTCCGAGTTCGGTTGGCGATTTGTCCTGCCACATTTTGGTGAAAACGGAAAAGGAAACGCCTTTTCTTTGCATTAGAACTCCTCCACCGCCTGCAAGGCCGCGTGGATATAGCCAAAGGTATAGGCAAACCCGACTTTGCCCGGCTCAGGGCCGCTGATCCCAGGAACGTGATCCGGCATGATCATGTACTCGTAACCGACCTCCTTGTACACCTTCAGCGCCCGAATCATGTTGATGTCTCCCTCGTCGGGAAAAACCTCGACGAAGCTCCCCAAGCCCCCTTTGATATTGCGGAAGTGGACGTTGAAAATTTTCTTGCGCTCGCCGAAGTAGCGAATGACAGCAAAAATTTCCTCCGCCGGATTGGCCAGCGCCTCGGACATGCAGCCCTGGCAAAAATTCAGGCCGTTGTACGGACTATCGTAGAGTGCGATGAGCTTTTTGAAGCCCTCGGCCATCCCCAGCGGGCGCGCCACGCCCCGATACGTATTGCCCACGCCAATGCCCGGGTCGGACGGATGGCAGGCCATCTGGACTTTGTACTCTTCGGCCACGGGCATGATCTCCTGCAGCCAGTGGTCAATGCGCTCCCACATTTCGTCTTCATCGGCCGGCCCGTCTTCAAACTCGCCCAGCGATTGGTCCAATTTGTCCAGTTCAAAAGTCGATACTGTGGCTCCCCCGCGCCCCGTCTTCGAGGGCGTCCGCAGGTGGCCCAAGATGGTGATATTGTAGTTGAGGCCGCGGATGCCAGCCTCGCCCGCCATCCGCACCGTCTCTTTCATCCAGTCGAGCTGGCGGTCGCGCTCGTCGCTCGGTTTGAGAAAGATCGCCCCGGCCTCGTTTTGGTAGGCGCTGCGCGAGCCTAAAGGGATGTGAATCATCTCCATGCTGATGCCGTGTTTGGCCCACCGCTCCTTCATCTGTAGTAGCATCTCCGTGCTCCACTCCCGCCACGGCGCGGCAGGAGTCTGATCGACGTTTTTGATGCCGAGTTGCGACAAGACCTGCATTTCTTCGTCGGTCTGTTCCCCGAATTGCGATCCAATGTACATAACGTATCCTCCGAAAGGTCGGTTTAGTAATAGACGATTAACATACGGCTACGGCCAAAGTTAGCTCGGCGCATCCCCCTGGAAAAGCGTAAACCCCATCTCCAGATACTTGTCGCGTTCTTCGGCACTAGTACCCGTTCCCATGGCCAGACTGATGCCAGTACCAGCCAATTGCGCGGCGACATTGCGCATACAGTCATCGACCGTGCGCAGCGGATAATCCGGGTGATCCTCCAAGCTGAAGGAAAGGTCGTTGGGCCCAAACGTGACCACACTCACGCCCGGCTTGGCCAATTTGCGGATATTGGTCACCGCTTCTACGGATTCTACTTGAATCGCCAAAATCACGTAGTCATTCCACCACGCCGCATAAGCGAGTCGATCCACCCCTTGAGTTACACCGCGCAGGCCGCGGCGATGCGCGCCGCCCCAACTGCGCCGCCCAATGGGGCCGTAATAGGCGTATGCAATGGCGTCGTCCACGGTCTCCGGCTCCATGACCTCGGGGATCAAGACCGCACTGGGACCCAAGTCGAGATAGCGCCCGACCATGTGGGCCTGCCGGGTGTGGGGGATGCGCAATTGCACGTCGATATCCAACTCTTCGGCCGCCCGGCAGTAGTTGACCAATTGCTCTTCGCTGAAGGGAGTGTGCTGGCTGTCGATCCAGATGTAGTCGAACTCGCCGGTTGACCATATATCGGCCAACTCCTCCTTGGTCGTGGTCAGCGAGCCGCGCAGGGCGGTTAGCACTTCGCCGTCTCGCATCCGTTGTCTGAGCGTCTTCTTTTGCGCCATAATGACTCCTGTGTTGGTAGTCTAATTGAATGGGAAGAAACCCGTGGTTAGATTGGATAAAACTAAACAGGAAGGTGAAAAAATTAACATGACCGCGAAAGAGCTTTCTTCTGCCCCAGCCCCCCTAGCCTACAGCGAGCCAGAACAGCTAGTACAGGACTTCGCCAGCCGAGGGTTGGTCGTCCTATCCCCAGAAAGCCTGGGCATTCCAGCCGCAGTTCACGAGCGAATCTACCAGCGCGAAAAGCAGGCGGTCGGCACTGGCGAGCGCGTTACGCCCGAACTCATTCCAGACGTACTCGAAGTCATCAACGCCCCTGGCGTCGTCGCGGCCTGCAATCAACTGGTCGGCGAGAACTGGGCCATTGTGCCGTTCACCCACAATGCGACCTTTTCCAGCGGCGGCCGCGACCAGCACTGGCACAAGGACGACAACGGCCCGTTCAACGGCCGCAAACAGCGCCACCACCAAGCCGTGCAAATCGAAATGCTGTACTATCCTCAGGCCGTGCGCGAGGACATGGGCCCAACGGCGACCGTGCCCTACTCGCACTACTGGACCTTCAACCACGAAGAAAACCACGACAATTTCGCCGGGGCCGACCACCTCGATTTCGCCTACCAACTCAGCGGCATGGAGGGCCAGCCCGTCAGCGGCCCGGATTCCCAATACGACCCCAGCGATATTGTCCATCGCCGCACCGCGCACGACGTGCGCATGAGGGAAGCGGTCACCAATCTAAAGTGGCCGCTAGTGCAGTCTTTTGAAGCGGCCCCGCTGCGCGCCGGCAGCGTCGTGTTGTACTCGCACAATACCTTCCACCGGGGCAACCACCGCCGCGACGATTGGCGCACTTGGGAAGACAACCCGCGCTTCATGTGGCGCTTTTGGATCTATCGCACGACCGATCCCTCCGGCGACAATATCTCACCAGCCACAGTGCAGTGGAACGGACTTGATCCGCTGACCCACATCGACCTATCCGCAGCCAGCGACGACGTCACCTCGGTCTGGCGCTATCACCACCACTGGATGCAGACGGGCCAAACGCCACCGCCGCGACCCGAGGCCGCCGCCCTATCGTCGGCAGACCGTGAGGCGGAGGCCGATAGCCTATTCACCCAGCTACACGCCAAAGGCGAAGAGGCCGAGCCAGCGCGCATTGGCGCGGCGTACAAACTGGCCTCCATCGGCGACCCGGCACTGGCAGTGCGGCTGCTGGGGCACGCGCTGTACACCGACCGAGAGAGCGTGCGGCGGGCCGCCACCTATGGCCTAATTGCCGTTGGTGAAGAGGCTACCGACACCTTGCTCGCAGCGGCAAATTCCCCCATCAAATGGGTTCGCAAAGCGGGTGTGTACGGTTTGGGCGATGCCAGCCCGCTCAACGAAGAAGTTTTGCAGGCCGTGACGACGCGCCTGCGCGAAGATCCGTCGGTATATGTCCGAGCCGTCGCCGCTGGCACCTTGGGCTGTCTCGGTCGCCGCGCCGTCGCCACCGGGGTCGGCCAAGCCCTGATTCCCGCCTGCCTCGAAGCGCTGGTGCAGAGTCTGGGCCGCGAGGAAAACCGGCTGGCCATGGACCGGGCGCAAGGCCGGAGCATAAAGTTCGTACGGCCCACCGATGAGTGCGATGTCTGCGAGGGCGGTGGCGTCGATTTTGGTCTTGAGCAGTTCAAGCCGGTGCGCTCGGCCGTGCGCGAGAACGCGCTGTGGTCCATGGTCATCCTCTGTTCCCACGGCACTGCCATTACCGGCCCGGCGCTGGAGCCGACCATACAAGCCTTGCAAGAGACCATCCGCAGCGACGAGAACGCCATCTGCGTCGGCTTTGCCATGGATGCGCTGGGCCGTCTGGCCCATTTGCGTCCCGAGGACGAAACCGCGAGCGATCTACAAGTGGAGGTTTCGGCGCTACTCGAAGAAGCGCCCATGCGGTGTTGGGAATCTCTAGGCCGCAGTGGCCTCAGACCCAGATAGGGAACCTATCAAATAGTGGGCTAAACATCGACTTTTATAGCTAAGCGATGGCCCTCTCCTTATATTATTGCCAATACCGACAATCACTGCCTGAAAGAGAGTCCGCACAATGGCCGCGATCCTCAAACTCCAAGACGCCGGTAGAACGTGGCGTCGATTCATAACGGGCCTACGTACCAAACCTCAGAAAGCCATCATACAAGACGAGCAGAACCGCAACTTGGGTGTGGTCTTGCCAATGGAAGAATATCTCCTATACGAGCAGGAGTGGGAAAAAGACTTTGCGGTAGCCGATCGCATCCAAGAGAAAATGAAGGGTTATAATTCTGCGTACGTCGAGAAACAGATCGAGAAAGCCGTAGCTGAAGTAAAGGCCGCCTCAAATTCCGCTAAGCCTCTTTAGACGATGCTGTGCGTTGTACCAGATGTCAACGTACTGGTCAGCTCGATTATTACTCCCTCTGGTACACCGGGCCGTATTTATGCAGCTTGGAGACGGCGGGATCTCGTATTCATCACTTCGCCATCTATCATCGACAAGACCGTCGAGGTCTTGCGCCGTCCTCACATTATAGACGAATTTCCAATTGACGAAGCCGATATCCAAGCACTGCAATCCCTTCTCAGACGAAGGACGATTTCCACATCTGGTGCGCTTGATCTACAGGTCATCAAAGAGGACGCCGAAGACAACACGATCCTCGCGGCGGCAGTTGAAGGGCGGGCGGATTGCATCATCTCGGGCGACCGGCACCTAAAAAATTTAGGCGAATACCAAGGCATTCCCATACTATCTCCGGCCGAATTCGTAGCACAACACCACATTCCATAATATTTCACAAAATGCGCTGCCAAAGTCGGTATATCTGCGCGCCGCTGGTTGCAGGATCAGTATTGCGTTGCGCGAGAAAGGGCTGCGCTGGCTTATTGCTGCTGCAGGAATTCCTCTGCCCGCTGCTGAAAAGCACTCCGCTCCCCTGCTTTGAGCGTATTCCAGATCAGCAACTCTTTGCGGATCGCCTGCAAGAAGCTGCGGTTGGCCCGACGCCACGAATCATTGTCGCCACTGAGGCAGCGCAGATAGAACACTAGGCCGTGAATATTGGCTTGGTCCTCGGGGCGGATGCACAGTATGGCGTGCTGGCTCACGCCCAAATCCAGCGGTGCCAGCCACACCTTGGCTTCGATGGCATAGGCCGTGCCTTGGGGCGTGGCAAAGGACTGAAGCAGGGTGCCCTCAGTGTAAAACGAGCCAATCGACGCCTCGCCATACGACGCTAGATAATCCAACAAAAAGCCGCACAGTCCCTTAGCCTCGGCCGCCGACACCAAGAAGGGAAAGCGAAATTCCCACTCGGCACCCACCGGCGGCTCGGGCTGCCAACGCCGCGCTATATCGGGCACGGCAGTGCGAGCGGCCACCCGAGCCGGATACACCGTGGACAGCAAGACCACCCCCATGACGATGAGCGCCGAAAACACGGCCGCCAAGGACGAATAGTTCAAATTGAGGCCGCCCAGCATGTCCAAGTAGTTCAGCACCAAGCCCATCCCCTGCCCCCCCAAGTACCCCAGCGTAATGCCTAAGACCGCATAGGCGCAGGCTTCGGCGATAAACAGCAGAGCGATGTGGGACGGAGCCAGTCCTACGGCCGCGTAGATGCTAATGTCCTTGAGGCGCTCGTACACCGTCCCCAGCATGGTATTGAGGACGATGAAGGCGGCGATGAGCATGGGTACGATCAGAACTCCTAGCCCTTTTATCGCCGTCGCCCCAATCGACGAATACGCCCAGACGCCGATGGTCGCGGCTTCGTCTTGCCGCAAGCCGACAAACAGGCTGACGGCCACCCGCAGCAGGAAGTCTTCCAACAGCGCTTGGCCCACCCCAGAGTCCAACCGCTCCCGGTCAAAAGCGACGGCCACCGAACGCAACCGCCCTCCCATTTGGCGGACGATCTCATAGGGCACAATGAGCACGTTGTCCGGCAGTATGTGTACATAGGGGCGGTACTGGGAGGCGGTGGCTGTCGTAGCCGCGCTCTGGTTGAGCTGAAAGGTGCTGCCAGCGGTCTGGGACAGCTCAAAGTCCACCGGCGTCAGCGGCCCGTCGTCTAGGTCGTGGATGTCGTTGAAGACCTCTGGATCGAACAAGCCCACCACGGTCAGTGTTTTGCCCATCACCTGCACTTGCGCCCGTCCCAAGTCGCCAGCGTCCAAGCCCAAGGACTCGGCCATCGGCAAGGGCAGCAGACAACTAGCCTCAGTCGCGGCTGTGAAAAAGCGTCCAGCGGTCAGAGCTTGGTCAACACCTGTGATGTCAGTTTCCTCGGGATTTAGGCCGAGCAAGCCGTAGGTCCGCACCAACTGTCGCCCGGCCGCAGCTTCGAGGTACGTCTTTTTGTCCTCTTGCAAAATGAACCAGTTGCGCGGGCTGATCGGGCCGACCGCGGCAAAGTGGGAGCGGATGTAATCCAACATGGGCTGGCCCAAGGGATTCCAAGCTCGGTTGCGGACCAAGATGCCCTCGTACTCGCCCTCGTGTTCGAGCGGCAGCGAGATAAAGCGCGCTCGGCTCTCGTACGAGGCAAAGGACAGCACCGTAAACGTCAGCAGCACCAAGGTCATCAGAGTCAGGCCGGTGCGCAGTTTGCGCCGCCGCATGTTGGATATGCCCAGCATGAACGCGGCATGAGCGACGCTGAAACGCCGCATCTCAACGTGATGAATCCGGTCGCCGCGTTCCTTCATAAAGCTGTTGAAGCGGCTGCTAATGAGGACGAGGACGAGACCGGCCATAGCCATGATGGCAAAGGCCAGCAGGATGACCAGCGGATGGGCAATGGCAAAGGCGGGATGCACCTGCGAGATCGCTAGCCAGACTGCGGCCAATAACGCGCTAAAACCAGCCAATTGCCGCGTGATCTGCGTCGCCCCCAACAGCAGGCGCTCGCCCAAAAAAGCCGCGGGAATGAGCAGCGCCAAGAAGAATACCATGCCCTTTATGACGTCGTTTAAGGTCGCCATGGCCTGTGGATAGACCTGATTTTCCAGTCCCAGCGCCACCCGCAGATGGGCCACGTAGCGGCTCCACTCTTTGCGTTGGGCGGCCTCTTGGGCGGCTTCGAGGACTTGGGCGGTGCGCTGGTGCAGACGCTGCAAGTACTGGTTTTCAATGGCGTGGTCGCGCATAGTCTGCAACCGATCTTCGTCGAGACGCCACATATCCCAAGCGGCCTGCAACAGCGTCGGCACTAGCCGCTCTTCGGCGAGGGAAAAACCTTCGCCGTTGGGGCGACTGCCGGGGATGCCGTTGTTGAGCAGCAGCAGTTGTCGTCCCGCCAGTATTTTGATGCGGTTTTGCGGATCGGCGTCCTGCGGCCCGAATACCAGCCCAGCCGCTTCGTCGAGGTTGCTGCCCAGCGCGTAGCCGTATTGGCGCGGGGCGGTGTCGTAGCGGTTGAACACGGTAATGCCGCCCAAAAAATTGAGCGAACGCGGATTGATGAGGCCGTAAAAAGGACGGCTCAGGCAGGGGAAAACCACTACCGATTGTTCGGTGAGCGCCCACTGGACAGTGATTGGGATGGAGCCGTCAGGCAGCGGCTTCCCGTGGAATCCCTCCGCCCTTTTGCTCAGGTCGGCGGCGTAGGTAATGGCCCCGTCTTGCGGGTCCAAGACGTACACGTTGGTGCGGTACTGGGCCTGCGGCAGCCCCGTTATGAGCAACTCGCCCTCGTCGTCGCTCAGATGGACTTGGGCCGTGCGAACCCCTTTGACGGCTTTGCCAGCGGTCGCCCGTTGCGAACGCACCACGACTACCGCGTCGGCCACTGGCCGGTCCGGCGTTTGCGAGCGGCGCGGAAAGGTCCGCACCTTGAGGCGCAAGTCGCGCAAGCGATCCTGCAACACCGGCCCAAAGGCCGCTTTCTCCTCCAACAGTTGCGGATCGTTGAGCGCCTGTTGCAACACGCCGTTTATCAAGGCGACTTGGCGCGCCAGATTGTCGTAGTTGACCTTGGCTGGTTGGTCCAGCGGCGAATCGATCTGCAGGCGGACATCGTTCACGGTGATCAAGCCCAAGGAAATCAGGCCGCCTTCGAGCGCGAGTTGGCTGTTGGCGGCGATGCCGCCGGGCATGTACGCCGACCAGTCCAAGCCTTTGATGGGAGTGATGCCGTTGACCAAACTGCCGACTGTGGCTGAGTCCAAGGTGCTAGCGTAGCCACTAAAGCGGCGACCGAAGGGGGCGAAAAAGCGCCGCAATTCGGGTCTGGAGGTATTATTCCAGATGCCGACTTGATCAGTGCGACTCGACAGATCGAGGCCGATGAACAGGTCTATGTGGAGCGGTTCCTCCGAGCGGCGGGCGTGGCGAGCGAGAAAGTCGGCCATGCCCTGGCGACCTTGAAAGTGAGCCGAGGTCGCCACTAGAATGATGGTACGCGCTGGTGGATGGATCGCTAGATGGCGGGCCAATTCCAATAAAGCGGCAATACTGCAGGCAGTCTCAGCACTAGGTGCCCAGCCCGGCACCACGGAAATGCCGTCGTAGTACGCCTCGATAGCGACGCGCTCGGCGGCCAGTTCGGGATCGGAGCCGGGGATCACGCCCCAGATATTCCACGCCGGCCGCTGTTGCCAATCCATGCGGCCCTGCAAGTGAACCAACAGCTCACCGTCCCGCAGACGCTGGCGCAAGTCTATACCCATTTCCCGCTCAATCCAGAAGCGGGGGATGTCGAGCGGCACGTGGGCGTATTTGGCCGCGGCTTGGTGGCGATTGGCCTGTTCAGGCGCGATAAACACCACGGCCCGGGCACCCAGCGACGCGGCGCGTAGCCAGTGGTTCCAACTGTCGAATTCCAGCAGGACAACGCGCCCGTCGATGGCGTGGCCGTCGAAGTCTCGCCACTCGCCCCGGCCGCCGTAGATCATCGGCGCTTGCAGCCCCTCTGGCGGCAGCGTAACCGTCCGCGCCAGATTGGGCCACAGACCCCACAGCGGCACCTCCTCCCCGCTCTGCTCCAAGCGCAGGCGACCGCCGCGCTCTATGGGCACCACCACGGCAAATGAGTCGCGCCGCACCGCTTCGACGCCAGCCGCGACCAACGCGCGCTCCACCAACGCAGCACCCGCTTCAGCACCGGGATAGCCAGCCAAGCGCGATTCGACGGCGCTTAACGCTTCGATGGTGGCGCGCAAAGCAGCCACCTCGCCGTAGCAGGGCGTCCCCAGCAACCCCAACCAGAAGGCGAGACCTATTTGTAGGATAGACCGACTGGGACCGCGGACATTGGGGAAAGGGTTGGGCTTCAATTCATGGCAGATACTTAACAAGAGCTGCCACAGCAGCAACGGCCCCTATTGTAATATAGAGGTTGCGGTTCAAGCCTTTGTGTAACTCGGTTTTGAGTTCATAAATCGCAGTCTCCATCTTGCCCTCTAGCCGGGCCGTATCGGCTTTGAGCTCGGCTTTGAGCTCGGCAAGATCGGCTTTAGTAGCCAGATGATCGTACACGCCTTCAAGCCTAGCCAAACGTTCTTCAGGAGTTAAAGGGGTGTTGGTCATAGCATTCTCCTTTGGAGTGAAAGTACAGGACGGTATAGAGAGGTGTCAACCGCGCTCATTTTCAGCTTCTCAGGGCTATTTCAAAGACGAACCTACCCCTTCTCGGCCGGCAGTAGCTAACCCCAAAAAATCACATTGCCGACTGTGCCGGTAAAATGGTCAATGACTAAGAAAATGCCGCCCGGCAGCAGTTGCCCCAAAATCAGGCCCATAAAAAACGGCCTAGTCCGGTGGTAGCGGTCGGCACCGCCGTACTTGAGCACTAGGACTTTGATAAACCAAGCCAAAAACATATTGAACCACAGGTGATCCATAATCCACGTCGGCCCAACAGGATAGCCCAAAGGATGCAGAGGCCACCAAGCGTAGTGCCATCGGGCCACGGTCAAGCCCAGCATGATGGCCGCGCCCAAACCCATGTTGATCCAGCCCCACAGGTGCGGCTCGCTCGGATAGCGCAACAAGCCCTCGACATAGCGATAGGGCGCTTCGCGGCTGACCGTGCCCCGCAGATTGAGGTTGCCGTGCTCGTAGCTCAGCTCCAAAATCATCCAAGTCGAAGCCGCTAGCGCCACGGCTATAGCCACGACCATAGCCCAAAACAAAGGCCGCCGCCCTCGGTTCAATTCTTGGCCCAGCTTCAGACTGTTGGCGCAGGAGGCCATAACAAAGCTGCGGACATTGGCCGTCCAGATATAGGTGCTAGCCAGCAAGACCAAGCCCGGTGCTCCCAGCGCCGACGAGCCGACCGCGGAGATGAGGATACCAGCCGGCACCACGGGCGGCGCGCCGTCGGACAGACCGCCCTCGGCGACCACCCGAGTAAAGGCGACAAAAAGGGCACCAGCCAGAAACAGCAACGCCGCGCCGGCCCACAGCGGCAATCCAGCCAGCCACAGCCAGCCGACCATGATCGCCGTGCCAACGACGAGGATTACCACCGCTGCCCGGTACGACAGGATTTCGTCTGCGTCGTCAATGGCCGGATCGCCGGACCAAGCCTTGCGCCAGACCGCAGCCAGATGGCGGCGGGCGGCCCACAAGCCGCCGAGGAAGAGGACCAGCATGGCCCCCATGGCGTGATAGACCTGCAGCGTGTGCCCGATGCCGTGGCCACTGCCCAAGCTGGGCGCATTGCCTACGCCGAGGATGGCGAAAGTGCCGCGCAAAATATTGGCCAACAAATTGAAAACCCACAGGCTGAGCGCGACTTCGGTCTTGAGGAAGTAAAAAAAACCGAGGATGTGGAAGCGGAAGGTGATATACAGCGTAGAGGTGCCGCGCATAATCGGCAGTTCTTGGCGGAACAAATCGACGTCGCGAGCAAAATGCACGCCTTCCGGGAAATAGGCGTACAGGCCGTGTAGCGTGCTCCAAGTAGCGGCCAGCGCAAAACCAATCCACATCCCCCGATTCTTGAAAAAGGGCGGCCAGCGCTCTGTACCCTCTCCCATCGCGGTCATGGCCAGCGGCACTTGCACCAGCGGATAGACGAGGCGCTCGTTGTCGATCCACTGCCGCCGCAACACGACCATGACGGCGATCATCACCAAGAAGAGCGACCAGACAAACGGCTGCCACGCCGCCAGCGCCATTAGCCAAGCCTTCCACGGCACCACGTAGGAGGCACCCATCCCCTCAAAGAAAAACTGGGCGTCGCCGAGCTGGCGCGGCATCATCCAGTGGGGAATGTGGGGGTGGATGAGGCTTTGCCAATCGTTTTCGGGCGTGGCAAAGTAAAAGGGAGCGGCGAGTTGGCTGATGATCTTCGAGGTAAAAACGATGGGGATGGGCGAGGCCATCACCATCATTATATAGACCAGCAGCAATTCGCCTCGGCGCAAACCCGGCGTCCCGCACAATTTGAGCAGGGGATTGATCAGCCCCGTCAGCAGGGCCAGCAGGCAAACCGCGCCGACCGTGCTAAAGCCCAAGGCCATGAAGGAGCCTTGCAAATACAGGGTGCTATAGGCCACGCCACCGCCGATGAAAGCGGCCAAAAAGGTGCCCAAGGCAAAGGCCCTAAGCGTAAAGGCCGAGCCAGTCTCTTCTACGGCAGGCTCCGGGTCGGGCGGCTCTAAGTCCAGCCGCGAGCGAAAGGCGGCGGGCAGCAGCCGTCCGACTCTGCCGGGGTCAGGTGTGGTAGAATCGGTCGCCGACATGGCAGACGCATCGCACGGGAAGGCCGGCCGGAGTCGCGGTTTTAGTTTGGGACGGTGGAACGAACATGGCTGCAATAAGGCGAGCTATCTTTAGGGTGCCCCTTTTCCCGGCCGCAGTACTAGCAGAAGACCTAAAGTACACGCCAGTAACCCACTGGACGTTAGGCATGGGAGATTTGAGATGCTTCGACTCCGCTTTGCTCCGCTCAGCATGACCGGTGATAACGCCCCATGCTGTCATGCTGAGCGAAGCGAAGCATCCCAGACCGCTCCACGCAGCAGGGCACTTTAGCCAATAGACAAGGTACTGTCAAGAATTGGCCTCAGAAGCCGTCTGAAAATTCCGGTTTCCATCTCTTGTAACTGATGTTACGCAGCTTTTGTCCCCAACTTCCCATCCCTGTATCCTTTCCGTTACACTCCAGCACCTCCTATTCCCCTCCTCCCCTCTAAACCGCCGCCTTGGCACGATTTTTGCCTGTTGCAGGGACCTCCCTACCCGCAACCCAAGGCATGGCGTATGGCCGAAATCGACATCGTTTCCAAGCACCTGATCCAAACCTACCCGGCTGACTTCGCCCGCTTCGCCCTCCAGCGCGACGACATCGAAAACGTCGAAGTGCTGGACACTGAGCAACCCACGGTCCGCCGCCCCGACAGCCTCCTCCGCGTGTGCATCGGCGGCGAGGACGCCTTAGTCCACCACGAGTTTCAAACCACCGACCACCCGGCTATGGCCCGCCGCATGGCCG
>JAJDUT010000091.1 GCA_022826515.1 Candidatus Latescibacterota bacterium
CTTGCGCTGGGTGCGCAATAGCGATCCCCTGCTGACCGTGCTCGAATCCACTCGCGAAAACCTCGATCCCATCGTCGATATGCGCTTTCCCACGCGCTCAGTCCGCTGGCTCACCCTGCGCACCTTCCCCCTGCGCGACTACGAAATCGCTGAATTCGAAATCTACGGCGACGGCTACGTCCACGAGACGACCTACCTGACGCCTATCCTCGACTTCGGCCAAGCCGTCACCTGGGGCAAAATACGCTGGCAAGGCGACATGCCCGCAGGCACCCGCATCGAGATTCGCACCCGCACCGGCCACACCCCCGATCCGCTGCTGTACTTCGCGCCCAATATCAACGACGAGCTCATACCCATCACCCGCGCCCAATACGACAAAATCGACCGAGCCGCTCAACTGCTGCCCATCTACGATGCCGATAACTGGAGCTTCTGGTCGCCGCCCTACGATTTTGCCGCCGGCCTGCGCAACCCCGACCAGCCAGCCAACGCTTGGCAGGACGGCATGCTGCTGTTGTCGCCTGGACCCAGCCAATACATCCAACTGGCCATCAAGCTCTTCGCCGACTTTAACGTGGCCCCTCGTCTCGACCAACTCACGCTGCAGCTGAGCGAGACCCTGTCGGCGCAGGCACTCGTCGGCGAGATCTGGCCGATTGAGGTCAATTCCTTTGAACCCACGTCTTTTACCTATGTGGTCTTGCCCACCCTCAGCAACGATAACGCCGGCTTTGACCGCTTGGAAATCCTCACCCATGTCCGGGCGCACGCCGTGCGCGCCGTGCGCATCGATGGGCAGCCGGTGGACCTGGATGAGTTCGTCCCCCACCTGCTCGACGATCGCTTCATCGTGTCTTTCCCACCGCTGACGGGCACTGCCGACAACTTCAAGCAGGTCGAGGTCGACTTCGACGTGCCGGTGTTGCGCTTTGGCACCGAGTTCAGCGGGTGGGTGTTCAGCAGCACGGATCCGGATCAGATCCGGCAGCGCATCGACCCAGGCAATGCCACGTTCCGCTTTGCGGGGGATGTACTGGCGGTCAACACGCCGGTGGGAGGCGACTTGCTAGTAGATGTACAAGTACCTCAGGTGTTTACGCCCAACGGCGACGGGATCAACGAGACGTTGACCATCACCTACAAGCTGCGCGAGGTCACCGCTGACCGGCCGGTGCAAGTGCGCATCTACGACTTGGCGGGTCGGCTGGTGGCACACCTGCCCGTGTTCAAGGCCCGCAGTGGGGCTTTCATCCAGGAGTGGAACGGTCGCAACGGAGAAGATGCCTTGGTTCAGCCCGGCACGTATATCTACGAACTGACCCTCGATTCCGAGGAGCAATACGTCCAACGCGGCGTCTTTGCTGTCGCCTATTGAAATAGGAAATCTATCTTGACAATCCTATCCCTTTAACATTTAATTTAAGGCATCTTTCCAGTGGTCCTTCGAACAGAAAGGAGGGGAATTAGGATAAGGATCGGGCTTGAATCGCGGTTGATAGGGGTTTCTCTCTCCTATCTCTTCAAGAATCCTTCTACCTCTAACTGAAAGGTTCATAATAAGATGAAAAGGAAGATAGCTATTTTGTGCAGCGTCTTTCTCGTCTTTGGGACCATTTCGGTGGCAAATGCACATTTGCCACCAGGCGAGCTATTTTTTGCTGCGCAATTTCCCGATAACCTAGTTCCCACTATAGATGGGGAGCACAGCGATTGGGACATCCTGCCCGAATCGCCTTATTCGATCTTCAACGATCGGCTTTTCGATCCCGCCCAGTTCCAGCAAGCGGCTCGTGGTGAGATCGATATCTCCGATGCCAATATCCGGCATCGGTTTGGCTGGAATGAGAACTCCAACATGATCTATCTCGCCAGCCAAATTTACGATAATATCCACAACATCGACCGCTCCTTTGGGGATTGTCACTGCCTCGATGACAACTGGGAAATAGAAATCAACCCAGATCATTCTGCCAGTGAAGAGCAAAACCTCGAAGGAAATCCCGTCAACAACATCAGCTACAAGTGGGTCGTACCACCACTGGATGGGGTTTATCAGTCGATTGAACCCATCGGCGATCTGGCTTGGTTGTCGGACGATACCGAATTCGTCGACATGAGCTGGTCTTTCACCGGTGAGCAATTCGGCGAATCGACGTACTTCTACGAGATCCGCCTCATTCCGATCGATGCCCTCCCCCGGGAAGGCGCGACCCCGGACAACTCATCTATCCACGACCTGGAAGAGGAAGAAATCATCCATATGTCGGTAACCATGGGTGATATCGACGTCGAACAGGCAAATCACGCCTATAACGGCTTCTGGTCTTTGTCGCCGGAGAGCTGCTGTAAGGGCGTCAACGACTTCGTAATGGCACCTGTCGAGCCCGCACTAGAAGAACTGTCTGCCGCTACTGCTGTTGAAGAGACCAGTTGGGGGCATATCAAGGCCGGTTTCGACCGCTAGGGGTCTCGATTTAAGCCGTTGCAACGTCTCCTGGGCAGGCTGCCCGGGTTTTGAAGCTCCTGTTTCGCGCCATGTACGGGTGGGAACAGGAGCTTTTTTATGCCTCAACCTGCCCTCGTTATCTACTGTCCAGATTGATTTCCCTTGGCGCTATGCTCCAAACCACCATTCATTCCACCAAATTTCAGATTCTATCCATTTTCTTGCTGGCTTTGGTATTGCGTCTATTCTACCTAGCGGCCATACGCGACGTCCCCTATTTCCACACGCTGGTCATAGACGCCTTTGAATACGACCACTTGGCCACCCAAATCCTGCAGGGAAACTGGCTCCTCGATCCAGCCGTGGACATATACGTGCATGGCCCTCTCTACCCGTACCTACTCGCCCTGCTCAAAGGAATCGGCTTCAGCCATTTAGGCATTCTCCTGTTCCAAGCCGTGCTGGGCGCACTCATCTGCGTCCTGATTCACCGCGTAGCCAGCTACCTTTTTCCCCATCCCATCCCCTTGGTCGCCGGTCTGCTGGCAGCCGGGTACTGGCCCTTCGTCTTTTACAACGGCCAACTCTTGGCCACTACGCTAGTCATTCTCGTCGGATTGGGCTTGGCGGTCCTGCTCCTGCACTATGCGCCCAACCTGACCTACGGCAGCGCAGTTGGTGCCGGAATTCTGCTGGGCCTGCTGGTCATGGGACGCAGCAACACCCTGCTGCTGATGCCCTTGCTCTTGGGGTGGATTTACCTGACCGCCAGTGGCCTCCCCAAACGCCGGGTCACCTTGGCCTTAGCCTTTGCCCTGACCTTCTTCCTCATTCTGCTTCCCTTTTTCCTGCGCAACTATCAGGTCCAAGGCACGCCCATACCCTTCCAGGGCGGCTTCAGCTTCTATATAGGCACCAATCCCGAAGCCGACGGCACCCCGTACGTGCGCCAAGGAGCCCAATTCCAACGTCTCGAACTCATGCCCCTCCAACAAGGATTTGACACGCCAGCGGCCAAAGGGGCCTTTTACACCGCCGAAGGTCTGCGATTTATTTACCGCGATCCTCTGGCCTATCTCCAACTACTCTATCGCAAATTTCGGCTCTTCTGGAACGCTTTTGAAATCCCAGTAAGTGCGGACCTGCGCTACTACGAAACCCACTTTCCGCTCTACCGGCTCCTTTTGCTCAGCTTTGGCCTCGCGGTGCCCTTTGCCCTAGTCGGCATATTGTGGCATTGGCGATGGACCTCCGCCTATACCCTGCCGCTTCTCTTCGTGCTAGCCTACTTATGCACCGGGCTCTTATTCTCGGTGTGCGCTCGCTACCGCTTGCCCGCCCTGCCCTTTTTACTGGTCTTTGCCGCCGCTGGAATTTGGCGTCTGAAGGAACTGCTGACCGCCCGAGCCGCTTCGCGCCTCGGCGTTTTTCTGCTGCTTCTAACAGCGGCCTTCGTCCTAGTACACACCGGGGTAAATCCCAAGCAAGTGGACCATCTGCGCTCTCCTTGGCTCTTGGGCCATACCCAATTGCGCAACAAGCAGTACGACCACGCCGTACAGACTTATACGCACGGCCTAACGCAATTCCCCGACGACTCCGATCTCTACAACAGCTTGGGCGTGGCCTACCAGTACTTGGGCAAGTCCGACGAAGCGGAAGCGGCCTTCCTGCGCGCAGTAGAGCTAGTCCCAGATCACGCCAAACCTTGGTTCAATTTGGGCAAACTCTACCTAAGCCAACGACGTTTGGATCAAGCACGGCACGCTTTTGCGCAAAGCCTAAAACACGCCCCCCGACCAGCCAATGCCCATCCGGCGTACCACAACTTGGGCTATGTCTTCTTCTTCCAAAAAGACTTTCAACAAGCTCGCCAAGCCTTTGAACGGGCGCTGCACAACAGAGAGACCGCCCAGACCTATTACAGTCTCTCCCATGTCCTTGCCAATCTGAATCTAACAGATGAACAAATCCACGCCCTCGAACAAGCCGCCCGGCTCAAGCCCGACTTTGTCCCTGCTCAGCGGAACTTGGGCGTACTCTATATGCAACGAGGCTCCTACGAGGCAGCGGAAAGGTCCCTGCTCCAGGCCATCAAATACGACGCCCAATCGATCACAGCCCATCGCAATTTAGGCGTCCTCTACGAGAAAATGGGGCGCACGGAACAGGCCCGCCTAGCCCGTGCCCGGGCAGATCAACTGCAGCGTTCAGGTGCAGGCCATTGACGTAGGTAGAGGTTCAGACGCGATTAATTTTGGCGGGTTCTAACAGCCGAAAACGAAGAGATCTCAAAAGCGGATGGTAAAACGGGTCGGCTCGTCTGGAGGGCTTTCGAGGGAAAAGGTAAAGCCGTGCCGACTCAAAATCTCTTGGACCAGAGTCAGGCCGAGGCCGCGCCGGTTTTCCTTGGTGCTGAAAAACGGCGTGAACAGGCTCTCGGCCACTTCCGGGTCGATCCCCGTGCCCGTATCCTCGACCATGGCGAAGGGCCGGTCTTGGAGCTTGCCTAGACGAATGATTATCCTGCCATCCTCGCCAATGGCCTCCAGCGCATTTTTTAGGATATTGACAAACGCCTGCTCCATCTGGTTTTCGTCCATGGCGATGCGCTTTAGGTCCGACTGAATATCCCAGTCCCACTCGATGTTGCGGCGCTCGCACTCGGCGCGCATCAGCACGGCGATGCCGCGCAATAGGGCTTCCAAATCTACGGGCTGCAAGTGCGGTGCTGGCAGTTTGACCACCTCGGCAAAGCTGTGCATGAAGGCGCTGAGATGGTCAATGCGGTCGCTGGCCACTTGCAGGGCGTTTTCAAAATCGCCGCGGTCGGCCTCCCGCAATTGTCCCTTGTAGTTGAGGCACGAGTGCAGCAGGGAATTGACCGCTCCCGTTGAATTGTTCACCTCGTGTGCCAACAGGCGGATGACTTTCTCGTAGGCCGCCTTCTCCGACAGGCGCAATTCCTCGGTCAATTCCTCCATCAGGATAAAGCTGCGCGGAAATCCCTGGTCCAAAAACTGCGCCTTGTGACAGCGCACCCGCTGCCCTTGCACCGGCAACACCTGCGACTCGCCGACGGCCAAGTCGTGCAGGGCGCGGGCAAATGCCGTTCCCAACTCGTCCAAAGATTGGCCGACCACCGCGCTTTCGGCCAGCCCCAACAGGCGGCTAGCGCTGGGATTGACTAGTGCGACCCTGCCATCGAAGTCGAGGGTGATAATGCCCGACGGCGAGGCCGTCAGAATCTTGTCCATGAAGTAGTGCTGTTCCTGCAGCCGCGTGCGCTCTTCGCGCAATTGGTCGATCATGCGGTTGTACACGCGCACGAGCTGATCCATTTCCGGCTGGCCCACTTCGACGAACTTACTGGTAAAATCGCGCTCGCCGATGAGTTCGGCCCCGGTGCGGATCAGATCGAGCGGCACCCAAAAGTGCTGGATCAAGCGCACGCCGAGGGCAAAAGACAGGACGAAGAATGCTTCGACTCCCAACAGCCAAAACTTTTCCTCGCGCAACAAGTGCCCAGCAAGCCCGGCAAATACGAGGTGGATACCAATCAGGTAGAGGATGAGTTTGGTGCGCAGGCTCAAGGGTCGATTCCGTATTTCTCAAAGCGGCGGTACAGCGCCGCCCGGCTCAAGCCCAATGCCTGGGCCACCCGGCTGATGTTGCCTTGGTAGCGCTCCATGCAGCGGACGATCATCGACCGTTCCAACTCGTCGAGGGTCATGGTGCCCGGCGCTGGCAAATCGCCCGAGCCGCTCTGGCCTTCCTCGGGCTGCATCGACAGAGCCGAGGAGAAGTCGTCAGTCCCCAACACGCTACCGGGACTCATCAACGCGGTGCGTTCGACCAGTTGCTTCAACTGGCGGATGTTGCCCGGCCACGGCAGGGTTTGCAACCAGTTCAGGGCCGCAGCGTCGATTTCCAAGTCGCGGCGGTAGGCTTGGGCCGCGCCCAGCGCAAAGTGGTGCGCTAGCAGGGGGATGTCATCTGGCCGTTGGCGCAGGGGCGGCAGGTGCAAAACGATGAGGTTGAGGCGATAGAGCAAGTCCTCGCGGAAGGTGCCCGACTCGACCAATTCCAGCAAATTCTGATTGGTCGCCGAAATCACTCGCACATCCACCGAACGGGTCTTGCTCGACCCCAGCACTTCATAGGTTCGGTCCTGCAAAACGCGCAGCAGCTTGACTTGGCAGCTTGGAGCCAAGTCGCCGATCTCGTCGAGGAAGATGGTGCCGCCATCGGCCAACGCAAAGCGGCCGGTGCGGTCTTGCCGTGCGTCGGTGAAAGCCCCCTTCACGTGCCCAAACATCTCGCTGTCGAACAGGGTCGAGGAAATGCCGCCTAAGTTCACTTTAATAAAGGGCTGATCGCGTCGGCTGCTGTTGCGGAAGAGGGCTTGGGCGATTTCGTCTTTGCCGGTACCGCTCTCGCCGGTGATCAGCACCGAGGCGTCGGTGGGTGCGACGCGGCTTACTACTTCGAGCACCTTGAGCAGTTGGGGGTCCGCGCCGATGATGTTGGCGAAATCGCCTTGGCGATCTAGTTCCTCGCGCGTGATGGTGCGCTCAGTAGCGGGCGTTGCCGCAGCCAAGCCCAGCGCCGTTTTCACGGCCTGGAGAATCTGCTTGTTGGTCCAAGGTTTGGTGACAAAATCCGCAGCACCGGCCTTGATGCCCTGCACGGCGAGCTCAATGGACCCCCAAGCCGTCATCAAAATGACCGGCATACTGGCCCACCGCTACTTGATCTCTTGCAACAATTCCATGCCCTCCTCGCCGCTGGTCTGGCGCGAGAAGTTCATGTCCTGCAAGACCAGCTCGCAGCCGCCGCGCTCCAGCCATTCGAGGGCTTCTGCCGGGGACGCGGCCGTCGCAGTCTGGTAGCCGGCCTGCTTGAGCAGCAGGGACAGCGACGTGGTCACGGAAATATCGTCATCGACTACTAGGATCATCGCCTATTCTCATTCTCTATATCGTCAGCGGAATTCGGGTTGAGTTCCCAACTGTACCGTCTTCTCCATTTGGACGCCGTTGCGCACGAGTCCGAACACAACCTCAGTGCCGGGTTTCATACGATCCACTAGGAAGTCTAGTTGGGATGGGGAAGCTATGGGTTTACCCGCCAAGGTGAGCAAGAGGTCGCCTTGTTCAAAGCCGGCCTCTTGTGCGGGACTGCCGTCCTCTACTTGGCGGATGACCGCGCCACTATCGCCCTCGCCCTCGATCAACCATACGCCGAGCCAACTCATCTCATCCGGGGAGCGATAACGCATCCCATTACCAAACAAATCCAGCAGGCGGAAAGTACCGGTCTGCTCATCGTGAGCCACCCTGAGGATCATAGTAACCTGATTATCCCGGTAGAAATCGCTGGCGGCCTGTTTTGCCCATTCCTGCCCGTCGAAATACTGGACGAACAACGCTGGCCATTCGCTCGCACTCATGTTTCTGAAGGCCAAGCGGTGAGTGGCCCTTTCCCTCGGAGGATCGGACTCTTGGGGTGTCAGGTAGTTAATATAATGGTCCCCCGAGTACACTTTAATCCCGAACTCGTCGAACAACTCTGTGAACCACTGCAACTCCTTGTGGGTAGAATCCGGGCCAAGTTCGAGTTCGGGGGGATAGCGCCCGTCCACCATATTTCTGCCGATGAGTTCGAGCTGATCGAGCAGGGCCGCTTGGAGGCTGTCGTGCTCGGCCGAGCGTTCGGCCACGACGATGGTCCCCTCGATGACGTTATTGGTCTCGTCCGTCTCGGGCAGATTGTCTTCCTTGTCCAGTATCCAGCGATACGTGTACGTCCCCGGTTCGGTCGGCTTGAAGTGATAGGAGCCTTCGCGCCTTGAGTAGATACTAGTCCCGCCCGGCGTCAACCCTCCCGTGCCGTGATCGAAGCTGACGCGCTCGCCGTCAACGTACAAATCGACCCGATAGGTGCGGGGCGGAATGGCGTCGGTACCTCGGTTGGCCTGATGTTGGACGAATACGACTCCATCGCCGACCACCACTTGCTCGGGTATGTGGACGAGTTCGACGGCCACCAAATCGTAATTGCCCTCAGGGGCTTCTTGGAGTGGCGCGGCATACGCCAATGGAGCGAATAGAAAAACGGCTAACATGAGATAACGCATGATTGATTCCTTCCTCTATATTTCCGCCGGTTTTTCGTGGTCGGTTTGCGTCGCGGTCCAATCGACGTTGGCTTGCGAGGGGGTGCGGAATTCTCGGTTTGATTCTCGTTCCTGTTGTCTGAGATCCTCGCATATTGCGTGCAGATCAAAATTAAATTGCTCTGCATAAGCGCGGCCAATTTGACGTATTTCGTTCACAATTGGGTCATCAATCATCTTCGACCTCCAATAATTCTTCGGGTGTACAGAGGATAGGGGGAGCGGATGGTCACATCTTGGCGTGGCCGAGACGTCAGATAGCTGATAACCGATGTTTCGAGATAGACGCTTGAGTTCATTCGCGGCCTAGTCGGCGGAGTAGTTGGGTGCGGGTTGAGTTCCCAACTGTACCGTCTTCTCTATTTGGACACCGTTTCGCACTAGCCCGAACGCCACCTCGGTGCCAGGTTTTATACGGTCCAGTAGGAAGCCTAGTTGGAGTCGGGAAATTATGGGTTTCTCTGCCAGGGTGAGCAAAATGTCGCCCGGTTCAAAGCCGGCCTCTTGCGCGGGACTACCATCCTTGACTCGGTGGACGACCGCGGTCCGGGCGACACCGCCCTCGCCCTCGCCTCTGGTCAATTGCACGCCGAGCCAACCCATCTCATTGGGGCGCGAGGAACTAATCCCATTCGACACTATGCGAAAAGTACCAGCTTGCTCGTCGTGAGCCAACTTGACGGTCATTTCAACCTTATTGGCTCCGTCGAATCCTCTAGTGGCCTGTTTTGCCCATTCCTTCCGGTCAAAATACCGGACGAACAACTCTGACCATTTGCTATCACCAGTGTATTTGAAGAGTAGGCGGTAGATAGCCTTTTCCCTCGGGGGAGCGGACTCTCGGTGCGTCAGAGATTCAAAAGGATCAACTTCAACCTTAATGTCGTCGAACAAATCTGTGAACCACTGTAACTCTTTGTGGGTTGAAAACGGGCCAAGTTCGAGTTCGGGGGGATAGCGCCCGTCCACCATATTTCTGCCTATGAGTTCAAGCTGATCCAAGAGCTTGTCGTGCTCGGCCGAGCGCTCGGCCACGACGATGGTCCCCTCAATGACATTATTGGTCTCGTCCGTCTCGGGCAGATTGTCTTCCTTGTCCAGAATCCAGCGGTACGTGTACGTCCCTGGTTCAGTCGGCTTGAAGTGATAGTAGCCTTCGGCCTTTGAGTAGGTACTAGTCCCGCCCGGCTTCAATCCTCCCGTGCCGTAATCGAAGCTGACGCGCTTACCGTCAACGTACAAATCGACCCGATAGGTGCGGGGAGGAATGGCGTCGGTGCCTCGGTTGGTCAAGTGATTGGCGAATACGACTTCATCTCCAACCACCACGTTCTCGGGTGTATGGACGACTTCGACAGCCACTAAATCGTAATTGCCCTCAGGCACTTCTTGGAGTGGCGCGGCATACGCCGATGGCGCAAACAGAAAAACGGCTAACATGAGATAACGCATGATTGATTCCTTCCTCATTCGCGGTAAAGGGCCTCGGCTAGCCTAAGCGTCCGGTGAAATTCGTCCGAAATATCGCTGACAGCAACATGTTGTCCGTCAACGTCAAGGATTACATCCTTACAGTAACAGTACCCCCAAAATCAAAGCGCACCAAACTCAACCCCACGCCCCAGCCGGGCCGATCCAAGCGCCGGGTGAAGTCGAGGCGCAGCAGATGGTACAGCATGAGCGAGACCCCCACCTCATGGTGGAAACTCTCCGCATAGCGCGGATTGTGTCCCATTTTGGCTCGCCGCTCAAGGTCAATCCACGTCCGCCCCGCAGCCCCGTGCACCACCAACCCCGCGCCCCGCATGGCCCAATCCCACAGCCCCAATAGCTCAAAGGGCGTGGTCTTGAAGTTGTGCTCCCAATACAGGGCCGCATAGTGCTCCCCCTCATAGGGATGGCCGCGCACCGTGCGGAAAGCGCCAAACGGCGAGAAAAAGCCCATGCTGGCCTCCAAGCATCCAAAGCGCTGCATTGGCACATCGCCGATTGAGTATCCCGCTACCAGCCGCACATCGAGCGCGTTGGGCGTGACGCGGCGCTTGAGAAAGGTTTTGAAATGGCCATCCAAGGCTAGGCGCAAGCGAGTGAAGGAAAAGTCGCTGCCCAATCCAGCACTGCTGTGCTCCACTCCCACCGCGACCCGCCGATTCGCCGTCACACCAAAAGGCTGGTACGGCCCGCCCCACTCAATGCCCGCCTCTACCGAGCGCAGCCGACCGTCCTCAATGGCCGGATTGGGCCGCGGCCTCCAGTCCCGATTTAACAGACTGAAAGCGGTCGTCTCCTGTAGCGAAGAATGTTCCTCGTGGTTAAAGCCCACTGCCAAGCCGACCTGACTCGGCAGGGAAAGATAAAGCCGCGCTCGCAGTCTTTCGTTCCAGTAGTAATCGAAATAGTCGTCCAAGCCCAGCAGAAACTGGCCGCTGTTGAGCAACGGGAAATAGCTGTCCGAAGGAATGCGCGGCACCGGCCCTCTCCCGTATTCCAGAGCCACCTTACCTGCTGTCCGCTGCCAGCCGACCCGCCCCCGGTAAGACCAGCGCTTCAGACCAACGTTGTATCCGGCAGCGGTCCCGGTCTCCAGTCCACCGCCCAGACCCCGTTTTCCCTCCAACCCCAGATGAGCCCCACCCACCCGGTCGTATCGCAAAGCGGGCTTCAGATTGACCGATCCCCAGCGCGACGGCTCCACCCGCACTCCCGTCTTTTCCGTGGCCTGTTCCGTCCGCTCCTCCGTCTCTTCCCCTTGCTCCTTCACCAACAAACGAGCGAGAAATCCCGTCGGCCGGAAAGCCTTTTCGAACTGCATAGTGCTGTCGATGGTCGCATAAGCGGCTTGTTCCCGCGCCGACAGGGGCACCTTGTCGGCCAGCCGGACAAAGGAACTGTCCTGGGCCACGGCCAGCGAATCGACCCGCAGCACTTCCTCGCTGGCGTAGAGCGAATCGGGCATATCGACATTGACTTGGCAATCGCTCAGCCGCGTTATCACATTGTATTTAATCGCGGGAAAGTGCAGCCCCACCGTGCTGATTTTTACTGCCATAGAAGCTCGGTAATCGACCGGCAACCACACCCCTCCAGCAAAGCCGCGGAACTGCTGTTGGTAGGCGAAATCCATGTGCTCGATCAGGGGCAGGGGAACAGCCGAGGTCATACTCGCCCGGCTAGGTGCCAACTCTACTTCGAGCAAGGCGAAATCCTCATCCAATACCGCGACGCGACCAACAAAAGCGGCTTGCAATTTATTCTTTGGCTCAACCGAGATGTCGAATACCACCTTATCGTCTAAATAGCGCCGGCCGATCAAGCCGAAGCGGTAGTGCTTGAGGGCATCGGGATGGGTCGGCCCGATCAGGGTGTGGCCGATAAAGGGGATATCGTCGTCGTAGAAATTCGCAAACCCCGCAAAGGCCGAGATGTATGCTTCTTGGGCCGCCAAATTTTGAGTCACGCGCCTCGACTTGACCACTTCGCGCAGCCCCCGCTCCCGCTCCCAGTAAATCTCCGAGGCCATTTCGCCGATCGAGACGATGCCTTCTTCGTTTTCCAAAACGCGCCGGACATAGGCTTGTGCCTGATAGCTGGCCAAGCTGGGCCGCCACTCCTGTTTGCGGCGAATGACTTGGCGCATGATACCCTCGGCTGAGGTCTCAGCAGTCACCACAATGGGATCAAGCAGAAAGGGCACTGGCGTCAAGGCGAAATCGATCTGCTCCGCAGGGGCCTTCACCTCGCGCTCTTGGGAGACGTAGCCGATATAACTCACCTTCAACGTCGCCGGTAGCCGCTGCACCTTGAGCGAGTATTCGCCCTCGTCGTTAGCTATGGTCCCGCGATAGGTGTCGGCTAGCTGGACGGTAGCCGCTGGCAGGGGCTGCCCGGTGGCCGCGTCGGTAACGGTGCCGCGCACCAGCCACGGTTGGGCATGGACTGGAGGGACGGTCCATAAGGCAGCCAAGATGGCCATTGTTAAAAGCAACGTCGCGTTAATTTTTTTGCAGTCCATAAATATCCCGACTCATTCGTGGTGTAGCGCCTATAGCAGAACCATTTTCAAAACTAGTAGTTCCGGTGAATGCTTGTAGAACGCTCAAAGCTCGCTCAACAGCGAGCCGATAACCATATCGATCCTGTCAGCGGTATCGGGACTGTAGCCATGGATATCGTAGGCGACTTTACCGTCGCCGTCTATGATCACATGACGTGGATAACCTTGGCCGAAAATGTGCACGGCCTCGTCGTCCGCCAAAGCGATGTCAAAGGTGAACGGATGCTTCTCCAAAAACGGCGTCAACTCTGCCATTTCATTGTGGGCAATGGCGAGAAATTTGACATCGCGGTCCGCGTATTTCTCGACCAGTCCGTTGAGTTCGGGAATCTCCGTGATGCAGGGTGGACAGAAGGTTTGCCACCAGTTGATGACAACGGGCCTGCCGCGCAGCGTGCTCAGATCAATGGTGGTGCTGTCGAGCCGAGTAACGGTGACATTGGGCATCTCAAAGCCCACGGCGAGCGCGACCGTTTGATCACTGCGCTCAATCACTAACTGATCCCCCGTCGCCGACACATGGGCTAGTTTGTAGGCCCGACCGTCGATCAAGAAGGGTTCGTTGACCCAGAAAGCCTCGTCCTCCAGCACCTCGGTTTGGCCGTATAGACTGGTCAAGAATACGCCGTCCCCGTCGCGGTCAATCATGAGCTGATGTAAAGTAAGGTCCAGTGAGTCAGCAGGTAGGGTATAGGCCAAGAAACCCGGAGACCTCATTATTGCCAAGGCATAGCGCCTGTCTCCGATGGTTGCCTTGCCCAAGCGCAGTCCTAAGGGGCGGTGCAACACGTCATTTCGTTCGCGGCTGATAAAGAGTTCGATCTTGGACTCAGGCGCTTGACCAGCCGGAGGTACGGTCAACTCGGCTCTCAGAGCGTCATCACCTGGAACGTATTTAAAAGGACCTTTTGTCAACTGGAGTTGATGCGGCTGTGCAGTAGAATCGGCAAGGGCGAAGGCAATATCCTGTCCGTCGTTATCTTGTCCCACTATGATAATCGGCTCAGCCGACGAATCGTCGAAGGACAGGCGGGCGTGTAAGGACTCGTGGATTTCTAGCTCAGCAACCGATTGAATTTCGGGCAACCCTTCCACCAACTGCGAGCCGCCCAAAGCGCGCATCAGACCAGGCAGGAAGAGATGCTCTACGGAATCCTCGCGCACGGATTCCATTTTCACCGTGATACTCTCCGCGCTGGCCTGTTCATAACTGAACGCCGTGGCGATGAGGGCGATGATGGTGATTACAGATTTGATCGATTTCATGTCATCCTCCTATGGGATGTGTGAAATGCGTTTGGGGTTGTTTGAGCTTCGGACAGCCACATTCCGCTTCATTCGTGGTGCAGCGCCTCGACCGGCCGAACCTGACAGGCTAGCCGCCCTGGGTACAGGCTACACACGATCACGAGGCCGTAAATTACCAGCGCCGCAAAGGCCAAACTGAGTGCATAGATCCCGCTAGTGTAATTGAGCAGTTCCAGCAATGGGAATTGCAAGACGAGCAACAGGCCAGCAATTACGCCGACACTGGCGACCACCACTATCTCGCCCGTCAACTGTGCATAGATACTGGCCGCGGACCCTCCCAAGGCCCTTCTCAGACCGATCTCCTCGGTCCTCAGCGTCGTCCGCTGCCACAACACGCCACTCAACGACAGAGCCACCATACCCAGCACCAACACCGAGACGACCCCGAGAGCGAACAAGGGGACTAGAGTCAACTTGAACGACGAGGTTCGGGAATCCGCTAAGGTCGTAATGTTGACTTCGTAGCCCGGTGCCATGGCCTTAAGCCGTCTATCGATTTGCTCTTGGGCAGCCAACGGCGTATCGGGACGTACTTTGACTAAAAAATTGCCGCGATTTTCTTCTTCACTCTGGCGAGTAAACACGAAGAAACCAGGATCGGAAAACTCCCCGAGGCGGCGATAGTCAGAGACCACCCCGATGATCCGTTCGTTAGACCCCTGCCACTCTTCAATCTTTTGGCCGATGGGATCTTCACGGCCAAAGAGCGCCTCGCTGAGCGGCTGGGTTATCACGATCGGCTCCCAGTCCAGCCCCGCGTCCTCCTCGCCAAACCACCGCCCGCTGACCAAGTCCAGCCCGAGCGTCTGGTGGAACTGGTCCGAAACACTGCCAATGGAGACCCATCGTCCATCTACGGTAAATAGGGCCTGAAGACCGAGCCTATAGGGGAGGGCCATGTAATCCGCCGAGGAGACCGATTCAATCCAGTCGAATCCCTCTAAGGCCAGATAGACCTGTCTGCGGCTCACAGGCGGCTTTTCCCCACCGACCCGCCCGCTGACCCGATCCGGGTGGAAGTTCACGACCCATTTATTTTCGTAGGAAAATCCGAGAGGTCGCCAATAATTGCCTGCTTTGTCCATGGCGAGGGAGGCCGTGGTAAAAACGAGCAGGAAAGAAATGAAAATCTGGAGGGCTGTTAACGCGTTCGCCCTTTTGCGATTCCAGACTATCTTGCAGAGATGGCGTATCATTGCTTCCTCCTTCTGAGGGCCTCTACGATATGCAGGCGCGACATTTTCCACGCCGGATAGACGCCAGAAATCAGACCGAAGACTAGGGTCATCACCAAGCCGTAGAGGAAGATGCGATGGTTCAGATGGAATTCGGCGTACTGCACAATGTCGCTGGCACCGAGCATTTGCAGGACGAGAAAAGTAAAAACCAGCCCCAAGGCACCGCCCAAGAGCGTGAGAAGCACGTTTTCTACTAGGAACTGTCCCACCAAGGTGAGCGAAGATCCGCCAAATGCCTTGCGCACCCCGATCTCAGAAGCGCGCTCCAAGATGCGGGTAGTGTTGATATTGACTAAGCTGACCACCGGCAGGAGCATGAAGAGCAGGATGAGAACTCCAACCAGCGCTATGAACCCACGGCTCGTTAGCATGCTAAAGGAGAACATGCCTTCCAAAGTATGTTCTAACAGCGTTGTCGGGCCGCCAGAGATGTGGTTGACTTGGTCGGGATTGGGGTATTCGACCCGGGTGAGCACATCGGCGAATTCCTCTTTGATAAGCGGTATTTCGGCCGCACTAGGCGCTAGGATAAGTGCCTGATAGCCGCTAAACACCGAATCGTAACGCAGGTAATCATCTGTTTTTTGGGCACTGACGGGTACCCAGATATCAGCAAAGGTCATCAGGCGGAATGCCGGCACATTGGATACGACTCCTACTACGCGGAACGCTTGTTCCTTGAGTTCGATGTGCTTGCCCACGGCCTGCTCTCCTCCGAAAAATACCTGGCGCGTCGCCTCATTGATTACGGCTACCCGTTGGCCCTCCTCTACCTCTTGTACTGTATAGGGGCGGCCTTCGAGGAAGTCGAATTCGAGGACCTCCCAGAACACCCCGTCCGTGTACTTGAGCTCGGATTCTATCTTCTCGCCTTTGCGGAACGTCGCTTCTGTGGATGCACCGCCCCCGGAAATGGACACCTTTTCCGCTTGGGCCAGTGAAGACACATACCGTTTCAAAAAGGCATAGCTAGGCGAGTTAACTATATAGCCTGTCTCTCCCAATTTTTCCCCTTTTATCGACTGCAAGATGAGCGTCCGATCCGCCCGTGTCTCCGGCGGGAAGGAGCCAAAGACGTGGTCGAACAAGGCCGTCGCCACCATCAGCACCATGAGCGTAAAGCTGATGGTAACGAGGCTGATGCAGGTAAAGACCTTGCGCCGCAGCAGAACCTTGAGCGCCATTTTGATGTAGTTCTTTAGCATCTCATCCTCCTCTCACTGGACCTGCCGCCCGTCGAAGAGCCGCACCGTGCGCCCGGTTCGATCTGCTAGGCGCTGGTCGTGCGTCACCATGACGATGGTGGTGCCCTCTTCGTTGAGCTGGTGCATGATGCCCATGATTTCGTCGCCCATCTGGCTGTCCAAATTGCCCGTCGGCTCGTCGGCCAACAGGATGTGCGGCTGCGCAACAATGGCCCTAGCCACGGCCACGCGCTGCTGCTGCCCACCCGACAGTTGCGACGGGAAGTGCTTCACTCGCGAACTCAGCCCGACCCGATCCAGCGCCTTCAGCGCCATCTGCCGCCGCTCCTTGCCCGACAGCCCTCGGCGATAGAGCAGGGGAATCTCCACGTTATCGACCACGTTCAAATCGGCGATCAGGTGGAAACTCTGGAATATGAAGCCGACCTCCTCGTTGCGGATGTGCGCCAAGTAGCGGTCGGCGTAGGAATTGATGGCCTGACCGTTGAGGACGATTTCGCCAGCGGAAGGTTCGTCGAGCAGGCCGATGACGTTGAGCAGGGTGCTCTTGCCCGAGCCGGACGGCCCCATCACCGAAATGAACTCCCCCTCGTCAACGGCAAAGTTGATATTGCTCAAGGCCACGGTCTCAACTTGCTCAGTGCGGTACACCTTTTCGATGCCTTCGAGTGCAATCATGGCTGTCTCCTTTATTTGATTTGGACTTCGTCCAAGTGCAGGTAGTCTTTCACATCCGAGATGATCACTTCGTCGCCCTCGATTAACCCTTCTTCCACCTCGTAGTACTCGAAATTGGCAATGCCAATGCGCACCTCGGTCTTCACCGCGGTTTGGCCGCGCACCACAAAGACCTCGTGCAGGCCCTCCCGCCCGCTGATGAACGGCCCCCGCTTGAGGCGCAGGGCGCGGTCCTTGCGCGCGGTGACGATATAGGCGTCCACCCGCTGGTTGGGCCGCAGCAGCGCGTGCGCTGAATCCTCTAATTCTAATTCGACTTCAAGCTGGATGACCCCACTCTCAACCGTGGGCAGGATGCGGGCGATGTGGCCCTTTACATATTCTTCCTCATTAATGCGCGAGCGCACCCACAGCCCGGTCTGGAGCCGACGGGCGTGGATATCGGAAACCGTGACATCCACGCGGAACGAACTGAGGTCGGCGATGCGGGCGATTTCCTGGCCCTGGCTGATGGAAGCGCCAACTTCCGGCGCAATCGCGGTGAGTACGCCGTCTCGGTCGGCGCGGATGTGGGCGCGCTCCAAGCGGCGGCGGGCCTCCTCGACCTCGCGTTCGAGGATATTCATCTCCAATTGCAGGGCCTCCAACTGGGCTTGGGTGGATTCGACGAGGTTGCGGCGGTCTTCTTCGAGCTGCTGCAATTCAATCTCAGCGCGCTGTTCTTGTAGGTGCGCTTGGCTCAACTCTTCCTCGGAAACCGCGCCAAAACCCTGTAATTCGCGGAGCTGCTCGGTGCGGGTCTTAAAACGCTGAAATTCCAAGTCTTTCAGCCGCCAGCGCGTGTCTAGGTCGCTCAGCTTTTTGCGTTCGTCCAATTCGAGTTGGGTGCGGCGGTTCTGCTTGAGGGCCAACTCTTCGGCCCGCTTCTCGACGTCGAGCCGCGCGGCGTTCAAATCCAGTTCGACGATGGACTGTCCCTGCTCCAACATGGCTCCCGGCTTTTGCAGGATGCGTACCAGCCGCGTATTGATGGGGCTGAAGATGATCTGCTCGAACTGAGGTACCACCGTGCCCGAAGCAGTAATCGTCTCTTCCACTGCGCCCCACTGCACCTGCGCGGTGCGAATGCGGTCGGGATCCAGCGCCGGCCTGATCCAACTGGGCAACCAAACAGAGAGCCAGAGGAGCGCAGCCACTCCCGCCACTGTATAGGCGATGCGCTTGCCGCGCTGGCGTCGCAGGAAGGTGGGATCTATTGGGCGGTCCATTGTGTCCATGAGGTTCATTCCTCCGCTTGTCATTTGTATAACAAATTCCGTGCCAAACTGACAAATGCTTGTTTTTACTTGAGTTGTATTTTTTGGGATAGGGCATTTTCGTCCGCTTTTGAACAATCACTGTTCATTTTCGGACAGTTGCCCGGAATCGGGAGGCACAAAAAAAGGGCACCCACGAGGGGTGCCCCTACGGACGCAATCGGCGCGGAATCTATTCGACCCAGTGGCGGAACAAGGGCTGGACTGGGGCGGGCAGTTCGGCGAGAACGCTGGCGGGCAGCGATGGCACGGCGTTTTCCTTGCGGCCGGTTTCGTCGGACAGGCGGCGGCGCTCGTCCGAGCCGGGGCGCAAGACCTCGACATTGAGCCACCAAGGGGCGTAGCGCACGACTACCGAGGTGCGGGGTTGATGCGAGCGGTTGGGCGCGGTCGCGTGCCACAGGCGGCTGTCGAGCACGAGCACGCTGCCGGCTGGGCCGCAGGCGTTTACTTCCGTGGGATACGGGGCCAGCGGCTCGACGCCATTATCACCAGTGGGGTTGTTCGGGGAGCGGTGGCTGCCGGGGACGAGGAGGGTGCCGCCGTTTTCCTCGGTAAAGGGGGCCAGCATCCACAAGGTGGTCAAGTGGACCGTCGCATCGGGATACGGCGCGGGGATGTGGCCGGCGTTGTTCTGGTTGAAGGGCCAGTCGGCGTGCCAGCCGCCGCGCTCGTTGCCCGGGTAGTTGATCGTGCCGGTGGTGAAGGAGATGCGCGGATGATGGCCTAACATCGCGCCGACCAAGGCGAGGAGATTTTCATCGGCGAGAAACGGCGCAAAGGACTGGTCGAAGTTGATCATGCCCGGCAGGTGGCCAATGCCGGATGGGGCTGCGGGATTGCGGTGTTCTGCGACCGCGGCCTCGACGCTCTGGCGCACGTGCTCGACTTGGTCGGCTGGGATGACGCCTTCGACCACGCACCAGCCGTCTAGTTTTAGGTGTAGAAGCAGTCGTTCTAGTTGCATGAGCTCGCTCCCTGTCATCGGCTACATAAGTGATATTACGTATCTGCGCCGGTAGGTGTGTAGGGGCGTCCCTTGTGGGCGCCCAAGCGACCCGACGCATTCAGCCAGTGGGCACCTACGAGGGCAACCACGAGGGTTGCCCCTACAATGTGTAACGTCAGTACATAATAGAATAGACTTTCGGCGGGCGCGACAATGGACAGGGTGGCTTGACAGCGCAGGGGTGGTCGTGGAGTTTGGAGCGCATGGCAATTTTTGGGGAGACCAGCGGATGAGTATGGAAGGGGCACCGCCCCTCTGGTTAGTGCTGCCGCTGCTGATGGAATTCGGCTTTGGGCAGGTGTTCAAATGGGCCTCGCAGCACCGATGCTACGCTCCGACCGTGGTATCGGCCAACTATTGGGTGCTAGCGTCCATTCTGCTGCTCTATCTGGGATTCACAGGGCAATTGCAAGTGCCGGTCGGCGCGGTAAAGGTCGGCGCGATCACCGGCACCGTCTTCATCAGCTCCATGCTGTTGATGACGCGCTTGTTGCGGACTTTCCGGGTGGCCTCGGTGTTGACCGCTTTCCGCCTCGCCATCGTCGTGCCGGTGGGGCTGGGCGTGCTGCTGTGGAACGAGCCGTTGGGCGGCCTTCAACTGTTGGGCTTGGGCTTGGCGTTGGTGGCCGTTTTGTTGATGTCGCGGCACGCTGGGCACCAGACCAATGTTTCGCGCTGGCTTGCCACTGGGCTGCTGATATTGGTTTTCAGTATCCAGGGGATGAGCACTTCCTGTCTGCGCTGGGTGCACTACGCCGGCTTGGACGATGCGTATTTACAAGTGCTCATGGTCATCGGCTTTACCGCCGGGACTATTGGGGGCGCTGTGTTGTTGTGGGAGGCGCGGCAGCGCATTCGGCGCTTCGATTTGGCGGTGGGAGCTGGCATTGGGGTGTACAATCTGCTGGCCTTAATGGCCGTGCTGATCTCGCTCAAGCACGTGCCGGGCACGGTATTTTTCCCCTTGGTGGGCTGCGGCGTGGTCATTTTGGACAATGTGACGGCACCGCTGTTGTGGAAAGAGCCGATCAGTCGAGCGGCCGTTTTAGGCGTGGGTATGGGCGTGTTAGCCGTAATCTTGGTAGTTCAATGAAACTAAACGACGAGGAGTGTGAATTATGAGCAAGCGCTACAAAGCCGGAGTCATCGGGCGCACGGGTGCCGGCGACTACGGCCACGGGCTAGAAACCGTTTACCGGGACTTGGAGCAAGTGGATTTACTCGCGGTGGCCGACCCCGACCCCGAGGGCCGCGCCGCAGCCGGCGAGCGCGCGGGTGCCCAGCGGCTCTACGCCGATTACCGCCAGATGCTCGCCGACGAGGATTTGGATATAGTCAGCGTCTGTCCGCGGATGCCCGATTGCCACGCCGACATGGTCATCGCCTGTGCCGAGGCCGGGGTGCGCGGCGTGTTTATCGAGAAGCCGCTGACGCCCACTCTGCGCGAGGCCGACGCCCTCTTGGCGGCCTGTCAGGAGCACAACGTCAAAACCGCAGTGGCGCACCGGCGCGCCAATCCCTACGAGCAATACGGCAAAAAGCTGGTTGACGAGGGCATTATCGGCCAGCTACAGGTGCTGCGCAGCCACGGCAAGTCCGACCGCCGGGCTGGGTCTCAGGATCTGATGGTCTTGGGCACGCACATGATGGACAGTATGCGCTACTTCGCCGGGGCCGAGGTGGTTTGGGCTCACGGGCACGTCACGCAGGATGGGCGCGAGGTCGCGTTGGACGATGTGCGGGAAGGGGACGAGCGCATTGGCTTGATCGCCGGCAATGGGGTGGCGGCGTACTACGTTTTTGCGAATGGGGTGACCGCGCATTTTGAGTCGCAACCGAGCTATCCAAAAGGGCACAATAGTCGTTGGTTCGGCTTTGAGGCGCACGGCAGTGAGGGCATCATCGCCCTGCGCAATTCACCCAACGGCGAGATGTATATCTATCGCCAAGGCTTATGGATCCCCGGCGAGGAAAACGGCACTTGGGAACGGGTGCTGTTGGACGAGTGGGAACAGTATTCGGCGGGCGAGCGCACGCACCAGAGCAATCTGATCATTGTGCGCGAATTGATCCAAGCCATTGAGGAGGATCGCCCGGTGCGGGCCTGTTCCAACGGCGAGGACGGGCGAGCGGCGCTGGAGATGATCATGGCGGTACACGAGTCGCAGCGGTTGGGGACGCGGGTGTCTTTGCCGCTGGCGAATCGGGAGAATCCGTATGAGATTTGGCGGCGGGAGGATGGGGGAGAGGCGATGTAGGGCACTGCGACCCCTCCCGGAAAAATACATGCCAAGCGCTTTGCACCTTATAGATCTGTGAAGGTATTAGGCAGAGCGATCAGGAGATGCCAAGTGAAAGATCAGCTAGATAGCGTGAGATGTTTTCACGAGGTGTTCCAAGCATACATGGAGCGCACGCCTACGGCAAAGGTGCCGGCGGAAATAAGCCAAGGGCGTATCCAGATGTTTTTGGAGGAGCTAGCAGAGTATCGAGCGGCCGTACATTACCACGACATCGTCGAGATCGCCGACGCCCTTACCGACATGCTTTACGTATTGCTGGGTACGTTCATCACGCATGGTCTGCAGGACATTGCCGAAGAGCTGTTTGCTGAAGTCCACCGCAGCAACATGAGCAAGCTAGATGAGCAGGGCAAGCCGATATTCAGGGAGGACGGCAAAGTATTGAAGTCCGATCAGTTTTCAGATCCGGATTTGCACTCGATCATAGCGAAAATTGGTCAAGTAGAGTCAGGGTAAATGAACGAATCTAGGCATACCGACCTATGACGCTAGCACTTGATTCAACGAACAACTCAGAGCTTGTAGCAACGCTGGAAGAGGCGGCGCTGAACGGGCTACCCGCGCTGCAAACAGAGTTCTACGACGGCTGGATCGTCCGAATGTCTGAGGGATACAGTCGCCGTGCCAACTGTGTCGTCCCGCTGTATGAATCCACAACCCCGCTCCAGGAGAAGCTGGTTCATTGCGAAGCGGCATACGCGCGGGCATCGCAACCTTGTCTGTTCAAGATTTTTTCCGCCTGTCAACCTAAGAATTTGGACGAGACCTTGGCGCAGCTTCAGTACGCTAGAGACGCCGATACCTTGGTTCAAACCAAGCGGCTTGAGGCCAGTCCCGCTAGTTCCTCTGCCATATCGCTATACGAATGTGCAACCGATGAGTGGCTCGAAACTTGGAGCCGTCTGTCCGGTCGCAATCAGCACGCTGAGATATTGCGCCGTTTGCTCAACGCGATCTCCACTCCTTCGGCCTATGTTATCGCCCGCACTGCTGGCAAATCCGTAGGCTGCGCCCGCGCCGTTGTTTCAGGCTCAATCTTGGGGCTCTTTGATTTGATGGTTGATCCCGAGCATCGGGGTCAGGGCTTCGGCCGTTTGCTCCTTGAGGCACGCCTAAAGTGGGGATTTGAGCAGGGGGCGCGTCTGGCCTACCTACAGGTGATGGCAAACAACGAGCCGGCTCTGGCGCTACAACGCAAATATGGTTTCAGCGAATCGTACCGGTATTGGTATCGAGTGCAACCCTTCTCTGATCTGGAGGACGGAAACTGTTGACTTGAGGTATGAATGCTGTGGAGGTTTCACTCCCGCTCGCTCAGAGACCAAAGGATATTTGCCGTGCTTGAATTCAACTTGTAAGTGCAATCGTGCTGGAACTGGAAAAGAAATGGCCAACTGGTATATTTCCTCAGACCATTTCACATGCAGCTCCGGACGGAGCGCGCCGACCAAGCACTACCGCAATGTGTACGCCGACCTCTGCTGGGCGTGGTCAATTGACCCGTACAGTTCGTGCGATTTTGTGCGCCGCTTTATCCACGCGGCTCCCGCGTCCAAGCTCTTTGCCTTTGGCGGCGACACGGGCTGGCCGACCAGTTCGGTGGCCTACGCGATACAGGCGCGGCGCTGGCTCACCCGCGCCCTCCAAGGCGAGATATACGACGGCCTGCTGACCGAGGCCGAAGCCATAGAGCTGGCGACCCGCTTTATGCGCGGCAACCAAGAGGCCTGTTTCGACTTGGCAGGGACGCGGCAGGCGCTGCGAGCTTCAGCGACTGGCTAGGTTGCGCCAAGGCAGGAACGCCAACAGACGCTCGCGGTGTGCCCGCACCATTCTATCTTCATACACCACAAGTTCTAAACCGATCAGAGCTTCGATATCTCGGTGTAGCGTTCGGGTCGTGACGTTTGCATAGGCGCGGCCCAAATCGGCATCTAGCGTAGGAATATCGGCGATGCGGACCGGTGCCTTTGCGCGAGATAGGCTCAACGCTAGCGTCCGTTGGCGTTGGCGGCTCGCCGCAGAGCCTGAGACCGTACGGAAAGTCTCGTGTACGTGGTTGATCCATGCGACATCCCACTGATGCTCGCGGATTAGGTCGATTTGTTCGCTTAGGCCGTCCACCAAGCCCGCAATGGCATAGCTGATGAAGCGCACAACGCCGTCGTCCGTTTGGCGGGCGCGGTCTAGTTGGCGGTAGTATTCCGACCGCGTTTGGTTGTAGTGGTTGCTCAATAGGTGGCAAGCTGGCTGCGGTAGGCCAGCACCAATTAGGATGTAAAACTCCAGCAACCGCGCCGTGCGGCCGTTGCCATCGCCGAAGGGATGGATCCAAGCCAGATAGAGGTGCGCGAAAATGGACTTCAGGACTGCATAGGCAATAGGGTTGTCCTCAGGGAGCGGAAATTTGTTCAACTCGTCGCACAGGCGATCCAGTAGAAAGACGCAATCCTGATACGGCGGGCATTTGTACCTACCTACGACCACCTCTGTGGTGCGGATTTCTCCGGGCGCGACGTGGTCTTCGACGTCGAGTTCGTTTAGTACAGCCCGGTTCATCTCTTTGATAATAGCGGCTGTAAGCGGCTTGGTGCCGCTTGTGGCAATATCGTTGGTCAGTGCGTTACAGGCATTGACGATGTTTTCGATTTCTTGGCCGAGGTACTCCCGCGACGGCGGCAGTTTGAGCGTGCCTGCGAGCAGCCCTGTGACCTCTTCTTCGGACAGCGTATTGCCCTCGATGGCTGTGGTGGCCAACGCACCCTTTGCCAGATACAGCCGGTGAACGCTCTGCGCTACCTCGGGTGCCAACATCGCATTGGCGATGTGATCGCATTTTGCCGCTGTTGCGCCGAGTGCGATCCAGGTCTTATAGTCTAGATGCGATAGGTCGATGGCGAAGGTAAGCCAAGGGTGTGACGCTTTGTATGACCGCTTTTCTGTCATATTTATTTTCGTTATAAATAACTGTTTTCAAATCACTAATATAATTTTATTCAATAAGTAAGGATAAAAAATGTCATTGATTTTGACAAGAAAAATGACTATTGAGACTTGTACGGGAGGCAAACAGATGAAGAAGGAACAGATGGTCGGCACTAGGCTCCCTTCGGAGTTGGTCCGCGAATTAGAGTTTATCGAGGAGGTTGAGCAGTCCGATCGCTCAGCCACTGTGCGCCGGCTACTCTCGAAAGCGATCCAGCAATGGAAGCTCGATCACTACGTCCGGCTGTATGGCGATGGAAAGCTCACGCTGGCGCGAGCTGCGCGCGATGCTGGAGTCTCCTTGTGGGAGATGATGGATTATGCCCGTGCCAGAAAGGTGCCTGCCCAATACGACCTTGAAGAGCTCCAGCGCGACTTGGGAATCATCCACGGACGCTTGGACCAGTAGTTAGCCAGTTAATAGACAAGGCGAAGTAATGCGGTTTTTTGAAAATGGTCCGGCGATTCCAGATGAGCTGCTCCATGCCCGCGATGAGGGCCGAGTAGTTTTCTTCTGTGGAGCCGGGGTCTCACGGGCTAAGGCAAAGCTGCCGGACTTCTTTGGTTTGGGAAAGAAAGTTATGAAGACACTCGGGGTTCAAGCTGATAGCCCAGCTCGGAAGCTACTTGAGGAAGCACATAATGTTGAGGCCCAAACAGGTGTTGCCGGTGTAATCGCGGCAGACCGGATATTTGGTCTGCTTGAGCGCGAATTTTCTACGGACGTTATAGAAGCGGCGGTAGCTTCCTCGCTGCGACCAGATAATGAACCGGATTTGACGGCCCATCGTACAATCCTCGACCTCGCAACCACCAAGGAAGGTTTGGTTCATGTCGTAACGACCAACTTTGATCGTCTATTTGATGATTGTAGTCGCGGTCTTTCATCGTGGCAACGATCTCGTTTGCCTGATCCGTCTCGGCCAGAAGACATGAACGGCATTGTATATCTTCACGGCAGGGCTACGCCTGATTATCAAAGGGCTGAAGGTGATGGATTTGTTCTGTCCAGTTCCCAATTTGGACAAGCATATCTTTCAGAGGGCTGGGCTACTTCCTTCTTTCGAGAAGTCATTGAAAGCTACGTCGTTGTCTTCGTCGGCTACGCGGCGGACGATCCTCCTGTTCATTATCTGTTAGAGGGACTAAACAGACAGATCAAGGGCAAGGAACGCCAAGTCTATGCTTTTCAAGCGGGTGATGCGGACGATGTGGCCTCTAAATGGGATCACAGAGGGGTTAAGGCTATTTCATATACGGAAGATTCCGACCATGCTGCTCTTTGGAACACGCTAGAGGCTTGGGCGCAGAGAGCGCGAGATACCGATGAGTGGTATTCGGAGGTCATCAATAAAGCGAAGCAGGGGCCTCAAAGCCTTTTGCCGCATGAGCGTGGACAAGTTGCTCACATCGTCTGGACGGTTGAGGGGGTTAGAAAATTTTCGGAGGGAGAAGAACCGCCTCCGGCAGAATGGCTGTGTGTTTTCGATAAGTACAGGCGCTATGGTGAACCGGGAAAGCTAGGTAGCTGGTTGGAGGAGGGACCAGACGTCGACCCATTTGATCTTTATCACATAGACTCAGACGTGCCACCAGCCAAAGCCAATTATAGAGACCGTAAGCCGCCAACCGACGCTTGGGATGCCTTTAATCTGAGCCGCGTCGATAAAACGAGCGATGAAAATTTTCCGTCGATAACAGGTCGTTGGGCGTACAATATGCCGCCCCTTCCTTCGCGGCTTCGCCAAATGGGTGAGTGGATAAAGGATGTCGCTGGCCAGCCTGCGGCGGTTTGGTGGGCAGCACAACAACCCCCTCTTCATCCCGATATTCGGCGCAAAATACGTTCAGCTCTTACAGATTCACAACGGCCCATACCTTCTGCTGTTCGTGAGGCTTGGTACTATCTGCTCGAATACTGGGAACAAGGTAGAGGTAGGAATGCCGATTTGGTCGATTGGAGTGAATTGAAAAGACGAATCTCAAAGGACGGTTGGAGCAGAAGAGTTGTTCGCGCCTATGCTGCATGTTTTCGCCCTTATTTGCGGGTGGAGCCACCTTGGGGCAATCCTAAGCCGCCCGAACAGGAAGACGAGATAGGTCTCAGGGATCTTATTGATTTGGACGTCGTGTATCCAGTAGATAACAGTGAAAGAATCCTCATCCCAGATGAATGGGTTGCTCCTGTTGTAGTAGTATTGCGTAAGAACCTCGAAACTGCACTAGAGCTTGAGACCGAAATCGACAGAGGCGGTCTTCGTCATATAAGCTCTATTATTCCAGACCAGAGTTCAGACAGCGATCACAAACGCAGACTATCTGGAGCCGTCATTGAATTTACATCTGTTTTTGATCGTCTCATACAGATTGACCTTAAAGCGGCGAGGCACGAATTTTCAAAATGGCTGATAGAAGACGACGCGATATTTACAAGGCTGCGGATATGGGCCGCAGGCAAACCCGAATTAGTCCCGGATGATGAGTTCGGCCTCATGCTTGCTGATGTGAGTGATGACGCCTTTTGGGATCAGTACCATCAGCGGGATTTGCTGCATACGCTATTGGTCCGGTGGAATGGACTGAGTGCCGATACTCGTATTGAGATCGAAAATCGGCTTCTGAAAGGATATTCGCGCTGGAAACAAGAGCAAGAAGAGGATTTCAAGAAACGGCGTATTTGGTCAATACTGCGGATAACTTGGTTGTCTCAAAAAGGCTGCAAACTACACCTCAATCTTAAAGAAGAAACTGATCGGCTTCGAGAATTGGTACCGGAGTGGAATCCGGAAGATACTGATGCAGATGAGCCTTTCGTCCGATACGATCCCTTCGGCGGCTTGTCGGCTGACCGTCCTGTCAGAGCGTTTTCTGATCTCAGGATAGCAGCCAAGGAAGGGGATTTTCCAGATCGGGCGTGGAGCGACTTTCTGAATGCGGAGAAGCGAAAGACCGACAAACCCAGATTTGTGGCGTTGATCGCCGAGCGATTAGCCCGTTATCTGGATAAAGGGAATACGGAACTCGTCAGACCAGCAGCAAGCTGGCTTTTGAACGTGAGTGATCGTCTCGCCGACCAGCATCCAGCAAGTTTCCACCGAGTGACGAGTGCGCTAATCCGGATCCTAGCGAAAGAACCGGAAAGTAGTGATTCAGGGATCTGGCAGATCGACGGAGTCCGGGACTGGATGACGACGGCACTTAACGCACCGGCCGGGAAAGTTGCACAATCAGTTCTATGTCGCGCTCAGCAAACAGATTTTCTAGAGTATGCAGATGAATTGCTTGCTTTGCCTGGCGATCTGAGCCGACAGGCAGTAGCGATCTTCGCACAGAGGATGAGCTGGTTTTATGTGAATAATCGCGAATGGTCAGAAGCGAATCTACTTTCGGCCCTCGATTCCAGCGACCTTGACGATAAAGAGGCTTTTTGGGGAGGGTTTTTCTGTTACAAGACAGTAAACCAAGAGCTATTTATGCGCTTAAAACCGCACTTATTTCAGCTCGCGAGAGAGGATGGTAAGACGCGCCGCGAGCACAGCCAAGGGCTTTCAAGCATTATTTTATCTGGGTGGGGGAGCGTTATTGAGGGGACGAGCGATCGTTGTATTTCCAATGAGGAGTTCAGGGCTGTGCTGGTGCAGACAGATGATGAATTTCGATCTCATGTGTTATGGCAGATAGGGAAACAGTCACGCAATGAGGAAGAAGGCACCAAAAACAAATGGACATCATTGTTGCCAGAGTTTTTAAGAGATGTATGGCCTTATGAGAGAAAGGCGGAGTCGTCGGCAATGTCGGTGTCCTTGTGCGACTTGGTGTTTTCCAGCGAAGAGTTATTCCCGAAATTGGTAGAGATAATTCTTACACGCCTTACAAAGATAGATACCCATGATTGGCGATGGTCTGAAGCTGAAGAATTCGGCAAAAAATATCCTCGTCAGACGCTGGACCTCTTGTATGCAGTACTACCGGACAACGTTTTAGGTTGGCCCTATGACATTGAAGATATATTTACATCGATAAGCGAAAACGAGCCTAGTCTAAAAACCGACGAGAAATTCCTCGAATTGAAGCGGCGATGGGATTCCCGCTAGCTCAGCAAGCTCATCGCTTCTTCACCTCGTCTCCACTTCCCCACCGCTTTCGCCGCCAGCGGCACTTGCATTTGCCCGTAAAGCTCAAAGAGATGCTCCATGTGGTCGCGCTTCGAATTGAAACGGGCGTGGCGATAGAGTCTGTCTACTACGCGGTCGAGGGCTGAGTGCGCTCGGCTCAGATCGGGCGGAATCGCGTCTGGGTCGTAGAGATCGGCGAGCATCCACCTCCGACTCGATTAGATATAGAATCAGTTTATTTCATCTACGGGCACCGTAATGACGCAAAATTGCGGCTGTCTCTAAATTCTTCTCCTCTACCGCACGTCTCAGCGGCGTTTCGCCGTAGTCTGTTTTGGCGTGGACATCAGCTCCCGCCTTGAGCAATATCTCGGCTGTATTAGAAGCATTATCCTTCGCCGCAACATACAGTGGTGTCCAGCCCAAAAAGTCGGCTTTGGCGTGGACATCGGCTCCTGCCTTGAGCAATATCTCGGCCGTATCAGAAGCATTATGCTGCGCCGCAACGTGCAGTGGTGTCCAGCCCTTATCGCTATCTTTGGCATTGACGTTGGCTCCCCACTCAAGCAACATACCGGTAAGACCAGAAGCATCCTCACTCACCGCCCAGTGCAGTGGTGTCCAACCCATGTCGTTAAAGTTGTCTTTGGCGTTGACGTTGGCCTCCGACTCAAGTAACACCGCAGCAACAGCAGCAGCATTATGCGCCGCCGCCCAGTGCAGAACCGTAGAATCATCATTGTTTTTGGCGTTGGGGTCGGCCCCTGCCTTGAGCAACATACTAGCGACAGCAGCAGCATCTGTATCCTCAGATGTCGTCAAATGGTGCAGCGGTGTATTGACAGCGTCAGTTGGTGTCACCCTCCGTCTTTCTTTGAGAAAAGTAGCGGCCGTCCTAGAAAATCTGCCTGCTCTAGCAATTCTTGCTGCGTCCATGTCATAGCCAAAAATGTTATGCAGTGGCGTTTCGCCGTCGTTGTTTTTGGCATGGATATCAGCCTCCGACTCAAGTAACACCGCAGCAACAGCAGCAGCATTATGCGCCGCCGCAGCGTGCAGTGGCGTGCCATAGAAGTCGGCTTTGGCGTGAACATCGGCTCCTGCTTTGAGCAATACCGCAGCAACAGCAGCAGCATTATGCGCCGCCGCAGCGTGTAGTGGCATTTTGCCTTCGTTGTCTTTGGCGTGAACATCGGCCCCTGCTTTGAGCAACAACCCCGCTACCGAAGAAGCATCATTACGCGCTGCTATGTATAGCGACGTCCAGCCGTCGTTGTTTTTGGCATGGACATCGGCCCCCGACTCAAGTAACACCGCAGCCGTCGAAGAAGCATCATTACGCGCCGCCCAGTGTAGCGATGTCCAGCCGTCGTTAGTTTTAGCATGGACATCGGCCCCCTGATTAAGCAGGGATACTGTCAACACGGGCAAGTTCAGTCTCACTGCAATATGTAGGTCGGGCTCTCCCTTGTTCTCACCCTTCGGATGTGGCATACGCCCCACCTCTGCGACAAATACCTCCTCCTGACGTTGCTTCTCGGCGTGATCGACATACATTTTGCCCCCAACGCCCAAAAGAGCAACCATGCCTAAGATCAAGGCAAGCAACTTAAATGGGTGTTTTTTCTGCGGCTTCTGTTGTTCGCTCATGATATTCTCCAATTATTTCACTCCACGAAAGACACATGACGATGGATTTGCGATAAAAATACAGCAGCGGGGACGTGTTACTGATGAACTCGGACATGCTCGAGTTCTAGGTCATTCAACTCCGTCTCAAGTGGAAAGACCTTGTAGCGATCAAGCGTCAACAGAAATTCCACGCGCGCCATCCCGGCAAGCTCCGCAGCCCGGCCAGACGAAAGACGGCCAAGTTCGTAGAGCTTGACAGCGGCCAGCATACGGAGTTCACGTGCAAAGGCACGCTCGTCGGTCTTCTCGGCCAGCAGTACACTCTCTGGAACATCAATTGCGATTTTCCGTGTTGTCACTTTTACCTTGCTCCTTCGATCACCTCGTCGGGCACTGGGTTGCCTGCTGGGAACCAAGCTGTTAGGACCGTTTTGAGTTCCAAGAACGATGGATCATTGCAGCGGCGCAGGGAAACCTTTTCTGCAAGCTGCCGATACAAGGAGGCACTGCGAGGCTTTCGCACCGTGCGCAAAGCCGCTTCCAATGCCTCCTTGGGCCGCTCGGGTTTGGTTGCCCCTTCTTGCAAATAGTCCTGACTGATCAGCCAGCGACGCAACGAAGGTCGTCGATTTTTCCATCCCGCTACGTCGTCAACATGAGGCGAATCGCTCCAGACCCACGCCTCCAGTTCTGGGTCGAGCACGATGGCTCTCGCTCGTTTGCCCCACGCCGAATCCTTGAACTCACGATTGAGTTCTTTCTGCATTTCTTGGGGCTGCTTCTGTTCTCTGCCACTGCCTTCGCGATCGAAAATGAGCAATCCGTGGAGATACAGTTCCGATAGATTGGATAGGAAATCAACGCCGTGTAGAGCACAGCCGGGATCGCGCTGCGGATGAACTTCAATTTTCGCGTCAATCGGGCGAATACCCAGTGCCTCTGGTCGCGTAAACAACCCAATTAGTGCCTGTTCTATATTGGAGTCAGCCGCGAGAACAACGAGGTCTTTCTCGTTCATCCCAAAACCCCGGAGGCGAGTAGTGTGCCAAGGTCGGCTTGGCCTTGCCATTGCCGTAGCGTGGGGTGCTCGGTGCCTAGAACAATGTCGGTCGAGCCGTCGTCGTTTTTGGCAAAGCACAATACGTCATCCATGCTGGCCGCACTCAGCACTACTGGCGAATGCGTGGCTAACAAGACCTGAGCCTCATACATTGAAGAGAGCGAATCATACACAGTGGCGACTGCTCGAGGATGGATCCCGTTCTCTGGCTCCTCTATTAGGTAGATCCCTCGTAGATCGGCCAAATATGCGGGCAGAGTGAGTGCTGTCAGTCGCAGCGTACCGTCGGAAACCATCCACGAAGGCACCTTTAGCCCGCCTTCATACTCGTAGATCATGTAGCAGTGCCTATCCTCTGGACGCTCGAATGTCTCGATGTTGACCAAGTCGGTCAGGGCCGTGCGCAAATGTGCAATCCAGTCTTGGTGCCGCTGGGGCGCTTTTTCTTGCAGATGAGAGACCACCCAAGGAAGGTTTGAGCCATCCGGCAAAAAGCCAGACCCCCTCATTGGAGAACTGGGGCGCTTAATGGCATAACTATTCAGTACGAACTCTTGGACGCCGCCAGTCAGATACTCTAGAAACCATGTGGCAACGGGAAATCGCTCTATATCAGCAGGCAGATTGCCAAAAGCCGATGTCTGCGGCCCTAGCTTGAACGACGGCGACCAGCCTTTATCTGTTTCGCTATAAAAGCTGTCGTTTCCTCCCGCTGTCTTATTGATGACGACCTTGCTGTCTTTCCGCCTAATGCGCTCCAACAATGAATTCGGGGCATCTGCTAACACTGGGAATAAAGAGCGTTGTGGCATTGCAAAGTCCTCGAATTTTTTTAATAAAACCGTCTCAGACTTGAACTCAAACTGGCGATGTGTTTCGTCAAAGCCGATCGCTACCTGATACCTCGCTGTATCCAACTCTGGTTTTATTGTCAGAGGCCGCAGATTGTCGGGAATGCGTGCCTCTACCGCTATCTCTAGCCTATCGCCCTGACGCCGAAAGAGGAGATCTTGGGGGTTCTGGGTGCGTTCAGAGATCGCCGTATCCAATCCTTCATACAACAAATCACAGAGAAAACCGATAACGTCCAAAAAGGTTGTTTTGCCAGAGGCATTCGGCCCGACTAGGACGTGAAAAGGACGCAGCGGCCTATGCACATACCGCAAACAGCGATAATTCAAGGCTTCAACTAGCGTTATCATCAGTCGGCTCCACCCACCCTACTGAAACAACTGCACCGTCGGCTTGATCACCAGGAGGGGCACGCAGGCACGGGGCGGCAGCGCGGCGACGAAGAGTGCGGCTTGAGCCAGTTCTTCGGGTTGCAGCATGGCGGCCCGGCGTTCGGCGCTGACGGGTTCGGGGCGCTGGGCCAAAATCGGCGTCTCGACCTCGCCGGGGCAAATTGCGCAGGCGCGGATGCCGAACTCGACTTCTTCTTCGTTAATCGAATTCGCCAGAGCCACCGCTCCGTGCTTGGAGGCCGAGTACGCGGCACCGGCCAGCTTGCTGGCTCGCAGACCGGCGATAGACGAGATGGTAATGATGAGGCCGTCGTTTTGTTGCCGCATCCCCGGCAACACCGCCCGCACCATGTTGTACACCCCGGTGAGATTGATGGCAATGGTCTGGTCCCAGTCCTCGGGTGCCACGTCGCCGACTGCGCGCGGATTGGTGTTGATACCGGCGTTGTTGACTAGCACATCGACGGCACCCCACTCGGCCTCGACCGCGGACGCTAGGGCTTCGACCTCGTTGCGGTCGGATACGTCGCAGGAGTGGAGCAGGATACGATCGGCATCGAGACCAGCGGCCGCAGCAGCGAGCGGCTCAGGACGTCGCCCGACAAACGCCACCCGCGCTCCGGCGTCGGCAAAACCGCGCGCGATGCCCGCGCCGATCCCAGTGCCCGCGCCGGTGACTACAACAACTTTATCGGTGAATTGTCCCATCATTGCGCTTCCTTTTTGAGTGCTTGCAAACGCTGAGCTTCCTCGCGCTGCTTGTAAAACGAGTCGAGGGGAAAGCAACCCGAGATCATGCCGTTGCGCGGCGCAGTGGTGCAATCGGAAAACGTGCGGCAGATGACGCGGCGTTGCATTTGGCCGGTTTGCAGCACGTCGCAGGGCAGGTCGGGATAGGACAGAACCATCCGCCCCAAGCCGATAAAATCCACCATGCCCGCCCGCACGAGGGCCTGCCCCACGTGCGGCAGATACTCCTGCAAATAGGAATAACCCGACCCGACGAACAGGCTGTGTGGGAAGCGCGCCTTGAGCTGGGCGACCATTGCTACCTGCCGCGCTACTCCGCACAGCGGGTCTTCCGGCGGCAGGTAGCCATCGGAAGGGGGAAAGAGCGCTGGCCGCTGAATGTGTGGATTGTAATAAGGGCTGCCGCAGGACAAGTTAATCAGGTCCACGCCCAAGCTCTCCAACAAAGCGATGAACTGCTCGGCCTCGCCTAAGTCCATTTGCTGCGGGTCGTCTTGATCGACGCCAAAGCCGTACTCGTAGGGCAGGCAGTTTTGATACGGCTCGGGCACCCCGTGCCCCCGGTCCTCGTTGGGATCGGACCGGAAGGGCACGAAGTCGAAGGCGCTCAGCCGCACGCCAATGCCGAGGCCGGGTGCTCGGTTGCGGATCCCCTCGATGATGGAGCGGACAAAGCGCGTGCGATTGGCAAAGGAGCCGCCAAAGGGGCCGGGCCGCGTAAACGCACTGAGGAATTCGTGCCCTAGGTAGCCGTGGCAGTGCTTGATATCTACGAAGTGGTAGCCCAGCTCATGGGCAATTTGCGCGCCGGCGACGTAGCGGTCGATCAACTCCTCGATATAGGCGTCCGTCAGGAGCAGATGGTCTGCGTCAAGGCCGAATTTGCGGTCTAAGATCGGGTGGCGATAGAGAATGGCCGGCGCGGATTGGTCCTTGCGATAGGGTCGGCAAAAGCGCCCCGAATGCGTCAGTTGTAGGCCGAGGAGCAGGTCGTCGGTGGTGCCGAACCGCTCGCTGTGCGCCGCTAGGAGGATGTCGCGCAGCTCGGCCATGCCAGCGCGGTTTTCCTCGCGCGCCATGAGTTGGTTCGGGTTGGCGCGGCCCTCGGGCACCACGGCAAACGCCTCTCCACCCCAGATGAGCTTGGCCCCGCTGCGCCCGAAATTTTGCCAGCGTCGGCGCGTCAAATCGCTCGGCTGGCCGTCTTCGGTCCCATCCCATCCTTCCATCGGCTGAATGGCAAAGCGGTTGCCGATGCGGTGGCCGTTGCTGTGGGCTGGTTGGGCTAGGGGGGAAGTGGGGGCGGTTTCGATTTGGTCGTCGCAGGGCATTTCTGCACCCAAATGGGCTAGATGGGCGCGGAAGTCCGCGGCCTGCTTAAAGCTGGAGATGCGCGGATAGCGCGTCTTGGCCATCAAGGGGTCTCCCGACGTCGCAGATGCAGCATCAGCCCCAAGCCGAAGGCGATCATGACGATGCTGAGAAGTTGGGCTTGGCTCAGGCCCCACAGCGCCGGCGGATTGATCCGAATGAACTCCACCAAGAATCGCGCTAGCCCGGCGAGGATGAGATAGAAGCTGAACAACAGACCCGGAGGCTCGAAGCGGGTGCGCATTTTCCATAGGAAGGCAGCGATTCCCAAGTGCGAGAGGGTTTCGTACACTGGCGTGGGATGGACCTTTTCGGTGGTTGCCACCACCCCCTCGGGATAGGCCATGCCCCAGGGAAGATCCGTCGGCACTCCGTAGCAGCCATCGCCGGCGAGCTGGCAGCCGATGCGCCCGATCCCGTAGCCCACGGCAAGGGCAATGCCCACCGCGTCGGCGACGTGGCCCAGCGGCGCATTGTGGCGGCGAATTTGCCAGAGTATGCCTGCGGCGGCAACGACAAACCCCCCGTACCAGGTCAAGCCGTAGCCGGAAAACAGTAGATCGAACACCTCGCCCCAAGTCTCAGGCGAGTTTTCAAAGAGCACGAAGTAGAGCTTGGTCCCGACTAGCCCGCCGATCATGCCGGTGGTGACAATCGTCGATCCCAGGTCTTTGTGCAGCCCTTGGCGCTTGAACTCGCGGTTGAGTACGTGCAGGGCCGCTAGGAAGCCGAGGGCGACCATGAGGCCAAACGTGCCAATGCTAATGGGGCCGATATCAAATAAGTAGGGATACATAATCAGATGTTTTTGCGGCCCAGTGCCTCGATCTGTCGCTTGAGCGCCGCGGCGATCTCGTAGTATATCTCATAGGGACTCAATGCTTCGGCAGATTCCTTAAAAGAGGTGGTTTCTAGGGGAGAGCCAAAGAGCAGGCGCAAAGGGTGGCGCGATGGTGTGCGCGTCCCCTTGGGCAGGGCTTCGTGGGTACCGGCAATGTGCAGGGGCACTACGGGCGCATTCAGCTCGTAGGCCAAAAGCCCCACGCCCGCCTTAAACGGCTGTAGCTGGCCGTTGACTGAGCGCGTGCCTTCGGGAAAGACCAGCAGTGGGCGACGCATCCCCACTGATTGCCGCGCCCGCACCAAGCCGTCGGCAAAGTTGCCTTGGCCGTCGAAGGGGACGGCATTGGCAAAGGTGTACAAAAACCAGCGCAGTTCGGAGTCGGCGAGGTAGTGCTCGCTGGTGGCGATATTGAGGTGATCCACGTGGGAGCACACGGCCGCGTACACGCAGGCACCGTCGAGGTGGCTGGTGTGATTGGCGGCAATCAGGTAGGGCCGATCTTGGGGCAAGTGCTCTAGGCCGCCGGCCCGGAAGTCGAAAAAGCGGCGGAACAAAGAGCCGCCGGTCTCCCACAGAATTTCTTGCAGCATATTTTTGCCGGCCTCGCTCTCTGGCTCGGCACTCGGCTCGGCGTGCAAGATGCTCGACCAGTACGCGGGCGACTGCTCCACTTCCCAGTCCATCCCATCTTGCAAGTGAACTTCCAGCCGTGCCAAGACGCTGCGGAGCGTGTCCTGTGGCTGTAAAAGTCCATCGACTTGAGTCCCCAGCCGTTGGCCGAGCCACGCGGCAAATTCTACGGCCATCAGCGAATCCAGCAAGGTGTCGAGTGGCGCATCCAGGTGAGCGGCTACCTCCTCGGTGCTCAGCCCCGCGAGCAGGCCGATTTGGCGCTGGATCGCCCGCTCCCATTCCGGCAGAGCCGTGCCCGGGCAGTCTTCGCGCTCAATGGCGGACAACAGGGCTTGGCGGTTCACGGTGCCGTCGTCTAGCCTCGGCAGGGGTCGGGTCCAAAAGTGCAAGTGTTGGATCCGGTGATGGCTGGGCAAGGTGCGCGAAATTTCGTATGAGCGCGCTTGGATGGCCTCGCGCAAGTCGTCGGCGTCGCGGGTGAGCACGGCTATGCCGTGTACTTCTTCGCCCCCGGTGCGCGCCGAAGGCACGCCGACTACGCTTAGCTCGGCTACGTGCGGCAAGTCGTGATAGAGCGACTCGACTTCGCGGGGATAGACATTGTGGCCAGCCCCATTGACGATCAGGTCTTTGCTCCGCCCCTCGACGAAGAGATAGCCGTCGTCGTCGAGGCGGCCGAGATCGCCGGTGTGTAGCCATCCGTCGCGCAGCACCGCTTGGGTCAACTCCTCTTGGGAGAAGTAGCTCTCCATGACGTTGGCACCGCGCACCAAAACCTCGCCGACGCCGCGCTCGTCTGGCTCGGCGATTTGCACTTGCTGCCCGGGCAACATCTGTCCCACTGACCTGGCTCTGCCCTGATGGGGCGTGTTGACCGCCACGACGGAGGCCGCTTCGCTGAGGCCGTAGCCTTGGCAAATCGCTACGCCGAGCCGCTCATACGTGCCGACGAGATCGTCGGACAGGGGGGCTCCGACGCTGACGACTCGCCGCAAAGCGGCCAGCCCCGTTGTGGCTTCGGCTCCGACGCGCTCGACGCGCTCGGACAGGACGTGCAGTAGGCGCGGTGCGGTCAACAGCATGGTCGTGCCTGTATCGCGCAGAGTGCGGAGCATCTCGCGGCTGTTGACGGCTCCTAAATACGTGATGGTGGCCCCACCGAGCAGCGGCAGCAGCAAGCCGCCGGTGCATTCGAGGACTTGGTGCAGCGGCAGGGTCGAGAGCATGCGATCGGATTCGTAGATGCGCAGCACCTCGCCTTGGGCGAGGACGTTGGAGATGAGGTTGCGATGGCTCAACACCACTCCGCGCGGCTCGACGACCGAAGTGAAGATGATCGACGCTGTGGCGTCTGGATTGACCCTTGGTCGCTTCCAACGACCTTTTTTGGCGGACGCGGCTGGCTCGGGAGTGTGTCCGAAGGGTAGCCCATCGCGATCTACATTGAAAAAGGCCATTTCCTTGTGGGCTGCCACGCCCTCGGGCGAGAGCTTGGAAAAGCGCTTTTCCGCAGCAATCAGCGCCCGCGCTTGGACGAAGTCGCATAGTCTCCAGACGTCTTCATCGCGCATCTGCGGGCTGATGGGCACGACGGCTAGCCCAAGCAAGCTGGCCGCCATGTAGGCGACGACCCACTCCGGCCCGTTGTCCCCGCACAGCAGGACCCGCGCACCAGCCGACAGGCCCTGTGCTTGCCAACCGCGCGCCACGCGCTCGGCGCGGGTGAGTAGCTCGTTGTAGCTGATCCGCGTCCAGCCGGATTGGCGCTCGATTTGCAAGGCCGTCTTGGCGGCGTAGCGACCGCAGGCCCAGCGCAACAGGTCCGGAATTGTGCGGATGCTTTCCTCAATGCGCCAGCGCTGCTCCTCGCCTCCCACTTCGCTCGGTGCCGCGCTCAATGGCTCTTGATCGTCGTCGGACCCGCCCAGTTCGTGGCGTCGGAGGCCGGGTAGGTGGGTCTTTTGATAGTATTGATACCAGTCGATCCGCCGCACGTCCATGTTGAAGATCCGCTGCTCCTCGGGGGGCAGTGACTCGTAGAGGGCCAACATGCGCTTGGCTTCATAGCGGCAGTCGAGGGTCGTGTACGGGCTGAACAGGTCGATGAAGTACTGGACGCGCTTGAGTCGCGTCTTGAGCGCGGCCAATCGGCGCTTTTTCTGGGCCGGTGCCCAGCGCTCGGGCAGGCACTCGTAGAGCTTTTGCTTTAGCTCCAGCGGATAGAGGTACTTCCAGTTGAAAGCGCGCTGGAAGCGGGCCACTGTCGGGAAGGTCCAATCCACTAATTCGGGCCGCGAGCCGTCTTTGTTGAGGAGGGGGTGTTCCTCAAAGTAGCCCTTGACGTACTTGAACATCCGGGTGTTGGGCAGTGGGTTTTCTCCGCTGGTTGCCGCGTGGAAGACCTCTACGGTGGAAGCCGTAGCCTGCGTGGCCGCGGCCAGCACGGTATTGACGACGATATCTACGGGCACCAAGTCCATGGGTGCGCCCATTGCGGCTGGGAAATCCGGGACGATTCCCCGCCCGTAGGCCACTATCAGGGGGTCGGTTACTTTGAGTCCGTGGATCCAGCCTGGATGCGGGTCTTCGAGCGCGCCTTCGGTGACGCTGGGCCGCACGATGGCCAGCGGCACTTGGCCGCGATTTTTGACGAGCAACTGCTCGCCCATGGCTTTGGTAAAAGTGTACACGTCATTCCAGCCGTGCTGCCGCGCTCGCCGCATCCCCTCCTCGACTAGCTCGCGCTCAATCCAGCGGCGACAGCGGTCGTCAATCAGCTTTTGCAAGCGGCTGTCCGAGAGCGTGCGACGGTGGCTCTGCTCGACGATCTCGCGGCGGAATGCACGCTGTTGCTCGTCGCTTTGCGCTTGGTCGCGGATTGCCCGGCAGCGGGCTTGCGCGTCGGCGATTTCTTCTTCGGGGACGAAAGGTTGTGGCGGTGCGCTGCCGGCGATTAGGTGCTGAATCGTGCGGTCGATCGGCAGGGTGCGCTCGGGGACCGCGCCGGTGAGACGACCGTTGACGTACGCGGTTGATACGTGGACTAAGACGGGATTTTTGCGGCCTTCGCGGGCCAGCCGCAACAGCTCTTGGGGTGCTAAGGTGTTGAATTGGATCGCCGAGTCGAGTGGTTCGTCAAAGGTGACGCTGGCCGCGTTGCCGATGATGAGGTCCACTTCCGCGAGCAACTCGTCGCGGGATGCTTCGTCTAGCCCGAGGCCCGGCTGCTGCATGTCGCAGGCGAGGGCGCGCACCTTCTGGCGCGCCGCGGCAAAGGCGGCTGGTTCCTCGCGGCGGAAGCGGTCGAAGACGACTAGCTTGAAAAGTTCGTCCAGCCGCTCCTCTACCGGCAGCGTGGTCCCTCCCGGACCCCGGCCGGGCCGCAACACGAGGTACAAGCGCCGCACGCCGGGCAAATAGCGCAGGATCTTGGCCGTCAGCCCCTGCCCGTAAAACCCGGTGCCGCCGGTCAGCAACACGGTGCGGTCCTGATAGAATTCTCTGATCATAGCGGAAATGGACAAAATCCCTATCCCGTGTCAGGACAGGGCGCAAAACGTTGTAATATAGAAGGCGGGATGCCCTGCCACAAGGAGGCTCACTGCTTTGGACGCCTAGGCTTATGGCCCTTGTTGTCGCGCCGATTCCGGTCTAGTCCCTGCTTGGTGATATAGGGGTGCTCGACCTGTTTTTCCAGTTCGCGGCGCTGGTCGGCCCAATCGATGTTTCGTTTTCGCTTGGCCATGTTTTGATGTTATCTTTTGTACAATTAATCTACGCGCAGGGCCGCTGATGAGACAACCCAAGCTATGACCAAACACTGGGTTTTGATAGCCAATCCAACCGCGGGTAACGCCCGCGCCCGCTACGTCGCCGAGCAAGCCGCCTTGACTGTACAAGACGTCGGTCAAGCGGTTGAGTTGCGCTATACGCGGGCCAAGGGCCACGCAACCGAGTTGGCGCAGCAGGCCGTGGCCGAGGGCGCTGAACGGCTGGTGGTCTGCGGCGGCGATGGCACCATCAGTGAGACGCTCGCGCCCCTCGCGGGTTCGCACACGGCCTTGGGGTTGCTGCCCTGCGGTACGTGCAACGACTTGGCCCGCGCCCTCGATGTGCCGCTCCGCGTGGAAGCGGCCATCGGCAACTTGCTGAGCGGCGAAGTGCGCGCCATAGACTTGGGCCGGGCTGGCGACCGCTTCTTCGCCACGATCGCCGCCTTTGGCTTTGACGCCGAAGTCAACCGCCGCATGGAAAGTGCCCAAGGGCCGCTATCTGGGCGGATTCGCTATATTTGGGAAGCATTGCGGCACATCGTTAGTTACCAGCCGATCCAGGTTCGCCTCTGCGGCGACTTCGGGGAGATTGAGCAAGAGGTGCTGCTAGTATCTACTGCCAATGCGCGGAACTATGGAGGCGATTTGCGCGTTGCCCCAGATGCCGACCTCGGCGATGGCCTCTTCGACGTGGTCGTCGTCGATGCAGTGTCCCGGCGGGCGATTCTGCCGCTGATGATTCGCCTCTTTTGGCGAACACACGTCCGCCATCCAGCCGTGCGCGTCGAGCGCACGGCCCGCCTAGCGCTGCACACCGACGCGCCGCACCGCGTATATGCGGACGGCGACTATTTAGACCAGACGCCGCTCGTGCTGGAAATTAGCCCGGCCGCGTTGCGGGTGGTGGTGCCAAGTTCTTGCTCGCAGGGGGTGCGTTGTTGATATTGCCCTTAGAAGCTGTCTGAAAATCCCTGGTGGCCTTCGCGCGGCTGCAAGCACGGCGGCCGGCGTTGGGCAAAACCACCCATATGTCGTCAATATGGGCGGCTTTGCCCGCCTTGTCCGCCGCGCTTTCGCGCGCGCTCGGGGCACACCCGGAATTTCCAGACAGCTTCTAGGGGGCGGATTTCAATCACGACTTATTCCACAGCTTCTTTATGGCTACCAGAGCACAGCAAATACGCCTCGGCATCTTCTTCTTGGTTTCGCTCGCCGTCCTCGCGCTGTTTTTCATCGTCGTCGCTGGCAGCCATCTGCTGCGCCAGCGCGATACCTATTATATTGAGTCCAACTCGCCGGTCAGCGGCCTCAACAAAGGCGCAGCCGTCAAGTATTTGGGCTTTAGCGTCGGCCGCGTCGAGGACATTGCGATCGCGCAGGATAATCTCGCTACCGTGGTAATCGAGATTTCGGTCGAGCGGCGGCTGGCCGAAAACGCCATCCGCACCGACACGCAGGCGCGAATGTCCTCGCTGGGGCTCACCGGCCTGAAGTCCATCGAGCTTTTCGGGGGCAGCGACGACGCCCCAGTTCTTCCCCCAAGGTCCACCATTGTTGCAGGCGAGACCTTTTTTAGCAGTATGCAGGAGCGCGCCGAAGTGCTCAGCGCCAAGGTTGAACAAACCATCGACAACCTAAACGCGCTGCTGAGCAGCGACAATCAGCGTACTTTCAATGAACTGCTGAACAATGCGAGCAATCTGTTGGCCACGGCCAACGAGCTGGTCGAGAACAATCGCGCCGCATTCGACGAGACTGCGGCCAATATGGTGGCCGCTAGTCGCTCGCTCGCCAAAGCCAGCGCGACGGTGGCGGCGACGACCGATTCCCTGCACGTCTTGCTCGTGGGTGCAAAGTTGCAACAGACGGTTGACGACCTGCAAGTGACGATGCAGAAGTTGCGCCAGCAAATGGACGGTCCGGTTCCCCTGCTCGTCGCGCGGATGGACACTGTGCTAAGCCATATCGACCAGACCTTTGTGGGCATTGACCAGACCGTGGGGGCCAGTCGGCAGAATATCCTGCGCGCCATGCGGGAATTGGAGGAAACTTTGCAGAATATCCGCGAAACCACCGAACTCATCCGCGAGAATCCCGCGGTACTCATCCGAGGTAGCAGTAGTGAGGCCCAATAGCCGAGTGCGCTGCTGCGCCCAAGTTCTCGTCTTGGCCGCAGTTCTGTCCGGCTGCGCCCAATTGCTAGGCGGCGACACCAAGTTGCCGCAACGGCGCTATTTTAAGCTGCATATCGAACCCTTGCACAGTAGCGTGGAAAATTCCGAGCGCCCGTATCCTTTCCGCTTGCAGGTCAAAGGCTTTGAGGTGCCGCGAGCGTATGACCGCACCAACATCATCCGCCGCCGCGATCAGTACGAGCTACAGCGCGACAACCTCCACTACTGGATGGAGCGCCCCAGCGACATGATTACCGATGCAGTCGAGCAGTACTTGCGCCAAGCCGACCTGTTTACCTATGTCGGCGGAGATCGCGATTTTTTTCAGCACCGCCCGGATTACGTGCTCAGCGGCTCGGTCAAAGCCATCGAGCGCTTCGACAGCGGCGACCTGTGGGCAGTCCATCTCGTTATGACGATGGAACTGGTAAGGCAGGAGGATGGCAAAGTGATATGGCAGGACGATTTCGACGAGGAGAAACAAGTGTTTTCCCCGGCCATGAAACACACGGTGGCCGCGTTGAGCGGGATTTTGGGACAGCGGATGCAAAAGGCGATCGGGGAGCTTGACTTCAAGTTCAGCAACAATCAGCGGCCCGCGCCCGTCGCGTCCAACGGAGAAACCGCACCAGCGGCCCGAGACACGGTGCTGCAAACCCAAGCCGAGTACTACGAACTCATACCGGGAAAGCTGGCTCCATAGGACTTGGTATGTACAAGCTGCTCTACATCCTAATCGCCCTGCCGTTGCTCGTCGGTCCAGTCCGAGGCGATAGCTACACTTGGATCGCCCCACCCGGACGCGGCCAACTCGAACAGGACCCAACGCTGATTCCCAAGGGCAAAGGGTTTCTGTTCGTGCCGACGATGACCGGCTCCCTCAACGAGCCGAGCTTTCTCGTCTTACAGGGCAACAGACCCATCCGCGAAGCCTCCCCCGGCACCGGCGTGTTGCTCTCGCCCGGCAACTACAAATTACTGGTCGGCTCGGGCACGGACCTCCAGATGATGATCCGCACCGTACCAGTCCAAGAGGGCATGACGACGCTGGTAAAGCCCTTCTGGGCCGGGCTAGTCATCAACGTCATGTCTGAGAACCGCACATCGATCAACGAATCCTATGAACTGTACCAGGAGTCCTCGCAGGAAAACTACGGTCTCGGTTTCGGTGTCGAGGAGGAGCGCGGCGAGGCGGTCAAAACTTGGCTCCTGCCTCCGGGCGTTTACTCGGTAGTGCGAGTCGGCGACAACGTATCGACCACCCGCAAGTTCAGCGTCCGCTTAGAGCCGGGCGAGCTGGTCCAGCGCAACCTAGTGGTGGACACCCGCGACAATACCTTCATCGGGTTCTACCCACCGGCGCAATATGGCCTCCTCGCCCAAGTAGCGGACTCGCACTGGAAGACCTCCTTGCAGCTAAGCGGCTCGCCCCGGCTTTCTACTTCGCAGAACACCATCGGTGCCGATCGTTCGGTGCTGGCCCTTTCGGCCGAGATTTTCGGCAGTAGCGTCTATAACACCGAGCGCCACTACGCCAATCTGCGGCTGGACTTTGAAGAGGGGTTCACCCGCGAGGAGGGCGACGACTTCCGCAAATCCGTCGATAAGTTCGAGATCCGCGCCACGTACATCTACCGGCTTTCCAAGCGAATCGGCCCCTATTTGCGCGGGGTGTTCAACACCAAGCTATTCGCCACGGACGACCATTTCGACCCGCCGCATAATCTTCTGGTCCGCGACGGCGACCAGATCGAGTCTAAAATCGGCATTAGCGAATTTACGCTCTCGCCGCCTTTTAGCCCCCTTGAGCTGCGCCAAGGTATTGGCATCAACTCCCAAGTCATCAGCAGCTTTCCCTTGAACCTCGACATGCGCGTCGGTTTTGGGGCGCGTCAACACTATGTTACCGATACCTATGACCTAAATTCCTCCCGCACTATCGCCAGCAAATTGCAGGACAAGACCGCCACTGGCTTGGAAGCCGTGTTGCTTTTCCGGTCGCGGTTTTCGCGCCTTCCCAGCTTGGATTCGGAGTTTGACATCCTCATCCCGGCAACGGACACCGACACTTGGGAGTTTACTTGGGAAAACCGCTTGCGCTTGCCGCTTAGTCGCTTCGTCAACGTGGTCGTCGTCTTCGACTTCGAGCGCGAGCCGCCGGTCCAGCGGCTGCAATCTAGGCAACAGGTCCTGCTGCGCCTCAGCTATTTGCTATGACGGCTCGACTGAGCTCGTCGAAGCCGTGGGTGCAGAGCGACGACTTGGGGCTCGCGCTCGGGGGTGCGCTTTCGCTACACACCATTGGCGCGCTCGCCCCCCAAGTGCGCGATCTCATCGCCGCACACCCACGCTCCGCGCTCCGCGCCGACTTGCGCCAAGTCGAACACCTCGACACGGCCGGGGCCGTCTTCCTGCGCGGCTTGCCCGACCTCGCCGGCTCCTTGGACAAGGAACTCCGCCTCGATGGGTTGCCCGTTCACTTGCAGCCCGTTTTTGACTTTGCCGCGCCCGCGCCGCCGCCGGTGTCGCCCGCGCCGTCTCGCGTCGCTCTTGAACGCCTTGGCGCGTGGGTCCGCGCTTGGGGCGTCCGCGCTGCCGGTTTTCTCTACCTGATGGCCGACCTGAGCGTTTTTTCGGTTAGCTCCTTGTTTCGCCGCGAGCAGATTCGCCGGGGCAGCTTTGGCGAGCAAGCGTACGCGATTGGTGCGCAAGCGTTGCCGATCGTCGGGCTGATTCTCTTTCTCGTCGGCGCGGTTTCGGCCCTTCAGTCCGCGGCCCAACTCCGCCAGTTTGGGGCCGATATTTTCGTCGCCAATCTGCTGGGCATTGGGCTGACGCGCGAGTTGGGGCCGCTGATGACCGCGATCATGGTGTCTGGCCGCTCCGGGTCGGCCATTGCCGCGGAGGTCGCCACCATGAAGTTCACCGAGGAATTGGACGCCCTGCAGACTATGGGAATCGACCCGCTGCGCTTTGTGGTGGTGCCCAAGCTGTGGGCTATGGTCGTCTGCATGCCGCTTTTGACGGTCATGGCCAATTTCGTCGGCATCCTCGGCGGCACCTTCATTGGCGTCGTGTCGCTGGACATCCCGGCTACGGTGTTTCTCAACCAAGTCGCATCGTCGCTCTTTCTCAAGGATTTGCTCACTGGGCTGGTCAAAAGCGCGTCTTTTGCGTGGCTTATTACGATCATCTCGGTGCACCACGGCCTCAATTTTAGCGGTGGGGCCGAGGGCGTTGGCCGGGCGACGACTTCCGCGGTCGTGTCGTCGCTGTTTGGCATCATCGTCCTCGACGCCTTCTGGGGCATTATCTTTTATCTCAAATGGTAACTCGCGCTATCGACATCCAAAATCTCTGCGTGTCCTACGGCGAGACGGTTGTTCTGCGCGGGATTGACGCGCACGTAGAAGAAGGGGAAATCGCCGTCGTGCTCGGTGGCAGTGGCTGCGGCAAGAGCACCTTGCTCAAGGCGATCATCGGCTTGGTGCAACCCGCCTCGGGCCGCGTTGAAATCCTCGGCCAAGACGCGACCGCTCTCGGCGAGGAGGAGTTGGCGGCTCTGCGCAAGCGGCTGGGCGTGATGTTCCAATACGGCGCGCTGCTCAACTCGTTGACGGTTGAGCAAAACGTCGCCCTGCCCTTGGAAATGCACACGGACCTAGAGCGATCCTTGATTGGAGAAATTGCGCGCACTCGCCTCGCCTCGGTGGGCTTAGGGCACGCCTGCGACCGCTATCCCGGCGAGTTGTCGGGCGGGATGCGCAAACGCGCTGCTCTGGCGCGGGCTATGGTCATGGACCCGGAGATTCTCTTCTGCGACGAGCCGGGCGCGGGTCTCGACCCGGTCACTGCGGCCGAGATCGACGCGCTGCTCCTCACGCTCAACCGCGAGTTGGGTATCACCATTGCCATTATTACTCACGAACTTCTCAGCATCGAGCGGCTCGACGGTCGCCTCATCATGCTGGACCAAGGCCAAGTGGCATTTACCGGCACGGTAGCCGAGGCCAAGTACGCGGAGCATCCGGTCGTCCGCTCTTTCTTTAACCCATCCGATTCGTCCGCATGAAAACCATCATCATCGCCGCCCTGAGCGAGAACAGGGTCATTGGCCGCGACAACGCCATCCCGTGGCACTACCCGGCCGACATGAAGCACTTCCGCCGCGTCACGCGGGGCCACGCAGTCGTGGCCGGCCGCAAAACCTACGAGACTTTTCAGGTTCGTCCCTTGCCACAGCGCCTCAACTTCGTCCTCACCCGCAATCCGGACTACGCGGTTGCCGAGGGCGTGGTTGTCTGCGCGAGTTTGGCCGAGGTTTTGCAGCGCGCCCGCGCCCACGGCAGCGAAAAACTCTTCGTGCTCGGGGGTGCCCAAGTCTATGCGCAGGCCCTGCCCTTGGCCGACGAAATGATCCTGACGCACCTGCCCATCGAAGTTGAGGGCGATGCGTACTTTCCGGCGTGGGACAAAGGCGAATGGAAGCTAGCGAACCAGCGCAGTGAAGGTGAGCTGATTTTTGCGAGCTATCGCCGCAAGAGATACATTTCGCAGACTTTTTTAAATAAAGATCCAAGGTGAAGCAAAACGGCAACGCCATTGAAGCGCGTCTATGGGAAGCGGCCGACGAGTTGCGGGCGGAAATGCAGCGCTCGGCCCTAAACCTCTCCTACGACGAGCAGCCAATGCCGGACATCAACCCGGACAAGCTGGACGTCCGGGTTGCGTCCGGGTTGTTTGCCGGGTTGCACGAGTGGAACGAGAACACGGCGGAAAACCTGAATTTGCTCACCCGCCATCAAGGGCGCGTTGTTCCAACCATTGGCGGCGTTCTCCTCTTTGGCACTGTGCGCGAACGCTACTTTTCGGATGCTTGGATTCAGTGTGGGCGATTTCGCGGTACGAACAAAGTGGCAATTCTGGACCAGCAGGATGTCCGCGACCATTTGCCATTGGCGTTGGAAAGAGCATTCGATTTCGTCAAAAAACACGCGATGTGTTCTGCCGAGTTTGGCGACTTGCGCCGCAAGGATGTGTGGAATGTGCCGCTAGAGGGGATCCGAGAGGCGTTGACTAATGCCATCGTCCACGCGGATTACTCGCAGATAGGATCGCCGATTCGCGTGGCGATTTTTGACGATCGGATCGAAGTTGAGAATCCCGGCCTCTTGATGTCAGGAATGACGATCGATAATATCCGAGAGGGCGTGTCAATGCTCCGGAATCGCGTGATCGGCAGGGTATTCAAAGAGTTGGATTTAATCGAACAGTGGGGCAGTGGCTTCCAGCGCATGGTGGATTCCTGCCAAGCGATACATTTGCCTGAACCGGTATTTGAGGAGCTCGGCTATCACTTTCGCGTGATATTTCCCTTGTTACGTCAGGATGAGGGAGTTGAGAATCCCATTGAGTTGCAAATTCTCGAATGTCTTGCTCGATACGAAGCGGAGGGCGGTGCATCCATGAAACAACTCGTCGAATGGACTGGCTTAGTTGATCGCTCTGTTCGTAGGCATCTCGCCCGCCTCATCAAGGCCGGACAAATCGTTATGATCGGCAAGAGCACGTACGATCCCAACAAGCGATACTTGCTTGTGAAAAGGGAAAGCGAATGAGCGGCTACAGCGAAGGCGAGTTGGTTTTTGCGACGTATCGCCCGCCGCTGAGGAGGTGCATAAAACCCGTCCTTTGGGGTTTGATTATAAGGACAGGCGGTGTACATTCACTTTTTTAAGTTACCTCATCAAAGGAGGAGACTATCATGAAACGCAGCCTTTCTTTTTTATTCGTCCTAATCCTGTGGGCTTTGCCCGCCGCTAGCGAGGACGGCCTGCTGGGTACCTGGGAAGGTACTGAGGAAGGAGTCGTCGGGTTTGGCAGAGTCGAAGAAGACGGCACCTTCCACCGCGAAACGCTAGAGGGCGAAACTATCTTCCGGGCAATCTTTGCAGAAGATAACTCTTGCCAATTTGAAACTGAGATGCGTTTCGTCGACGTCGACGGCTTCGCGATACTGTTGTTCGCACTAGCAGGAGATCCCCATTTGGTGGACGTCCTCAACGCAGCGGATTCGACTATCAACTTAGATGCCTTGCGTCAGCGAGCCATTGATGCAATCGCAAGTCCGCATGGGTATTCGATGACTTTTGCCTTTATGGGTACCTATAGCACCGAAGGCAACAGCTTGCGGATGGATTTTGACGAAATTGATCTGTACTTGGGCGATACCGAGGCGGTCGAGTTCTTTATCAGTTTCTTTGCTGAGGCACTCGGCTCGGACGACCTACCCGACGATTTAGTGGAAAGAATTACTTCCCACTTCGGCGGCACGCCTGAACGGGGCTCGACTGTCGCTGCTGCTTTCTCAAGCGACAGCGTCAATCTATCCTTTCCGTATCCAGACGGCTCGATCGACACCTTCGCGCTTACCCGCGTTCCCAGCCCCACAGCCGTGGCACCTATTAGTTGGGGAGACCTAAAAGATAGATGGTAGTATAACGCATGTTCAAACAACTAACGATGGCGCCGGCCGACCCCATCATGGGGTTGAGCGCGGCGTTCAAGAGCAATGAGAATCCAAACAAAATCAACCTGAGTGTTGGCGTTTATCAGGATGCGAGCGGCCAGACGCCGGTTTTGGCGGCAGTGCAAACGGCGCAGGAGCGCGTGTTAGCCGCGGAAAAGACCAAGAGCTATTTGAGCATTGAGGGCAGCGCGGAGTACGGCGCTGCCGTGCGAGAGCTGATTTTGGGCGTTGGGCACGAGGCGGCCGAGCGCGCCATCACCGTGCAAAGCCCCGGCGGCACGGGAGCCTTGCGCCTAGCTGGCGATTTCCTCGCCCAGAACCTAGACGACCGGCCTATATGGATAAGCGAGCCGACTTGGGCCAATCACCCCAAGATTTTTGCCTCGGCTGGCCTACAGGTCGAGACCTATCCCTATTTCGACGGCGGTACCAATAGCATCGACGCCGACGCCTTGCTCTCCGCGCTCGGGCAAATTCCCTCCGGCCACGTGGTGCTGCTGCACGGCTGTTGCCACAACCCCACCGGCTGCGACCCCACCCCGGACACTTGGCGGCAGATTGCTGAGGTCATCGCCGAGCGCGGCCTGTTGCCCTTAGTCGATTTTGCCTATCAGGGGTTTGGCGACGGGTTGGACGAGGACGCGACGGGCCTGCGGGCAATCTGCGACACGGGCTGTGAGCTTTTAGTGGCCAGTTCCTTTTCCAAGAACTTCGGCCTGTACAACGAGCGCGTCGGTGCCCTGACTTTGATCGGTGCGGACGCGGACGCCGCGGAAAGGGCCTTGAGTCACCTCAAAATCGCCGCGCGCACCAGCTACTCCAATCCCCCGGCCCACGGCGCGGCCATGGTCTGCGAAATCCTCGGCGATGCGGTGCTGCGCCGCCAATGGGAAGGGGAATTAGCCCAGATGCGCGAGCGGATCAATCGCGTGCGTCAACGCCTCGTCGCACGGCTCAACGAGCAGGGCGTGGAGCGCGACTTCTCGTTTATCGAGCGGCAGCGGGGGATGTTCTCTTTTTCGGGCTTGAATGCCGAGCAGGTCGAGGTGCTGCGGGAGCAATACGCGATCTACATTGTCGCGGGAGGGCGCATCAACGTCGCCGGCCTGACCGAGGACAACCTCGATTACTTCTGCTCTTCGGTGGCTGCGGTTTTGTAGGGGCGGTTGAATACCTCGAATCCAGAAGGCGACTGGCCGGTTGCCCCTACTGCACGGAAAAACTCAGGGCGCGCACTAGTAAGGGGGAGCCGGTGAGGATTTCCGCTTGGCTCGACAGGGTGTTGCCGTCGTCGTACACGATGGTTTCTGGCTGGCCTAGGAAAATATCCTCGTCGCCGCGCAAAACCGCGATGGGTTCAGGGCGCTGGAGAAATTCGATCAGCGTCTGATCGAGCATTTCCAGCCCAGCGAAGCGGTTTATCTGGCCATCGCGGACAAGTATGGCGAATTGCTCGTAGAACGGCCCGGCGTTTTCGGCCAATAGCTGCGGCCCGGCGAGGAAGTACAGGGTATAGACTTGATCGAGTTCGTTGAAGGTAATCCAATCGTTCTCGCCGGGGGCGTATTGGACGATGTCCGAATAGACGAATTGTTCGTCAAACACGGTCTCTAACGCGCCGTCAGACCTACACAAAAAGGCGTGGACTTCGGCGTCGCGGCTTAGCTTGAAGCGCAGTTGCAGTTGGTCGCCTTGTTGCAATTGCACGCCCTCTGCTAGTTCTACTACTTGGGCGACGCCTCCTTCTTCGCGTTTGGCAATCAGGTGCAAATCCACTTCAATCGGCCCATGACTCGCGTCGGTTCCAAGCTCGCGCGAGGCGAGTTCATGGAGCACGTCCCGCTCCAAGATGCGGGTCGTGCGAGCTGCCATTAGCTCGCCGCTTTCTCGCTCGACTAAGAACATCCGCACGTACATCCACGGAGCGTCTGCTTCGAGCCGTCCGCCCAATGCGAGCGCAGCGCTTCCCCCTTGCTTTAGGCCCACTAATTCCTCGCCGCGCCAACGCTTGCCGGTCGTATCGACCAGCCCCACCGCGACCTCGGTCTTCATCAGTGCAGACAGCAAGTAGTCGTCGAGCACCTTGGTCTCCTCGGTCTGCACGCCAGCGGGGTCGCGCAAGCCCAGCCAATCAACCTCGCCCTCTTGGGCTTCGGCGATTGCCACGAGGTCTTGGGCCGCAGCCGCTAGTTGACGGCCTTGATCGCGCCCGCCGATAAAGGGTACACAGCCGCCAAGCAAGAGTGAGAGTGCAATCGCCAATCCAGCCATGTCACTTCTCCAGTCGTCGCAAAACGGGCAACAGCATATCCTCGGCCACGCGCTCCCAACTCATCTTCTGGGCCGCGGCATAGCCTTCGGCAAGCAGCTTTTTGCGGCCGGCCGCGTCTGTGGATAACTGGTCGGCCAAGGCGCTGGCCACCACCTGACTTTGCAATGCTTCGGCCTGCGTGCGTTCGCGCGCACCAATCGGCTGGTCGGCGCGGTCGGCTGCGTCGAGTTGGGTATAGGCTCCCTCGATAAAGCCGTCCAATCCCGATTCACCTGCCGTTTGTCGCACAAAGCCGCGGCAACCGCACACATCGCTGACCACGCTGATGGTGCCCGAGCTCAAGCACTCGACTTGGGAGATGCCAAAAGGCTCGTAAATCGACTGCCCGAACTCCGCGTCACTGCCCCGGCGCAAATCGGCAAACTCTGCGTCGGCTGGCAGGAACGCGCCGCAGCTTTGCTGGTCCCAGCCGAATTGGTTGACGAAAAGCGCCTTGACGGCACGGGTGCGCGCATTAAAGGCCCGCACTAAAAGGTCGAACTTCAGTTCGCCGCTGCTGAGGTCGCTCCCCCCCTCGCGATGGACCAGCGGCCAACCGTACGCGACCATGCGCTGGACGTCCTCGGGGTCGCGGCGGCCGGTCTCGGTCGCCAACGCGATAAATAGCGCCCGTTGCCCGCGTTCCTCCAAGTGGTGTTCGAGGTGTTCGAGCACCAGCAAATCGCGCCACAAGCCCTTGCTCTCGACTAGGCGGGCGACGTGGGTGAAGATCAGGTCTGGGGTCCAACCTAAGAGCGCGGATACGCTGGCCTGCACTTTTTGCCGCGCTGCCTCGCGTTCGGCTGAGGACAACTCGGCGGTCGGTACGCCGTTATAGACAAGGTCAATGGGACAAGCGGCGAATTCCGGCCCGAGAAAGCGCAACTCCTCCTCCACCCAATCGCCGACGGCGAGGACGGCGTCGAGACGATAGGCTTGGCTGACGAGGGCGTGTTTGAAATAGCCGTCTTGCGAGCCGAATAGCTCGTCGATGTACTGGCCGTTTGCGCGCGCTTGGCGCAGCGCATTGTAAAAGGCAATGTCGCGCCCGGGCCGCTCCTCCACCAAGGGTCGCACGGTGGCTACTTCGTGCGCGTAGAACAGGGTTTTGCACGCCGCATCGCTCAGCAGGGCTTTGAAGGCGGTACCTAGCCCCATGAATTCATGCGCTAATAGCAAGAAGGGCGCGTCTCCGACTAGGGAGCGCACGGCCGCGAAACCCGGCTCGGCCAAGCGCAGGTATTGCTCGTATTCCCAGTGGTGCTCGTAGCGGTGCGATTCGAGGCCCAAGTGGAGGAATAGGTCGCGCTTGAATCCGTTCAGACGTTCGGGCGGGTGGGTCACATCTACCAGCAGAACCTCGGGCTCGGCGCGGCGTCCGTCTTGGGTTAGCAAGCGCCGGCCATAGACTAGTCGCACGCCAAACTTTCGCTCGACCGCGCTGAGCTGGTCGGCGACGTCGGCGGCGCGGATGCTACGGCTGGCGTCGTAGAGGATCTCGCCGTCTGGGCCGAGCGGTTGGGCACTGTCTGGATCGGTTAAGGGGCCGAGCAGGATGGTGCGCTGGCAATGGGCTTGGTAGCTGCGGGCGGTGATCAGGCCGCGCAGAACCGTGCCGATGCCACCGGCTTGCTGCACGGCTTCGTGCGTGACGTGGACGAGCGTGGCCATTGTAGAGTCGAATCAAAGAAGAAAGTTAGTTAGATGATCCACTACCTAGCCGCCGCGTCGTCTTGATTGTCTTTACGACTCCTCACTTGCCGCTACCAAACTGTGAGTTAAAGATGTGGAGAGCCTGTTCGTGCAGTTCATATATAATTCATTTCAGGGACTTACTGGATCTCCACACATAATCCTCTGTAATAAGTGTGGTTCGTCTTCAAGGAAGGGCTGGAGACGGGGATCGTTCTGAACTTGATCTGCTAGAGAACCTCCACGTTTCTCTTCCTGCCTGATGAAGGCAATAATTTGCCGAGTTGCCCACTGCACTGCACCGCTATCCACTCGTCCTGGGTTAGTAGAATCGTCCACGTTCAACGAGGGGTCCCCATGCTGATCTCAGTAAGTTCGCCTTGCCTCGGGGCACGAAGAACAAGGGAAATTGAATATGGCACAATTCCAACCGGAAACTCAGGTTTTCCTGAAGCAGATTTGAATAGGCTAATTCGACGCTACTCCATCCACGCCCTTGCGAGAGAAAGCTTGCCGTGACAAAATACACAACGTGCCGGCAGCGTATAATGCTATCTCGAAGCGAGGCAAACGGGCCTTGGCCTATCGGGTAGTGATGACGGTCGAGCCACGGGAAGTAGTCGTTTCTTTCTAGTGCTCTGTACACAGGTTGCACCAGACGATCTCGATCCTCAGCACAATGAGAGAGAAATACATGATGGGTGCAAAGCGGCAGACACTTAACCTTCCAATCGCCGATCATTCAAGAGGCCCATTCTTGCGGAGGAGGGAAGGGAGCCACTTCTAGCGTAGGGGCAGCAATGCCCGTGATTTTCGTAATTAGTTCCTCGCCGAGGGGGGTCGGACAAGCAAATAGCTTGCGCCTCATCACCATAACGCCGCCTTCGGCCATGTTTTCACATGCCTTCATAATCTGGCCGAGCGTGTATTTCCCATCCAAAGCCGAATACAGGGATGGGCACGATAAGCCATAGCCAACTTTGCGCGTCGGATTGAACTGTGGGAAGGCTGCAAGGATGTCGCGGTATATCTCAGGTAAGCTATTAACATATTCGTCGGATATTGGCATTCATACCTCCTTGTGTTGATTATAAAAGGTAATCTCTTATAAAATAGATTGCCGCCTAAGCCTCGACAAGGTAGCCAAAGCATCTCACAGGTTCACGTGCGGTTCCCAAAACACCCTTGGTGTCGTGAGATTAGATTCGTACTCTTTCCCATCCATGCCCGAATTTACTTTCCAGCGAGGAACCATGCCCTCTAGCACTTCTCTCCACCCCGCCGCGTATGACCAACTCATTGACCTAGCCTTGCGGGAAGACCTCGGCGCTGTAGATGTAGAAGCCGATCTGACCGCTGCTTGGACCGTGGCGAGCGATGCCGAGGCTCGCGCCCACATCATCGCCCGCCAAACCGGCGTCGTCGCGGGTATTGAGGTTGCCCGCGCGGTCTTTGCCCGTCTCGACGAGAGCATTTTTGTGTGTGCTGAGGTTGCTGACGGGGACGAGGTCGCAGAAGGCCAGACCCTCATCCGCTTGCAGGGCCGCGCTCGTTCGCTCTTGGTTGGGGAGCGCACGGCGCTCAATTTTCTGCAACAGCTTTCGGGCGTGGCTACTCTGACTCACCGCTATGTGGAGGCTCTAAGCGGCACGGCTACGCGCATCACTGACACTCGCAAAACCACGCCGGGTTGGCGGCACTTGCAAAAGTGGGCCGTGCGCTTGGGCGGGGGCGTCAATCACCGCATGGGCCTGTACGACGCCGTGCTGATCAAGGAAAACCACGCCGCGGCCGCGGGCGGTGTCCGCGCTGCCATTTGCGCGGCGCGGGGCCAAGCAGCGCCGGTTTACGTGGAAGCCGAAAATCTCGCGGAGGTCGAGGAGGCCCTAGCGGGCGGCCCAGACCGCATCCTGCTCGACAACATGGACGCGCCAACCTTACGCCGGGCCGTAGCGCTCATACGCGCCGCCGATCCCGCCATTGAGATTGAGGCCACCGGCGGTTATACCTTGGCGACCGTGCGCGAGGCCGCTGCCGCTGGTGTGGACTTCATTTCGATCGGTGCTCTGACGCATTCGGCACCGGCGTTGGACTTGAGTATGCTTTTTGAGGAATAGAAGTTTACCCCCGTTCTGTTTGGATAGGGGTTTATACCTACTGTCTGACTAATACTACGCGGTATTAGATGCTTCGACTCCGCTCCGCTCCGCTCAGCATGACCGACAAATAGAGCACTAGCGCACAGACCCCGACGCTGCGTAACGTCAGTGTCTAACCATCCCGCCACTTGCAATAGGGATGGTGCACGAGGTTGGCGTTGTAGTAGCGCGGATCGTCTGACACTTCGACGCCGGCCCAAGGTGGCTTCTCCGCAACCTCATCCTGACTGCCCAGCTCGACTTCGGCGAGCACTAATCCCTCGTTTTCTCCAGAAAATACGTCGATGGTCCAGACCTTGCCCGCCCAAGGCAAGGTGTAGCGCGTCTTTTCGATGAAGGGCTGCTGGCACAGAGTTGCTAGGATGCTCTCGGCGTCTTGGCGCGGGATTTCGTATTCGTACTCGCGGCGTGCGATGCCGCTAGTAGCCCCCTTGAGCGTGAGTACCGCTCGCTCGCCCTCAATGCGCACGCGCACCACGCCGCCGTCTTGGATGGGAATGTAGCCCTGCCGGAAGGCGACGCCCTCTAATTGGTCGAGGCAAGAGCGGTCGGATACGAGGTACTTGCGCTCGATTTCCCAGGACATCGGTTAGGCGGCAGCGGTGCGGTCGAGAGAGTCGATCATCCGATCCTTGTCTTCCGTCCCACAAACTGCCGATATGGTCATGGCGTTTGCTCCTTCAAGTGCTTGGCCAATCCGCGGGCTAAGTCGCCGCGCAAAACGCCGATCACTTGGGCGTCCTCGCGACCAAAGCCCTGAGTCAGTACTTCCATTGCCTGTACTTGAAAGACGCGCGTCCCCCGGTGCTCCAAGCGAGCTAATTCTCGCAACGTCCGCTGCGCTAAGTCGCTGCTGGCAAATACAAAGGCCAGTCCCTTGGCGCGGCGCACGGCCGACAAGCCGACGACCGTGACCCCAGAGCGGCAACCTATCCCCAAGAGCGCGGACAGTTGCGCCGTTGGGTTGAGGTGGGGTAGGTCTTGCTCAGACAAAGGCTGGCTTGATGGGCACTGACCCGCGCGCCGCCGAAATGTTGGCTGCTTCGAGCACGCCGATTACCCGGCCCGCGGATTCGGGAGTAATGACGAGGTCGGCGCGGCCCTGCAAATGCGCGAAAACGTTTTCGTAGTACGCATCCCAATTGGACTCGGCGAAGGGTACCTCGGCACTCATCTGGCGGCCGTTGATCAGCGTCTTGACGAGGTACTTGCCGCCAACGTCTTCGATCGCGCCTTTCGTGCCCAGCACCCGCCAGCGCGGCCGCGGACTCATCGACAGGTTGGACATGGTCAGGGTGACGGTGCAGCCGCTGTGGAAGCGCAGCGTGTATTCGGAGTGATCCTCGTTGTCGTATTTTTCCCACGCGGGGTTTTTGACTTGATAGCCGCTGACCGAGGTGATTTTTTCCGGGACGATATTCAAAACCCAATCCGTAAAATGTGCCCCCCAATCGTAGATGGCTCCGCCGGAGATTTTGCGATTGGCGCGCCACCAAGTTCTCTGCTCGCCGTAGCCGTAAAACCCGGTCTCGATGCGGAAGACGCGGCCGATGATTTGCTCTTTGAGAATTAGATCGCGCAGGACTACAAAGTCGCCGTCCCAGCGCCGGTTGTGGAACGTCGAGATCAGGACCTTGTTCTTTTTGGCCGCCGCCTGCATGCGCTTGACTTCGGCGCTGGTGATGGCGAGGGGCTTTTCGCAGACTACGTGGACCCCAGCGTCGAGGCACTGCACTGTTAGCTTGGCGTGCGTGTTGTGTGGGGTGATGATCGTCACCAAGTCCAAGTTTGCGTTGCGCAGCATGGTGCCGACGCGGCCGTAGGTTTTGATGCCGGGGAAGTCCTCTTCAGCTACTTGACGCCGCTCGGGATCTAGCTCGCAGACCGCGGCCACTTCCACGCCCTCGTTTTTGGCCATGGAGGTCAAGTGCAACTGACCCATATTGAACGCGCCGCCATAGCCTATAACACCGACGCGGAAATGCTCTTGTTTTTTTGCTGCCACCGTGTGCTCCTCTGTTAAGGGTTTGAGGCCGCGA
>JAJDUT010000026.1 GCA_022826515.1 Candidatus Latescibacterota bacterium
ATACGACGCATACGCACCAATCCATCCCCCCCAATTCAAACTCTCCGCCACCGAGCGGCTCGAATTAGGAGGATCCAGCGGCGAATGGGATATCAAGCAGACAAGCAAAAACGCGCCGAGGCCGAGGAGGAGCACCCCTAGCGCTTGGAGTTTCTTCTCGCCTTTGGGCGTATGCAAAAACTCGGACATAGAGCCGCAGACTCCGCTAGTACCTAGGCTGGGAAGCAATCAAATTGGAAAGGGGATAAATCAAAAATAAACAAAAACGCGGCTTTTTGCATCTTGTGGCGCGTCAGATCATACCGCTGCGCTTGCGCCCAAACCACTCGACAGCCAACAGGGCAATCGCCAACAGCGCCGGCCACAACGGCCCCCACAGCGGCAAAACCTCGGCCTTTTCGACCCAACGCTTGCGCGGCGCAAGCTGTTTTAGCATGTCCTCCCAGTCCGCAAGCAAATAGGCGCGACCGCCACTGGCGCGGGCCAGCTCGCCCAAGAGCAGTGGGTCGGTGCGCAAATCCCCAAGCTCAATACTGTACTCTTCGACGACAAAGCGACCCATAGCCGTACCTACAGCGGCTTGGTCCACTGCGGCCCGGACCTCGTATTCATACGCGCCGGGGGCCAGCCCACTAGCGACGCCTCTATAGTGCCCGGCTCCTTGTGATTGCAGGTCGAATGCTTCTCGCCCGGCTAGCGCCACCTGCACCCTTGCCCCCGGCTGCGGCCTCAGCAGTTCGTCGAAGACCTGCACCGCGAAAACCACTTCCTCACCCGCCCGGTACACGGGCCGCTCGGTCGAGGCGCGGACCCGCCCACCCGAGGTGTCGAGCGCGAGCCACTTGGCGGCGTCGCGCCAGAGTGTGCGAATGGTCTGTGGCTGGCCATCGACGCCGCTGCTCATCAGATCGAGTCGCCAAAAAGACGCAGACAGGGCTGCAATGACCTTACCCTCGCCATACGCGCCCGCAGCGATGATTGGCTCGCCGCCGGCGCTCTCGATCAGCACGGTGGTACCCGGCCGCTGCTGCGCCGTGCGAAAGTAGCCCGGCAGCGGTGGCAACCGAAGCCACGGATCGTCCGCACCCGCAGGCTGACGCACGACCGGATGGTGCCGCCCGCCCGCGCTGAGCCGCAACAAGACCTCGCCCGGCACAAAGGGCACAGGGCCAGCTACCTGAAGCGGCATGAGCGCAGCCAGTGGCGAGTCGGCCCGCCAAGCCCGCGCCATCTTGGGACCGCCGACGACGAGCAAACCAGCACCGGCGTACACGTGCTGGACCAATGCAGCGGCCGGCGGACCGTTGAGCAGCCACGCACCCGGATTCACCAGCAGCACCACATCCCGGCCCTGCAAAACAGCCGGACTCCACGCGCCGCCGTAGAACGCGTCCGGCTCCCGCTGAATCATGGCCTCTACTGCCCAACTCGAATCTGCGCTTAAACTGCGGCGCAAAAAGGCCAAGTCCTCGCTGGGGCCTCCAGCTAGCAACAGCACCCGCGTGCGCCCGGCGAGAATGTGGGTAAACGCGAGGGCCTCGTTGTCTGCGGTCGCAAATTCTCCGGCCACAGGCGCAATGGCCACGCGAAAAATGCGCGGCCCAGCCTGCTGGGGCGTCACGGCAAAGGAAACGCGCTGCACCTGTCCATCGCCGGCCAACAGCAGCGATTGTTGCTGGAGCAACCGCTCTCCCTCGTAGAGTTGGGCTTCCACGCGCTGTCCTTCGTATCCCCAACTCCGCACCTCGGCGTCAATTGACTGGCTCTGACCGACGTATCCGGTTTCGGCTGTGCGCACGTCCATTAGCTGGACATCGACGGGTACTTCTGCGCCCCCCACGCCAAGCGCGTACACGGGCACGCCCAATTCCGCGCCCAGTTGCACCGGGTCGCGGCCCAAGTTGTGGCCTCCGTCGGAGAATAGGACCACGCCTTGCACGCGCTCCCGCTCGGCTACCGCCTCTAAGCTAGCGGCGAGGGCGCGGCCTATATTGGTCGCCTGACCGCGAGTACTTGCGGTCTCGACCGTATCAAGCGCGAGCGAATACGCCGACTCGGCAAATCCCCAAGCGCGGACTTCGGCCTGCTGCAAGTGCGCTGACCAACGCTCGTCGCCCAGCACGGCTACCGCCTGTTGCAGTCGCGTGACAGGCCCGTCGGCTACCCTCATGCTCGGGCTCGTATCGACCAACACCAACACCAGCGGTCGGATGACCTGCTGGTGCCACCACGTCAAAACTGGCTCGCACAATACCATAGTTAGCAAGGCCACAGCCGCGGCGCGCAACGCCACGAGCACCATGCGGCGCTTGGAATCAACCTGCGGATACGTCCGCTGATATACCCAATAAACGAATGCGAGTAGGAAGGGCAGCAGGACGAGGAATACGCGCGGTCCCGCTAGCTGGAGGTGGCTATCCGACCACTCAGACACGCCAGCCCAAGCGGGGAGCGGCGTCCACATTGAGACTGTCGCAGACGCCACGACTGAGGTAGAAGGCCCCAACAGCCCCTACCATAGCGGCGTTATCTGTACACAAATCGTACGCCGGACAATGGAAGGCTAGGCCGCGGTGCTCGACCGCGACGCGCAGCCGCTGGCGCAGCCGCTGGTTGGCGGCAACGCCGCCCGCAAGGCATACCGTCGCCACTTCTACTCGCTCCAAGGCCAGCAGGGTCTTAGCCACCAAGGCATCTACTACGGCTTCTTGGAAGCTAGCGGCAATATGGGCGAGCTGGGCCGTGCGCTCTTGCGGAGAAAGCGCACGCACGTAGTGTAACACCGAGGTTTTGAGGCCACTGAAGCTGAAGTCCATCTCGTCCACGAGGGCGCGAGGGAAGTCAATGGCCTCGGGATCGCCATCCTCGGCCAACTCGGCGATGAGCCGACCACCGGCCACCACCCCTTCCCCGGGCAGCAGCCCCAGCAGCTTGGCGACCTTGTCAAATGCCTCGCCAGCCGCGTCGTCGCGCGTGCGGCCCAGCACCTCGTATGAGCCGAGTTCGCGCACCAAAATCAACTCGGTGTGCCCGCCCGACACCAGCAGCGTCAGGAAGGGAACCTCGACCTGCGCGGCGACCAAGTTAGAAAACACGTGGGCCTCTAGGTGATGGACGCCGACCAGCGGCTTGTTGCGCGCCAACGCCAGCCCCTTGGCCAGCGATAGCCCCACGATCAACGACCCGACCAAGCCAGGCCCGCGCGTCGCAGCCACCCCATCCACTTCTTCCCACCCAACGCCAGCAGTCGCTAGGGCCTGTCGCACGACCGGCACCAAAGCACGCATATGGGCGCGCGAAGCCAACTCGGGCACCACGCCCCCGTATGGCGCGTGATCTTGTTGCGAGAAGATGATATTGGAATGCACGGCGTACGACTCATCGACAACGGCCGCGGCCGTCTCATCGCAGGAGGTCTCCAGCCCCAGTACCAACATGCTAGTAGCTCACCAAATCGACGTATGCTGGAGCGATCTGGCGCACCTCAAAAAGCGATGTCCCCGCGCTGTGCACTGGCAGTGCATTTCCCTGATATTCGGCGTAATCTACGTACAGCTCTATGTCGCGGGCCGGGTCGAGCTGGGCGATCACGCCAACCCCGCCGCGCACCTTGACTTGGGCAGTGGCCGGCTCGGGACGCAGGCGCGCCGCGCCGGCATGACGCACAGTAATCGGCACTCCGATTAAATCGTCCTCGGCTAACATCTGCACGGTGGTGCGCACGCGTACAGACTCGGGCACGAACGCGAGTTGCGTGTGCTCGGGATGGCGCAAAGACCACTTCACATCCACATCTTCCCGGATATCCTGCAAGACCAGCGAATCCGTATCCACATAGCGCAATGCGGCGACCTGCTGCTGCGGGCCGCTCACCCGGACGAGCGCGGGATCGGCTTGCATCGGCGTCACCTGTACGTGGGCAGCAGCCACTTCTAGACTCGCTTGCACCCGCACGGGCACATCCCGTTCCATCATCGGCGCTAGCGCGATTTCAATTTCTTTTGGTTCGAGAATTTCCTTGACTTCGACATCCAAGTCGGCCACCCGCTTGGTGATTTGGGAAGGAGTCAAGCGGTGGATCCGATTCTTGCCTTCGGCCCGCAACTTCAGAACAAAGGAATCGTCGTCCAAGTCAAACAGCAGCTCCTTGCCCCCACCAGTGACCAAGACGCGAACCGTGGAGGGCACTTGACTGGCTAGCACCATATCCCCGTCCACCCCTTCGCCCGGCGGAGGGACCTCAATCCAGAGGCGCACTGCAACTTCTTTATCGTAGTACTTCTCTGTAACTGCGTGAAGCCACAGCGCAAAAGATAAGACCAAGGCACCTGCCCTGATTCCCCAACTGCTTACACTGATGTTGGCCAACAACAGACCCCATAAGAAGAAGAGGCTCCACAAAAGGGGGCCTCTTCTCGTGATCTACTACTTTTACCGCGTGCCAAAGGCGAAGACGGAACCGCTTACTTAAACGATTTCTTGAGTTCCTCGCCGGTACTCAACTCGCCGTTGTCAATTCTTATATGGTATCCGCAACTTGGATCCGTGCAGGCCCACGCTTTGTAGTGAATGGCTGCGCCGTCTCTGCCATAGTCGGAAAGCGGAATCAAAACGCCTTCCTTGCACTTTAAACACTCAGGAAAATCAACCTTTTCCATCCGACCCTCTCCTCCGGTTTTAGCGTGTAGCCGCTCGGGACTACACTATTATTTCAATGTACTGGTGCCGCCCCACTATGTCAATTGCCCAAGATGCACGGCGTATTCATATACGGCCCGTTCTTGGGCGGCCGTTTCCACCGAGCCGGGGCGCAGGTTCCGCACCTGTGTCAGGGCGTCTGCCGCGCTGCTGCCCATCCTCACCAAATAACTCGCCAACATCGTGCCCGTGCGCCCCAACCCCGCGCTGCAATGGACCATCACGGGTCGTCCTTGCCCGACCGCCTCGTCAACGAATTGGACAAACGCTCGTATCTCCCCGAGCGAAGGCGACTGCATATCCTGTATGGGCAAGTGCAAGTACGCCATATCGCGCGCTGCCACCTCGCCCACCGGCAGGGCATCCGCAGTCAGCGACACAATCGCCTTTACGCCCTGCGCCGCCAGCAAATCGAGATCGTCCTCCAGCCGCTCGTCCCTCTCCCAACCACCAATCTGCCCGGCCCCTGCCAACCAGCCCTCTAATAGCCAACCAAAGTTGAACACCATTGCTTAGCGGCCTTCATAGGCTACCTGTGGCCCTTCAACCCAGCTTTCACCCTCAACCCCTACTTCCTTCTTCCATATCGGCACGATCTGCTTGAGCCGATCAATGGCGTACTGACACGCGGCCAGCGCCTCGGCTCGATGAGGGCTAGCGACGGCAATTAACACGCTGATCTCCCCAATTTCGAGCTTCCCGACGCGGTGAATCATCCCGACGTCCACAACGCCCCACCGCGCCTTCAGATCTTTGCCAATCTCGGCCATCTTCTTCTCGGCCATAGCCGGATACGCTTCGTACACCAAATACTCGGTTTGCTTGTCCCCGGAGTGATTGCGCACCACCCCGGCAAACGTGGCCACCGCACCATTTTCAGCGCGCACCACGTCGGCAAACAAATCGCTGGGTTCAATTGAGTCTTCGGTAATTTTGAACACGTCAGCCCCCACTTACAGGCGGAATAAGAGCCACTTCGTCGCCCGCTTGTAACGCGGTATGGCTCCCTGCGTACTCGGAATTGACCGCAATCGACAACACCTGCTGCACCGCGGCCAGTTGCGGATACGCGGCCACAAGTTCGCGCTGTAAGTCCGCGACTCGGCAACCTTCGGCGAGCTCCCACTCACAGCTTCTATGGCCGACGGCATCGCGGCAGGAAGCAAAAAATAGAACCTTGATTTTCATAGCCAAGCGCAAATAGCGCCGCGGTCTTACACAACAATCCACGGCTAAAAAAGGAAATGGGACCTCTCACTGAGGCCCCATTTCACTCACTAACTGCTGTTACGCACCCGGGTAGGGGGCGCGGTTTCAAACCGCCCCTACCTCAGCAGCACCATCTTGCGCTTAGCTACAAAGTCGCCGGTGTGCAGCAAGTAAAAATACATGCCACTGGCGACGCTAGCGCCGCTTTCGCTCCGACCATCCCACAAGGCTTGGTACTGACCTGCGGCCAGCGCCTCGCCGTCAACCAGCTTGCGCACGACCTGACCCGCGATGTTGTAGATCGTCAGGGAGACGATCGCATCGCTGCTCAGCGCGTAGGGAATCGTGGTTTCCGGATTGAAAGGGTTGGGATAGTTCTGATTCAGCGAGTTAGCCAATGGCAGGGCGGCTAGCGGCTTAGCAGCAGCCCAAGCCGCGCTGAAGTCAATCGCCAAGTTGAGGGCCTTGCCGGCCGCATTCTCCGTGTCGGTCTTCGCCGTAATGCTGAGGAAAGACACGACATCGGCGTCAACCTCAATCGACGAATTGCCGTCGGCATCGGTCGTATTGCGCACAAACGCGCTACCTTTGGGGGGAATCGTGCCAATACCGAGCACGGACACCCACTCCGCGCTGCGGTTGTACACATCCCACAAGATGGCCTGACCTTCGCCCGGCTCACCCCAGGGGTTGGTATAATTGACCGAGTACGTGATCTCGCCGGGGCTGTCATCATCAATAGCGCCCGTATCGGCCCCAGAAGTCAACGCATTGCCAACCAGCGGCGCGGTGGCCACCAGCACTGGATCCGGCCGGTTGAGGTGTATGCTGTGGCGATTAAACATCTCGGCTAACAACTCGGTGTCCAAATAATCGCGCTCGCCAGAGGACGGGCCGAGGGACACGCTGTGGACCACAATATCCGCCTCCATCTCCTCGGTAAAGCTGTCCGAGGTGACGAGGGTAAAGGTTCCCAGAACACTATCGCCAGATACGGGATCGTCATTGAGAGTAACGACTGCGCCGCCCCGCACCTGATTGCCGGAGACTTCCACGCCCGGTGCCGACCGGGAAACCGCAGAAGAACCCAAAAACGTAGTAGCCTCCAGATCAAAGGCATCCGCGGGCGACACGGTTACGATGACCTCAACTTGCTTCACGCCGGCTAGCCCGGCCGCGGACAGCACGACTGGAATGTTCGCACCTGCACCCGCGACTAGCTCGTTGCGGGCATTGTCATCATCATTCAGGGAAACCTGCGAGACGAACATCAATTGATCGGGGTCTGGCACCGCCCATGTGGCGTCGAAATCAACCGCCAAATCAATGGTGTCACCGGCCGGATTTACAGCAGTCGTGCGCGCCCGAACGTCGAGCGAAGTCGCAGCCGCCTTTAAGTTGCCTTCGGCGTCAAACTGTACCGCGGCATTGCCAGCCTCATCGGTCACATTCCGCAGGCATACGTACACGCCAGAGGGAACCTCACCGACTCCAAGCAGATAGACCGACCGCGAGCCAGTGTTAGTGATGTCCCAAGCAATGGTCTGGCCCTTGGCCGGGGCACCATCATCGGTGAAATTGACCGAGAACTCGATCTCGCCGGGGCTGCCATCCGCGGCCGCCCCTGTGCCGATCGAGGAATAGGCCGGGTTAAAGGAAAGCTCTGAGGTCGCCATCATATCCGGCGGGGGCACGGCCCAATTGACGATAAACAATCCCTCGGCACCAAGGACATCCCGGTCCACAGACGACGACCCAATGGACACGCTGTTCACCACAACCTCGGCCGGGGAATTTCTGCTAAAACTACTCGACATCGTGAGGGTAAAAACACCCAAAGAACCATCGCCATCTACCGTCTCGCCGAGAGCGGCCGCACCACTTTTGACCTGCCCACCCCCTAATAATTCCACGCCAGGCGAAAAACCAAAAGCAGGGGTAAAGGTCGTCGCCGCTAGATCAAAGGCTTCCGCGGGCAATACCGTCAGAGTAACTTCAAACTGATTTACCCCGACCATTCCAGCAGCCGACACTGCCACCTCCACTTGCTCTCCAGCACCGGCGGCGGCATGTTCCCCATCCAGCGAAATGACGACATTCGCGTTATCCCCGGCGACAGCAGCACCACAGAGTGCGAGCAACAGGGCGATGGCAAGAGAAAACGTCTTGCGCACGCTGTTCTGCATAGTTGCTTCTCCTTCTAGTTTATATAGTGAAATGGGACCCCAATTTGAGGCTTGAGGTCCCATTTCACTAACTCGCTGTGCAGTGGGTGCTTACTTGAGTAGCAGCATCTTCTTGACTTTGAGGAACTCACCGCCCGCCTGCAAGCGGTAGAAATACATCCCCGAAGACAAGCTGTGCCCGCTGTCGTTCGTCGCGTCCCACTCCACGACGTAGCGACCGGCATTCTGATGCTCGGCAACCAGCGTCCGAACAGGCTGACCAAGTACGTTATACACGATCAGTTCCACGTCCGCCGCCTGCGGCAACGCATACTGGATCGTCGTCGCTGGGTTGAACGGGTTCGGAAAGTTGTCTGCCAAGGAGAATGCGGCTGGCAGCGTCTGCAACGACATCGATAAGCTCGCGCCGTTGGCATCCGTGACCGTGTAGGTATATACGGTCTCGCTCGCCGCCATCGGCGTACCCGCAATCGTCCGCGTAGCCGCGTCGAACGTCAGCCCCGCCGGCAGGGCCGGCGAGAGGCTGTACGTCAACGGTGCCGTGCCGCCTGCGCCTTCCGGCAGCGTGAGGCCCTCCACGGGCTGACCAATGACGAATTCGCGGATTTCAGTCAAACCGTGCGAATCCGGCACGATCTTACCAGCGCCGAACAAGTCGCCGAAGCTCAGCGCCGCGTTGACCGTGATGGAGAACTCCAACGCCTCGTCTTCTCCTGTGCTGTCTGTCGCTAAGTAAAGGACATCGGCCTCCGCGGCGGCTGCGGGCGTACCCGAAACCGTCCGCGTCTCCGCGTCAAACGATAGACCTTCAGGCAAGCCGAAAGTTTGATACGTCACATCGCCTTCACCGCCCATAGCTTCCGGCAGGACCAAATCAGTGATCGCCGTACCAGCGGTGTAAGCCTGATCTGCGACCTCCTCGGCGAAATGGAGACCAGCCATCATGCCGTCGTCCATGTCGCCGTCGCCCATGTCATCTTCCGCCATCATCTCGCCGTCTGCCAGCGTGATGGCTGCCGAACCCATGGCCAAGTCGTCAGCGGAACCGGTTAGGATAATGGTCTCCTCACCTTCTTCCGCGTCGTCGTCGGCAACTGCGTTGATGCTCACGGACGTCGTACCCGACACATCGCCTGCCGCAATCGTGATCTGCGCACGCGGATCGAAATCTGCGCTGTAATCCACATCGCGGGAGGCTGACGACTCCGAAGAGATGCCAATGTTTACCGTAACATCCTCTCCGGCGGCTTTGCCGTCCAAGGAAGCGGTTACTGTGACCGAAGTCGTAGTACCTTCGCTTACCTCATCCGGATCTACCGACAGCACGATACCCGCGCTGTCCGACTCATTGTCAGAGATACCGATATCGACCTGAGCTGAGTGGCCACTCGACGAAGTAGCCTGCACACCGAAAGCCTTGTGGCCATCCGCCGTCGTGTTGTCCTTGGGCGTCAGGGTAAGCTGTGCCGTCCCTGATCTCGCGCCTTCGGCAATGGTGATGGACCCGTCCAGTGTGGCGTCGAAGTCCGTATCGCGCTCGGCCGCCTTACCTTCTGTTGGCGTGGTAATGCCGAGGGAGATGCTCTCGCCACCAGCTCCAGCAGCTTTCGCCAAGGTCACGGTCAGCGTGATGGTCGTCGCCTGATCGTCGTTTTCACGGACCGAAGTGTGGCTGGAGGTTATACCCTCGAGATTAACTTCGGGCGTCGGCGCAGCCGCGATGGTGATAGTGTAGGTCAAGCTCGCGGCGTTGGTGCCGTCCGTAGCGTAGTACGTAACTTCGGCTTCTCCAGCCGCCATCGGCGTACCTGAAATCGTCCGCGTAGCCGCGTCAAACGACAGACCAGCGGGAAGGTCACCAGAGAGGAGGTGCGTCACTTCGGCATCTTCGTCCTCAGTGGTCGCTGCCGGCAGTTCCTCTTCCAACTCCTCGCCAACCGTGCCCGAGATGGTCGGATCGTCGTCAGCTAACGATAGGGCAGGCATTTCCTCCGGTACCTCCGGCGGCGGCGACTTTTTGTCTTTCAGGGTTATCGTCGCTCGTTCGACATTGATATCCTTGTCTCCGATTTTGACGATCCCCGGGGTATCAGCCTTCGCCATCGTTGACCCTATCTCGATCGTCTCGTCCGCCGGTTTACCATCCCCGTCATCTTTCTCATCTGCTACTGGGGTAATGGTGATCATCTGCGTGGCAGTTATCTCGCCGGCAGGAATCGTCAGAGTGCGCAAGGAGGCTGTGTAGTCAACTTCGCGGGCCGCACTACCACCAAGCGCAGTCAAGGGTATGTCCACGGCTGCGGTGTGCGCTTTGCCGATTACGTGTGCAATAATCGTAATAGCGGTCTCACCGTCGATCTCTGATATCATATCGGGATCCGCAGTCAACTCGATACTAGAGATATCCCCCTCGTCGTCAACGATCGCGATTGTAGCTATCTTCTCCTCGGTCACGTCTCCGGTATCGACGTGAACTTCGAACTGCCAATCGTTCTTGGCGTCGTTGTCTTCGGGGGAGACAAAGATAGTCGCTATGCCCGATTTCTCGCCTGCTGGAATGACCAGCCTACTATCATCTACCTCTGCCTCGTATTCCGTATCGCGCGTCCCCTTACCGGATACCTGTTTAATCGTGACAGACACAGTGATCCCCCCGTCTGGGGCAGCAGCCTTCAAGTTAATTTTCACCTTGGCTTCCTGGTTATCCCCCGCATCCTCGTAAATCGGGGAAGAGACCTCTGTCACCGAATCCACTCTAGGTAGCCCTTCGTCCGTTATCTTGATAAAGCCGGGGACTACGGTTATCATGTAAGAATCCGTCGGATTATCACCACCATCTGCCAAACCATCCGGATTCACCGTTATCGGGGAGTCTTCTGACCCTAGCGCGATCCAAGTATTCTTCTCGCCTAGTCGCGATTTGTTCACATTTATGGGATCAATGTGAATCGTCTTTGACGCCGACATTTTACCTTTGGGGATGACTATATCACCAAAGTCACTCCCACGATAAAACGCATCGCGAGAAGCTACCTTATCTCCATTTTCGCTAGTTGCGATGGCTTGGAAGCCTTCGTCATTCACAGTCCCTGAAACATCAGGAGTACGACCATCGGCAACATCTTTAAAAGAAAACGTCAACGCTTTTTCTGCCGGCTGTGCGTCCAAGGATGCGGTCACGACGACTGCCATACGATCAGCCTCTTTGCTGATAGAGGTCTTGTCAAACGTGAAAGTGATCGCCGCGTTCTTCCGGTCATTATCGCGCAGATGGAAATACGCCGGACGGACTAGAGTAGAGGTTGTCTGATCGTCAGCGCCATCGTTGTTATTGCCTGTAATCCAGATCCGAAGATCGTCATTAGCACTTTGGACGCCTCGTCTAGCCGCTTCTATTACTTCAGTAGCACTGGTAGCCGTGGATCCCACGAGCTCATCGTCATTGGGATAGAAGGAGACTGTTACCTCTCCTTTTGCCTTATCCTTCGGAATAATGAGCATAGGCATATCCAAGATGTAGCGATCATTTGGCGGAGAACCGCTTACGGAGGCTGGTCGCGTCAGCGTTGTAGGCATAAGGCTAGATGCTGCGCCAGCACCTTCATTGGCAATGGAGTTCAAGGATATACGCATCAGTGCCTTACCCTTGGCATCGTCGTCGTTCATCTTGTCCATACCATTAGCCTTAAGACGTGTGGCAGTGACTTTGATCGGCACCGATGCTTGATCTTTATGCGAACCATTCGCGCCTAACGCACCCTCGTTTACTTCTAACATGTCCAACTCCAGCACAACAACATCCCGAGTTGCGCTAGCATCACCACCTGCATCAACCGCTACCTCAAGCCGCCCTCCCTGACCTATCGCCAGTGCCTGAGCCTCTCCGGCCCATACTAATGCAAAGCAGGCGGCCAGTAACCAAGGGACGCAATCCAAACGCCGGATTAGCGACTTCATGTGTATCATTATGAAACCTCCCCAGGGATCGCGTCCCTGATTATGAAAGTGATATGAAAAGATGGATTTGCTTCAAACCCACTAAGAATTTGCGTTTTTGCGTATTTCATATGCCCCCTTTCGCGGCTTTCTCGTCCATAACGCATACGCGTTTTCCTCTACAATAGAGCTAATTATACCGAGAAAAAATAGAAGTGTCAAGTGTAAATTCCCTATTAAAATACTTAATAAAAACCCCCTGTAAGCCTCCATTTAAGAAAGCACCAAGACTAGCCAATAGCAAACGGGAACTTGTGCAAATGGGTTGGAGTTCGGTTTGCGGGGCTGCTGCATTGAAACTTTCCTACCGTTCAGCCCTCTGGCTCGTACGATTCGGCATCTTCCGCCACGCGCCTACCCCTCACTCCTGCGCCTCGTACGATTCCGACGCCTCAGCCACCCGCTCCCCCGCATCCACCCGATACGAAAGCCCCGCCCGTATCGTCTCCAACACCCCATTCAGCCGCGCCAGCTCCTGCTCCAACCGACCCAACCGCTCCGGCAACGTCTCCAACACCCCATCTATCCGCGCCTGTTCCTGCTCCAGCCGACCCAACCGCTCACTCATCCCAGCCTGCCCTTCCTCCAACCGACCCAACCGCTCCGAAAGCGTCTCCAACACCTCATTCATCCGCGCCTGTTCCTGCTCTAACCGCCCCAACCGCTCACTCATCCCAGCCAGCTCCTGCTCCAGCCGACCCAACCGCTCACTCATCCCAGCCTGCCCTTCCTCCAACCGACCCAACCGCTCACTCATCCCAGCCTGCCCTTCCTCCAGCCGACCCAACCGCTCAGACATCCCCACCTGCTCCTGTTCCAACCGCCCCAACCGCTCATCCATCCGCTTGTTCAGCCGATCTTCAAGCGCCTTCATATCGGCGCGCATACGCTGCGTCGTCACCAAAATCAACCCGGCCAACACGACACCGACGCCGATAACCGTCCAAGCAACCGCATTTTCCATGTCTAGATCTCCTCCAAAACTTTCGCTGAAAATATCACTTACCCCCATCCCTATGTCAACCAACCCGCCGCTGCCGCCATGCCCCCACCACCACAATCCCAACCACAATCAACCCCACCAACCCCGCCCCCCGCGCCCAAGCCAACACCGGCGAAAAATAGCGCAACTCCACCTCGTGTTCCCCAGCCGACAACGCCACCCCCTTCCACACGTAATTCACCCGCACCATCTCGGCCTCCTCCCCATCCACCCACACCGACCAATTCGACTGGTAATTCTCCGACACCACCAACACCCGCGCCCCCGCACTCTGCGTCCGCACGCGAATCAATCCCTCCTTTGGATCGTACGCCAGCCGCTCCACCCGATCCCCCGCCCGATCCCCCGCCCCATCGAGCCGCACCGCCGGCACCTTCTCCAACAACGCCACACCCTGCGGATCGGCCCGCCCACTCAACAACCGCGCCAACACAGCCTCGCCGCTATCCAACACCTCGGCTTCCGGCGCAAGGTAAAACCACGGCAACGCCTGCGGATTTTCGTACAGCCGATAGCGCGCCCCCTCAAAGCGCAGCGGATACGCCGCCATATCCAATTCTAGCAGCTTAGGCACCGCCACGTACTTCCCATTGAGCAAATTCAACAGCGATTGAAACCCGGCCGACGGCACCCCCGTCCGCATAAACTGCTGCACCAACGGCTCAAACTCCTTCAGCATCCGATCGTAGCGCCCCACCGTCAAATCGTGAAAACCCGTAATAGACCCAACCCCGTGCAGGTGATACCCCGGCTCCTCCAACACCCGAAAGCTAGGCAAGGGCAACACGCGAAAAAGCGACTCATCCTTTTGCAAAAACTGCACCGCACGCGGATTCTCGCGGCGAATATCCGCATAGTGCCCCGGATCCCGATAGTGCAAATAAACCCGATCCACCCGCCACGTATCAAACAACGTCACCACACACAACCCCCCCACCAACACCGTCGCCGAAAGCTGCCCCCCCAGCCGCAGCAAGAGCAACGCCAACCCCGCACCCAAAGCCACCACCACGTACCAACCCCCACGCGCAATCCAATCGTAACTCCCAGCCAACACCGCCCGCTTCTGCGGCGCAATATCTCCGTAAAACAAATTTATCCACGCCTCAGTCGTCCCCTGCGGAAAAAGCGCCACCAGCAAAGCCAACGCCGCGAGGACGCCGCCGACATAAACCAAGCGGCCCCGCAACAACGCCCGCTCATCCGCGTCCGCATCCAACACCCGCTGCAACCCCAACCCCGCCATCGCACACCCGGCAAACGCAAACACAAACGACCCCATGCCAATGGCGCGCTGCACATCCGCCCCCGGCAGCAAGTGGAACGCCAACCAATGCACGGGCGTGTGCTCGCCCAACACGTACGCCAACGCCAGCACAAACACCCCGCCCAACAGCGCCACCTGCGGTCGTCGCCGACTCTCCGGCACCATCAGCAAGGCCAACAGCACAGCCAACGCGCCAAAGTACTCAGAGTTGACCTTAAACGCATTGCGCCCCCAATAGCGCGACCCTCCCTGCACCAGCACATTGTCGTACCCCCCGAACTCCGGCACCACCAGCGACGCCACCTCCTCGGGATGCAGCGACCAACTCCGCGCATACGCAAGCTGCTCCTCCGCGGTCTTACCCCCCACCTCATCCCCCATCGCCCGCTTGGACTCGGCGCGAGTGTACATCATCACCGGAAAAGCCCCCTCCGCCCCCAGCGCCAACCCCAGCACCACCGCACCTATAAAATGAATAAAGCGCCGCACGATACCCCGCTCGCGGCGCAACTGGTACAACTTAAACAGGAAATAGACGCCTAAGCCCAACAGCGCGAAGTACGTCATCGGCGGATGCGAGTAAATACACATGCCAATCAAGCCCCCAACCGCCGCCCAATAAATCAGCCGCCGCTGCGCCAGAGCCTTTTCCAACGCCCAGATAATCCACGGGAACAGCGCAATGACCCCCATCTTGGCATAGTGCCCGGCCAACGGAAACGCCAAGAACGTCGGCGCAGACATAAACGCCACCCCACCCCACAACGCAGCGCGCCCCCCCACGTGAATTTGCCGCAAGTACGCGTACATCCCCAAACCAGCCACGCACATCGTCAGAATGTAGCGCCAGCCAATATACCGCTGAAAAGTCGTAAAAAAGTACAGGACGTACGCCGGAAAGTACTGCGGACGAATCGCCTCGGACTGGGGAAAGCCGCCCATCTTGGGATCCCACATCGGCTGGTCCACAGTCTGCACCTTGTCCCAAAAACTCAGGTCCGCTCCCTTGTGATAATCCGTCCCCACATCCATGCCAAAGACGATCTTGTCCGACAGCGGAAACTCGTAGAAGTACAGCAGACTCAAGGCGAGAAAAAAGACCAGCGGAAAAAGTCGGTGATTCCACAGCGGCGGCCTCTCGGCCTTTGCCGGCGCTTGGGTTTTGGCGCGTTTATTTTTTTTGACCATGAAACCTCATTTTTTATATTCTATTTTAAGAAATCACCCACACGCAAAGTGGACTCAACCATGAACGAACCCACAACCCAAGCCCAAGATCACGACCGTCGCATCGGCAAGCTGGAAGGGACCGTTGAGCAAGGGATAACGCCCCGCTTGGACCGAATCGAGCGCACTATAAGCGAAATTCAGCAAGAGATCATCAATCTGCGCCGCGATACCAATGCCCGCTTCGACGCGCAAACACGCTGGTTAGTGGGAATGCAGGTCGCTAGCCTATTAGCTATCGGCAGCCTATTAGTCTCCATTCTAATGAAGCTGAACTAATCCCCACCCCTACATCGCAACCATGAGCGAGCCCGTAACCCAAGCCCAAGATCACGACCGCCGCTTAGGCCGTCTGGAAGGAATCGCCGAACAGACCGCCCAAGCGATCATCGATTTGCGTCAGGACATGCCCGAACTGCGTGCGTCCATTCGCTGGATTATTGGGATGCAGGTAGCCAGCCTATTAGCACTCGGCAGTTTGTTGGTGTCCATCCTCCTCAAGCTGCCCTAGTGGCGGGCTCCCGCCACCGCCCGCAAATACACGCCCTCCAAATCCTCGGCCAACCGATCCCAACTAAACCGCCCAGCCCACGCCCGGCCAGCCGCCCCCAGATCCCGCCGCCTCGCGTCGTCAGCAATCAACGCCCGCATCCCATCCGCCAAAGCCCCCACATCCTCGGGCGGCACCAGCACCCCCGTCTCATCGTGGCGCACAGCATCCCGCAAGCCGTCAATGTCCGTACCCAACACAGCTTTCCCAGCCGCCGCAGCTTCCACCGCCACCATGCACCACCCCTCGTAGCGCGACGGAACGCAGACCACGAGCGCACGGCGCAAAAGCTCGCCTTGTCGTTCCTCTTCCACACTCCCGATAACCTCCACCCGGCCCTCCAATCCCGCCCTCCGCGCCAAGTCGCGCACCTTAGCGAGTTGCTTAGGAGTCCCACGCCCAGCCAACTTGAGTCGAATATCCGGGTGCTCGTCAGCAATCTCGGCAAACGCGGAGATCAATAGGTCAATCCCCTTAGTGTGAATATCCATGCGCCCAAAGTAGAGCAAGTACGGCGCTTCCTCGGGCACCAGCCCAAAAAAACGCCGATCAACACCACTGTACACCAGATTGACCTCCGCGTCGCGGGCGCGTCCCTGAATGCGCGCTTGCACGCTAGGCGCAATCGTCAAAATCCGACCATAAGCCCGCAGGGCACGCCGCTCGCACAACCACGCCACACCGCCCACCAGCGGATGCTTGGCAAGCGCATGAAGTCCCATGAAGTGATAAAACAACAGCAACCCCTGCCGCCGCAGTGCCGCCGGAACGCGCAGCGGCGCAAACGCCGAAAACTCATTGATCCACAAATCCCACTCCAGCCGCTGCAACTGCGCCACGGCTGCGCGACAATAGCCCACCCGGCTCAGAGCATAGCTGCGGGCCGAGCCAACGCGCAACAGGCGCAGGCCGTGCCGTTCGGTTTCTAACTCAGCTCCGGGAAACAGACCACTGACGACGGTAATCTCGTGGCGGCTGGCCAAGCGGCGGTAGAGTTCCATCGCCCGCACCGCACCGCCGCCGCCCAACCACGGATTGGCGATGTCGTCGTACATCAGATGGCAAATTTTCATGGGCGTTTGCCCGTGCCTCAGAGCACGCCCTTGGTCGAAGGAATGCCCTGAACCCGCTCGCTGTGCTGCACAGCCATGAACAGGGCGCGGGCGAACGCCTTGAAGAGCGCTTCAATGCCGTGGTGGGCATTGTGGCCGCGCAGGAGGTCGAGGTGCAGATTCATTCGGCCTTGGTCGGCCACGGCGTAGAAAAACTCGCGCACCAAGGACACATCCAGCGCGCCGACCCGCTCCTCGCTAAAGGCCGCAGCAAAGACCAAATAGGCCCGGCCCGACAAATCCACCACCGCCCGCGCCAGCGCCTCGTCCATGGGGACATAGCTGTGGCCGTAGCGCTGGATGCCGACCTTGTCGCCGAGGGCTTGGGCAATGGCCTGGCCGAGGCAGATGCCCACGTCTTCCACCGTGTGATGAGCATCCACGTGCAAATCGCCACGGCACTGTACCTCTAAGTCGAACAAGCCGTGCCGCGCAAAAGCATGCAGCATGTGGTCGAAGAAGCCGAGCCCAGTGTCGGAGCGGCACTGGCCGCTGCCGTCGAGGCACAACCGCAACTCGATCTCGGTCTCAGTCGTCCGGCGCTCAATCTGCGCCGTGCGTTGATCTGCGCTCATGGTGCGATCCCCTGTTGGCGGATGCGGACGGCCTGCGCGTGAGCCTCCAAGCCCTCGGCTTGCGCCATGCGGGCAATGTGCTCGGCCGTGTGGGCCAAGCGCTCGGGCGTGTACGCGATGATGCTCGTCGTCTTGACGAAATCGGCCCACCCCAGCGACGAGGCATAGCGCGCCGCGCCTTGGGTCGGCAGCACGTGATTGGTGCCAGCGAAGTAATCGCCGACCGGCTCGGAAGCCGCCGCGCCGAGGAACAGCGCGCCGCAGTGGCGAACGGAATCGACCCAGCGCCACGGGTCAGCCACCTGCAATTCGGCGTGTTCCGGCGCCAAGCGGTTGAGCAGCTCAATCCCCACTTCGAGGCTAGGCACCACGACAATCGCGCCGTATTCTTCTAAAGCACTATCTATAATTGAATAGCGCGGAAGCGCCGCTCGCTGCGCTTCAAGTTCCTCCTGCACGCGGTGCGCCAAGGCCGCGCAATCCGTGATGCACACGCACGCCACTCCCCAGCCGTGCTCGGCCTGTGAGAGCAAATCCGCGGCCACCAAGCGCGGGTCAGCTCCCGCGTCGGCGAGCACCACAATTTCCGACGGGCCGGGCAACAGCGCGATGCCCACGGTGCCGAAGACCTGCCGCTGCGCAGCCACCGTATAGGGAGAACCCGGGCCGACGATCTTGTGTACCGGCGGAATGCTCTCCGTGCCATAGGCCAGCGCACCCACGGCCTGCGCCCCACCCACGGCGTACACCTCGTCAATGCCCAACAAGTGCGCCGCCGCCGCAATCACCGGGGCCGGACGGCCAGCCGCTACCGGCGGCGTGACCACGCAGAGCTGGTCAACGCCAGCCACCTGCGCGGGCACGGCCGTCATCAGCAAGCTCGAAAACAGCGGCACCTCACCAGCCGGCACGCATAGCCCCACCCGCTCGATGGGCGTGATTTTCTTCCCCAGTATCACCCCGTCGCCGTCTTCGACAAACCACGAGTTGAGCTTTTGCCGCTCGTGGAAGGCGCGAATGTTGGCTACCGCCGCCTCCATAGACTCGCGCAGGTTCGGGTCCAGCCCAGCCTCGGCCTCGGCTAGCACAGACGCCGACACCCGCAACTGCTCAGGACACACCTCCACGCCATCAAGCCGCTGCGTCAGCGCACACAGCGCAGCATCGCCTTCTTTCCGCACCTGCCGCAGAATATCCCGCACCGCATCCTCGACCTCGGGGTCGGATTCGGGACGGCGCGCCAGCAGGGCCGCCAGCGGAGCGGCCAGCGGCTCCGAGGGATAGGACGCAATCGGCACCTGAACCTGCGCCCCCTGAGCCTGTCGAAGGGGCCCCATCAGTACACAACCTTGTTAAGCGGATATTCAATAATGCCTTCGGCCCCGAGCCGCTTGAGCGGGGGGATCAACTCGCGCACCACGCGCTCATCAGCAACGATTTCCAACGCCACCCATTCGTCGTCCATCTGGCTGGAGACCGTGGGCGTGTGCAGAGCTGGCAGCCGGGCGATGACGCGGTCGAGCTGGGCGCGCGGCACGTTCATCTTGAGGCCGACCTTGTGCTCGGCTTCGAGCGCGCCCTTGAGCAGCATTAGCAAGTTCTCGGCTTTCTCCCGCTTCCAGCCATCGGCCCACGCGGCCTTGTTGGCAATCAAGCGCGGCGTCGATTCGCAAACCGTATCGACGATGCGCAGCCGGTTGGCCTTGAGCGATGTGCCCGTCTCGGTCGCCTCGACGACGGCATCTACCAGCCCGGGAATGCCGGCCTTGACCTCGGTCGTGCCCCACGAAAACTCCACCTCGGCCTCCACCCCGCGGTCCTGCAAAAAACGGCGCGTCACGCCGATTAACTCGCTGGCAATGCGACAGCCCGCGAGATCTTCAACGCATTGGATGGGCGAATCCTCGGGCACGGCAATGACCCAGCGCAAGGGCCGCGCCGTGCTCTTGCTATAGGTCAGTTCGCCGATTTCGATCACCTCGGCCTCGCTTTCGAGAATCCAGTCCCGGCCCGTCAGGCCCACATCGACGACGCCGCGCGCCACGTACTGGGCGATTTCCTGCGCCCGGAACATCAGGCCCGCAAGCTGGGGATCGTCGATGTCGGGCACGTACGAGCGCGGCGCGAGCCGCACGCGATAGCCAGCGCGGACAAACAGGTCAAACGTGGACTCCTGCAAGCTCCCGGACGGGAAGCCGATCTTCAACTCCTTCATTTCGCTCCTAACTCAGTTTGTCTCATCGCTTCGGCGACTTCGGGGCTTAGCTTGTACAGGGCTAGCCTCGCTGCGGTTTGGTCTTCTTCCGTGCCCTTGCGCATTAGCTGCTGCAAGTGCGGCTCGGCCCGCTTATCGCCCATCTCGGCGAGGGCGTGCATGGCCTTGCTGCGGATGCTTTGCAGCTCGTCGGCGTCGAGCGCGACCAGCAGGGCCTCGTAGATGGCGTTGCGGGCGGGCCGGCGGAGCGCGGCGCTGCCGATCTGGCCGAGGGCCTGCACTGCGACATAGCGCACTTCGTTCGAGGGGTCCACTGACATGCGAATGACTTCTTCCACTGCGTCGCGGTACCCGTAGGCGCGCAGGCTCTGCAAGGCGGCGACCCGCCACTTGGGCTTGGGGGCGCGCAAGGCGCGGCGCACCACGCGGAAAGCCGAGTCGCTCAAGGCTGGCTCGGCTTCGTACGAATGGCACGACCCAAGCGCACCGAGCACGTATTGGCGCACTTCCACCGTGGGATCGCGCGCGTACTTGAGCAACGGAGCGAGCGCGTTGGGCGAACCGATCTCGCCCAACGCCCACGCCGCGGCCGCCGCCACCCGCGGCGACTTGTCTTTTAGGGCCGTGATCAACGCCGGCACGGCGCGCTCGTCCTTAAAGCGGCCCAACAGTTGTATTACCTCAAACCGCACGCGGATGTACCCAGAGTCGGCTTCCTCAATCAGCAGGGGAACGACCTCGTCGGCGTCAAAGCGGATGAGCTGGTTGGCGGCTTTGACGCGCTCGGCTTTTTGCAGGCTTTTGAGCTGCTGAATATACGCTTCCGGCGCGGGGCCTCCACACGCCAAGCCCAAGCTCGCGCCCACTAGCAAGGCCCCAAGGGCGAGCCGCGCACTGCCACATTTTTGCTTGTCGAACAAAGTGCTCGCCATACCGCGTTTTCTATCAATGAGGTAGATATTGGTGGAACCGTCTAAGGAATTTGCCGAGGCTGATTCTTATTCAAGAATGTATGGTAAAGATAAGAGCCGTCTATAACCTCGTCCACTGCACCCACTTGCCGTTTTTGACAACTCGCCTAGGGACTTTTATACTTTTTCAACCCCTATTCCCAAGGAGGTTTCCCGTGAACTTGGAACTCATTTACTGCTCTGCTTGAGTCCACGCCCGCCGCTAAGCCCGCCCACGCCTTTTACCATTTGTAGAGGAGGATCCGCTTTGCAGTACTGCCGCTTGCTCAGTCTCGCTCTCGCGCTTTTGAGTGCCCCAGCCCTCGCCCAATCGCCCGAAGCCCTCGACTACTTCCGCACAGGCTACGACTTGGTCAAAAAGGGCAACTACCGCAACGCCGCCATCGAGCTAGAAAAGGCCGTGGAGGTCGATCCTTCCTACGGAAACGCTCACTACGTCCTCGGCATTTCCTACAAGGCCCTCAATGAGTACGACAAAGCCATCGCCAGTTTTACCGCAGCCCATGCCCTCGGCACCAAGCCGGAGAAATCCGCCAAGGCCCTAGCCCAACTCTATAAAAAGGCCGCCCTCAACAGCTTTCGGCAAAAGAAGTACAACGAGGTCATCACCTATTTTACCGATAGCCAAGAGCTTGGCGTACTCGACGCCCAATCGCTCTACATCATGGGCCTTTCCTACAGCGGCCTGCGCGAGAAAGACAAGGCTGCTATGGCCTATGCCGAGGCCATAACAGCCGATCCCACCGACGCCAGACCCTACAACGCCCTCGGCGACATCCAGCGCCTCAACCGCGACTACGGAAAATCCGTCGTCACCTACCAGCGTTCCATAGAAGCCGACCCCACGTACATGGAATCGTACGGCGACTTGGCGCGGGTGAAGTTCAATACCGACGATATAGAGGGCGTGGTGCCGCTTTTGCAAAACGCCCTAAAGATCGACGACACGTACGCCGAAGGGCAGCGCTTGCTCGGCATTGCCCTCAACCAGCTCGGCCGTTTCCACGAGGCCATTGCCCCGCTGAACAAGGCCGCCGATCTAGACAAAGACTACTGCGAGACGCATTACCGGCTGGGCGAGGCGCACTACGGCATGGGCAACTTCCGCCAAGCCGTTGAGTACGGCCGGCGCGCCACGAGTTGTCAAGCCGACTACCGAGCCGCCGAAGTGCTGCTGGGCGACGCGCATTTTCAACTCGGCCAACGCGAGGAAGCGCGGCGCTGGTACAACCTCGCGGTGAACGACAGCCGCTACAAGGACTACGCAGCGAGCAAACTGGCAGAGATCAACGAGCAGCCCCAATAGCCGCAATGGCGCTGCTTCTGGCCTCGAACAACGCCGGCAAGCTGCGCGAAGTCCGCGCCCTACTCGCCGATACCGCGGTCGTCGCGCCGGCCGCGCTGGGCCTTGAACTCGACGTCGAGGAAAGCGGCCAGACCTTTGCCGCCAACGCCCAGCTCAAGGCCCGCGCCTATGCCGCGGCCAGCGGCCAGATCGCCCTCGCCGACGACTCTGGGCTCGAGGTCGATGCCCTCGGCGGCGCGCCCGGAATCTACTCGGCTCGCTACGGCGGCCCCGGCCTCGACGACGCTGGCCGCTGCCAACTCTTGCTCATCCAACTCGCACCCTATCCCGAGCCAGCGCAGCGCCAGGCCCGGTTCCGCTGCGTCCTCTGCGCCGTAAGTCCCGACGGCCGCCAGTGCCAAACCGAAGGCACGTGTGAAGGGCTAATCGCCCCAGCCCCAGTCGGCACCAACGGCTTTGGCTACGATCCGGTCTTTTTGGTCCCCGCCTACGGCAAAACCATGGCCCAGCTCGACCCGAAAATAAAAAATCGCCTCAGTCACCGCGCCGAGGCACTATCAGCCATGCGCCCGCTTTTGGCCAGCACCTTTCCCGAGCTAGCCCTCGCCCGCTAATGTTTGGTCCGTTCACCCAATACGTCCGTCCCTATCGGGGGCACATCCTGATCGGTGCGCTCTGCATTGGGCTGGGGCAGGCGGCGACTGTGCGCATCCCACTGCTGGTGGGCGATGCCGTCGATGCGGTCTTAGCGCCGGATACGGCCTCCGGGGAAGTCGCAACCTACGTCTTCTACATCCTCGCCTACGCCTTGGGCGTGGCCGTGTGCGGCTACGCCATGCGGATATTATTAGGCCGCGCCGCCAATCGCATCGAATACGACATCCGCGTCGCGTATTTTGCCCACTTACTCAAGCTGCCGCTGTCGTACTACCAGCAGCGCCGCACCGGTGACCTCATGGCGCGGGCGACCAACGATTTGCACTCGGTGCATCTCTTTTGGATCTATGGCATTCGCGGCATCGTCGATACCGCCTTGGGTCTGACCTTCACCCTCGCCTGCATGTGCTTGCTCGACTGGAAGTTGGCTCTACTGGTGCTGATACCCATGCCGCTTTTTAGCGTCGTGATGATCCGCATCGCCGCGGTCATCAACACCCGCTACAAGGCCATCCAAGATTACTTCGGCCGCATCAGCACCTTCATCCAAGAAAACCTCTCCGGCATCCGCGTGGTCAAGGCGTACACCCAAGAGCCCGCGCAAAACGCCGCGTTCGACCAGCTCAACTTGGCGTACCTCGAAAAAAACCGCGCCTATATCCGCACCCGCGCCAACTACCGGCCGCTGTCCTACGTCATCGCCTCGCTCTGCTTGGGGCTAAATTTGTGGCTAGGCGGGCGCGCGGTCATCGACGGCGAACTAAGCCTAGGGGCCTTCGTGGCTTTCAACGCCTACCTGACCCAGCTCATCCGCCCGATCATGTACATCGGCTGGGTCATCGACCGCGCCCAGCGCGCCCTCGTGTCCATGCAGCGCATCAACGAAATCCTCGCCGTCGAGCCGGAGATCCAAGACCGCGCCCTTGGGCTGAGCTCAGGTCGAAGCCTGCCTCCGGCAACCCCGCAGCCAATCGCCGGCCACATCGCCTTCCGCAAACTCAGCTTCTCCTACGGCGAGGAGCAAGTCCTGCATCAGATCGATCTCGAAATTCCCCAAGGCACGACCCTTGGCATCATCGGCCGGGTCGGCTCGGGCAAGACCACCTTGGCGCGCCTCGTGCCGCGCTTGATCCAAGCGGAGCCGGGCCAACTCCTCATCGACGGGGTGCCGATCGAGGAATGGCCCCTAGCGACTTTGCGCGACGCCATCGGCTACGTCCCGCAAAATCCCTTTCTGTTTTCCAACACCCTCAGCGCCAACCTCGCCTACGGCGCAGACTCGGCCGCCGCAGCACAAATCCACGCTGCGGCCGAAGAGGCCCAACTCAAAAAGGACATCGACCAATTCGACGAGGGCTTCGACACCCTCATCGGCGAGCGCGGCGTCACCCTATCCGGCGGCCAGAAGCAGCGCGCGACCTTGGCCCGGGCGCTCATCCGCCGCCCGCAGATCCTCATCCTCGACGACGCGCTCTCCGCGGTAGATACCCACACCGAAGAAGCGATCCTCGACCATTTGCACGCCCTCATGCAGGGACGCACCACCCTCATCATCGCCCACCGCATCTCGACCCTGCGCCACGCCGACCGCATCGCCGTGCTTGAAGACGGTCGCATCGCCGAACTGGGCACCCACGCCGATTTGGTCAACAGCGGCGGCTTCTACGCCGAGCTGTACCAGCACCAGCAGCTTCGCGCCGAGCTAGAAACGCTGTGAGCACCGAACTCAACAAAGAAGAAGAAATCCAACAGCGCGCCTTCAACTTGGGGCTGACGCTGCAACTGTTGGGGTATCTCAAACCCCACCGAGGGCACGTGATTCTCGCCTTTGGCACCATTGTTCTCGCCGCCGGCTTCGGCCAAGTCGGTCCCTATATCACGCAGGTAGCGGTTGACGACCACATCGCCGTTGGCGACTGGGAGGGGCTGCGGTGGATGATCGCGGCCTTTTTTGGCAGCGTCGCCGTGCAGTACGGCGCTCAATACGCCCAGACCTTGGTCACCGGCATGATCGGTCAGCGCGTCATGTACGACATGCGCCGCGACCTATTTGCCCACCTGCAAAAGCTGCCGCTGCGCTACTTCGACCGCACGCCGCTGGGCCGGATTATGACCCGCGCCACCAACGACATCGACGCCCTCAACGAGTTTTTCAGCGAGGGCGTCGTCTCGGTTTTCATGGATTTTTTCACTTTGCTGGCCATCGTCGGCTTCATGGCCTATATCGACTTTGAGCTGGCCCTGATCTGCTGCACAGTGGTCCCGGTCATCGGCGTCTCGACCTTCTACCTCCAGGGCCTCGCCATGCGCGCCTATCGCGAGTTGCGCACGCGCTTAGCGCGGCTCAATGCCTATTTGCAGGAGAACATTACCGGCATGGAGGTGGTGCAGCTTTTCAACCGCCAGCAACGCAATTTGCGCGACTTCGACGCCGAGCACCTGCCCTATCGCCGCGCCGAGGACCGCGAAATCCACTGCTTTGCCATCTTCTTCCCCTTCACCGAATTACTCGGCACGGTCGGCATGGTGCTGGTGCTGTGGTACGGGGCTTCGGACGTGATCGACGGCCGCATCGAACTGGGGGTGTTGGTGGCCTTTCTCCAATACATCCGCCGCTTCTTCCGCCCGATCATGGACATCTCTGACCGCTATGCCCTGCTGCAGAGCGCCATGGCCGCGTCCGAGCGCATCTTCGAGCTGTTGGCCGTCCCCGGCGAACCCACCGGCGGACCGCAGCGCAATCTGCCCACAGCGCAGCGCGGCGGCACGATTGAATTCCGCAACGTGTTCTTCAAGTACGATCCAGCAGCCGAAGACTGGATCCTCAAGGATGTCTCGTTTGAACTACAGGCCGGGCAGAGCTTGGCGTTGGTCGGGGCCACCGGCTCGGGCAAGACCACCATCGTCAGCCTCCTCTGCCGCTTCTACGACATCCAGCGCGGGGAAATCCTCGTCGATGGCCGCGACGTCCGCCAGTGGCACGCGGCCGAGTTGCGCCGCCGCATCAGCATCGTCCAGCAGGAGGTCTTCTTATTTTCTGGGAATATCAGCGGCAACATCCGCCTCGGGGAGGACGCCATCGACGACGCCCAAGTCGAGCGCGCGGCCCGCTACGTCAACGCCGCGCCCTTCATCGAACGCCTTCCCCAAGGCTTTGCCCACGCCGTAGCCGAAGGCGGCTCGACCCTGTCGGCCGGCCAGCGCCAATTATTGGCGTTTGCCCGGGCCTTAGCCTTCGACCCGGCAATCCTCGTCCTCGACGAGGCCACCTCCAGCATCGACACCGAGACCGAACAGCTCATCCAAGACGCCATCGCCAAGCTGATGAGCGAGCGAACTTCCATCGTCATCGCCCACCGCCTCTCCACCATCCGCAATGCCGACCAGATTTTGGTGATGCACCGCGGCGAGGTGCGCGAGCGAGGCCGCCACGAAGATCTGCTACTCCAAGACGGCATCTACGCGCGCCTCTACCGCCTCAACTACGGCCGCTCTTAGGCCGCCTCTTCTTCCTGTGGGGCCTTCTTTTCAAACCGCGCCGTCACCCCGTTCACGGCCTTCACCACTTGGTCGCGCGTTTCTTCGGCTTGGTCCTTGATCAAGCGCCGGGTGTCCTCGCCCTTGTGCGGGGCCAGTAACATGCCCACGGCTGCGCCGACCGCGACGCCAGCCACAAAACCGGCCAACAGGCACGTCATGCCGTCGGTCGAATGGTTGTTCCTCGGATAGATTTTTTCGTAAAACATAACAAAGCTCCTTTAGCTTATGGATGTGATTGCTATCTAATAAAGAAAATAAAGTGGGTTGAATAAAACCAATGCTATTTTTATACTCTAAGGCTAAATCCTTCCTCCTTTCCCCGCCAACGCTGAGAGGACTTTTATGGCCCAAGTCCTGAGCACCCCTTCGCACAGCCTCAAAGAATTTCGCCTTCTGCCTGGGTACACGCCAACCGACGGCAACGCGCCCAACACATCGCTCAAAACCCGGCTCTGCCGCAAGGGAGACGACTTTCTCTACCTGCACGTGCCCTTTCTCAGCGCCGCCATGCAGGCCGTGACCGGCGGCGAGATGGCCATTGCCTTGGCCCAGCTAGGCGGCATCGGCATCCTGCCCGTCAGCCAGCCCATTGACGAACAGTGCGCCAAGGTCGGCCAAGTCAAGCGCTTCAAGGCCGGCTTTCAGACCGATATTCTCACCCTAGCCCCCGAGCAGCCCATCGCCGAGGTAGTTGAAATCATCCACCGCACCGGCTATACGACCTTTCCGGTCACCACCAGCGGCCAGTTCCACGACCAGCTCCTCGGCATCCTCACTGACAAGGACTTCGACGAGCGCCGCGACCTCGACTGCCAAGTCGCCTCTCGCATGAAAACCGACGTGCAGGCCGGCCGCGAAATAAGCGACCTCAAAGCCGCCAACGAGCTGATGATCCGCTACGGCCGCGGCTTCCTGCCCATTCTATCCAAAGGGGGCGTCCTACAAGCAGTGGTCTTCAAAAAGGACCTCGACAAGCACCTGCGGCACCCCAACGAATCCATCGACGAAAAAAAGCGCCTGCTCGTCGGCGCAGCCGTCTCCACCCACCCGGAGGACCGCGAGCGGGCCGAAGCCCTCATCGCGCAAGAAGTAGATGTGCTGGTCATCGACGCCTCCGACGGCCACACCGAGTACCAGCGGCAGATGATCCAGTTCCTCAAGGAGCGCACTGACGCCCCGGTCATCGGCGGCAATGTCGTCACGGCCGAGGGGTTTCGCTTCTTGGCCGAGGCCGGTGCCGACGCCGTCAAAGTCGGCATGGGGATCGGCTCGGGCTGCATTACGCAGGAAGTCAAGGCCACCGGCCGCGGCCAAGGCACGGCCTTGATGGAAATCAACGCGGCGCGCAACCAGTGGCAGCAGGACTGCAACGCCTACTTGCCCATCATCGCCGACGGCGGTATCTCAGGCCCGGCCGAGATCGCCGTGGCCGTGGCCTTGGGTGCCAACGCCGTGATGATGGGGAGTTTCTTCGCCGGCTACACCGAAAGCCAAGGCAACCTCGTGCGCACCGCAGCCGGCGACATCGTCAAGGAATACTGGATGGAAGGTTCGCTGCGCGCCCACAACATGCGGCGCTATGCGCAGACGCAAGAGAACTTCTTCGAGGAGGGCATCTCCGGCTACGTGCCCCACATCGGCTCAATGCACGACAAATTGCCGATCCGCATCCAGATGCTGCGCGCCACCCTCGCCACAGCCGGTTGCCGCACCATCGACGAGCTGCACGAAAAGGCCGTGCTCGAAATGCAGTCGCCCACCGCGCTGATGGACAGCCAGATCCACGACATCGTCCCCACCCCAACCGACCAACAGGTACTCTAAGGCTATGCGCATACTCATTACCAACGCCGCTACCTCGCTCGGCCAAGCCCTAGCCGATGGCCTCGGCGACGCACACCAACTGCGCTTGACCGATCCCGAGCCTAGGTTCGGGATTCAGTGCGATCTGGGGCACGGCTCAGAGACCGACGAACTCGTCAAAGACATCGACATCATCGTCCACCTCGCCTACTCGCCGCGCGACGGCGACGGCGAAAACACTTGGCTGGACCGCAATACGCGCGGCACGTACAACCTGCTCTTGGCCGCAGCCGCCGCGGAGGTCAAACACGCCATCCTCGTGAGCACGCTCGACCTTTTCGCCCCGTACGAAGAAGACCTCACCGTTGACGAGACTTGGAAACCGCTGCCCTCCTGCGCGCCGGCCGTTCTCGGCACTCACCTAGCCGAGTTTACCGCCCGCGAATTTGCCCACAGCCACGAACTCCACATCACCATTGCCCGCCTTGGCCACCTCGTCCGCGCCGAAGAAGTCGCTGACCAGCCCTACGATCCAATGTGGCTCGACGAGCGCGACGCCGTCCAAGCCGTGGGCCAGATTGTGCAAAAGGGGCCAGCCGGCCAGTACAACGCCATCCACATCCAGTCTGCGGCAATGCGCGCCCGCTTCTCCGTCGAGCGCGCCAAGAGCCACCTAACATTCGATCCCCAATACAACTTTGAGGCCAACCCATGAAAATTTTGCTGCTAGGCGGCAACGGCTTTCTCGGCCCGCACGTGGTTAAGCAACTCCAAGACACCTACGAACTGCGCATCACCGACATCGTGCCCATCGACAGCCCGCACGAGACCATGCAGGTCGATGTCTCCGACCTCGACCAAGTGCGCCGCGCCACCGAGGGCACCGATGTAACCATCAACTGCTCAGTCCTGCGCCACGACCGCAAGATCGCCTTTGACGTCAGTACCACCGGCACGTACAACGGCATCCGCGCCGCCGTCGAGAACGGCCACACCCGCTTCGTTAACACCGGGCCCCACTTCACCCAAGCCGGCCCCTCGTACGAGCACTACGATTTCGACATCAGCGAAGAAGTCCCCCTGCATTCAGGCGTCGGCCTCTACGCGCACAGCAAATCGCTCGGCCAAGAGATTTGCCGCGTATTCGCCGCCAACCATCCCATCCACGTACTCACCACCCTCTTTTTGAGCTTTCGCGACGCCGAGCCGTCCACCGAGCAACTCGGCCGCGGCACCAATCCCTTTTCCGTCACCTTTCCCGACGCCGCCCGCGCCCTACAAAAGTGCCTAGAGGTCGATTTGGCGTCCCTGCCCTCGCGCTGCGAGATCTTCCACATCACCACGGACACGCCCCACAGCCGCTACAGCAACGCCAAGGCCCGACGCCTGCTGGGCTGGGTGCCGCAAGACCTGTTAGAGGGCTACTGGCGCAAGCAGCCGCAGGGCTAGCCTATGCCCACGGCCTCCGCACAGGTATTCGACGGCCTAGGCCATCCGCTGCGCTGCGAAAGCCTGCCACTGCCCGATTCCCTCGCGCCCGGTGAAGTACTCGTCGAGATCGATCTAGCCACGATCTGCGGCTCCGACCTCCACACGCTGTCCGGCCTGCGCACGGAGCCTACACCCCTGATCCTCGGCCACGAAGCCGTCGGCCGCATCGTCGCCTCGCAGCGCCCCGACTTCTCGCTGGACGACCGCGTAAGCTGGAGCATTGCCGACAGTTGCGGTACCTGTTTGCCCTGCACCGAACATCGCCTGCCGGAAAAATGCGACGCGCTCTTTAAGTACGGCCACGCCACCATCACCGACGGCAGCGGACTCAACGGCTGTTACGCCACGCATCTGCTCATTAGACCCGGCACTCACATCGCCAAGGTGGACGACCGCTTGCCCGACTCCGCAGTCGCCCCGGCCAACTGCGCCTTGGCTACTGCGGTCAACGCCATCGCGGTGCTACCTACCCCTTGCAACAAAATTTTGGTCCAAGGTGCCGGTCTGCTCGGCCTCTATACCTGCGCCCTGCTCGCCGAGCGCGGCATCGAGCAAATCTACTGCACCGATATCGACGCGGACCGCCTCGCGCTGTCCAGCGAATTCGGCGCTATACCCGTGACCGATCCGCCACCGGCAGGACTCGACGCTGTTTTTGAAGTCGCCGGCAACGCGGACTTGATTCCCGCAGGAGTCGCAGCCCTGCGCCCGGGCGGCAGCTACGTCTTCGTCGGCATGGTCCACCCCAACACCCGGCTAGAACTGACCGGCGAGCAGATCATCCGCAAGTGCCTGACCATTCGCGGCGTCCACAACTACAGCCCGCACCATCTCGACGAGGCGCTCGCCTTTCTCGCCCGCACGGCCGACCACTATCCGTACTCGTCGCTGGTCAGCAAACCCTTTGCCCTCGCCGAGCTAGCGCAAGCCATCGCCTTGGCCGAAACCCGCCAGCACATCCGCGTCGCCGTTGACCCTCGCGCATGATTCAAGTCAATGACCGCAGCTATCGCCCACGCGAAAAAGCCATCGTCGGCATCTGCCTCGACGGCTGCTCTCAGGCCTACCTCGACGAAGCTGCCGCCCAGATGCCCAATCTCCGTGCGATCATCGAGCGCGGCGTCCACGGCCAAGTAAACACCGCGATCCCCTCTTTCACCAATCCCAACAACGTCGCCATCATCACCGGTGCATCGCCGGCCATAAACGGCATTCCCGGCAATTTCTACTACGACCTAGATGCCGCTGAGGAAGTGATGATGAACGACCCCTGCTTCCTGCGCGCCCCAACGATCCTTGCCGCCTTCCATCAAGCCGGCCAACAAGTCGCTGCCATCACCACCAAAGACAAGTTGCGCCTGCTCTTGGCCCACGGCTGGCAGGGCATCAATTTCTCCGTCGAAAAAGCGCACGAAGCCGCGCCGGCCACCCACGGCATCGCCGACATCCTCGACCTAGTCGGCCGAAAAAACCCCGGCATCTACGATCCCGAAGCCAGCGTGTACTGCATCGAGACCGGAGCGCGTCTCCTCGAACGCTACGACCTCGACCTACTCTACCTTTCGACCACTGATTTCGTCCAGCACAAGTGGGCACCCGGCGAGCCGGAAGCCAACGCCTTCTACGCCCGCCTCGACCGCTTTATCGGCGCGCTCGACGCCCAGGACATCATCTTGGGCATTACCGCCGATCACGGCATGAACGCCAAAACCAACGCCGACGGCACCCCCAAGGTGCAATTTATCGAGACCCAACTCGTCGCCGCTGGCATCGCCGAAGCGAGGGTCATTCTGCCCATCACCGACCCCTATGTCGTCCACCACGGCGCGCTGGGCTCCTACGCCACCGTCTATCTCGACGACGCGCACACCGCACGAGCCACTGCAATCCTTCGCGCCATTCCCGGCGTCGAACAGGTGCTCAGCCGTGAGCAAGCCACCGCCACCTATCAACTCCCCCCCGACCGCATCGGCGAACTGGTCGTCCTCGCCGACCAAGATACCGTCCTCGGCCGCACCCCCGACTGGCACGAACTCGCCGACGTCGCCGAGGGCCTGCGCTCGCACGGCGGTCTGCACGAAGGCGTGGTACCCATGATCTGCAATAGGCCGCTAACCGACCAATACGCCGAGCTATTGGCCTCGGGCCAAGCGCGCAACTGGGATCTTTTCGACTTTCTTTGCAATGGAGTCCTAGCCTGATGAACCCTCTTCGCACCTTACACATCTACCGCCAACCCTGCTCTAGCAATGCGGAATAATTAGCGGTAGATCGTCTTATGCCTCCTATTCTGCGTCCATCTGCGTCCATCTGCGTCCATCTGCGGATCATCTTGTACATGATGTAGAATTGCTATATGCCCGACCTCAAAGCAGATATCGCCGTAATCGGCGCTGGCATCGTCGGCTTAGCCCACGCCCTTGCCGCAGCCAAGCGCGGCCACCGGGTCGTCCTCTTCGAGCGCACGCCCCAAGCGCAAGGGGCCTCGATCCGCAACTTCGGCATGATCTGGCCCATCGGCCAAGCCCCCGGTCTCATTCACCAACGCGCCCTCCGCACGCGCCAGCTATGGCTCGACCTCGCTCCCAAAGCGGGCATCTGGTGCGCCCAGACCGGCTCCTTGCACCTAGCGTATGCCGACGACGAGTGCGCCGTGCTAGCGGAGTTTGCCGACCGCGCCCCGGCCCTCGGCTACGCAGTCGAGTTGCTCGACCGGGACGCCGTACTCGCACGCAGCCACGCCGTACAACCCGCTGGACTCAAAGGCGGCCTCTGGAGCGCAACCGAACTCTGCGTCGATCCCCGCGAAGCCATCGCCGCGCTGCCAGATTACCTAGCGCACGAGCACGGCATCACCCTCCGCTTCTCCACCCCAGTCCACCACATCGACCTACCCCAAATCCACACGCCAACGGAAACTTGGTCCGTTGACCGCGCCATCGTCTGCAGCGGCGCTGACTTTGAATCGCTCTACCCCCAAGTATTCGCCCACAGCGGACTCACCCGCTGCAAGTTGCAGATGATGCGCACCGCGCCTCAGCCCGGCAACTGGCAGCTCGGCCCGATGCTCGCCGCCGGCCTTACCCTGCGCCACTACCCAGCCTTCGAGTGCTGCCAAGCGCTGGCCGCCTACACCCAGCGCATCGCCGCCGAGCGCCCCGAATTCGACCGCTGGGGCATCCACGTCATGGCCTCGCAAAACGGCCGCGGCGAGATAACCATCGGCGACTCGCACGAGTACGACTGGGTCGTCAACCCGTTTGACAACCCCGCAATCGACCAGCTAATCCTCGACTACCTCCAGACCTTCCTCGCCGCTCCAGCCCTACACATCGCCCAGCGCTGGCACGGCATCTACGCCAAACATCCCGACCAAGCCGCTTTCATCGCCGAGCCGGCACGCGGCGTCACCATCGTCAACGGCATCGGCGGCAACGGCATGACCACCGCTTTCGGGCTGGCCGAGGAGGTCTTCGCCGAGTGGGAGTAAGCCAATGAGCATCCGAGAGCGCGTCTATCACTTTATCGAGCCAGACCATGAGCCGGGGCGCATCGTCGATGTGGCCATCATCGTCCTGATCTTGCTCAACATCGTCGCCTTGATCCTCGAAACCGTCGAGCCGATCTACAACCTCAATCGCGCCGCTTTTGAACTTTTTGAGGATTTCTCGCTGACCGTGTTCGCGATTGAATACCTAGTGCGCCTGTGGGCCATTACCGCCAACCCGCGATTTTCGCATCCCGTGACCGGGCGCATCCGCTTTGTCTTAACGCCTCTGGCCATCATCGACTTCCTCGCCATCCTCCCCTTGCTCCTGCCGCCTCCGACCGTAGATGCGCGCTTTATCCGCGTGATCCGCGTGATCCGCATTTTCCGCGTCCTCAAGTTAGTGCGTTACTTCCGCGCCTTGCGCTTGCTCGGCCAAGTCATTGCCGATCGCAAAGAAGAGCTGGTCAGCATCTTCTTAGTGCTGCTGATCCTTCTGGCCCTCTCCTCGTCGCTGATGTACCTCGTCGAGCACGAGGCCCAGCCCGAAGTATTCGCCAGCATCCCGGCCACCATGTGGTGGAGCATCGTCACCTTGACCACGGTCGGCTACGGCGACACCTATCCGATCACCCCCCTCGGCCGGACCATCGCCGCCACCATCGCCATCTTGGGAATCGGCATGTTCGCGCTGCCGGCCGGCATTCTCGGCGCGGGCTTTGTCGAGGCCCTAGCAGCAAACCGCTCAGAAGAATCGGAGCGCCGTTGCCCGCACTGCGGCGAGTTGCTTGAAGAATAAAAAAGCGGCCAAGGCAAAAGCCCCGACCGCTTCCGCATGTGCCGCCGCGCAAACCTTATACAACGGGATCCTCCGCGAACACTGACGTTTCCAATTCAACACTCACGCCCAAGGCGTTGCACACCTTGAGAAACGTCGCAACATTGCAATTGGCTCCATGCTCCAGCTTGGATAGCTGCTGCTGCGTAATGTTTGCTTTTTTTGCGACCTCCTGCTGAGACAAACCAAGGTGCTGCCGGACCTGAAGGATTTGCATCGAAAGCTGAGCCAACTGCTTTTCTTCTACAAACAACCTGCGAAAGCGGTCGTCCCGCAGCTTGCCTTCGAGGTGCCCTTTAAGCGTCTTCATCGTAAGCCTCCCTAATCGAGTTGTCATCATATCGAGCGAAGAAATCAGCTCTACAGCGCTGAGCGCGGCGAATTTCTGGACGCGGGACGCGCTGCGTGTGCTTGGAAAACGCATGCGTCAGCACAATGAATTTTTGGTAGCAGAAAAAGTACAGAATCCTGATCTGAGTTGCCGAAAGATGGATGCGGAGTTCATGGATACCATCGTCTAAAAAATCCGCATAGGGCCTAGGTAATTGAGGCCCTTGTTCTTCCAGTAAGGAAAGCCAACTCAAGATCTTGGCTTGCTCCCGCTCCTTACGACCATTGATGAACCCTTGGATGGGACATTCGCCCTCGGCTGTTTCGTAGTAGATAATCTTCCACTGTGAAGGCATATATTAATTTAACGTCATTTATGATGTAACTACAACTATTAAAACCTCACTCGACGAATAAAAAAGCGGCCGAGGCAAAAGCCCCGGCCGCTTCTCTTTACTCATTTTTTGCACCATCAATCGAGCGGCAGTTCCACCCGTCGTCCTTCCGCCATACTAATCTGCACAGCCTCGGTAAACTCCATGTATTTGACGCCGTCGGCAAAGCTGGTGTGCGTAACGGTCCGGCCATCGCGGATGGCATCGACAAAATCTTCTTCCACCTGCCAGCCGTCGCGCGGATGCTCGGGGATGTCAAAGGACTGGTACTCGTCGTCGCCCTCGCCGGCTATCCATATCCCACTCTCGTCCATCTTAAACGAGCCTTTGGTGCCGTAAAAGGCAAAGCCAAAAGCAGGCCCTAAGCGCGCGACGCTGCTCAAGTGATAGACCGCGGTCGCGCCGCTTTCCAGCTCGGCGACAATGCCCAAGCTCTCCGGCACATCAGCCGGTGCTCTCTGCCCCGTCTCCTCGTCGAGCCGCTCGGTCGTAAACGTCTTGCCGTAGGCTATCACGGCCTTCTCGTGCCCGGCATAGCGCCGCACCGTCTCGTTGCCAATGCCCATCACCATGATGTTGTTGCCCGACAGATCGCGGCGCTGCCGCCAGTGCAAAGGCGCGTCCGGGGCGTAGCCGCCGGAGAGGCCAGTGAAGTGAATTTCCAAAAAGTCGCCGAAAAAACCGCTGTGCAGCTTGTCGAGCAAGAGCGGCTCGGCCGACAAGTAGAAAGGTGCCGGCACGATCATCGTCACCTTGTCCGTTTGCTGCGAGGCCGCGTACATCTGCCGCGCCTCAGCCAAATTCATGCACATCCGCGCCTCGGTCAGCACGTGTTTGCCCGCTTCAATCCCGGCCAGCGTCATCGGACAGTGCATATAGGGCCAAGTGCCGATGCAGATCGCATCCACATCGTCACTTGTAATCAGCGCCCGCCAGTCCTCAAAAACCTGTGGGATGCCGTACTCGTCGGCGATCCGCTGGCCCGATTCGCGCGAGCGGTTGCAGACCGCAGTTATTTCAACTCCGTCAATGCCCTGGAAACCGGGGATGTGCTGTAGGCGGGTATTGGCCCCCGCGCCGATTAGGCCGATGCGAAGCGTCATGGTAATTCTCCTCCTATGGGTTTGTCATCCTAGTCGAATCCTAAAGGTGGCCTAAGCTAGCCGCCCCCCTCGCGCCTGTCAACGCCACTCATAAAGTGACTTCCGCGCTAGCTGGTAATCATCGGCGGGCCGGTCAATCGCCGTCGCCCCGCCCGAGGCCACCTCAATTAGGCGACCGCACACCGGCTCGTACGCCGCTCTAGGCGCTACCGCACCCTTGGCCACCAAGATGCGCTGGTGCTCGGGCTGGATCCCAGCGCAGGTAATCTGGTGAATGCTGTTGGGACAGGACCGCTCGCTGTTAAGCAAGAGCAATCCTTTGCTTCCGGCCTGCTCGACTTGCACAACCGCAGTCGGCCCCTGATTAAAATAGCGACCCCCACCGTGCCGGCGCTCGCGCTCTTCGTACGAGCCATCGTGCAGCGTCCGCACCCGACCGGCGATTTCCAAGGTCGGCCCGTGCATGTCGTCGGTCTTGCCGCCCACGCGAAGCTGGACCTGCCCGCCGACGCCAGCGGCAAAACACGCCTGCGCGCTTTCAACATCCCAGACCAACACGACCCAACCGTCCGCCTCTTGCGCGAGCAATTGCTCCAACACAAACGTCGAGTCCCCAGACGAGCCGCCGCCGATGTTGTCGCCCATGTCGAGCAGGCACACGGGCGTTTCTTCACTCGCCAACGCCAACCGCACGGCCTCGGCCGGATCGGGCACCAAGTGCTTTAACTGGTCGCGGCTGGCCCACATCCGCTCGCCCAACTGCTCAGCCTCGCGCTGCGCCGTTTCTTCGTCTCCGTCCGCAATCACCACAATCGCCGGCCCCATATAGGGCACGTCCGCGTATTGGTAGCCCCCGGCGATACTACACCCGAGAATTCCCGCTTGGGACTCCAACTCAATCGCCGCCTGCATCAGCGGCTGCATGGGCGCGACACTCGTGTTGTGGAAGTAGATGTTGAAGAGCACCTCTGGTTTGACCAACGCCATCTTGGGCTGGATCTCACCGCGAATCTGCCGCGTCAAAATAGACGCGGCCTGCAAGCCTCGTTCTCGCTGGTCGATATGGGGGTTGGTCTTGTAAATGATCAAGGAATCGGCCGCGTCCACCAGTTCCGGGGGCACGTTGGCGTGGTAGTCGTGGGTCACGGCGATGGGCAAGTCGCCCACCAGCGCGCGCACCCGGCGCACAGTCTCTCCATCGGCTTGGGGAAACCCCTCGGCGACCATGGCTCCGTGCAGTGCCAATAGCACTCCGTCGAGCTTGGGGGCCGCCTCAAGTCCGCTGAGGATGCGCCCGACAAAGTGCTCGTACGCGTCCGCAGTCACCGGACCGCCTGGCGTCGCCGACGTCGCTAGCAGCGGATACAGTTCATAGCCAAACTCCTCGGCCCCGGCGATGTAACCGGCAATCTCGTGGAACGTTCCCGCGTACTGGCCGATCACATCCACGCCTTCGCAGCCCCCGAAATCCTCCAACTGCGTCGGCTGCGAATAGAACGAATTCGACTCGTGAGAAAAACCTGCTGTTGCAATGCGCATTCGGTACCACCTTTCTAGCGAACAGATCGCTTTGTTGCCTCGCTTGCCGTAGAATATAGTGCTATCTTTTTTAACTATCTGCTGCTACGCACAGGCCCCGTAGGGATGAGATGCTTCGACTACGCTTTGCTGCGCTCAGCATGACAGTGGATAGTGCTTCCTTTCCTTGTCATGCTGAGCGCAGCGAAGCATCTCCTACCCAAGAGGCTTCCTGTGCGTAACGTCAATAAATTATGAACCGTTGGCAAAAGATATTCACGTATAAAAAGACCAAGCGCCTGACGCAAATGGTCGCCTGCGGCGGCTGAGCTTCCAAGCTGCGCCCCGACCAGTTGCGGAGCGCCCTGGCAGGTCTGCCAGCAAACACTGATCCCAACCTGCTCGTCGGCTTCAACCTCGCCGACGACGCCGGCGTCTATCGCCTCAACGAGCGCGAGGCTCTCGTGCAAACCGTCGATTTCTTCACTCCCATCGTCGACGATCCCTACACCTTTGGAGCCATTGCCGCGGCCAACTCGCTCAGCGACGTGTACGCCATGGGCGGCAAGCCCCTCACCGCACTCAACATCGCGGGTTTTCCCGCCAACGAACTCGATCCAGAGGTCCTCAACCAGATTCTCCTCGGCGGTCAGTCCAAGGCTGCCGAAGCCGGCTGTACCCTCGTCGGCGGCCACACCGTGCAAGACCCCGAACTAAAATACGGCCTCGCCGTCACCGGCCTCGTCCACCCCGACCGCATCTACACCAACGCCGGTGCCCAGCCCGGCGACCGCCTCATCCTCACCAAAAAACTGGGCACCGGGCTAATCGCCAACGCCTTCAAGGCCGATCACCTCGCCGAAGCCGACCTCGCCGAAGCCGCAGAATCCATGCTCGCGCTCAACAAGGCCGGCGCTGAAATCCTGCCGGACTTCGCCGTCCACGCCTGCACCGACATCACCGGCTTCGGCCTTTTGGGACACGCCGCAGAAATGGCCGAAGGCAGCCAAGTGGGAATAATTTTTTACGCAGCTCAAGTTCCAGCTCTAGCCCACAGCCTAGCGCTAGCCGCCAAGGGACTCGAAGGCGGCTCCCACGACAACCAGCTTTTCTTGGAATCCAAAGTCACCGTTGCCGACGGCGTCGATCCAGCCCGCGCCAATCTCCTCTTCGACGCCCAGACCTCCGGCGGCCTACTCATCGCCGTAGCCGCAACCGAGGCCGAGGCCCTTCTCCGCGCCCTCCAACTAGACGCTGCCGCGCTCGTCGGCGAGGTAACCAAAGAAAATCCCGGCCGCATCCTCGTTGAGCCGTGATCGCACCCGCGCCAAACATATCATCCACGGACGACTACCTTACGAACGAAAATTAACCCCGCGTTCCGCGTTTTATCCAGAACGCGGAATTCATAGGCGGCCCCGAGGTCGCGCTCTTCGACTCCCACTATGGCCCATCACCCCCGTATCCTCTTCCTCGCCCGTCGCTACCCACCCACCATCGGCGGCATCCAGACCCACTGTCACGCGCTCTATACCCGGCTGGTCAACCAAGCCCAAGTCCGTCTCATCGCACTGGGCCGCCAGTCGCTTTTGCACCTGACTTGGTTCCTCCCCTATTGCTTTGTGGTCGCCTTGTGGGCCGTGCTCTTTCGCCGCGTCGATGCCGTGTACTTCGCCGACGGGGTCGCCGCGGTGCTGGCTCCGCTCTTGCGCCCTTTGGGTCCAGCGCGCTTCATCACCACCGTCTATGGCCTCGAAATGACCTACAAAAATCCCCTCGCGCGTGCGCTAATGCACTGGGGCGTCCGCGCCTGCGACAAGGTCGTCGTCATCAGCGAAAACAGCCGCCGCATTACCGCGGCAAGCGGCGTCCCCGAGTCCAAGTTGGAAATCATCTATCTAGGCGTTGAACCACTGGAATTGTCACCAGACGCGCTGGAATCGGTCAAAGCGCGTTTCGAGGAAGAACACGGACTGCGCTTTGGCCAAGACCGCATCCTCCTGCTTTTCGGTCGCCAAGTCCCCCGCAAGGGCATGGTCGAATTTTTGGAAAAAGGGATGCCCCTGCTCGACGCGGATATTCGCCTCTTGATCTGCGGCCCCCTCGGCAGCGAAACCCCGCGCTTGCAGGCGCTTTGCCAATCGGGCCTAGCGGACCGCGTCGTCCTACTCGGGCCAGTCCCCGACGACGTGCTGGCCATGCTGCGCACCAGTTGCGATCTTTTCCTTATGCCCAACATCCACATACCCGGCGATGTCGAAGGCTTCGGCCAAACCCAACTCGAATGTATGTACGCCGGCACCCCGGCCGTGGCCTTTGCCGTCGATGCCCTAACCGAGAGCGTGCGCGAAGGCGGATTTCTCGTTGACCCCGAGGACTACCCGGCCTTCGTCGAACAAATCCACCGCTTCTTCGCCCTCAGTCCAACGGAACGCGCCGATCTAGGCCGCCAGTGCCGCGCCTACGTCCAGCGCGAATACGCCCAGAAAAAAATCGCCGCCCAATACATGGATCTCTTTACTGGAAGGATCTGAGCATCATGCACTTTACCGAACTCGACACCCCCGCCCTCTGCGTCGATCTCGACGTGCTAGAAAAAAACATCCGCGACTTGCAAAACGCCTGCGACCAGCTCGAGATCAGCCTGCGCGTCCACACCAAGACCCACAAGACGCCGGCCATTGCCCGCATGCAAATCGCCGCGGGGGCCATTGGCATCGTCAGCCAGAAGTTAGGCGAGGCCGAGGCCATGGCCGACGGCGGCATCCAAGACATCCTGATTCCCTACAACATCGTCGGCCAGCCCAAGCTAGCCCGCCTGACGCGCCTGATCCAAAGCGGCAAAAGTACCATAACAGTCGCTTCGGACTCCGCGGCCACCGTTGACGGACTATCGCAAGCAGCCACAGCCGCCGGTTGCCGCATCCGCGCGATCGTCGAGATGGATACCGGCGGCGGCCGCGTCGGCACCCAATCGCCCGCCGACACCCTCGCGCTGGCCCAGCACATCGACCAGTTGCCGGGACTGGACTTTACCGGCGTGATGACCTATCCCAGCAGCGAGCGCGCCCGCCCCTTCCTCGACGAAGTGCGCGAAGGAGCACACAAAAGCGGCCTGCCACTACACATCATCAGCGGCGGCGGCACCGGCAGCGAAACCATCTCCAAATCCCTCGGCTGCACCGAGACCCGCATCGGCTCGTACGCCTACGAAGGCATGACCCGCGTGGGCAAGCGCGAAGACCTCGACCCCACCCGCTGTCCGCTGCGCTTGGTCGTCACCGTGGTCAGCACCTCCCGCCCGGGGCAAGCCATCGTCGATGCCGGCCAGAAGGCCTTCACCAGCTATCCGCCGACCCCTTATGGCTACTGCCTCGAACAGCCCGAGCTTTTTCTTAAAGGCATGTCCGTCGAGCACGGCCACGTCGATACCACCGCCGCAGACCACCCCGTCAACGTCGGCGACATCCTCTCCTTCATCCCCCTGCACGGCGGCATGACCACCAACCTCCACGACCGCATCTTCGCCCTCCGCAATGGCGAGGTCGTCGAAGAATGGGAAGTCGCCGGCCGCGGCCGCGCCCAGTAGGGGCAACCCTCGTGGTTGCCCACTCGTCGCCTTAGCAGCCACCTAACGAAAACCGACATATACCCCTTTTCCACTCCGGAAGGACGCCATGGAAATCCAACCCCAACCGCAGATATTCGACGTCAACGAGCAAAACTTTGAAGAATTGGTCCTCCAAGGCTCGCAGGAGCGCGTCATCGTCGTCGATTTTTGGGCCCCTTGGTGCGGCCCTTGCAAAACTTTAGGACCCATCCTCGAAGACGTCGTCGCGTCGCTCGGCCCCAGCGTAGCCCTAGCCAAGATCAACGTCGATGAAAACCAACAGCTCGCCATGGCCTTTCGGATCCAAGGCATCCCCGCAGTCAAAATCGTCAAGAACGGCCAGCTAGCCCAAGAATTTACCGGCGCTTTACCTAGGGAGCAGATCGAAGCCATTCTCCGTCCCTTGGTTTCTGATGCTCTCATCCCTGAAGCCCAAGAGATTGATCAGGCCGACGACTTAGCTGCCACTGGCGACCTCGACGAGGCCGCGCGCCAGTACGAGCAGATGCTTGAGGAAAATCCCACCGACGGCCCCGCCCTCCTCGGCTTGGCGAAGATCCACCTGCAGCAGGGCCGCTTCGAGACCGTACAAGAGCTAGTCAATCTCGTCGAATCGGACGCCCCCGAACACCCACAGGCCCAAGCACTGCTCACCCAGATCGAGTTTGCCCACCAGTGCCAGCAGGCTGGGGGCCGCGCCGCCTGCGCCCAGCGCGTGCTCAGCCAGCCAGACGACCCAGAGGCCCGCCACTTACTCGCCTGTTGCGCAGCCTCCGAGGGCGACTACGAAACCGCGTTGCAGGAATGGCTGCACATCGCGGGGAAAAAATCGAACGGCGACCAAGCCAAGGACGCCATGGTCGCCGTCTTCCACCTACTCGGCCGCGACAATCCGCTGGTGGCCGACTACCAGCGCAAACTCTACCAAGCCCTGTACTGAGCGCGCCATGCAGATTACCCACCTCAAACGCACCGTCTGTTGCGTGCCCTTCCTCCCGGGCATCCTCCCTCCGCCCGAGTACGACGAGCCTAATCCTAGTTATCCCGAGCCGCTCTCGGCCCGGCGTCAAGACGTCCTCAAGATCCACACCGACCAAGGACTGACCGGCCTCGGTATGAGCGGACCGTACTACGGCGACCGCGCAGAGCAGCCACCTGATCTGATCGGCAAAGACCCCAACACCTTTGAGCCACGCGCTCTGCGCGGCGGTGGCTGGAACATTGCCCTCCTCGACCTAATCGGCAAAATGATCGGCTGGCCGCTGTGCCGCATCTTCGGCGGCAAACTACAGGACAAGGTGCTGGTTGACTACTGGATCAGTCGGATGAGCGCTGCGGATTCCGCCCGCGCAGCCCAACGCGCCGCCGAACTAGGTTTTCACGGTATCAAGATGAAGTGCAAGTGGGAAGATGCCAACATGGAAGACCGGGTCCGCGCCGCTCTCGAAGTCGCGCCGCACTTGCGAGTAGTCCTAGACCCCAACGAGCGCTTCTACAACCTCGAAAACGCGCTCGACCTAGCCCGCCGCCTCGACGGACTCGACGTGGTCTTCGAAGATCCCTTCCCCAAAACCGATCTCAGCGAATATCGCCGCCTCAAGGAAGAGACCAGCGTCCTCGTCGCCCCGCACTTCCAAAACCCCCGCCAGATCATCGACGCAGTGCATCTCGAAGCGGTTGACGCCTTCAACGTCGCACCCTCGGATTGGGATTTTCTCGACATGGCGCGCATCGCCGCAAGCGCGGACATCCCCGTGTGGCAAGCCTCCAATGTCGATCTGGGGATTTTCGACGCCTTCCGCCTCCACGCCTCGGCCGCCGCGCCCAACTGCACCTTTGGCTCCGACCTCTGCGGCAACTTTGTGCACGAGCACAGCCTGCTCAAAGGGCCGCTGGTCCGAGACGGCTACGCCATCGTGCCCACCGGCCCGGGCTTGGGCGTGGAATTGGACGAGGACGCCGTCGCCCGCTACGCCATCTCCGCGCAGCAATGGCCCGGCTAGGCCGGAACCAACGCCTCTGTGCCAAAAATCATCGGATAGCCTTCGCCCGTGCGCACGGAACGCGAAGCTCCGTCCATATAGGCGATGCTAAAGGCGCGACGCGACTGGCCCGTCGGGTTGATCCCCGAGCGGTGCAGCAGCAGGTTGTTGAGCAAAATCGCCTCACCCGCCTCGGCTTCGAGGTCGATTTCCGCGCCCGGCGGCGCGTATTCGGCTAGCTGTTCTGCCGAAGGAAAATGCCCTTCAGTGATCACCCCGTGCTTGTGGCTGCCGGGCACCACCTGCATACAGCCGTTTGCCACCGTCGCCGGATCGATCGCGGTCCACACCGTGGTCGTCGGATTGTAACCCACGCCCCAACCCACACCCACGTCTTGATGCCAAGGCAATATCGTTCCCTTTTCCGCCGGCTTGTTCATAAACATCGCCCGGAAAATCGACACGTCCTCGCCGATATAGCGCCGGGTGATCTGGCGGAAAAGCGGGTGCTGCATGTAGGCGAGATAGACGGGGTCCTGCTCCAAGCCCATGATCTTGCGGTACTGAAGCGTGGTGCCCTTGTGGCCGGTAGAGACGGTGGGCATCTTCGCGTAGTCGGCGTCCTCCCCGTCGAGCTGAAACTCCATCTCCGGGCAGGGGATCTCGCCGAGCATGATCGCGTCGATGCGCTGCTGTAGTTCGGCCAATCCCGCGTCGTCGAGTACCTTGCCGAGCCGCACGTACCCGTGCTCCTCAAAGTGGGCGTGCTGTTCGTCGCTGTATTCCATTAGCTATTTCCCTCCGTTTCCCTAGAAATGAGCAATGTTCTCCCCCGTGTCAAATTTTCCTACCTTTCCCCCGGCTCGTCCGCTCCGTTCCAAACGAGGAATTCACCATGCCTACCCCGAATTCGTCGCCAGCTTACCCGAAGAACGGGCCGCCTTGCTCACCGGCGGGGACAAATACGGCTGGCAACGCAAACTGCGCGACTTAGCCACACCTGCAGAAACCGTTTAAACGTCGAAGGAAATTCACATGCAATACGGAAACCAAACGCGGATCTGGTGCTCTTGGCTTTGTTGCGCTTTGCTCTTGGCGTGCGGTGGTACCGAAGACCAAGCCGAACAACAGCCGAGTGTGCAACAAGTCCCGCGCGACCGGACGCTGATCCTCGGGTTGACCCAGATGCTCGACTACGACGCCTTCAACCCCTTTATCCCCGGCATGGTCTCTTCGACAGGCTCCAATTTCCTCTTCGAGCCGCTCTATTACTACAATGCCTATGGCGAAGAAAACAACCTCATCCCCTGGATCGCGGAGGGCCACCAATACAACGAGGATTACACCGAAGTAACCATCAAAATCCGCGACGGCGTCCAATGGAGCGACGGCATGCCGTGGACGGCGCGTGACTTGGTCTTCACCATCAATATGCTCAAGGCCCATGCGCCGGAGTTGCTTCTATCCACCGATATGCAAACCTGGGTCGCCGAGGCGGTAGCCGTGGACGCGCTGACAGCGCGCATCACCCTGCGGGCATCCAATCCAAGATTTCTGTTTTCGTACTTCACCGATTGCTTCGGCAATGGAGTCCGCATCGTCCCCGAGCACATCTGGAAGGATCAGGACGCCAATACCTTCAAAAACCTCGATCTAGCCAAGGGCTGGCCAGTGGTCAGCGGGCCTTATCGCCTAGCGATTGCCGCTCCCGAACAGCGAGTCTGGGATCTGCGGCCGGAGTGGTGGGCGGCCGGAGTGGGGTTCCAGCGCCTACCCAAAGTAGAGCGCATCATCTACCTACCCTTCGGCAATGAAGCCAAATGGTCCCAGCAGCTTTTGGCCAACGAGATCGATTCGAGCATCGACTTGCGCCCCGTCAACATCAAGACTGTTCTCGAACAAAACCCCAATATCTCTACCTGGTCGGGCAGGGAAGCACCCTACGGCTATCTGGATTGGTGGCCGCTGTCCCTCGGTTTCAACAATCTCGAAGAACCCTTCAGCGACCCAGAGATTCGCTGGGCCATCAACTACGCGATCAATCGCGCCCAAGTAGTTGACGTCGGTTGGCAGGGAGCGGGCAAGTTCACGCTCTATCCCTATCCCGAATTTCCCCCGCTAATGCGCTATATCGACCAGATCCAAGATCTTCTCGCGCAATATCAGCTAAATACCTACGACCCGACCCGCACAGCGGCGATCATGGAGCGCAAGGGATGGCACAAGGACGAGGACGGGTTCTGGAGCAAGGACGGAGCGCGCTTCAAGATAGTGGTCGATGTCTTCCCCAACCTCTTCCAAGACTTCACGCCGGTGCTGATCGAACAATTACGCCAAGCCGGTTTTGACGCCAGCTTCCGCGCCACCAACGACGCCTATACCCGCATGACCCAAGGCAAGGCAAGGGCCTTTGTGATCGGACACGCGGCTTCGGTGCGAGACCCTTACTTCACCCTGCGCCTCTATCACAGTCGCTTCGTACAGCCGACGGGGACGGCGGCCGAGTACTTCTGGCGCTGGAAAAATGAGGAATTCGACGCGATCGTCGATCGCATGGCAGAGGTTGCGCCGGACGATCCAGACCTGGTCGCGCTCTTCCGCCAAGCAATGGACATCTGGTTCCGCGAGCTACCTTCGATCCCGCTAATCCAGTGGTATCACCGAATTCCCCACAACGAAACCTACTGGAAAAACTGGCCCACGGCCGAAAACCCCTACGTCAACAGCGCCTACTGGCACCGCACCTGGCTACTTGTCTTACTCAATTTGGAACCCACGCGATAGGGGTCGGCTATTCAGCATTGTCTTACCTGGCGCTCATTACCCGAACCAATTTTTGGGTACAAGCAGTTAAGTACAATCGCAGATTTTTCCCATTCCTCCGGTCCGCCCATGAAACTGGAACCTCCATTATGAGGACATCCCTGTGAAATTTATTGACAGTAGATTTCGAAGCTATTTCCGCGTACTCAAGTTAGTGTGGAAAGCCAAGCCTTCGTATATGGCTCTCGCGATTCTTCTTACTGTGATCAGTGCGGCTGTGCTGCCTGCTCAGATTTGGCTATCGAAAGTCATACTCGATCGCATAAGTGAAATTCTTCAAGTATCCTCACAAGCTCAGATGGTCGATTGGTATGCGTTACTCGTTCCCATAGGTGCTATTTTCATTGTATGGGCCGTGGGAGGAACGTGTCAATCATTGAGTACCGAAGCAAGCATGTTTGTCAGCCTACATTTCCGAAATTATGCGGAGTTTCTTGTCCTCAAAAAAGCTACAGAACTGGATGTCGCCTTCTTTGAGACGCCGATGTTCTACGATAAAATGGAGAACGCCCTCAAAAACATTCCAAAGGCTCACAACTTGGCGTGGGGCTCCCTGAGCTTCTTTGGGTCTTTTCTTTCTCTAGGTGCTGTTCTCGCCCTCCTGCTCAAGCTGCATCCATTAGCAATTGTCGTTCTCCTTCTCACCTCTGCTCCACAAGCTATCGTCCAGGCTTATTATGCAAACCGGTGGTTCCGCATAGAGAGCAGCCGTGTGCCGGCAAGACGGATGGCTACGTATCTTTCGAGTCTGCTGAAATCCCGGGATGCCGTAAAAGAAATCCGCGTGTTCGGCCTTGGTAAACCCTTTCTGAGGCGCTTCCGAGATTTCTGGCAGCAATACTTCGTCGCAGAAAAACGGGTACGGCTTTCGAAGGAGCGCGCGAATGCTTTTTTAGGTCTCGCATCCAGCGTTGGAACCGCGGGTATTTGGATCTATGCAGTAGTACAGGCTATCTGGAGGACTATCACTATTGGAGACGTCGTATTGGTTTTCCAGGCTGCGGAGCGGAGCCGAAGCATGTTGGAGTCTTTTTTTCGGACGATAGGCCGTCTCTACGAGGACACTCTTTTCGCAGAAAATCTTCTATCCTTCTTGGATCTGTCCCCGGATTCGGTGGAAGGTGCTTTATCACGGGGGAATCGATCGCAGATTCGCGTTCCAAGGCCAATCCAGCAAGGTATTGAGTTTCGGAATGTCTCATTTCATTATCCACGCTCAGACCGGCTTGTCCTTAAAAATCTATCCTTTACACTCAGGCCAGAAGAGACAATAGCTGTGGTAGGTGAAAACGGCGCGGGAAAAACGACATTGGTAAAACTTCTGGCTCGATTTTACGACCCATCTGAAGGAGTTATCCTTCTCGACGGAAAGGAATTGCGCGAATATGATCTGGAGGATTTGCGGCACCAAATTGGAGTGATTTTTCAGGATTTCATACACTACGATCTCACGGTAAAAGAGAATATTGGTTTGGGCCAGATCGAGCATGTAGATAATATGAATCGGATTGTCCGCGCCGCTGAACAGGGAGGAACTAGGTCCATTATTGCTGGACTACCCAAGGGATTCGACACCGTTTTGGGCCGCACCTTTGATGAAGGGGTGGATCTATCCGGCGGGGAGTGGCAAAGATTAGCTCTGAGCAGAGCATTTATGCGGGATGCACAGATTCTGATTCTCGATGAGCCAACTGCTGCATTGGATGCTTTCGCAGAGCATGAAATCTACGACCGATTTGCAGAACTTACCGGCGGGAAAATGACTATTTTTATCTCTCATCGATTCTCAACAGTTCGCATGGCAAGTCATATTATCGTCCTGCAAAATGGAGAATTGATAGAAGAAGGCTCTCACGATGGACTGATGCGTGAAGACGGCCAATATGCCCAAATGTTCAATACACAAGCAGAACGGTACAGATAGAATTGACAAGAAAAGCCTGCCAATCTGCAACAGCGCCTAGTGGCACCGCACCTAACTACTTGTCTTACGCAACCTAGAACCCCCATAATAGGGGATTGCAAATTCGACACCACCCCAACGAAAGGAATCACCCATGAAGAACTCCGATCCATTTGAAAAGGGCCTCGCAGCCGGTGAGGCCGCGGCTTCTGCCGCCAGAGACACATCACAATCATCGGCGAACGGCGGACGCATGTACGTGCGCACTCAGAGTTTTGGGTCAACCGATGCCGAGTTGCGCTTTTTGCAGCGCTGTGGCGTGCGCCACAAGGCCGCCAACTTTCCCTTCCACCCCGACCGCGGCTGGGATCTCGACGAGTTAGTCCGGGAAAGAGAGCACCACGAGGCATTCGGGCTGACACTCGATATGAGCTTGCTGCCCATATATCAGCACTTTCCCAACATCATCTATTTTGGCAAAAGCCCGGAGCGCGACCGAGAAATCGACCTCGTATGCGAAATGATCCGCACTGCTTCGCGCGCTGGCATCGATTCTCTGCGCTATAACACGTGCATCCTGCCCATCGACCGGACGGAACAAGAGGAAGGCCGCGGCGGTTACGTCCACACGGCCTTCCGCCTAGACAAGGTCCCGGCAGAAGAACAGGCCAAGCTAACTGAGGCCGGGCGCGTCACCGCAGACATGCACTGGGAGCGAATTGAGTATCTGCTCGAACGCATGATTCCGGTGGCAGAAGAATTCAAGGTTCGAATGGGCAATTCTCAGGAAGACCCAGCCACACCCCCCGGTTATAAGGGCGTTGACAAAGTCCTCAATGACTTTGAGGGCATGAAGCGTTTCATCGAGATTCAGCGCAGTCCGTATCACGGCTGGAACTTCTGCGTCGGCTCCATCGCCGAAGGGCTCAAAGATTCGGCCAATGAAATCTACCCCATCATAGAATACTTTGGCAGCCGCAATACGATCTTCCTCGTTCACTATCGCAACCTCCTCGGGGGACTCTACAGCTTCCGCGAGGCGCTGCCCGACGAAGGAGATATGGACTTCCACCGGGTATTAAAGGGCCTCAAGGACACAGGCTACTGTTACGGCATTGATCCCGACCACGTCCCGCGCACCGCCGACGATCCAAAGGGCTACTATCAGTCCTATGCGTACTGCTTCGGCTACATCAACGCCATGATTCAGGCGATCTATGGTTAATCCATATGGAGAACAGAAGTAAGCACGACCTCCCCGAAGGATTCGTAGCGCAGACCATTGTCCGACTTTTGCAATAGGGCAAGGCCCGGATGTTCAAAACTCTGACAGTATATGTCGCGGCGATTGTGCTAGGTGTACTATCCTGTGGGAAAGAAAAAATGGCCGACGCGAAAACGGAAGTAACTCGCGCCGATATTATCGCGACTCACTACGAGCCTGACGCAAGCATCTTTCCCAATCCCGAACGAGGATTTTACATATATACTAATTTGCACAAACTTGATCCCGCGATTGGCAAGAGGCGTGACGAGGGGCATACGTTACTCCGGGGACGGATCTTCATGGAGGACTATCGCGAGGTCTCGTTCTTGCCGGAGTCGTTCCTCGCCGCAGTAGAAAACGGGTTCGCCATCGCCCGGGATCAGGGAATGAAAGTCATCGTCCGGGGATCTTACGGTTTCAAAGGTCCAGACGGCGACTACAGATCGTACGAGGATCCGCCAAAGCCGAACATCAAAAACCATATCGCGCAGCTATCTCCCATTTTCGCCGACAACGAGGATGTCATCGCCCTCTTCGAGGCAGGGTTTGTCGGCCCGTGGGGCGAGTGGCACACGACAGCGATCGCAAAAGACTACGATCAAGGCCGGGAGATGCTGTTCCATATCCTCGACCACACCCCCACCGACCGCTTAGTCTTGGTCCGCTATCCCTACCTGAAACAGCAGATTTTCAAAAGATCTGGCGGCGGCTTCGCCACAGTGGATGCCAATAATGCCTATAGCGGCGAGCATGTCGCTCGTGTCGGCCATCACAACGACTGTTTCCTCTCCTCACCGGTCGACGTCGGCACGTACGAGCGGGGAGAAATGACACGCGAGGAGGAAGTGGCCTATCTTGCAAACGAGACCCTCTACACCGCGTTCGGCGGGGAGACCTGCCGAACGCATGTACTCAACGATTGCGAGCGGACCATTACCGAACTGGAAACCCTCAAAGGCAGCTACCTCAATAGCAGCTATCACCCCGAGGTACTCGACAAGTGGGCCGCCCAGGGTTGTTTCGACGAGGTGAAGAGGAGGCTGGGAGCGCGGTTTGTCTTGACTCAGAGCCGCATCGCGGCCACCGCCAGTCCCGGTGGGCGGCTCGCAGTGGAAATAGACCTAGACAATCGCGGTTTCGCCTCGCTTTACAATAGGCGTGATGTGGAGATCGTATTGGAAAACGAAGAGAGCGGAGCGGTCCAAGCCTTTGTGGTCGATGTCGATCCGCGCACTTGGAAGCCAGGGGCGTCCCACGTGCTTTCCACCGTGGTTCAGCTATCCTCTACTATGGCGCTGGGCGAATATACCGCGTACTTACACTTGCCCGATCCCAGTCCGAGGCTTGTTGGCGATCCACGCTACGCATATCGGATCGCCAACGAGGGGATTTGGGACGAGGAACGAGGCTATAACGAACTGGCCAGAGGCATTGTCATCCAGGCTACGGAATGAGGAAACCAGCCGCGCCTACGCGTTAGGCCGGTGGGCGGACATTGGAAAAACCCCGCGACCAGCAAAAACCAACCTTTAGTTCAGGAATAGGCCAGTCAATGAATCGACCCAACATCGTCTTCATCCTCAGCGACGACCAAGGCCCTTGGGCCGCCGACTTACCTGCAAACGGGCTACCTTGCTCACCAGTGGAGCCAAATACGGTCGGCAACGCAAACTGCACGACTTAGCCACACCTGCGGAGACCTCTTAAAGTCAGGGAATTACATACGTATGTCTCAAATAGATTACAACGATCCAAAATACCAAGAAGCAGCGGCGGCGATTCTGCAACGGCACGACAATAATGAACCCGAGGCTAATATCACTAGTGCGGTGCGGGACTTTTTGCTCTGCACGGGATTGGTTGATGCAAATAAAGTCGCCGAGGAAGTGTCGCCATCGGACCGCTCGGTGCGTGCTGTGGATTTGAGGGCGTCAAACACGTTTATCGAAATCAAGAAGCGCATCGGCACGACCGGCGGCTTTAATCCCAATGAAATCTATGTGAAGCAGTTGGATGAATACTTGGCGGAATCCATGACGTACGGGCGGAGAGCGCGGATGGGTGTTCTCACAGACGGGAGGTACTGGCTCCTACGCTGGCCGAATGCCGGCAAGGTCAAAACGACTAAGCCCTATGCTTTTACCCTAGAATCGGCGGCTGACTGGCTGCTTTTGTACGAGTGGCTGCGCGACAAGGTCATCGGTACGCAGGACGACATTCCAGCTCAGCGCACTGAGGTCGAGCAGAACTTTGGGCCCAACAGCCCGTTGTATCGATGGGATATTGACGGCCTTAACGTGCTCTACCAAGGGGCGAAGGACCGCGAAACCGTCCGAGTCAAGTGCCGTCTATGGGAAACCTTGTTGCGAGCGGCGTTGGGCGAGATCGCTCAGACGCCCGACGAGCTAGACGATCTGTTTGTCCGGCACACGTACCTAAGCATGGTTATCGGCATGGTGGTACAGGCGTACTTTGGCATAGATATTCGGGAACGGGCTGCTAATGATCCAACGGACTTGCTCTACGGACGGCAGTTCCGCGATGACACCGGCCTACAAGACATTATTGAGTCCGATTTCTTTACGTGGCCGGCCGAAGTGGGTGGGGAATCGCTCATTGAGCGGATGGCTGAGCATGTAGCCCGCTTTAACTGGAAGGAAGCACCCCCCGACATCGCCGCTACTTTATATGAAGCGATTATTCCTCCGGATGAGCGCCGCCAGTTGGGCGAGTATTATACCCCAGAATGGCTGGCGCAAGAGATGGTACAGGAGGTAGTAACGGACCCGCTCCGCCAGCGGGTTCTCGACCCGTCTTGTGGATCCGGCACGTTTGTCGCCGTTGCGGTGAGCCACTTTGTCGAAGCGGCCACAGAAGAGGCGATGGAGCCCAAAGAGGCGATGGAGCGGTTGCGCGAGGCGGTGATGGGTATTGACGTGCATCCGGTGGCGGTACGGCTGGCCCGCACGGCTTGGGTGATGGCAGCGCGGCCCCTCCTTGAGGCGGCCGCCGAGGCCGGATATGAGGGAAACGTGGCGATACCCGTGTATTTGGGAGACGCCTTGCAGTTGCACTACCAAACCGGCGACTTGTTTGTCGGCGGCGATATAGGCATTGAGGTGGAGGGCGATGAGTTCGACAAAAGGCTAATTTTCCCGATTCGTTTGGTGGAGCAAGCCGACACGTTTGATCGGCTGATGAGCGACGTTGCCGATGCGATTGAGCGCGGCCATGATCCGCTAGTTGCGCTAGACGACCACGGGATTACGGACCCGGACCAGCGACAGACGCTGGCGACGACGATCGCGATCATGCAAGATTTACACGCCGAAGGGCGCAATCACATCTGGGCGTATTACACGCGCAATTTGGTGCGTCCGGTGGCGTTGAGCCGCCACAAGGTCGATGTGATTGTCGGCAACCCACCGTGGTTGAACTATCGCAATACCGCTAGCGTGCTGCGCGACAAGTTGGTGGAGCAGAGCAAGAAGCTGTATCACATCTGGCAGGGGGGTCGCTACGCAACGCATCAAGATGTCGCCGGACTTTTCTTTGCCCGTAGCGTCGCGCTCTACCTGAAAGCTGGCGGCACTATCGCCATGGTGTTGCCACACAGCGCATTGCAAACCGGGCAATACGCCAAGTGGCGCACGGGACGATGGGGCGATTTGGCGGTGAATTTCGGCTGCAAAACGGCGTGGGACCTGGAAAAACTCGAACCCAACACGTTTTTTCCGGTCGCATCGTGTGTCGTGTTTGCCGAGCGGATGGGTGAATTGGCCCCAGCGACACCCTTGACCGACGAGGTCGAGCAATGGCAAGGGACGACCGGGGCGGAGGATGTGCGGCGGGAGCGGATGGCTATTACCGACACGTCGGTTAGTGGAACATCGCCATACGCGGACCGCTTTCGGCAGGGCGCTTCCATCGTGCCGCGCTGTCTTTTCTTTGTGCATGAAGTCGAAGGCACCACCCTTGTTAGAGCCGCGCAAACCGTTAAGGTGGAGCCACGCCGAGGCACCAATGACAAAGCACCGTGGAAGGCGCTCGATCTGACAGCCATCACCGGACAGACGATAGAGAAAACGCACTTGTTTGACGTTCACTTGGGCGAGACGGTGGTTCCCTACGCGACGTTGACGCCGCTGAAAGCCCTTTTGCCCTTAACACAAAACGACGATGAACTGCCCGTGGATGCCAATGGGACAGGAGGCATTCATCTTGGTGGGTTGGAACAGCGGATGCGGGGACGGTGGCAGCAGGTCAGTGCATTATGGGAGCAGCATAAAGGGGTTAATGACCGAAAAAACCTATTGAATCGACTAGACTATCACCGCGAACTCTCGGCACAACTCGAATGGCGAAAGAATAACAAGGACACTCCTATTCGCGTGGTGTACACCACTTCAGGGCAATCTACGGCGGCAATTATCGATGCCCCTGAGGCTATAGTTGACCACAAGTTGTTCTGGGCACCTTGCAAGGACCTTCAAGAGGCCCATTACGTACTCGCCATTATCAACAGCCGCACCCTATATGAAACGGCGCAACCGTTGATGGCCAAGGGACAATTCGGAGCGCGCGATTTGCACAAGCATCTGTGGAAATTGTCGATACCGGAATACGATGCAACCAATCGCTTGCATCAGGAGATAGCGATGGCCGGTCAAGCAGCCGCCAGCGGGACCGTCCAGCAATTGCAAAACCTATACAAGCAACGTGGCAATACGGTCAGCACGACCGTGGTTCGCCGCGAATTGCGCGGGTGGCTCGCCCGATCGGACGAAGGCAAGCAAGTAGAGACGTTGGTAAAGCAACTATTGGCGTAATCCGTAATTCATGGGAATGGTTGTATATAATTCCCTAAAGTCCCCTAACCCTTATCCTGATTTTGACCATAGAACGCCCGGCACAGTCGATGCCATCCCTATTAAAGAGGACTCGGCGACAATTGGCCGGTAAGGGGCGGCGGGTTTCATTAGAAATACGGACGCCGCGTTTTCGCCGAACTCGTCGAGGGCTGCTTTTGCGGCATTGGGTAGCTCCGCCACAGCACGGCTCCAGTCGTCCAGTTGGATTTTCTTCTCACACGTAGGCGCGTTGACCCTGACAATCCTGTCTGCGCCAATCAGCAGTCCGGCCTGACCAAGCGCGTTGAGAGACTGAAGCCGCATCGCACCATATATGATGTCCTTCCATGCCAACATACCGCCTAGCAACGTCTTCATTTTACCAACGGCATACTGGTCATCTCCACAGCCTAGGCTCAAAATGCGAATGCGCTCACGTGGGACTGAGAAGCAGGACAAGGCATCGACTAACGCAACCATGATTGGGTTCTTCGCCCAAACTCCGCCGTCAACGAACGTGTAGCCGCCATCTTTGAATGGCTGAAAGAACGTTGGCGCGGCTGACGTGGCCGCTGCTACCTTTATCATTGGTTCCTTGGCGTCCTTGCGAAAGTCGGGATGGTGCGGGGTCTTGAAGATATACACCTCTCCGTGCCGACCATCGAATGAAGGAATGCACAGCCGCGTCTGTGCCTGACCGAATTTTCGGTCCCCGAAGGTCTCGCGTAGGATGCACATGAGAGCCTCTCGGTCGTAGCGAAACTTGAAATACTGGTAGAGGCCCCAAAAACAGCGTTTTGCCGACCCAATAACATCGCTGCGAATAGGGGGAAATATGTCGCACCCACGCTCAATGTAGAGGTCACGCAGTTCAGCGGCTGTAAGTCCCGAAGCGAGCCCAAGGGCAATGATACCCCCGGTTGAGGTTCCCGCGATGAGGTCAAAGTATTGGGCCTAAGTACACGACAGTAATCTAAGTTGTGGTACGGCCCTGCTTTAGGTTTTATTTGTAATCGCTCAAGATTGCATCTAAATCCTAAATACAGGAGCCGCACCATGCTTATTCATATGCTAAAGAAAGCCCTCATGCAAGGGTCTGTATCCCTCACCCGCCACCGCCTGGACCTGATTAGTGGCTTGGTGTGTGCGCTGATTCAAGT
>JAJDUT010000043.1 GCA_022826515.1 Candidatus Latescibacterota bacterium
ACCACCTCACCTCCTTTCTTCCGCCTCGGCCTCGCCTCTACGGATTATAAACGCAAGTTCCGTGCCAAAAAGCAGCCCACGCACAAAAAAATCCTTTAGGATGCACCTAAAGGATTGAAAAACATAAGACTTAAAATTATGAGACGGGGCTTTATAGGACGCGCCGCCTCGCCAGCGGCGCAAGGTGGTCCACAGTTTTTTTGTGGATTTCCACAGTTTTTTTGTGGACCGCCACAGTTTTTTCGTGGACCGCTACGACTTTCGTTGGCCGGTGGTCGCCGGTAAGTTCTCGTATCCTGTGCTACTTTTTTGGGCGGCGCAACCCGTATTTCTGCATGCGATACCGCAGCTTCTCCGGGTGCATATCCAACAACGCAGCCGCACCATGCACGCCAGAAACCCGCCAGTGGGTCGCTTGCAGGGCCGCTAGGATCTGTTGCTTTTCGTCCATTGCCTCAGTAGGCGGCACTTCGGTGAGTCGATCAGCCGGCGCAGCGGCCTTGCTTTCGTCCGCCTCCCCGGCTGGCGGCGCAACCGACCGCAACGACAAATCCTCCACTTGTATCACGCCACCTTGGGACAGCAAGACCGCCCGATGGAGCACGTGCTCTAGCTCGCGTATGTTCCCCGGCCAAGCATACGCCTGCAAGTGCGCGACCACCCCGTCGGCTAAAGTCGGCACCGACCGCTCTAAATCGAGGGCAAACCGCTCGACAAAATGCGCGACTAAAGCCAGTATATCCTCTGGCCGCTGCCGCAGCGGCGGAAGCTCAAGCGTAAAGCCGCTTAGCCGGTAGAACAGGTCTTCGCGGAATGCGCCCGCGTCGATGGCCTGCGCCAAGTCGCGGTTGGTCGCCGCCACCACCCGCACATCCACGCGCACCGGCCGCTGGCCACCCACCCGGGTCAGGGTCTGCTCCTCTAAGATGTTCAACAGCACCTGCTGCGCCTCCAACGGCAAATTGCCAATTTCGTCCAAGAAGAGCGTACCGCCATCGGCCAGTTCAAAACGCCCAAGCTGACGGGTACCGGCGCCGGTAAAGGCCCCTTTCTCGTGGCCAAACAACTCGCTCTCGAGCAGCCCGGGCGGCAGCCCCCCGCAATTGACATGAACAAACGGACCATCGCAGCGGCGGCTGGTGTCGTGGATGGTATGCGCGAGCACCCCCTTGCCGGTGCCGGTCTCGCCCAGCACCAGCACGTTCATAGAGGTATCGGCAACCTGCGCGACCTGTTGCATCACCTGCTGCATGGCCGGACTGCGGCTCTGCACGACCGGGCCGTCGGTCGGCCGCTGCGTCTTGGCGAGGGCGCGGAGGCGTTCGGCGTGGACGTCGGGCAAGACGTGGACATCCAAACCGACCACCGCGGACTCCAGCCCATCGCGGTCTATCGTCTGCACCTCAAAGCGGTAGTCGCCCACCGGCAAGGCCCGGTACGCCACGGCATCGGCGGCCGTGAGCGCACTCCACGCCGAGGCCGGACCGTGGCCCACCAAGCGGTGTCGGTAGCGCATCTGCGCCGCGCCGCTGCGGAAGCTGATCCCTTGAAAGTGAATGCGGATTTCCGGGGTGTCCTCCGGGCAGGAGACCGCGTCGGGCATGGCCATCCGCGCACCGGCCAGCACCTCGCGGATGACCAAGCCCGGCGGCGTGTCGCCCGGCTGATAGGCGACCAGCCCGGCCCGCGTCCCAAACCACATCCGCCCAGCGCGGTCGCACAGGACGGCCTCGACGATGTTGCCTAGCGCAGACGACCCCAAGCGGATGCTTTGGAAGGTCTCGCCGTCGTAGCGCAGTACGCCCCCGCCGCTGGTCCCAACCCACATATCCCCCTGCTGGTCCGCGGCCAGCGCCAAGATGCCGTTGGCCGACAGCCCCGATTGATCCGCGGTAAAGTGGCGCACCTGCCCGGACGAGAGGTCATGCGCGAAAAGCCCCTGAGCCGTGCCCACCCACACGGTGTTTTGGTGCTCCCACAACACATGGACATAGGCGATGGTCTCGGCCTCGGCCATATCCGCCGGGCGGAACGAACCGTCCGCGTACCAGTACAGGGCCGGGATGCGGGCGTAGCACCCGACCCAGAACATCCCATTTTGGTCTTGCAGCAGGGCGCGGCACTCCTCGGCGTCCCACGCGCTAAACCGAGTGAAGTGACCGTCCGCTACCAAGCCAAAGCCGCTCTGGCCCGTGCCGACCCATATACGCCCGTGCCCGTCTTCGTACAGCCCGGTGATTTCGTCGGCCGGGGCCGCTATCGCCTGCGGCGTCTGACCATCCCATTGATACACCCGCCCGGCGTCTCCACCACTCCAGACCTGCCCCTTTTGATCCACCAGCAGCGCCGACACGCTTTCGGCCTGATCGAGCGGCTGGATGCGGCCATCTTTCATGCCGGCCATGCCGCTCATCGTACCGATCCACATCCGCCCCTCGGCATCTTCGCCCAAGTGGCGCACCTCGTGGTCGGGCAGGCCGTCGGCCTCGGTGTAATAGCGGACGCTGACCGGGTCGCAAAAAATCAGCCCGCCGCCCCACAGCCCAACCCAAACATTGCCCTCGCGGTCTTCGTAGCTCAGGCGCGTAGCCGAAAAGTCGATGTCCGGCAAGGACGCCGCGGCAAAATGGTGCCATGCCTGCCCGTCGTAGCAGAACACCCCCCGACGCGCCATCCACACCCAGCCCCGATCGTCCACCCGCACATGCCGCGTCCCCTGCTGCACCGCCCGCTCGGCCTTGTGGCCCACGTTTAGGAAGGCGAACTGCTCAGCCCGCGCATCGTAGCAGCCGATAAAGGCGTCCGGCCCGGTATAGTGAAAGGCGATCCAAAGGTGGCCAGCCGCGTCTTGGGCGAATTGCCACGGCCATTGGGTCTGCTCGCCAGTGTCCATGCGCCGTCCATCCAAGCTGACGACGCCGCGCTTCCACGTCGCCAGCCACGTGGTGCCGGCCGCGTCGGTGACCATGTCGTACACCCGCCCCAATGGCTGGCCGCCCACTTCGGTTAGGCACTTGATGCAGCGGCCCTCGGCAAACCACGCCACGCCCGCGCCGGTCAGCACCAACACCGAGCCATCCGACTGGGCTTGCAGGCCGACGATCTGGTTGGAAGGCAGGCCGTGCTCGGTGGTGTACACCTGAAAGCCGCGCCCGTCATACGCGGCCAGCCCACCGCCAAACGTGCCGAACAGCAAGCGCCCATCCGCGTCCTCGGCAATACCCATGACCGTCAGATTGGGCAGGCCGTCCTTGAGGCCAAAGCTATCAAAATTCACACTGTCGAATCGGCTGACGCCGCCATCGGCCGTGGCGATCCAGAGAAAGCCTTCGCGGTCTTGGTAGAGATCTTCAATGTGCATCCCGCCCAGCCCATCAAAGACCGTGTAGTGCTCAGTGGCTATATGGTCAAAGGAGAAATCGTTCATGCTCGCTCTTTTCGTCTGGTGGGGTCATGCCCGTCGGGGACCCCCGACGCTGGAGGCCAGCGTAACGGCCCTAAGATACGACAGATACGACCGCCGCCCTAACGCTAAATCCTACGCAGCTTTCCAAGCCCGCGCCCTTTGCCTATGGGTGCGACTCCTCAACTCACGCGACCAGCAAACTCTACCACGCGTGCGAAGGCGCGGTCGAAGTCAAAGGCTTCAAAATCTGCCGGACGCAGCACGGGTCGGAGTTCCGCCTCCAATTGCCTCACTAACTGCTCGCGCCGCGTGTCGCTCACGTCAATCCCCTCGTTGCCAGGCATCGCCAGCTTCTGTCGGACGAGCGCAACGAAGTCGGCAGCCTCTGGTTGGAGGGAGCCCGTCTGAACTGCGTAATCGAAGTCGTAGAAATCCCGCACAGCCGGCTCGCGCCGCGTAAGGGCCGCTCGCGCTTTCTCGGCGTAAGCTTCCGGTTCCGCAATTGCACATACCGCGAAGGCTGGCACCATAGCTTCAGCACCGATGGGGTCTAGGAGCAGCGTCCGAGCCTCCAGCGCCACGGCATCCAAGAGGAGCGGCTCACGAAATCCGATCTCCAGCTTAATTCTCTCGACTTCCTCAATGATCTGAGACTCGTAGCTCAGCACAGAGACGTACTGAGTGGACACGTTGAAGCCGCGGAGCGCTTCCTCGATCCGAAACGCCCCCAAGGTAGCCGGGATTGAACTCATTGCCTGCTTCATCGGGGACGCTGCTTCTCGCCGTTGACCTCGTGTTGCGTCGAGCGGCATAGCAACGGAGAAGTCCAAGTCCTCGCTCAATCGCGAGAGGCCCCAATAGACCTTGCTCAGACACGTGCCGCCCTTGAACACCACATCGGTGCTTCCACTGCACAAGTGCCGTAGCAGCATGGAGGCGAAGTAGTCTTTTTCGATCAGTCGTGCGGCGAACCCCGTCGTGGCCGAGGTGAAATTGACCGCCTCGGCGAACAGATCGGCGTCTTCGTGAACATTGAAACCGGCACCATTCTCATTGGTCATTGTCGAGGATCCCCCAAGTGCGGACCGTTTTCCCCCGTTGTGGCCGCGTCGGGTCCCATGGAATCAGCGCGGACGAAGGGTTGATTGCGTCTTTGAGCTGGCGGACTATAGGCGGCCGAACCCCTTCCCTTTCGAGAAGATATCCGAGTCGTCGCATCGTTCCTTGGTTCCCATACGCCAAGGCGAGCTGTACAAGCTTGTCGGCACTCTGTGAATTTTTCCCGATCTCCTCTCGGAGCCAACCGTATGCACGGGGAAGCCCGTTGAAGCGCGACCAATCGTACACGGCGTCAATCAGCGTCCGCAGCTTTGACGAATACACCAGCAATAGACCGTCTCGCGTTTCCACCGAGTCGGTTGCACCTAGGCGCTTGTCGCTGACTTTGATCAGCGAAAGGAGGACGCTGCCAATCCGACGTGTCCCTGAGAAACGGTTGTTGTACGCGTACGTCACAATCGGGATCTGATCGTCGAATCCATACCGATTGAAAGCGTTTGGCCCACAAATCTGATACTGCCCGCCTGCGTCTTCCGTAAGCGTCTTGAGAGCAAGGGCCTCGCTGGGACTCCACTTTCCGCCCAGCGGCAGCCTTTCAGGGACGAGATAGAGCCCTTTCTTCACCCGAGCGATCAGACCGGCGCGAGTGAGTCGGCTTAGGAGTTCGTTTGCTTGCTTCCCCGTAATCCGCAGCGCAGAACTGACCTCACCCGCCCGGACAGTCGTCCGCTTGCGCAGTTGGACCCACGCGAAAAACTGCGTCTCCAGCCTGCCGAGGTTCCGTTTCATAGTGTGTATTCCCTTTCTCTATTCTTGACTTATAAGCAATATTAAAGAAACAGAATACACTATTTTCTCCCGTGTCAACTCCGGCACGGGCAGCACCAGCCAATCCGGCAGTGCCACCGTCGGCAGCCGAGGAGACGTCACCACTAAGACCACCCCGGAGACGATTATCTCTCCTGTTTCCGGCTCCATGCCATCTTCGACCTCCCCCGGAAACGGGTGTAATATAACGCCCCACTCGTCAGACCAGTTGCGAGAGGAAGGTCTGCGCCGGGACGATAATGGGTTGGTGGTGGGCAAAACAGTCGCGTTCAATGTATGGCAAGTCCAGGGCCACTTGCAGAGCGTGTGGTGCCCCCGTCTGGCGTTGAAATAAATGCAGGGCCGGGGACAGGGAGGCACTGCCGGAGCGCTTGACTTCGACTAGGAACCAAGGCCGTCCATCGCGGACGACGACAAAATCCACTTCGCGTTGTTGCTTGTCGCGCAAAAAGAACAGACCGAAATCTCCCTCGCCGCGATCGCTCCACAGATGCACGGCTTTGAGGAGTGCGCTGGCCACTAAATTCTCGGCGCGGGCACCATCGTCGGGTGCCTGCGACCAGTCCCATAAATAGTACTTAGGCTCTTTGCGCAGAGAGCGGGCTACATTGACGTGCCAAGGCCGAATCGCATAACAAAAGTAGAGGGATTCGAGAATCCCAATCCAGCGCCGCACGCTATCTACTGAGGCGCTGATGGCGCGGGCGAGG
>JAJDUT010000140.1 GCA_022826515.1 Candidatus Latescibacterota bacterium
CAACTAAGCGTGAGGGGTGTCTTACTCCCGCACGGTGCAGCGGGCACGAGGGGCCTGCTCACCCAATGACGGACGACGCGCCCCGCACGCATACCGTTCAGATTGGCCCTTCTGAACGGATTTGGCAACATACAAATGACACTAGGGGACACCGAAAGCGTCAGACGATAGAAGGCTGCATAACATCAGTTAAAAAGGAGCGATTTCGATGATTATCGATACTCACACTCATTTCTACGATCCGTTCAGACCCCAAGGCGTGCCTTGGCCGGAGAAAGACGACGAAATTCTCTATCGGCGCGCGCGGCCCGAAGACTACAAGGCCCTAGCCGTGCCCGAGGGCGTAACGGGCACGGTCATGGTCGAGTGCAGCCCGTGGGTTGAGGACAATCAGTGGGTGCTCGACTTGGCTGCTGAGGATCCCTTCATCGTGGGTTTGGTCGGCCACCTCGAGCCTGACGACCCGGAGTTTGCCGCTCACTTGGAGCGCTTTGCCGCCGACCCGGTTTTCGTCGGCATCCGCGCCCGCGTACATGCAGCGGAAAGTCACGGCTTAGCCGCCGCTGAGATGCTAGTAGCCCATGATCTGGAACTGGACACGGGTTTACACGAAGGCGTGCCCACGCTGGCGAAACGGTTCCCCGAGTTGCGCATCGTCGTAAACCACATCGGCGGCATCCCCATCGACGGCGGCCCGCCCGATCCGGCGCAGCTGGAATTGATGCGCCAGGCCGCGGCTCATCCGCAGGTTTATTGCAAGGTGTCGGGGCTGATGGATTTGCGCATTCAAGTCAAGCCAGCGCCGACGGATGTGGACTTTTACGCTCCGGTGCTCGACGCGCTATGGGATATGTTCGGGGAGGATCGGCTGATTTACGGCAGCGACTGGCCGGTATCCGACCGCAGTGGCCGCGAGTACGCAGATATACAGCGCTTGGTGATGACGTATTTTACCGCGCGCGGCGCAGAGGCGACGGAGAAATACTTTTGGCGCAATGCCAAAGCCGCCTATAAGTGGATTGATCGCGCTGGCGCATAGTGATTCTACAATTTATTGTTCAGAAGAAAATTCGCCTAAGCTGGCTCGTGTATAAAGATATTCGATGGTTTTTTTGTCGATATTTGATCCTTGCTCCCTAATGAATGGCACTAGTAATTCTTCTACGTCATCACAGCTCTGATATATAACTCCCATAGCATCTAGAACGAGAATTTTACTAATGTTCATCTCACCTCATTTACTTTCGCCGCGCTCTTGGCAGAAGGCCAAGTAGTCTTCTACCGATTCCCGGAAGGCTCGCTCCAGTTCCTCAGCCTTCCGTCCTTAAAACGTGACGACGGCTTTGAGATCGAGCACCTCGCCGTGAAAGAGACCCGCCTCGGAGTCGAACTCGACGTGGCCCGTATAGCCTTTATGATTCAGCATTTAGAAGATCAAGGTTAGCCTCTTGAGATGGACCCAGAGGAGCCTGTACCAACCGATCTTGGTAGTTTTGCTGGACTTCCCGAAGGTACTCGAAAAAGGTGTGCAGGTCGCCCTCTGCCTGTTCTGCAAGGGCCTGCCCAGCTTTGCGGACTTCTGTTACAATCGGATCTTCATACATGGTCAGCTTCCTCTAGTCCCATGAGTTCTTCCGGCGTACAGATAATCGGGGTCTGGAGTTCTAGGGTGGTATTGAGGGCCATGAGACGACGGCGTAATTCCGCGTTGGCAATATGGGTACAGTTCCAAGTGACCAGATACTCAAGCTCGTATCCACACGCAAACGCCAGATGGGCAGCGTCACGCAGTGCCTTTTCGGGTAATGATAATCGGGTCATATATGTTTCCGCAAGACGTTCAATGACTGACGTGGCTTCGAGAACTGAAAACGGGGCAAGAACATCTAGGCGCTTCCGAGCGGCTTCTTGATCACCTTGGCGGGCTTCTTCAAGCACCACTGGGGAAATGTAGATCTCAAAAGCAGACAATCGCTGTTCCCACCACATCCGCGTGATTTCCTGGTGCGCCAAGACGATGACGGCGCGGCCTGGGCGTGCCGTATAGTAACTGGGAACGGTAGTTTCAAGATACAGCGTTGGCTTCATCAGATTGAACCAAAATTTGAAAGTCTAATGTCAAAAGTATGCTTGAATATAAGAAATGCCATTACTCCGTCTATGGGCACTTGAGGTTAATATCACTCTACAAACCTACGTCGCATCATCAACCGTAGCCTGCTAGCTCGCTATGTGTCCATAATAACGAGTAAAGATATTTTCGAGGTTTTCTACGAGTTGAGGAGCCGATAGCTCACGCGCCACCATGAACTGGTTCCACTCGTTCCAGTATTGGCGATACAAGAACGGGTGCGCCCCTTCTAGCCCAAAGGAAAATGAGTAGAACTGCTCGGTCTCGGCGAGGATTTGATCTAAGCCTTGTTGGATGCCGGGCAGCGGCATACCAACGAGTGGGCTGATCATCTGGGCCTGTTGCACCATCTGCTCTTGGAACCAGCGGCTGTTGACCAAACGCAGAAATTCCGCTGCCCGCTCGGGCTGGCGGGCCAGAGCGGGGATGCTCTGGGTGTTGACCGTGCCGATCAAGTCGTGTGGATTCCCGCGCCCGTCCTGGACTGCGGGAAAGCGAAAGGCGTACAAAGGAAAGTCCTTCCCTATTACTGCGGTTCGGCCACTGGTAAACCAACTGCCGACAAATACGGTCGCCGCTCGCCCCTGCCAAAACAAAAGCTCGGACTCGATGTGATTGAGGCCAGCAAATCCCTCTGCGAAATATCCACGATCCAGCATCTGTTCGATCATGCGGGCGGCTTGGAGAAACCCGGGTTCGGTCCATGGGGTGCGACGCTGGGGATCGCGGAAGGCCTGGCGCACCTTGTCGGCACCGAGGATGCGCTGGGCTAGGTGATCGAACCACCAGCTCGTGTACCAGTGGATGCCGTCTTGGGTTATGGGGACTATACCGGCGCGTTTGAGGCGCTCGCAGTTGTCGATGAACTGGTCCCAGGTCTGCGGATTGAGGTCGGCACCGGCGCGTTGGTACAGCTCGGCGTTGCAATACACCTGGAGGGAAATCACGTTTTGGGGGATGGCGTAAAAGCGGCCTTTGTACGTCAGCGGCCCTCGGTAGAGCGGGTCAATGGTTTCTAGCCAAGTTTTGCCCGGCGTATCCCAAGAGGGCCGCTGGAGATACTCGGTTATATCGAGGACGTGCCCCTGTTCGACGTAAGCGTAAGTCAGGCCGGTCTCGGCCGTGGCAAAGGACATGATGTCCGGTGGGTGTCCCTCCATGACGCGGATCATCAGTTCTTGGTAGCCGCCGCCACCGCCGCTGGCTGGCTCGACTTGGACTGCTGGGTGCGTCTCGCGGAAGCGCTCTATAGCCCGCCATAGTAGCTGATTGATCGGTACTTGAGCCGCGGGAGGCTGGAGGTTGGCGATCTCCAGCACGTTTTCCCCGGGCAGATACCGACCGCATCCACCGGCGAGGGCCGAAGCGGCCACGTATTTGAGAAAGTCCCTGCGTTCCACGATTAGCCCTTTAATGCGCCGACCGTCAGGCCCTCTGTTATGCGGTTTTGCAACAGGATAAACACCACGATCAGGGGTAGCATGACGATCACCAGACCGGCAAATAACTCGGTCCAGCGCGATTCGGTTGACATGTTCCAGAACAGGGTTTGCAGGCCGCGGGCCAGCGTGTAGAGCTTGCCGGTGCGGAGGAGAATGAGCGACCAGAAGAACTCGTTCCAGTAGTTGATGCAGTTGAAAATGGAAACCGCGATTAGCCCGGGTTTGGCGAGGGGCAGTGCGATCGTCCAGAAGGTCCGCCACGGCGAGGCCCCGTCGATCAGCGCGGCCTCTTCCATTTCGGTCGGCAGGGTGCGGAAAAAACCCGTCAGGACAAAGATCGAAAAGGGCAGTCCAGTGGCGATGTAGAGCACGATCAGACCAAAATGGCTGTTGGTCAGGTGCAAGTGCCGCATCTGCACAAAGAGCGGAAATAGGTACAGCATGGGCGGCACCATCATGGCCGACAGGAAGAGATAGAAGGTGAATCGACTGAACCGGAAAGTCACCCGAGATAGGACGTACGCCGCCATGGCCGACGCTAATAGGGTGCCGCTGGTGGCGAGCGCGGTAATGTAGGCCGTGTTAAAAAAGTAGCGGCCAATTTCGGCGTTGTCCCACGCGTACGCATAATTGCGCCAGCGCAATTCGGCGGGCAAGGACCAGGTGCTGGCGAAGAACTCGGGATTGGTCTTAAAGGAAGTATAGGACACCCAGAAGAGGGCAATTAGGGAACTTAGGCAATAGCCCCCCATGAATAGAATGGCCAGCAGTTTGGGCAAGCGGCGCATCTTTAGTATTCCACGCTCTCGCGGCGCATCAGGCGATTGACTACGAGACTAAACGCCAATACGAAGAAGAACATGACGACCCCCATGGCCGAGGCATAGCCGATACTCTGTCCTTGAAAACCGGCCCAATAGATATAGGTCCCCAGCACCTCGATGACGTTGGGATAGCCGCGCGTGATGACGAAGATGAGGGCAAAAGCCTGAAAGGCGCCGATGATCCAGAAAATCACCAGAATCTGCACGACGTCCCACAGCAGTGGCAGGGTTACGTGCCAAAATTGCTGCCAAGCATTGGCCCCATCCAGTTCGGCGGACTCGTAAAAACTGAGCGGGATCTTTTGTAGGCCTGCCAAAAATAGGATCACGTAGGTACCCAGCCCCTGCCAGATCATGGCGACGGCAATGGCTGGCAGAGCGTTGTGGCGGCTGCCCAACCAAGGACGGGTGAGGGAGTCCAGCCCGACGTTGCGCAGGGTTTCGTTGAGCAGGCCGATGACCGGGTTGTAGATGCTGCCCCACAATACGGCAGTGACCACGACCGAGAGCAGGGTGGGAGCAAAGACGACGAATTTGAGAAAACCCGCAAAGGGCGGCTTCTTGGAGAGAATGACTGCGAACAGCAGGCTCAGCGGAAAGACGACTAAGAATCCGAGGATGCCGAACAAAAAGACGTTCTCTAGGGCCGTGAGAAAGGTGTGATCGGCAACGGCGCGCGCAAAATTGGCGAGGCCGATGTACTCCTTTTCCGGCGAGACGCCAGACCAAGAAGTCAGCGAATAGTAGAAGGCGTTGCACACCGGCAGCACAAAGAACGCGATGTGCAGCACGAGCGCCGGCCCGAGCAGGGGTGCGATCAGCTTGCGAAGTTCGCGTTGGATCACGGCGCGTCCTGCCCGAGTGCTTCGATGTTGTCGTCGAAGAAGATCACTTCGTCCGCGGCGTCGGCGCGCAACGCCTGCAGCCACTGTCCGAACAACTCGTTCTCGCGGTTGCGCCGCAAGGTGTGTTCGATGCGCTTCTGCACTTCCGCAAAGGGCTGCCGCCCCGCTGCTGAGCGCCCGACAATTTTGGCGATCGAGTACAAGCCGTGGTGTTCTAGCGGACCGATGAGCGCGCCGATCTCGGCCTCCATGGCCGCTTTGACTAAGGGGCCAAAGTGCGGCGTCTCGTGCCAGTAGAGTTGGTAGAGGCCCGCGGCCTCGCGACTGCCGTGGCGCACGCTGTGGACGGCCGCGAGTTGGCGCGCGATGTAGGTCTCGGCGAGGTCTGTCGGCTCGGCCGCGTTTGCAATTTCCTCGGCGACTTGCGCCGCGCCTAGCGGGTCGCTTAGACGCTGCTTGAGCCACCCATATACCGCGAGTTCGTCGTTGAGGTTATGCAACGCGCCTACCTCGCGTCCGTTCTCTTTTATCTCAGCGAGGAGGGCGATTAGCGGCGCGGCTTGTTGCCGGTCGGCGCGTATCTGGGACAGCAATTCCCGCGCTTGAGCCTCTTCCTCGACCTGTATTTCCACGACTTCTACCATGGACGAAGTCTGGTAACTCTTTGGGTGTGCCTCGTAGTGAGCGCGCATCTCTTGCTCGGTCACCGGCTTCTGGTTCGCCGTGGCGCGGCGTCGCATTGCGCGGATGAGGATTTCTTCCTTTTTGCGCGTGAGCCAGTCGGCGACCGCCGGCTCTTGGTCGATTCCCAAGGTGCGCCCCTGCAGCAGGAGAAGCTGCGGTACCTTCACGTCGCGCTCCAAGTAGGATGCCACCTTCAGGCTGTCTTCTACATACCGACCTTGGCGGATGAACTGCGAGCGGCTCACTGCTTCTCCCAAGCTGATCGCGCCGCCTTGGTACGTGTACAGCGCGGTCGCGGCGTCAACCTCCGAGAGGTAGAATACCTTCTTGTCACCCTCTTGCGCGCCGCTGTGCAATATGCGCGTGAGCCGGTCCATGCCCTCCGCAACTTCCTGCCACTGGAATTGCTCGGCGAGCGAATCGATGTACGCCCGCCGCCGCACTTGCAACCGCTCCCTCATAACGGCCTTGAGGACTTGCGGCCGCATTTGCTCATAGGAAGCCGTGCGCTCGTCGAGAATCTTGAAAATCTCGTACCCCTTGGGGACGGGGAGGATCGCGGATATTGCGCCCTTGGGCAGGCTGAACAAGGAATCGCGCACGGCCGGTATGGCATTGATGCGGCTGTAATAGTAAGGCTTTTCCCCGCCGTGCGCCGCAGTGGTGCGGTTTTGCGAAAACTCGTGCGCTACTTCCACAAAGGCCCGGCCCGCTTGTAGGGCGGCTAGGGCCGCTTCGGCCCGCGCTTGCGTCCGCGCGAAAATGTGCGCGATCTTGAGCTGCCGCTCCCATCCCCGCGCGGTGAATTCGCTTCGCAGTTCTGCTTCGCTGACCGAGACGGCAGGCCGGATGTAGCGCTGCTCCATCGCCTGACCCACTTTCAGCCGCAGGGCCACTTCCATGTTCTTTTGCACGCCTGCGCTCTGTTCCACCTTCTGCTCCCGCGCTGCGCGCAAGATGAGGGCGCGATCGACGAGGGATTGCAGGTAGTCTCGCACTTGGTCGCTGCCTTCGGCCTCGCTCTTGGTCCATTCGGGCAGGCCGGCGACAAAACTGCGATAGTCCCGCTCGGTAATCAGTTTAGTGCCGACTTGGGCCAGCGGCCTGTCATCTGACTTTGGCGTTTCACAGGCAAGGAAGAGGAATAGGCAGAGTAGCCAGCGCAAAAATGACAACGGCGCAGTCGGCGAAACACGGGAGCGATAGCCCAAAAATTGCACAAATTTTTGCATATTTATTTAATGGGTAAGGTTTTTATTTTTTTGACAAGTGAGAAATAAATTCCGTACAATGTAAGGTCATAGCAAAAGCACACGCAGAGAAGTCATAGGTTTTCCAACCTCTTTCCAATGGAGTAAAGCAATGAAAAAGCTCGTCCTGATTTTCGCTGTTTCGCTCGCGGCTACCCCCGGCTGGGCGCACCTGCCCGTAGATGTGGCGTTCCCGGCCGTGCAATTCCCAGACGCCAACATTCCCACGGTTGACGGTAATCTCGTCGAGTGGGATGTCATTCCCGAAGGCTACTGGATCAACCACGAGCAACTAACCGAGACCGTGAGAGGTGTAGGCACCGCGTGGGATGCGACTGACCTAGCCCTGCGGGCCATCGTTGGTTGGAATCCCAATACCAACAAGCTCTACGTCATGGAAGATCGGTTTGACGACGCCATCTGGGTCATCACTGGGTGGGAGCCGATGGAGATGGTGTTCGATGCGGACCACAGCGGTGGCATGTTCAATGTGTGGTCCGATGTAGAAGACCAAGAGCAGAAGGATCTGCTGCACGGTGCCCATGCCCAGAACTATGGTTTTAATCAAGGTGGTGCAGGCTCGGGCCTCAATCATTGGGGTAAAGCCCAATGGATCACCGAGCCGCCCTACGGGCAGTTCGCCTCCACTCAGACGGCTGAAGAAGGTGGGGAGGGGTTTTTTCGGGCCGAGTACATGCTGACCCCCTTCGACAATCTGAACTGGAACGGGATCGATTTTAGTACTATCGGCACACTGGTGGAGGGCAATATCATTGGCTTCCACTTCACTATCATTGACGACGACGATCTGGAAATAGCTGGCTATGAGGGCTATTGGACCCTGAGCGGGGCCACGGATAGCTACTTCCAGGGTGATTTGCTCTCCGACTTTTTCTTGGCTCCCATCGATCCGGATATCGATTGGGCTTCTCAAGCCACGGCTGCACCCACGGCCGTAGAGGAAATTGGCTGGGGCCGACTCAAATCCACGTTTGCCGAGTAATTAGTTGCTTTAGGCGCGTAGATTGAATGCCGCCATGCCGGGCTTCCGACCTGGCATGGCGGTTTTTTTATATCTTTTTCGCAGTACCAACCCTAACCAATTAGGAATAACGACTATGAGCGAGCGCGAACCGATTACCCAAGCGCAAGACCACGACCGCCGCATTGGACGGCTAGAAGGCATTGCCGAGCAGATTGACCGCCGCTTGGACGCGATTGAGCGATCCATTGGTGACTTGCGCCAAGACATACGCGAGCTTCGCGCTACCAACCGCTGGATTATTGGCATTTTGTTCGGCGTTGTAGGGCTACAACTGACCATCCTATTGAAGGTGCTGAACTGATCTCCCAAAAGGCAATGGGCAGACAGCGCAATGCCTTGGCGTTAGTGGGGCTGCTCGCTGCGGCGGCCCTAGCGACGGAAAACATCGTAGTCGGAGGCGATGGCAGCGGCGCGACTTGGCAGGAGGCGGCCGCAGCCGCACCGGTCATTGATTTCAGCACCCGCGCGGGCTGGATCCAGCCCCGCAGCGTGGCGGAAAACACCAATATCGCCACGGGGCTCCTCGAGCGCGGTGGCCGGGTGACTTCGCCCAACGCCCAAGCCGTTTTGCGCCTGACCTCAGACGTGCTCAAAGAACGCCTGCACAGCATGGTGGATGGCGATCCAAGCACGGCTTTTGAGGCCAAGGACGTGGTGGCCACCGGCATCCTCTTAGTCGTCGATTTAGGCGCTCGGTTTGGCGTCAATCACATTCGCTTCTTTCCCCGCCAAGCCTTCAAAAGCGACTTTATGAAAGGCTATGTGCTCTCCATCAACGATGGCGCATTCGCCGCAGACATCATAGCCGCCTCGGTCGAGAAGCTGCCGGACAAGACCTTGGTAACGGTCATGGCCCAAGACGGCAGCAACAGCCGCGATACCATCGACGTGCGGTTCCCCCTGCAATACGTGCGCTATCTCCGCTTGGAATCCACGCAGCGGTTCAACTGGGAAATCGACGAACTCGAAATTTTTGGCAGCGGGTTCGTGCCCGAGGCGGATTACCTGTCCGAGGTCTTCGACATGGAGCAAGATGCGCTGTGGGGCAGGCTGCAATGGGGCACCGAGCAAGTGGGTTTGCCGCAGCGGTCGCGGCTCATTGTGCGCACGCGCAGCGGTAGCAGTCCCTCGCCGGACGACGAGCCCGATAGCTGGAGCCCTTGGTCCACGCCCTATCGGAACAGCGGCGATCCGGTCCTCTCGCCGGCACCGCGCCGCTATTTCCAGTTCAGCATGGCGTTTGAGAGCGATGGACTCGAAGATGGCATTGCCGTCGATTCACTTGCTTTTGAGGTCTTTCGCCCGGCCTTGGCGCAGGCGATCGTCGGCGAGATATGGCCACAGGAGGTCCCCGTAGGCGTAGATACGAGCTTCGTCTATACCATCGAGGTGACGGACGCCGAGGGATTCGACCGCTTGGAAATCGACACCCCGGCTCCGGTCCGCGCCCTGCGCGAGTTGCGCGTAGATGACCAAGAGATTGAGTTCAGCGAGGAATTGGGGGCCAAGGGGCTGCGAGTTAGCTTTGCGCGCCAGACCGGCAATCGCGCCCTGCAAGTGGTTTTCGACACGGCTGTGCTGCGCTATGAGACCGTGTTTACCGGACGCCTGCTCGACACCACGAGAGAAGGCGCGATACCCCAAGTGATCGAGAGCGGCAATGCCGCCCCTCGATTTGCGGGAGACGACCTGAGCGTGCGAGTGCCCTTGAAGGGCCAGCGCTTGGTGTATCAGGTGTCCGCAACGCCGGCGGTGTTCACGCCCAATGGCGACGGAATCAACGATTACACGACGATTACCTACGATTTGCTCTATCTGACGGGCCGGGCACCGGTTGCGCTGCGGATCTACGACTTGGCGCGCAATCAGGTCGCAGAGCTGCCGGCCGCTGGCAGCGGGAGCGGGCGGTTCCTGCACCCTTGGGATGGCCGAGATGCACAGGGCGATCTATTGCTGCCAGGGGTTTACATTCTGGAAGTCGAAGTGGAGACCGACAGCGGCGCTGAGCGCAGCAGCAGCGTGGTGACCATTGCTTATTGACAAAGGATGACGCACAGTGGCCAGACGGAATTTGCTTTTACTCACAGCCCTGATTGCCGCGGCAACGGGCGGCGATATTGGCGCGCAGGGAAGGGAAGATCACGGCAGTAGGTTGGGCGTGCAGCGGGGCGGCGAGGTCACGTATGAACCCGTGGGGCCGGGGGTGCTTTTCGACGCCTTAGATCCGGCCGTGCGGCGTTGGTACGTGCCCCAAGAGCTATATCAGTTCTACGGCTGGAAGCAATGGGAATACACCAACTACGCCCGCGACCTGTACCAGCGCTACGTCTCCAGCGACATAGAGGGCGATTATTTTTACGATCTCTATGGGTCTTTCATCAACCGCGGCTGGCTCATCTACGACTGGAGCCAGAATCAGCCCCAGCAGTTTGGCAGCACGATCTTTAAGACCTCTAGGTTTAGCGCGTGGTTCAACCAGCTCGTCATTGCCTCCGACCAAAAGGGGCAAAACAACTTGGCCCTGACGATCGGCAGCATGATCCGCACCACGCTGACGCCGATGACGTTCTCCAAGCCGACCTTCGACGGCATCCAGGCCGACTTTCAGTCCGACAAGTACGGCCTGACCGTCTTGATGTCGCGGATTAGCTCTCCGGGGCTGGCGCGGAACGTATCTGTTGAAACCACCAATAGTACCAATCTGTTGGGCTTGTACGGCACGACGCAGATCGGCGACTTTGTCGAGGTAGGCGGCCTCTATATCAACGCTCACAACTCGCAAACCCTGTTGGAGAGCTTCGAGGGCAACCCGTGGACCGGCTCGTTGACGGTTGGGCAAAATCTAGAGCACGTCGGGCAGATCTTCATTCGCCTGAGCGATGATTCGCCCGAAGACCGCGAGGGCGGAGCAGCTCTCTTTTCGTGGGACATTATCATTGAATCCGAGACTGAGGTGGCGCGCGAAACAGAAGCAGGCGAGCGCGTCGTCGAGGTCGAGAAAGAGACAGTGCGGGGCAGCCAAATCGGCTTTGAGCCGATCATCGACGGCGGCTTGCAACGCCTCGGATTCCTCGCGGCCGATGGCGCCGAGCGCATCGAAATGACCTACGACTTCCGCTCTCCGTCGTACACCGGCCCGGAGCTTTCCACCATTCGCCGCGCGCAGATCGAGTTGGTGGTGGCTAACGACTACCACATCGAGATGAGTTCGGACCGCCAGCTCAACATACCCGAAGGCCAGCCCGTTTTTCTGACGGTGGAGCGGGCGGCTGGCAACGTCCAGGACGGCTCCAACCTGGGGCTGTTGCGCCTCGACTACGGCTTGCCTACGGGCAACGACATCTACGGGTTTACTTTAGAGGCGCAGGGTGTGCTGGGTTTTGATCTGTACGCGGAATTCGACCGCAGTCGGCACTATCGCAAATACCCGAACCGCGCGTTTTCGACCCACCACACGGCTGCGGACCAAGCCAATGCCTATATGGTCAATTTGTCGAAGAAGAGCTATCCCTATTTTTTCTTTGCCGAGACCTACAGCATGGATTACAACTACGGCACCACTAGCCTGATTGCCTCGCCCTCGGGCGATATCGACTACACCGATCCAACGACCAATTATTACGAGTGGGTTGACGACAACGACGACCAGGACCGCATCCCCGACTGGCAGCGCCTCAACCAGTTTGGGCCGGATTTGCGGATTTTTCCCGGCTGGGACGAAAACCTCGACTTCATCTCTGATTTCAACCAAAATGACAATGAATTCCGGCCGAATTTCGTCCCTGACTACGAGGAGCCTTTCCTGCGCTACCACGTAGATCGCCCGGAGTTTTTGTTTGGCATGGACATGAACAACAACTTCTGGATCGACCGCTTTGAAAACGACGAGGACCCGGATTATCCATACGACCGCAATCGCCGCGGCTACAATGCGTATGTCGGGATGCACTTCACGCCCGAGTTGAGACTGACCGCCGGCTACAAACGGGAGCGCATGCTATCGGCCAAGAAGCGCGAACAAACCGCGTACGGGATTGTTACGTGGGACAAGGACATCGCCGGTGTAGGTCGGGTCCGCGTCTTCGACATGTTCAAGCGGGTCGAGGATGAGATCGCCGACAACGTCGTCCAGTGGGTACAGCCGACTGGTGCTCCAGGTGCGTTGCAGCGGATAGAAGACCCCTTGGCCGCGCCCAATACCTATATCAATTCCGCATTTGCCAGTTTCGATTACACCAGCATCCCCGGCCTTACTGTCACCAACAAGCTGAAATACGACATCTGGCACCAAAACGAAGTGCAGCCGGACATGCGCGAAAACTTCCAGTTCTTCGGCCTAATCAACAAGGCCGAGTACCGGCGCGAGGTCGGCCGCGTGCTGCTAGCCCCCAAGATCAAGAACGAACATCGCCGCGAAGCTCCGCTGCTGAGCAACGATCCCGTGCGCAAGGAAAACGCCCTGCTCTTGTTCTTGATCGGCGAGGTCGCGATCCTGAATAGTTCCGAACTGAGAGCCGGGTTGGAGTACACCATATTCAGCCAGCTCGAAGACGAGGAAAAAGTGCGGGCTTTGGGCTTGCCGCCAGACTACCGAGAGACGGTGCTCGCCATCCAGTACTCCAATACAGGCGCGTACTTAGGGTACAGTTTGACCACCCAGATGGGCCTGCGAGTCAGCCGCATTGACCGCAAGGGAGAAGACGCCTTTACTGGCGCATCCCAATTTGTGACGGTCTATGCCGGGCTCGACTAAGGTGCGGACGCCATGAGAAAAAGGACGCTATTAGCCTTCGCGCTCGCCGCGCTTGCGCTGGGAAGGGGCGGGGCCGTGGAGATTTACCGCATCGGCGGCGAGGACCTGCCCCGCCCGAGCGAGGCCGGAGTGAATTTCCATCAATTGTCTTGGAGCGACTTTGAGGAGGAGCAAAGCCTCGACACCGAAGCCCTCGCCGCCGGAACGCTGCGGCCGATCTTTTTGACGCCGGCGACCAACATTGCCCTCACCAGCCCGGAGCGGAACGGGGGGCCTTACGTGCGGGTAAGCGGGGTCGCGAGCTATTCCATCACCGATCTGTCCAAGAACATGATCGACGCCGATCCGACGACGTTCTGGGAATGGGTGGCAGGCATTCAGAGCCGGTTCACGGGCCAGCGCTACTTGGAGTCGCGGCGCGTTACCATGGACCTCGGCGGCCTGTTTTTTGTCAACAGGGTGCGGGTCGTCGCCGCCGAGAGCGGCCTGTATCCCGATGGGTTGTACGTGAGCGCCGACTTAGGAGTGCAGAAAAAAGACACCGTATCGGGGTATGGCGCTGCCCGCGTCGGCGGCCAACTCGTCTTTGAGCTACCCGAAAACGTGCAGGACACCATAGACGTGAGCTTTCCCCCGGCACTCGCCCGCAGCGTGGGGCTGTTGCTCCTCCGCGCGTCGCCCAAGGCCCTGCACATCGGCGAAGTGGAAGTCTATGGCGTAGGCTACGCGCACCAAGCATCGTACGTCAGCCCGTTTATCGACCTCGGCGAGCCAGCCGTGTGGGGCGACATCCGCTGGCGCGGCCACCAAGATCCCCGCGCCCGCGTCTGGATCCAATCGCGGGCCGGGAAGGATCTCGATCCAAACGTGTATTGGCGCTTCACCGGCCGGGGCGATGAAGTAACGTCGCTCGACGAAGAGGGACAGCCCCTCGACGCGACGGACTACCTCTTTCTCAAGCCGGGAGAGGCCGGCGAAATCACTTACGACATTGACAACTGGAGCTTCTGGTCGTCGCCCTATGCGTTTGCCGACAGCAGCGGCACTGCCATAGCCTCGCCCGGTCCCAATTCGGTCTTGCAACTGCGGGTCGATTTTTTGCCCGTAGGTAGTGAGGGCGGTGAGCTAGAGTTCATCGAATTCTCGGCGACCAAGCCGCCGCTCGCCGAGCAGGTGCTGGGCGAAATATATCCCCCCGAAGTTACTCTGGGCGAGATCGCGTCGTTTAGGTATGCCATTCAGCCCATCATCCGCGCGCAGCACTCTGGTTTTGACGGAGTGGAAATCGCCGCGCCCTTTGGCGTGGCTAGCGTGGATTCGGTCCAGGCCACGGGCTTGGACAGCTTCGCCGTGCACATTGCGCCGGATTCGCTGCGCTTTGCGGTTTCCTTGTTTCCCCCGCGCACATCTGGGGATTCCGGCGGAGTGATCGAGGTGTTCTTCCGCGCTCCGGTGCTGCGCTACGGCACGACCTTCCGCGGCTGGGTGCGGGACTCGCAGCGTCCCTTGGAGCTGGCGCAACCTATCAATCGCGGCGATGCGGCCAGCGAGATAGTGAGCGAGGTACTCACGGTCCGCACGTCGATTTCTCGTCGCCTACTGGATGATCTGGAGGTGCAGCCGAAGATTGTCACCCCTAATGGCGATGGGATAAACGAACAGATTCACTTCTCTTTTAAGCTGTTGCAGGTAACCCAAGAGGTACCCTTGCGCCTCGCGGTCTTCGATTTGTCCGGCCGCTCGCTGCGGGTAATCCACGACGGGCAACAGCACAGCGGCGGCCTGCGCTTTTCTTGGGATGGCCGGGACGAGAACGGCGAGCGGGTACCCCCGGGTCTGTACGTCTATCGCATATCGGTGGAGTCGGAAAAAGGCGGCGATCAGCTAGCGGGGACCGTCGCCGTGGTTTATTAATTGAGAATTAGGAATTAGGAATTACGAATTATACTACCTCCCCCAATTCCTAATTCCTAATTCCTAATTGCCAAGGAGATCCTATGGCTAACATTCAAATTCCCATTCGCTATTACAAGGATTATCCCGGCGGGTACGACTACGGGTACGAGACTCTGACCCTAGAGTTCGCCGAGTGCGCCTTTCTGTTGGTGGATGTTGATGGGCGCTCGCCCGATCCAACGACCAAGAACTTCATCGCGCCGGCTTTGCAAGCCGCCCGCGACAGCGGAATGCTGGTCAACTACGTCCACAACGACCTGCGCCTAGTAGCTGACCCCGGCAACATCGTGGGCGAGATCTGGGGCAAGACCAAGGGCGGCGGCGGCAACGGCATTGCAAGCTGGGCGCGGCAAGAACACAAACCCGAGTACCTCGATTACGTGGCTCCCCGCGAGGGCGAGCGCAATTTCCCCAAGTGGATCTGGAGCGGCTTTCACGACACCTTCTTGGACCAGCACTTGCGCAGCTATGGTATTAGGACGCTGTTCGTGGTTGGCTACAGTCGGCGGGCCTGCTTGCACTACACCTGCGCCGAAGCCGTCGGGCGGAATTACCGCGTCATTCTGTTGCGCGATTGTTCAAACGCCCCCGGTACGATCGAGATGCCAGACACGATAGACGACAGCCTGCCGGAAGGCGGTTGGATCAACCGGATCACGCTGCGCAACTTTGAACATCTGATCGGTTATACCACCACGGCCGAGGAATTCATCGCGGCGTGTCAGCAGGTGGGGGAGGAGAAGGTCGCGTGACTCGGTTGTGGCTTGTTGCTTGCGCCCTGCTGATCGCCGTTGCGGCGTGGCCCCAGGGATTTCGCCTCGAATCGGACCGAGTCGCCGTTGACGAGGGCGACTGGGCGGAATGGGAGATAGCCGCAGGTACGGTGCAATTGGGCGCGGAAGGGGTGCGGCCGCACCGCATCCGCGAGCAAATCAACGCCGTGCTAGACGCTCCGAACTTTGTGTCCGCCGAAGGCGTACAGGGCGGGATTCGGGCGGCGGGCACTAACTTGGCTGAGGCCGCGAATCTCATAGACGGCCAAGAGGATACCTTCTGGGAGCCGGACGTAGAAGCGCCGCTCCGCGATTGGTGGGTCGAGGTCGATTTGGGCCGCTTGGTGTGGGCGCGCAAGATCGTGGTGAAATTCGCGCCGGAAGGCATGGGCGATCCTTTCTTGCAGTTCAAGGTACTCACGTCCAACGGCCTCCCGGCTTTCTCCCAGAGCAAGGCGATCCGCTTTGCGCAGGCTGGCCGCAGCGAAGGTTTGAACAAATCCCAGCGCGTCTTCGAGTTTGATCTGAAGCCCTCGCAGGAAGCGGACACAGGCTTTGTCGGCGACATGTTCCAGTTCGTCCAGATCGTGGCCACAGCCAGCGCGCGCGGCCAGGGGCACGAAGTCAGCGAGGCCCGCTGGAACAGCTTGCCAGAGGAAGAGCGCGGCGATGTGATCTACTTCTTGCGCGAGTCCTCGGGCGTTTTGCGGCAGATCGACCAAGACCAGCACGCAGCACTGAGCGAGTCGCGCGCTGGCCCGATTAAGTACTATCGACGGGAGCGGCCGCGGCTGGCCGAGGTGGAGGTGTGGACCGAGGGCGACAACATCAGTTTGGGCTCGCTGAGTCGGGGTGGGTTGATCGGGGGCACGAGCAACACCGGGACAGAGCGCTTGGCCATTGACGGCGACTACAAGACCGTGTGGACCGAGCAAGTCGGCGTCAGCGGCGTCGAGCACATTGACGTGGAGTTCGACCGCGAACTCCTCTTCGACTTGGGGACTTGGTTTTGGATCAGCCGAGTGGTCATCGGCTTTGACCGCGAAAACATCGCCCACGGCTTTACCGGCGCGTTCCCCAACTACGTCATCAACCTCTCCAATGGCCAGCGCAACCCAGACGGCAGCTTGGCCTATGTTGCGCTGACCACGCGAGAAACCGCCGAAGTAGAGCCGGGCCGCTTCAGTGGGCTGTTCCCCCACATTTTTTATCAGGACAATGCCTTTCCGCTCACTAGGGCGCGCTACTTCAAGATGGATTACCGCGTGCTCATCGTCCCGAATTGGGCCAACTCCGGCATCCGCGAGCTCCAGCTCTACGGTCGCGGGTTCCTGCCGCAGGTAACGCTGCAATCGGCACCTATGGAGCTGGGCAGCGATCCGCGCATTTTGTCCTCCATTCACTGGGCAGCCGACGCCCCTCCGGGCACCCAAGTGCAATTTCGCACGCGCACTGGCAACCAGCTCGACGAGGAAATCCACTACTTCACCAAGGCCGGGAAAGAGGTGACCGAGGCCAAATATCGCAAGCTGCTCAGCTTTCAGCGGGGCGATTCGACTATATCGGTGGTTCCCGGTGCTGACTGGAGCTCTTGGAGTCCGTACTACACGGCCACGGGTGCGCCAATCTCCTCGCCAAGCCCGCGTCGCTACGCTATAGTGGAGGCCACTTTGCGCTCGGACGATCCCGGCCAAGGAGCGTTGTTGCGCGGGATGCACATTGCGCTGGATTGGCCCTTGGCTAGCCAAGTTATAGGCGAAGTGCAGCCGCGACAGACGCAGCAGCGCGGAGAACGCACGACCTTCACGCTGTCTTTGCAGCCGCAGTTCCAAGCTGACAATCGCGGCTTCGACCAGGTACTAGTGGTGTTGCCGTCGGGGGCAGCGGTCGATCTGGAGGAAGTGGTTGTGGGCGCGGAGCGCGTGCGCTACGGGCCGGAAGAAGTGACGCGGGTAGAGACTGGGACCGATTCGCTGTGGGTGCAGCTACCCGCACCCGTGGCGAAGGGAGAGGGGTTCGTGGCGCTGCAATTTTCTGGTGTGCTCTACCTTGCGAGCAATGCTTTTGCCGTGCAGGTGGGGTTGGGCGAAGGGGACGAGCGGGTGTGGCAGCGGGTGGATGCCGGTGCCGGCCGCAGTTTGCAGGTGTTGACCCCGTTTAGCGGCGGGCTGTTGGGCGAGGTGGCCGCGTCGTCCAATCCGTTTACGCCCAATGGGGACGGGATCAACGACGTAGTGGAATTGGTGTTTCCGGTGTTCGCGGTGCAGGGTACCAAGGCGTTGGTGCTAGAGGTGTATGGCTTAGACGGCCAGCGCGTGCGGCAGATGGTTCCGGTGGTAGCACACGCCGCTGGAGTGCAGCGTTTGACTTGGGACGGGCGGGACGATCAGGGTCGGCTGCTGCCGCCGGGCCTGTATTTGTGTCGAGTCGGAGTGGAGGTCGATGCCGAAGGCGAGCAAACGACGATTACCAAACTCGTCGCTAGCGTGTACTGATTCCTCACCAGCGTTGGTCGTGGAACAATGAATAAACGCCATAGGAAAACACTCAATGACCTATTTGCACAGCCTATATCGGGCAATATCAAATGGCGTGATGTCGAAGCATTGTTACAAGCCTTGGGAGCCGTCTTGAGTCAACGGGCAGGATCGAGAGTTGCTATATCACTACACGATAGCGTTGCTGTATTTCATCGTCCACATCCGAGTCCAAATATGGACAAGGGCGCAGTAAGAGATCTGCGGAGATTTCTCGAAAATGCAGGGGTTATGCTATGATCGAATACAAAGGATATCTGGGAGTTGTTTCGTTTGATCCGGAAATTGACAGATTTCACGGAACGGTGATCAATACAAATGACGTGATCTCGTTTTACGGATCGTCGGTAGCGGAACTTAAAAAAGAGATGCAGCGATCCATTGAGGAGTACCTTGCATTTTGCCGAGAACAGGAAAAGGAGCCAGAAGAACCTTTCTCTGGCAAAATCGTGATTCAAGCAAGCCCCGAACTGCATCGTCGCATGGCTTTGAACGCCGCTCGTCGTCACCTCGAATTGAATGGCTACATTCGAGAAGTCTTGGAAAAGGCGGTCGCAGCCGAGTAGCAAGAGAGAGGGCGTGACGGAGGAATCAGTACTGATTTGAACCATGATCGAGGTAAACGGCATTGAAAAAGCAGATTCCTCCGGCATACCTCGAATGGGTGAACGAGGGGGAAGGGCAGCAGGATACCGCCGGCATCCCCGCGCGGGGCATCCTGCTCGGCGCGGTGCTCGCCTTGCTGCTCAATGGTTTAGACGCGTACGCGACGACTATCATTCGCGGCTCGTACCTGACTTTAAATTTTAGTACGCCAGCCGCTCTATTCTTCTTCTTTTTTTTAGTACCTGCCAGCGGCCTCGTGTACTGCTTGCGCCGTTCTTTGGCTCTGACCCAATCCGAGCTAATTACCATCTACATCATGTTGGTGGTCGCCTGCTGCATTCCCGGGATGGGGTTTACCCAATTTATCATTCCTTGTCTGGTCGGCTCTACGTACTACGCGACGCCGGAGAATAACTGGGATTTTTTGTACAACCAGTACATCCCCACGTGGATGATCCCACGCGGCGAAAACGTGGCGCGCTACTTCTTTGAGGGGCTGCCCGAGGGGGCTACCATTCCTTGGGCAGCATGGGTGCTGCCGCTGACCTATTGGTACGGCTTCTTTTTGGCGCTCAGCGCGGCGATGATTTGCACGATGGTCATCCTGCGCAAGCAATGGGTCGATCGGGAGAAGTTGGCGTATCCGTTGGTGCAGGTGCCGATGGAGATGATTCAGCGCGAGCAAGGGCGGGCTATTGGGCGGGTGTTTTTTACCAATAAGGCAATGTGGCTGGGATTTGCTTTTTCATTCGTCTTGCTCAGCGTCAATGGACTGCACGCCTATTTCCCAGAGGTGCCCGGGATTGCGCGGACGGCGTCGCTCCCTTTGTTCCGCGATACCGTGCGCTTGGACTTGTGGTTCAGCCCGCCGTGGATCGGCTTTTTTTACTTTGTCAACTTGGATATCTCCGCGTCTATTTGGGTATTCTACATCCTGACCACAATGCAACGAGGCGTCTTCAATGTCCTCGGCCTGCAAAGCACCGAGCGGATGGATCTGTACTCGCGGGAGCCGTACCTAGCCCATCAGGGCATGGGAGCGATGATCGTCTTCGTGCTGATCGGTCTGTGGGTGTCGCGTGGGCACTTGCGGGCGGTGTGGCGCAAAGCGTGGCACGGCGATCCAAGTGTAGAAGATGCCGACGAAATTATGTCGTATCGGCAGGCCACTTTCGGCTTGCTGGCGTCGCTTGGCTTGGTGGGGTTGGGGCTGTGGATGGCTGGGTTGCCGCCGTTGGGCGTGGCGATGTTCATCTTTGGGGCCATGGTGCTGTTTTTGGGCCTGACGCGGGTGGTGGCCGAAGGAGGCATTCCGGCTATGCGCCCCCCCATTATGACCTCGACCTTTGTGATTTCCGGGGCCGGTGCTTCCAGCCTCGGGGCCTCTGGTTTGGTGGCCTTGGGGTTTTCCTATGGCTGGCATTCGGAGATCCGCTCGTTTGTCATGTCGTCGGTCGCCAATGGCCTGAAGATGAGCGAGGTAATTAAGGGTGGGAAGCGGCGGCTGTTCTGGGCGGTGATCATTGCCATTGTGGTCAGCTTGGTCGGCTCTTCGTACGTTACCATGGAGTTGGCGTACAAATACGGCGGTATCAACCTCAACGGCCTGTTCTTTGGTTGGGGAGCTGCTACGTACGGCCCCAAGGACATGGCCCCGCGCATTGCGGCGGAATTGACCGGCCCCCGCCCCGACGCTTGGCTATTCATGGCAATAGGCGGCGGGGTGATGGCCGTACTGATGTGGGTGCGGCACCATGTGCTGTGGTGGCCCCTCAACCCGCTGGGTTACGCTATCAGCGCGAACTGGAAGACCGGCCACATTTTTGCCAGTGCGCTCATCGCTTGGCTGCTCAAGCTGGTGATCCTCAAGTATGGGGGACCGCGACTATACCGGAATTTGCGTCCGTTCTTTCTGGGGCTGATCCTTGGGGAAGTGGTTGCGGCCGGCGCGTGGCTGGTGGCCGATTACATTACCGGGCATACGGGCAGCTTTCTGACGCAGATTTGACGAGGAGATATACGCGTGAGTAACACATGGTGCTGCATTGCGGTTTGCGTCTTTTTTTGCATGTCATCGAGTGCTCTCGCCGCTTCTGTACAAGAGGCGGATTTTGCGCTCGTGGCTTTGGAACAGTTGCGCGACCGTATGGAGCGGGACGACAAGAGCACGTTGGATGAGTTCGTCGCGGAT